>NZ_CP016591.1:1203798-1805697 GCF_001698205.1 Tsuneonella dongtanensis
CATGTCGAGCGATGCAGATTTTGCTGTCCTACAAGGCTGCATTTGTGTCAGGCGGGAAGGCCATGTTCGCGCCCTGTTCCTTCTCGTCCCACGTCGACAGGGTTGAAGTCGTGATACGTGATCGGGTGGCCGGTTTCAGGTGTAGACTTCGTGTCGCCTTTCGCTTGCGGAGAACGCCGCGCACCGACTGGTCAAGCGCGCTTCGCTCGGGCACGAACCGGCCATGATTGCCAAGCTGAAGGGTATCCTCGACGAAACCGGCACCGACTGGGCGGTGATCGACGTCGCGGGCGTCGGCTACCTCGTCCACTGCTCGTCGAAGACGCTGGCCGCGCTTGGCGAAGCGGGCGAGGCGTGCACGGTCTACACCGACCTGCAGGTGTCCGAGAACGACATGCGCCTGCTCGGCTTCGCCAGCGGGACGGAGCGCGACTGGTTCCGCCTGCTCACGCAGGTGCAGGGCGTGGGCAGCAAGGTCGCGCTGGCGATCCTCTCGGCGCTCAGCCCCGAAGAACTGCAACGCGCCTGCGCCGCGCAGGACGCCGCCAGCGTGGCCCGCGCGCAAGGCGTCGGGCCGAAGCTGGCCGGCCGCATCGTCAACGAGCTGAAGGACAAGGCCGGCGCGTTGCCTTTGGGCGCTGGTGTCGCCATGCCGATGCCGAAAGGCGGGGCGAGCGCCGACGCGGTCAGCGCGCTTCAGAACCTCGGCTTCAAGCCCCAGATCGCCGCCGCCGCCGTCGCCCGCGCGATCGACGAACTGGGCGAATGTGCAGCGGAAAGCGACTTGATCAGGATTGCGTTAAGAAGGGCCGCAGGATGAATGTAAAACTCGCCAGTTTTTCCCGGTTCAGCGACCTTACGCTGTTCGGTCTGCGCGCGCTGACCGGCGCCTTCCTCGTCCACGAGACCTGGGACAATGTCTCCAGCGCCGTGCGGATGGCGGAGTTCGTGAAATTTCTCGACCAGTTCGGATTCCCCGCGCCGCAGCTTATGGCCCCGCTCTCGGTGGCGATCCAGTTCGGTTGCGGGATACTGTTGATCCTGGGCCTGTTCACGCGCGTTGCCGGCCTGCTGATCGCGGCGAACTTCGTCGTGGCGGTCGCGATGGTCCATTGGAGCGAGCCGTTCCGCGGCTGGTGGCCGGCGATCGTGCTGGTGTTCCTGGGCCTCCATTTCGCTGCGGCCGGATCGGGCAAGTTCGGGATCGACGCCATGTGGGGCAAGCGAGGGTGACGGAACCCGTTCCTCTCCATACCCCCCAGCGCCAGCCGGAGGACCCGGACGCCGCGCTGCGGCCGAAGTCGCTCGGCGAGTTCGTCGGGCAGGAGGCGGCGCGGGAGAACCTGCGCGTGTTCGTCGATGCGGCCAAGGCGCGCGGCGAGGCGATGGACCACGTGCTGTTCTTCGGTCCGCCGGGTCTCGGCAAGACGACGCTCGCGCAGATCGTGGCGAAGGAACTCGGGGTGGGGTTCCGCGCAACATCTGGCCCGGTGATCGCCAAGGCGGGCGATCTGGCCGCGTTGCTCACCAACCTGGAAGCGAACGATGTCCTCTTCATCGACGAGATCCACCGGCTCAATCCGGTGGTCGAGGAGGTGCTCTATCCCGCGATGGAGGATCGCGCGCTCGACCTGATCATCGGCGAGGGGCCGTCCGCGCGCTCGGTGCGGATCGACCTGCCGCCGTTCACGCTGATCGGCGCGACGACCCGGCAGGGACTGTTGACCACGCCGCTGCGCGACCGGTTCGGCATCCCGGTGCGGCTCAATTTCTACACCGTCGAGGAGCTCGAACGGGTGGTGACGCGCGGGGCGGGACTGCTTGGCCTTCCGCTCGGTCCGGGCGGTGCGCGCGAGATCGCCCGCCGCAGCCGCGGCACACCGCGCGTGGCAGGCCGGCTTCTGCGCCGGGTGCGCGACTTCGCGCACGTGCAGGGCGACGTTGCGGTGACTGCGGGGGTGGCCGATGCCGCGCTCACCCGGCTGGAGATCGACAACCTCGGCCTCGACGCGATGGACCGGCGTTACCTCCGCATGATCGCGGGCACCTACAAGGGCGGGCCGGTGGGGGTCGAGACGCTGGCCGCAGGGCTTTCCGAGCCGCGCGACACGATCGAGGAAGTGATCGAGCCGTACCTGATCCAGCTCGGCCTCGTCGCCCGCACTGCCCGCGGGCGCTGCCTCAATGATGCGGGCTGGCAGCATCTCGAAATGCAGCCGCCCGCAGGCTCGCAGACAGGCCTGTTCGACCTCGGCGACAAGTGATTCGCGGTTAACGCCAAATTGACCCTGTTCCTCCGCGTTCTGCGGCCGAACGGTTAACCGGCGTTAGAAAACCGGTTCCGGATTGGGACAGACCCGGCCCGCGAACCCCGGTGGGTCTCGAAAAGAGGAGTTCGGCCGAGTTTTTCTTGGTTAATTCAATTGTCGGTAAGGAGTGGCTGCCGTTTCCTGATGCGACAGGGGCCTAATTCCGCCGGAGCCGCCGGCAGGGAGTCCCCGCAGGAAACGAAGGTACTGCCCATGTCGGTCAAGATGGCCCTGGCGAAACTGTCTGCAACCGCTGCCGGAACCGCGCTGCTCGTGGGCGGCGCTGCCCATGTCGCCGAGACGCAGGCCGCGGGCCCGAAGCAGGTCAAGTCGGTCAAGTCGGTGAAGGCGCAGCCGGTCAAGTACGTCAAGCAACGTACGGTGACGCACCGCCATGAGCCCCGGCCCGTCAAGCGTAAGCGCACCATCGTGAAGCGCGAGATCGAGTGCGTGCCTGCGGGTCCTGCGGCGATCGGTGCCTACGGTGCCACGTCGGGCATGGCGCACGGTCCGGCCCATGGAGCCCACGGCGCGATCGACCCGAATTGCCCGCCTACCTACGCCTATGCGATGGCCCCGATCGCTCTTCCGCCCCCGGCCCCGGTCGGCGGCGGCAGCAGCGGCGGCGTGACCGTGATCGGCGGCAGCGGCGGCTTCGGCGGCGGCTTTGGCGGCGGGTTCTTCGGCGGGTTCTTCGGCGGGGGCGGTTCGAGCGGCGGCAGCGTGACCGTGACCTCGACGACTTCTACCTCCACCTCGGGCAGCAGCAGCGGCGATTTCCCGTCGCCACCTCCGCCCTCGAGCAGCGGAGATTTCCCTCCGGGTGCGCCGCCTTCGAGCAGCGGCGATCCCTCACCGCCGCCTCCGTCGAGCAGCGGCTCGTCGAGCGGCATCAGCATTGTCATCAACAATAACAACAACAACAACAACAGTTCGAACAACTCGTCGAACCAGAACCAGAGCCAGTCCAGCACGTCGAGCTCGGGCAATGTCAGCTCCACGTCGGGCAATGTGTCGTCGAGCTCGGGGAATGTGAGCTCGAGCTCAGGAAACGTGTCATCGAGTTCGGGCAATGTCTCGAGTTCCTCGTCGACATCGTCGGGCAACGTCTCCTCGTCATCGGGCAACGTCTCCAGCTCGTCGGGCAACTATTCGAGTACGTCGACCTCGACCTCGGGCAACGTCAGTTCGTCGTCCTCGTCATCGTCTTCCAGCTCTTCGTCGTCTTCCTCTTCCTCGAGCAGCAGCAGCTCCAGCTCGGGCGGCACTTCGGGCAAGCCCGGATATGGCTCGTCCGGTGGCCACGCATCGTCCAGCTATGGATCGTCAGGCCATGGCTCCTCGAGCCGCGGCTCGTCCGGGTGGGGCGGATCGAACGGGTCGAGCGGCAGCTCGTCGGGCAGCAGCAGCGGATCGAGCAGCAGCAGCGGCATGTCGACGAGCGGTTCAAGCTCGGGCAACATGACCACCTCGACCAGCGGCTCGTCCTCGTCGTCGAGCTCCTCATCGTCGAGCTCCAGCTCGTCCTCGAGCGGGTCGTCGTCGGGATCGTCGAGCGGCTGGCATGGCTCTTCAAGCGGCACGCCCGTTCCCGCGCCGCCGATGACGATACTGTTCGGTGCAGCCGCAGCAGCAGCACTCGTGCGGCGCAAGAAAAAGGCCAAGCAGGCGGGCTGAGCCTCGAAGCAGGACCGCCATGCGAAGGGGCGGCCTCCTACGCGGAGGTCGCCCCTTTTCGCATCGGCGCTAGGCGAGGAGCCGGTACGGTCCTTGCCTGTACCATTTCGTGATGACGTGTTTGATACCGCGCTTCACAGCCAGCGCTGCGTGCAGCGTGTTCGAATTGGGCGACCCGTCAGGCCGCATGTTGTTCCAGATGACGAGCGTACCCGCTTCGGGCGCGAGCCGCAGGTCGAACTTGGGAAACTCGGTTTCCCCGCCCTCGCGCGGCTCATTGAGATAGATCATCGCGGTCCACGTCCGCTGCCCGCCACGCGCCGATTCATCGGATGTGATCCGGTCGGCGCCGTGGAAGAAGTCGTGATGATGGCGGTACTGCTGACCGACGTGATATCGCTGACCCTGCATCGGTTCCGAGAAGACCTTGCTGATGCCGAGCAATTCGTCGACGTAATCCTCAAGGCTGCAGTTCAGCGGGTCCTCACGGTCGAAATGGTGCGTAGAGCTGGACCGAATCTCCCTATGGACGCCGTCACCCAGGACTGTCGAAGGGACCGCGCGGGAATTGATCACGCGAACGATCTCTCGGCAATCGGTCCGGCCGAGGAACTTCGGCACCCGGTACAGTTCGCCGCCGTCGGAAACCAGCTGTTCTACGGCTGGATGGGCCTGCAGACGGGCACGCACCCATTGCCCGATAAGGGCGCGCTGGCGTCGGCTTTCCTCGATCGCGGCGGGATCGATGTCGGAGGAGACGGCGTTCATGCCGTCCACTGTACCTTCAGCCAGTCAAATAACGCTTAACTCTCCGTCGGCGGAAGTCACTGCAAGGCGGTGACCGACCGCCCGCTCTCCTGCCAGGCGAGAATGCCGCCGGCGAGGTGGACCGCGCTGCCGGTCGCATCTTCGAGCATCTCCGCCGCTGTCAGCGATCTTTTGCCCGAGCGGCAATAGAGGACGGTCTGCTTGTCCGCGACTTGCGGGACCGCGCCCGGTTCGAACTGGTCAAGCGGCATGTTCACTGCGCCCGCGATATGGCCTTCGGCAAACTCCTCGGGCGTGCGGACGTCGACCAGCACGACCTTTCCGGCATCGACCAGCGCGCCAAGCTGCCGTGCGTCAAGCGACGCGATTCCCTCGGATACCGATGCGACGTCTGCGGCGGCGGTGTTCGCCTCGGATGTCGAGCATCCGGTCACCGCCAGCGCGAGTGCGGCGGCGGCAACAGATAACCGCGTCCGCACCGTCACGACGCCAGCTTGCGCAGGACGTAGTGCAGGATGCCGCCGTTGAAGTAGTATTCGAGCTCGTTCGCGGTATCGATCCGGCACAGCGCGGTGAAGCTGGTCGTGCTCCCGTCGGCCTTGGTCACCTCGACTTCGACGTCCTGGCCGGGCTGGATGTCCGCGAGCCCGCGGATCGTGAAGCTGTCGTCGCCGGTGAGGCCGAGCGAGGTCCGGCTCTCGCCGTCCTTGAACTGCAGTGGGAGAACGCCCATCCCGACGAGGTTCGAGCGGTGGATCCGCTCGAAGCTCTCGACGATCACCGCGCGCACGCCGAGAAGGTTGGTGCCCTTGGCCGCCCAGTCGCGTGACGAGCCGGTGCCATATTCCTTGCCTGCGATGACGACCAGCGGCGTGCCGTCGGCCTTGTGCTTCATCGCCGCGTCGTAGACCGGCATTGTCTCGCCCTTGTAGCTCGAGAAGCCGCCCTCGGTGCCGGGGACCATCTCGTTCTTAATGCGGATGTTGGCGAAAGTGCCGCGCATCATCACTTCATGGTGACCGCGGCGCGCGCCGTACGAGTTGAAGTCGGCCTTCGCGACCTGGTGCTCCATCAGCCACTGGCCCGCGGGGCTATCGGCCTTGATCGAGCCGGCCGGGCTGATGTGGTCGGTGGTGATCGAATCGCCCAGCACCAGCAGCGGCTTGGCGTCGACGATGTCGGTCACCGGCGCCGGGGTCATCGTCATGCCGTCGAAGTAGGGCGGATTGGCGATGTAGGTCGATCCGGCGCGCCACTTGTAGGTTTCGCTGCCCGTCACGTCGATCGCCTGCCAGTGCGCATCGCCCTTGTAGACGTCGGCGTAGCGGGTCTGGAACATTTCCCGATCGACGTTGGCGAGCATTGTCTCGGCCACTTCCTCGTTCGAGGGCCAGATATCCTTGAGATAGACGTCCACACCGTCCCTCGACTGGCCGATCGGGGTGGTCGTGAAGTCCTCGATCACCGTCCCCTTGAGGGCATAGGCAACCACGAGCGGCGGGCTGGCGAGGAAGTTGGCCCGCACGTCCGGCGAAACGCGGCCCTCGAAGTTGCGGTTGCCGCTGATCACCGCGCTGGCGACGAGGCCGTTGTCGTTGATCGCCTTGCTGATCGGCTCGGCCAGCGGACCGGAATTGCCGATGCAGGTCGTGCAGCCGTAGCCGACGAGGTTGAAGCCGATGTTGTCGAGGTGCTTCTGAAGGCCGGCCTTCACCAGGTAGTCGGTGACCACCTGCGACCCTGGCGCAAGCGACGTCTTGACCCACGGCTTGGGCTTGAGGCCGAACTCGTCGGCCTTCTTCGCAACGAGGCCGGCGGCGACGAGCACGCCCGGGTTCGAGGTGTTCGTGCAGCTGGTGATCGCGGCGATCATCACGTCGCCGTCGCCCACGTCGAAGTCCTTGCCTTCGACCGGCACGCGCGTGACGCTCTTCTTGTAGGTTTCCGCCATGTCCTGGGCGAAGACGTCGTCCACTTCGGTCAGGTCGACACGGTCCTGCGGGCGCTTGGGCCCGGCGAGCGAGGGGACCACGCTGCCCATGTCGAGCTCGAGGGTCGAAGAGAACACCGGGTCGGCGGCCGAAGGATCGATCCACAGGCCCTGTTCCTTGGCATAGGCCTCGACCAGCGCGATCTGCTGCTCTTCCCGGCCGGTCAGTCGCAGGTAGTCGAGCGTCTTGTCGTCGATCCCGAAGAAGCCGCAGGTCGCGCCGTATTCGGGCGCCATGTTGGCCAGCGTCGCGCGGTCAGCGAGGCTGAGCGAGGCGAGGCCGGGGCCGTAGTATTCGACGAAGCGTCCGACCACGCCGTGCTTGCGCAGCATGTTGGTGCAAGTCAGCACAAGGTCGGTCGCGGTCACGCCTTCCTTGAGCTTCCCGGTCAGCTTGAAGCCGACAACCTCGGGGATCAGCATCGAGACCGGCTGGCCGAGCATCGCCGCCTCCGCCTCGATCCCGCCCACGCCCCAGCCCAGCACGCCGAGACCGTTGATCATCGTGGTGTGGCTGTCGGTGCCGACGCAGGTGTCGGGATAGGCGACGGTCGCCCCGGCCTGATCCTTGCTGGTCCAGACGGCCTGCGCGATGTTTTCCAGGTTCACCTGGTGGCAGATGCCGGTGCCCGGCGGCACGGCATAGAAGTTGTTGAGCGATTTCGACCCCCACTTGAGAAAGTCGTAGCGCTCCATGTTGCGCTGGTATTCGATTTCGACGTTCTCCTCGAACGCCTTGGGGTGGCCGAATTCATCGACCATGACCGAGTGGTCGATCACCAGGTTGACCGGGACCAGCGGGTTGATCTTGCTGGTGTCGCCGCCAAGCTTCGAGATCGCGTCGCGCATCGCGGCCAGGTCGACGACGCAGGGCACTCCGGTGAAGTCCTGCAGCAGCACGCGTGCCGGCCGGTACTGGATCTCCGAGCCGGTTACGGGGTTCTTCTGCCAATCGGCGAGCGCCTGAATGTGGCCGACCGAGACGGTGAAGCCCGCATCCTCGAACCGCAGCAGGTTCTCGAGCAGGACCTTCATGCTGAAGGGCAGGCGGCTGACGTCGCCGATCGTCTCCGATGCCTTTTTCAGCGAGTAGTAAGCGTAGTCCTGCCCTCCCACGTTCAGATTGCTGCGGGTTCCGAGCGAGTCCTTGCCGACCTGGGTCATGCGTGCGTCGATCCTTGGCTTGAGTGAGCGGAAATATTGCCCGCGCTCCTGCGCGCACCGTCGGGCGAGGTCAAGGGGAGGGGTAGGGTCAGAGCGCGGTCTGCTCGGGTTCCGGGGGCTTGCCGCGCGTGGCGATCCAGCAACCGGCGACAATGAGCATGGCGCCCGCGGTGGTCGAGATCGAGACCGCCTCACCGAAGAACAGCCAGCCGAAGAGCACGGCCCAAAGGAAGCCGGTGTACTCGAGCGGAGCGAGGCGCTGGGTCTCCGCCCGGGCGTAGGCCCAGGTCAGCAGCATCGCGCCCGAATAGGAAAGCAGGGTGCTTATGCCAATATCGCGCCAGGCGCCGGCATCGGGCCAGACGAGGAAGAACGGCGCGAACCAGATCAGCACCAGAAACGAGATCGCGCTCTGGAAGGTCACCACTTCGAGCGGTTTGGCAACGAGTGCCTGCTGGCGCTGCAGGACGAGGTTCCACGCATAGAGCAGCGCCGATCCGAGGACCGCAGCGATGCCGAGCGGGGCATTGCCGGTCATCGTTTCGCGCAGGATCTTGCCCGCGAGGATAACGAGAACGCCGACGAGCCCGAGAAGCGCTCCGATGATCACGCGGCGCCCGATCTTCTCGCCGAGCAGCACCGCGGCGAGGAACAGCGCGATGAGCGGCGCCACGAAGCTGATCGCGATCGCCTGTGCCAGCGGCAGGAATGTGAGGCCGTAGAAGAATAGGAACCCCATCACGGCGACGACCACGCCGCGGACCAGGTGGATGCGCAATGCGGGCCGCGCGGGCCATTTCCCGCCGGATAGGCGCCACGCCGGAAACGCCACCGCGAATCCGAGTGGCGCGCGCAGCAGCAGCGCGCTGTAGGCCCCGACCGCCAGCGAAGCGTTCTTCATGAATGCGTCCATCCAGCTCAGCAGCCCGATCGCCAGCACCGCGGCAAGCAGGGGTAGGACGGGATGATCGCTGCGCGGCATGGCCTGCGCGCCGTTCGTGACATTCGCGCCACCGGTCAAGCGGGATTCAGCCGAGCTTCAGCCGCGCGCGTTGAAGGACGCGGGGCACAGGGGCTATAGACCTTTTGCGAGTGGAGGGCGCCGCGGTGGGCGGCGCCGGGAAAGACGAGGAATTCTGGCGGTGATCGAGGGAAGCAAGCGGTTCTGGCTGATCGGCGCGGCCCTGGCGGCGTTGCCGGCAAGCGCATGGGCGCAGGCCAGGGGCCCGGAAAATCTCCTGCCCCCCGAACCGCCGATCGTCGCTCCGCAGAAGGTCATGAGCCCCGACGATGTCACCGCATCGATCGACGCGATGGGCAAGCGCGCGGAAATGGCCGCCACCGTCCAGCCGGTTGCTCCCGAAGTCCAGGTGTGGACTGTCGCCGATGCGCGCGCGCTGGTGGGCGTAATCGCCTCGATCGGCAGCGAAGGGCTCGATCCCAAGGATTACCAGCCCGACCAGCTCGCCGCCGCCATCGCCGCAGGCCCGGGACAGGCCCTGAACGAGGCCGCCAGCCGGAGCTTTGCGTGGCTGGTCGAGGACCTGCGCGACGGACGCACGCCGATGGAGGCGCGCAAGCAGTGGTTCGTCGTCGATCCCGACCCCGATCGCTATCGCACCGGCGAAGTGATGGCCCAGGCGCTGGCCAATCGTTCGATTGCCGCCAGCCTCATGGCGCTCAATCCGGAGCACCCGGACTACGGCCACCTCAAGGCGGAGCTCGCCAACACGACCGACCCCGCCAAGCGCAAGCTGATCCGTGCGAACATGGACCGCTGGCGCTGGCTGGCCCGTGACCTCGGCCCGCAGTTCCTGTTGACCAACGTTCCCGAGTATCAGCTGCGCCTGACGGTCAACCACAAGATCATCAGCACCTATCGCACGATCGTCGGCAAGCCGGGTCGGACCGCGACCCCGCAGCTCGCCGAGACCGTCGAAGGGGTTATCTTCAACCCGACCTGGACCGTGCCGCAGTCGATCGTGAAGGGCGAAGGACTTGGCGCGAAAGTGCTCGGCAATCCGGGCTGGGCCAAGGCCGCCGGATACCGCGGATGGAAGGACAAGGAGACAGGGTTCGTCACCGTGGTCCAGCAGCCGGGCGCGAACAATTCGCTCGGCCTGATGAAGCTCGATATGCCCAATCCGCACGCGATCTTCCTCCACGACACGCCCAACCGCAACCTGTTCAACCAGGAGAACCGGGCGCTCAGCCACGGCTGCGTGCGGACCGAACGCGCGCAGGAGCTGGCGATAACGCTGGCGATCCTGGGCAACCTCGCCACGACGCCCGAAGCGCGCAAGGCGGCCGCCGACGAAGCCGTCGCGATCAGCACCAGCGGCAAGTACACCCGTGTGCCGATCCAGAAGTCGATGCCGGTCTACATCACCTATTTCACGATGGGCCGCGACATCGAGGGCAAACTGCGCGAATTCAAGGACATCTACGGCCGCGACGCGCCCGTTCTGGCGAGCTTCGATGCACCGCGGCAGGCGAATCGTGCTCGCGCGACGAGCGAAGAAGCCGTCGAGATCGTGGACGACCTGCAGACGACCTGAGTGCGGCTCAGAACGCTCCCGGAACCAGAGGCGGCTGCGGCGCGCCCTCGGGCACGATAAGCTGGAGGTCCTTCGGGGGCTGTGTCACAGTTTCGCCCGCAGGCCCAATGCCGAGCTTGTCGCAGAACAGCAGGCGTCCGCCGGCGAGGCGGAGCAGGGCCACCTTGAAATCGGCGTCGCTCATCGCAAAGCAGCCGTTCGAGCGGCCCATTCGGCCATAGCGTTCGACATGCGACGGCTCTGCGTAGGCGGCGCGGTGCATGACGATCGCGCGGTCGAGCGCGTTGGAGTTGCTCCGGTCGAGCCCTTCCAGCCTGACCGAAGTGCCGAACTTGCCCGTGTACCAGCCGAAGGTCATGTAGGCGCCATTGCTGCTGCACCACGATTCGGGGACGTTGGAGAACCAGTTGAGCCAGCCGTCGTGCTCGGGGTCCGAACCCATGCCGTGCGAGCAGCGGTAACTGTCGACCGTGCCGGTATCGAAGTTGACCATGTGAAGGCGCGGCAGGCTCGAATGCAGGCCGTAGTCGACCACGCCGACGATATCGCGATGCCACAAACCGGCACCATGCTTCGCCAGCTGCTCCTGCGCGATGGCGAACAGCCGACGGTCGCGCATGCCGAGCGAGATCGGAACGGCCGGTACCTGGGCGCGCGCGACGGGGGCCGCCAGCGCGGCGGCGGCTGCGATCGTACCCGCAAGGAGTTCGCGCCGTTTCATGAGGTCCTTATAGCACACATCGGCCTATCCAAGCGGTGAACGGGCATGGCGTGCCAGCTCGGCGAAGATCGCGTCTTCGCTACGGCTGCCTGCGTTCCCCCACCTAGTCGCGCTGTCGGGATTGAGGAGCGTGCCGTCCGGCGCGACGATCAGCAGCGCCGGGGTCGAGGCCAACCCGTCGATGCCGAAGCCTCTGGCGATCTCGAGATTCCGTCCGTCACCGGTCTGCGGATGGCCGACGTCGATGAAGATCAGTTCGAAGCTGTCGGCCACAAGCTGCCGGAATCGCGGCGTTTCCAGCCATCCTGCGAGTGCCCGACTGTCGTGGCACCAGTTCGCGCCGAGCACGGCGAGCAGGGGCTTGCCCGATACCGCCGATCGCTCGCGGGCAGCGGCGAACGACTGCGATGCATCGATAGCTGGATCGAACAGCGATGCCTCTGGATGCGTGCCGCCCGTCGTGCTGCAGGCACCCAGTGCAAGAAGCACCGCGAGGGCGAGGGACCTCGTCATGCGTGCAAATTCGCCAATGCCGACAATGCTGCGCCGTCGACGCGCATCGTCGTCCAGTCGTCCATCGAGCGCGCCCCGAGATCGCGATAGAACGCGATCGACGGCGTGTTCCAGTCGAGTACCGACCACTCGAGACGTGCGCAGTCTCGTTCCTTTGCCAGCCGGGCGAGTTCCGCCAGCAGCGCCTTGCCAAGGCCCGCACCGCGCGCGTCGGGCCGCACGAAGAGGTCTTCGAGCCAAATCCCCGGCTTGCCCTCGAAAGTCGAGAAATTGTGAAAGAACAACGCGAAACCCTGCGCTTCTCTCGCAATTTCGCCGATCAGGACTTCCGCATAGGGACGTTCGCCGAAAAGCGTCGTCGCCAGTTCGCCTTCATCGAAGCGAACTTCGTGTGCCAGCCGCTCGTATTCTGCCAAATCCCGGATGAACGAGGCGATCAGCGGCAGATCGGCACGGGTGGCCGACCGGATCGTCAGGCCCATCGTTATTCCGCCGCCTCGACGACCTCGTTTGCTCGACCGGCGTCGCTCATACCCGCCTCGATCTCGGCCGCCTTGGCCTCGACGAGGCTGACGATGTGGTCGAGCATGTCGTCGGATTGCACGTGGTGATCGGTCACCCCGGACAGATAGACCATGTGCTTGCCCGCGCCGCCGCCGGTTATGCCGATGTCGGTTTCGCGCGCTTCGCCCGGGCCATTGACCACGCAGCCGAGGACCGACAGGCTCATCGGCGTCTTGATGTGTTCGAGCCGCTTCTCTAGCGCCTCCACCGTGCGGATCACGTCGAAACCCTGGCGGCTGCATGACGGGCACGAAACGATGCGGACGCCCCGGGTGCGCAGGCCAAGGCTCTTGAGGATTTCGAAGCCGACCTTCACTTCCTGTTCGGGCTCGGCGCTGAGCGAGACGCGTATCGTGTCGCCGATGCCCGCCCACAGCAGGTTGCCGATGCCGATGCTGCTCTTGACCGTGCCGCCGATCAGTCCGCCGGCCTCGGTGATGCCGAGGTGGAGCGGACAATCGACCGCTTCGGCCAGGCCCATGTAGGCGGCGACAGCGAGGAATACGTCGCTCGCCTTTACCGCCACCTTGAATTCGTGGAAGTCGTGGTCCTGCAGCAGCTTGATGTGGTCGAGCGCGCTTTCGACGAGCGCCTCGGGGCAGGGCTCGCCGTATTTTTCGAGCAGGTCCTTCTCGAGCGAGCCGGCGTTGACGCCGATGCGGATCGCGCAGCCGTTCGCTTTCGCGGCGCGGACGACTTCGGCAACGCGCTCGGACGAGCCGATGTTGCCTGGGTTGATTCGCAGACACGCCGCGCCCTTGTCGGCGGCTTCCAGCGCCCGCTTGTAGTGGAAATGGATGTCGGCGACGACCGGCACTTTGGCGGCGCGGGTGATCTGGTCGAAGTGCCGGGTCGCTTCCTCGGTGGGGCAGGACACCCGGATGATGTCGACGCCCGCATCCTCGCAGCGGCGGATCTGGTCGATCGTCGCGCGCACGTCCTCTGTCGGGGTGTTGGTCATCGTCTGGACGCTGATCGGCGCGTCGCCGCCAACGGGCACGTTGCCGACCATGATCTGGCGGGATTGACGGCGCGCGATGTCGCGCCAGGGTCGGATCGAGGACATGGCCGGCGATATAGGCGGCGGCGCACGAAGGGGCAATGACAGCGCGTTCGGGATGCGGCATGGAGTGCCCATGACGCCGTCACGCGACCCCACCGACGACATCTCTGCAGGCGGACCGCTCCTGTTCGGACGCGTCCTCGACGGGCAGGGCGGGGGGCACCCGATCACCTGGGAGCAGGCGCAAGGCTGGCAGCCGAACCTGCCGGGCGAGGTGCTGTGGCTGCATCTCGACCGGCGCGCGGAAGGCATGGCCGACTGGCTTCAAAGCGAACTCGGAATACCCGAACCGACTGCCGAACTGCTGACCGGGGACGCCACCCGGCCGCGCGCGTTTCGCGACGGGGAAACGCTTGCGGCCACTCTTCGAGGCATCAATTTCAACCCCGGTGCGCTGCCCGAGGACATGGTCTCGATGCAGCTGTGGAGCGACGGGAAGCGGCTGATCAGTCTGCGTCGCCTGCCGCTCCAGACCCCGCGGGATACCTTGGCGGATATCGATGCCGGAAAGGGCCCGGTCGACGCCGGGGCGCTCGTAACCCAGCTGACCGAACACCTCGTCCAGCGCATGAACAACGCGATCGTTGACATGAACGACGAGATCGACCGGCTCGAGGACCTCGACTTCGCGGTAGAAGACAACACGGCCCTGCTCACCAAGATCGCCTCAATCCGGCGCAACTGCCTCGCGCTCCAGCGTCACATGGGGCCGCAGCACGTCGCGCTCGAAGCGATAAGCCGCGACGCGCCCGAATGGTTCGAGCCGCACGACCGCCGGGAGATTGCAGAGACAATAGCCCTCCTGCGCCGGTTCCTCGACGATATCGATGTCAGCAAGGAAAGCGCGGTCGTGCTGATGGACGAACTGCGCAGCCGCGCTCTCGCGCTGTCGGAGCGGACCAACCGCCGCCTGACGCTTGTCGCGACCGTCTTTTTGCCGCTGTCCTTCCTCGTGGGGCTGTTCGGCATCAACGTCGGCGGAATGCCGTGGGCGGACATGCCGGGGCACCCCTACGGGTTCTGGATCATCGCGGGCACATGCGTATTCCTCTCCGCGTTGGTCGTCGTCCTGTTCCGGCGCTTGAAGTGGATCTGAGTTAACCCCCACGTCGCACGCTGTCCCGCTGCGGGACCGGCTATCAATCGGGTCGATAATAACGGTCCGCGTTAACCGACAGGTCCCGGGAAACCGGCTATTTCCTTCCGGCAGTTTCGAAGGACCCTAGCGGATGAACCGTGCCCTGATCGCCTGGATGTATTCGCTCGCTGGCGAAGCCCGCAGTGAAGTTCTTGCCATTCTGACGAGCCCGGCGATCCGCACGGCGATCCTTTGGCTGGGACCGTTCGTTGGGGTCATCGTCGGGCTCGACCTTGCCGCGCATTACGGAGACGCGACCGGCGCGGCCTTGCCCGCCCAGTTCTTCATCTCGCAGGATCACAGCCTTGGCGAGTGCTTCGAGTACGCGCTGACGGGTTCGAGTGCGCTGATGCTTTTCGCAATGTGGCGCCGGCTGGGCCAGACTGCCTACCTTGCGAACGCGCTTCTGATGGTCTGGCTGACGCTCGACAACCTGATGGAATTCCATGAGGAGTTCGGACACTGGGTCGCACCGTTCATTTCGCTCCCGGCCAATTCTCCGGTGCACGCCAACGATATCGGCGAAATGCTGTTTTTCGGTATGATCGGCGGGTTCTGGCTGATCGGTCTGGCGAGCGCGGTATTCGGGGCACAGGCACGGGCCGCGGTGCGCAGTCTCTACATCGCCTGCGGCATCGGCTGCGCAGCGGTTTTCGGGGTGGTCGTGGACATGATGGTCACGTGGGGTCCGCACACACTTGCCCAGACCAATTTCCAGGCCTGGCTGGAAGACGGAGGGGAATTCGCCTTCCTCAACCTGACCTTCCTGATGGTCGTCGCATTCTTCCACGTCGAGCGCATGGCCTGGCGTCAGAAGGGCGACGCCAACAGGTCGCCCGCTGCGGTCTAGGGCTTCAGAGGCGCAGTTCGTACAGGAACTCGTCGTCGCGGTGATTGCCGACCCAGAAGTCTATGTCCGCGACCTTGACGAAGCCGTACCGCTGATAGAATCGCTGGGCGCCGAAGTTCTCGCTGTAGACCGATAGCTGGATGGCGTCGCAGGAGCGCCGGCGCGCTTCGCTGATCACCTCATCCATCAGCGCCGCGCCGATGCCTTGGCCGGTCGCCGATTGCAGGCAGTAGAGCTGGTTGAGGAAGGCCGGCGACGCTGGCTTGGGTTCGGGCCGCTCCTCCATGCCCTTGCCGACCACGGTCAGGCTGTACCCGACGATCGCGCCGCCGATTTCGCAGACCGTCAGGCTCGTATCGGCGTCTTCGACCGCGGCCGCGAACCGCTCCTGCGTGCGCCATTCCGTGAAGAACTTCTCGAGATCCTCGGGCGCATAGAGATGGCCGAATGCATCCGCGAAGCTGCGCCGGCCGACCGAGACCAGCTCTTCCACATCGTTCAAGGAAGCGGGGCGCAGGATCATCTCCTGCGCCCCGTAGGCGAATTCCCATCCCGGTTGAAGTCAGACCGTGGGCGGAACGTCCGTTTTGCGCGTGCGCGCGCTCGGGCTGCGCCCGCCCGGCAGCTCGGCGTCCCATTGCTCCAGTTTGCGGCCTGCCCAGTCGCGCCCGCCGAGCCCGAAGGCCAGCGCCGCCGCCACTGCCCCGCCGATCACCAGCGCGGCGAAGAATATCCTGACGATCTCGTCGCCCACCTGCATGAAGCTGAGACCCATGAAGGTGAATACGAAGATCGTCGCGAACTTCACGATGGTGGCCGCCAGGCTCTCCTCGCCCGCGCCGCTGATCATCCGCACCAGAAGGCGCGCGATCAGGAAGCCGACCATGATCACGACCGCGCCGAAGACTACACGGCCGCCGAGCTCGAGCACCTGGTCGAGGATGGCGGTCAGCTCGGGGAAACCGAGCAACCGGGTCGCGGCGATGGCAAAGAAAAGCACGATGGCGATCTGAGTGACCCGTGCGATGACGTCGGTCGCGGTGGTGTTGTCGGGCAGCAGCTCGGTCGCGCCGATCGCCCGGTCCACGCCCAGTCCGACGAGCACCTCCTTGATCAGCGTCACGACGAACTTGCTGATGAGGTAGCCGATGCCGAGCAGCAGCGCCGCGCCGATGATCCGCGGGATCGCGTCGAAGATGAGCTGGAGCATCCCGCTCGCAGGTGCCGAGACGCTTTCGAGGTCGAGCGCGTCGAGGGCCAGGATCGATACGAAGATCACGATCAGGGCATAGACTATCGTGCCGATCGTGGTCGAAATCGCGGTGTTGCCGGTCATCGTGTCGACGCCGCCACGGTTGGCCCACTTGTCGAAGTCGACCGTCTGCAAGGCGGTGACAACAATGTCGCGCACGATGCGGGCGATCATGAGGCCGATGAAGAAGATCAGCCCGGCACCGACGAGCCGCGGCAGGAACGCCATGACGTTGTCGAGCAAGGTGTCGAGCGGGCCGACCACGTTGCCGAGGCCCAGAACGCTCAGGATCACCATCAGGCCGAACAGCCAGATCAGCAGCCCTACGATCTTGCCGAGGCTTTCTCCCAGGCTCGCACCACTCCCTGTAGCACGCCGGAAGAAGCCGACGTTGTCGACCAGTTTTGCGAATGCCCACTTGGCGGCTCGCGCCAGGAGCCAGGTCGCGACCAGGACTGCCAGAGCGAGCAGGATCTTCTGCCCGATCTCCAAGGCCAGGGCTTCGTCGAAGCGATAACTTCCCATTTGCATAACACCGCTCTCCCCTTCAGCGATAAGGCCACAAGTCTATCATGTCGTAGGGTAATTCGCGAAATCGGGCGGTGGATAAGTCGCCTTCGCGCGCAGTCGTCGACAGACCCCTTGCGGACGGCTATCCCGCCGGAATGCGGAAATCTCTCCTCGCCATCCTGGGGCTCGCCATGACATTCACGATGCCGGCCTTGGCGCACGATGCTCCTTCCAAGCCGGACTGGAGCTTTGCGATCCACGGCGGTGCGGGCGTCCTGCAGCGCGACCGCATGACACCCGAGAAGCAGGCGGAGTACCGGACCGCGCTGCAGGCTGCGCTCGACGCAGGGTCCAAGGTCCTCCGCGAGGGCGGAACGTCGATCGACGCGGTGACCGCAGCGATCACGATCCTCGAGGACGATCCCAAGTTCAACGCCGGCCGCGGGGCGGTGTTCACCTGGGAGGGGATCAACGAGCTCGACGCCTCGATCATGGACGGAAACGGGCGCAAGGCCGGTGCGATCGCAGGCGTCCATGTCGTCCGCCACCCCATCCTGCTCGCCAAGGCGGTGATGCAAGACGGACGCCACGTGCTCCTGTCGGGCAAGGGCGCCGAAGAGTTCGCGATGGACCGCGATCTGGAGATCGTCCCGCCCGAATTTTTCGCCACCGAGGAACGGCGCGAGCAGCTCGAAAGGCTTAAGGCGAAGAACCTGTCCGCGCTCGATGTCGAGTTCAAGTACGGCACCGTCGGTGCGGTTGCACGTGACAGCGCGGGCCACCTCGCGGCGGGTACTTCGACCGGAGGTATGACCGGCAAGCGGTGGGGCCGCATCGGCGACAGCCCGCTGATCGGTGCCGGCACTTATGCCGACGACGCCTCGTGCGCTGTAAGCGCGACCGGGTCGGGCGAATACTTCATCCGCGTGGCGGTCGCCCATTCGATCTGTGAGCGGGTCAAGGCCGCGCGCCGCATGACCCTGGCCGGCGAAACGCAGGACGTGCCGCTGACGACCGAAGTACTTCAGGGCATCGTCGATGGCGTGATTGCCGAGGTCGGCGAACTCGGCGGAGACGGCGGCGTCATCGTCGTCAGCCCCAGCGGAGAGCCCGTGTTCTCGATGAACACTCCGGGCATGTACCGCGGCCGGGCCACTGCCAACGGCCTCAACGAAGTGGCGATCTTCGCCGACGAGTGACCGGTCAGGTCAGCACGATCGTGTAATTGCGGCGGACCCACGTGGTAAGCGTGCGCCCGACCTCGGCAAAGGCCTCGTCGACTTTTGCGGCGGCGATCGGGGCGTCCACCGGCGACTGGTGATACACCGCGAATGCGATCGGCTCGGAAGCAGGCCCGACCACATAGCCGATATCGCCGCGGGCATAACCCATGCCCGGCCAGTTGCCGCTGTTGCCAGTCTTGTCGCCTGCTTCCCAAGTGCTCGGCACGCCTGCGCGGACTTTCGTGAGGCCGGTCGTCGCACCCGCCAGCCATTTGCGCAAACTCGCTCGCGATGGGACCGGAAGCACGCTTTCGCCCAGCAACCGCCCAATCGTGCCTGCCATCGCGGCGGGGGTGGTGGTGTTGCGCGGATCGCCTTGCGGCACGAAATTGAGCTGCGGTTCGATGTCGTCGAGGCGGCTGACATCGTCGCCGAACGCGCGCCAGAAAGCGGTGAGCGCCGCAGGGCCGCCGAGACGCGCGAGCAGCAGGTTCGCCGCGGTGTTATCCGAAGCCTCCACCGCTGCCTGCGCCAGTTCGCGCAAGGTTGCGCCGGTCGCCAGTCGCTCTTTCGCGAACGGGGCATAGGACTGAAGGTCCGCCTCGGTCCAGCGCATGACCCTGTCGGCATCGACATCGTCCGCCTTCGCCAGCAACAGCGCGGCGAGCGAGGCCTTGAATGTCGAGGCCATCGGAAAGCGTTCGCCCGCCCGGTATCCCAGCGTCAGCCGCTGGACCGGGTCGACGAACGCGACCCCCAAGCGCCCGCCGGCGGCGACCTCGATCAGCCGCAGCTTGGCCTCCAGCCTGCCGTCGGGCGCGGTATTCAGAGGCACGCAGCCGCTCGCCGCGACCGCCGCCGCGCCGACGATGATGCCCCTCCGATCGATCCTCACAGGCGCTTCTCCATGCACAGGCTGAATTCGTCGGAGACATAGTCTCCGAAGGGCGCGCATTCGGCAAATCCGTTGGCAGCGTAGAGACGATGGGCATCGGCAAACGGGGCAGGGCGGCCGGTTTCGAGCCCGAGCCAGGTCATTCCGCGCGCCTTGGCTTCGGCAATCAGATGGTCGAGCATCGCGCGGCCCGCGCCCTTGCCGCGATACGCCGGAGCGGCGCGCATCGACTTCAGCTCGCCGTGCCCGTCTCCGAGATCCTTGAGTGCACCCACCGCTGCCAGTTCGTTTCCGTCCCAGGCGGAATAGAACGTCACATCCGATGCGCGCAGTCGTTCGGCGGGCATCGCGTGAACTTTGCACGCAGGAGACCAGCGATGCATCTCGTCGAGATGCAGTTGGAGAAGTGCAAGAACCGCGGAACCGGTCAGATCATCGTGCAGGACGGAGTAACCTCGCATCGGTAAGCTATCCCTGAAAGCCGAACGAATGACCGCGGTCGGCAGACTCGACATGCCGGGAATTACCGGTAATGTGCAAGGGCTTGGGGCCGGCCCGTACAATAGGGGCTATTCGAAGGGTCGCCCGACTCCAAAGCATGCAGGAGCGCGCTTTTGCGCGGGTCGCTTTGGGGAGAATATCAGATGATGAAACTCGGACTGGCCGCCTTGGGTGCGGCTGCTTTGGTCGTTTCGGTTCCGGCCTTCGCGCAGGACGATCCGTATCCGCTCGTTGGCGGCGACTATGTCGAAGTGACCGGCATCGAACTGAGCGACGGCGCCGCGCTGCGCTATGCCCAATGGCTCGCCGGCGAGTGGCGCGCGAACGAGGACTTCTTCGTCGCGCAGGGTTGGAACACCCGCTACGAACTGCTGACCAACGAATTCCCGCGCAAGGGCGAGCCGGACATCTACATCGTCCGCTATTTCCCGAAGTTCATCGACAATGCGGAAGGCGAGAAGCGCCGTAAGATCATGATGGAACGCTACAAGCGGACCGAGCAGAAGCTGCAGGAGGAATCGGCTGGGCGTGCGACCTACCGCACCGTCGGCGGCTCGATGCTGCTGCGCAAGCAGGAATGGAAGAAGTAACCTAGCCTCTCAGGCAGGGGGAAAAGGCGGGCGGGTTCAGCCGGTGCTGAACTTGTCCGCCTTTCGCTTGCCGAAGCGCATCCCTCCCTCGAGCCGGGCGCGCAGCTGCGCGTAATAGGCTTCCAGGAACGCGCGTTCGTCGCCGGAGCCCGGATCCCACCCGATCTTTCGGCAGATCGCAGCGTGGACCGATACGATCGCTTCCGGCCGATTCTCGCGCAACACGCGTTCCAGCGTCTGGAGCTCGTGCTCGCCATAGACGGCGAGGTCCGCATCTCCGAAGCGATAGGTCGCACCGGTCGCTGCGCTGGGACCGCGTGCCGCGCCTTCGATCGAGAGCGCCTGCGCCAGCCTGGTCCGCGGCGCCTCGACCACCCAAGTGCCCGCCACAAGGTCGCCGGCCCGCAGCGAGTCGCGGTTGAAGAACGGAAACAGCGCGAAGACGAGGAGCCACACGAGCCCGGCGATCCCCGCCGAACCGGCTTCGCCGCTGGGTGCGACCAGGAGCAGGACGAGGGGAAGGAACAGCTCGATGTCGCGCAGCAGGTTTCGCGCGATCACCGCCTCCGCGGTCAACCTGCCGCCGCCTCCGGATTGCTCGGGGCGGGCGGCCACCCGGATGCCCAGGATGCGCTTGCCCGGCGTCGCTCCCCGTGGACCGAGCTCGAATGCGAGGAAGTAGCCATTCCACGCAAGGAACCAGAACAGCATCCACACGATCTGCAGGAATTCGCCTGCGCCGCCCTTCCGGCCGCCATCGTCGAGCCCTTGGAGGCCGCCCGCGACCCATGCGAAAAGCGTCGTGACCGCGATCGTCCCCAACAGCAGGATGAGGTAGTCGATGAACAGCGCCCCCGCCCTTGCGCCGCGCGTCGCGAGCACGAAGGGCAGGGCAATGCCCTCGGGTGTCACCACCGTGCGCCGACGCTTCGCATCGTATCGTGCCGATGCCGCGGTCACGATGCCTGCCCCGAGGGTCTGCGGCGGAACGCGAAGAAGTAGGCGAGCCAGCCGGCGAGCATCGCGCCGCCGATCGTCAGTCGCTCCCACGTTTCCCCCACGAGCTGGCGCGGGAACGCTTCGAGCAGCGCGGCGATAACCAGCATGAGCACGACCCCGGCCATGACCGTAGCCGCGCGTCTCCCGGCGGCGGCGGTCGCGGCCATCACCGAGCGGTCTCCGGGAAACGCCATCGCGCGCCCGACATGGAGTCCCGCCGCACCGGCGAGCAGGATCGCAAACAGTTCGGTCGTGCCGTGGACCGACAGCCAGGCGATGAAATCCAGCGTCAGATCCTGTGTCGAAAACAGCCATATCATCGCGCCGAGCGTCGCCATTTCCTTCAGCAGCAGCATCAGCGTCGGAATTCCAAAGGCGAACCCCAGTGCGAAGGCGAGGATCGCAACCCCGGCGTTGTTCTGGAAGAGGAATGCCGCGAAGCCGCTGAGGCCAGCCGCGGTCTCTTCGGTGCCGAGCGCCTTCAGCAGAACTTCGCGGCTGGCTCCCGGCACACGGGTGTCGGCGAACTGGCTCGGGACGAGGGTCCAGTACCAGTCCTCGTTCTGATGGACGAGCAGCCAGCCCGCGATGCCGCCCGCGATCATGACCGCGAGGGCAATGCATATGTCGAGCCAGATGCCGCGCACCGCGGCGCTGAGGCCTCCGCCGAGAAATTCGGCGAACCACCGGGCGAAACCCTGCCGCGGGCCGTAGACCTGGTACCAGGCCCGCTGCACGAGACCCTCAAGGTAGGCGAGGGTTGCCGCATCGAGCGACGTCTCGCGCGCGACCGACAGGCTCGATGCGGCCGTGCGGTAGAGCGCGGGAAGTGCCAGCACGTCCTCGTCCGACAGCTTGCGGAAACGCCCCTTCTCCATCTCGCCGACGATGCGTTCGAGCCGCTTCCAGTCGTCCTCGCGCGCCAGGCGAAACCGGTCCGAGCGCAGCACCGCGGCCTCGATCGCCCCTCCATCGGTGGCAAGTGCGGTCACGCGATCGCTCCCTTGCGCTTTGCGTCGAGGTAGCGGTCGATGAGGCGATATCCGATCGCGTCCCACGGCGCTTCGATCACGTCGATGCCCAGCTGGCGCAGGCGCTGGAGCACCAGCGCGCGCTGGCGGGCGAGGGTGTCCGCGGCGACCGCGGTGGCCAGCGCGTCGATCGTGGCAGGCTCTTCGCGCTGGATCGCGGCGAGTTCGCTGTCCTCGACGGTCACGAACAGGACGAGATGCTTGTCGACTAGCCGCCCGAGGCTCTCCACCATCAGCTCGGCGCTCGTCGGATCGGAGAACTCCGAGAACAGGACGATCATGCTGCGCCGCCTGAGGCGCGCCGCGAGCGTCGCCAGGGCGAGCGTGAAGTTCGGCTCCTCGGCACGGTAATCGAGCGCGGCGGCGGCCGATTGCAGGCGGTGGAATGCGCGCGTCTCACCATAGAACGGGGTCATGACTTCGGGCCGCCGGGCAAAGCCGAACAGGCTCACCCGGTCGCCGCCCTTGATCGCCACCCAGGCGGCGGTGAGCGCGGCGCTGACCGCGCGATCGATCCGCGGCAATCCCTCGACCGGCTCGCACATGGCCTGCCCGCAGTCGAAGGCGAAGACGATCTGGTTGTTGCGCTCGGCCTCGTTCTCGCGGGCATAGAGCCGCGAGTGGCGTGCGCTCGACTTCCAGTCGATCCGCCGCCGGTCCATGCCCGGCTGGTATTCGCTGAGCGCCTCGAACTGGGTGCCTTCGCCGCGGATGCGCCGGGCGACGGTGCCGAGCGAGGCGTCGCGCATGAAATGCTGAAGCGCCGGGCTGCGGACGGGCGAAAGGTCGGGCCAGATGCGCACCGCCTGGTCGAGGGAGTGCGTGGCCAGTCGCGCGCCGAGGCCGAGCGGACCGCTCCAGCGGAGCCAGACGCGCTCCAGCGGCGCCGTCCCGCGGCGCACCGGCCTGACGGTCGCTTCGCCCTGCCATGCGCCGTCGGCCGGGCCAAGCGCCATCGCGGTGCGGCCCGAGGGATCGAGGCGCGGATCGAATGCGAGAGTGGCTTCGATCGATCCGCCCGGCACGCGGCCCGCAAGGTCGACCAGCACCCGCACCACCAGCGGCTCACCCACCTCGCTGTCGGCCGGCGCGACGACCCGCCATTCGATCAGTCGTCCCGCCATCGCGCCGTCGAGCAGTACCAGCAACACAAGCACCAGCGCCGCCGCCGGGGCGACCGTCCAGGCGCCCGGGGTCGAGGCCGCGACGATCAGCGCCACCGGCGCGAACAGCGCCGCGATCCATGCCGTGCGGGCAGTGGGGACGATCACGAGGGCATCACCTCGGCGCTTCGGTCCGCTCGATCAGCTCGCCGACGAGGTCCTCGACCAGGCGCCCCTCGATCTCGGCCGGAGGGCTGAGGACGAGGCGGTGGCGTAGCACGGCGGTGGCGAGCGCCTTGACGTCGTCCGGGACAACGTAATCGCGCCCTTCGAGGGCAGCGCGGGCGCGGGCGGCTCCCGCCAGCGCGACGGCGGCGCGCGGCGATGCGCCGCTCGACAGGTCGGCGCTTTCGCGGGTGCCGCGCACGAGCCGGACGACGTAGTCGACGATCTCAGGCGCGACCGTCACCTGATCGAGCGCCGCGCCCGCGGCGTCGATCCGCGCCGCGTCGGCGACCGCCGCAATGCCGAAGTCCGAAGGGCGCGGCGGGCCCAAACGCTGGCCGAAGCGGTCGACGATCGCCGCCTCTTCCTCGGCCGTGGGGTAGGGCACCAGGAGCTTGAAGAGAAAGCGGTCGAGCTGCGCCTCTGGCAGGGGGTAGACGCCCTGGCTCTCGATCGGGTTCTGCGTCGCGACCACCATGAAGTGCGACGGCAGCGCGTGGGTTTCGCCATCGAGCGTGACGCGGCGTTCCTGCATCGCTTCGAGCAGCGCGGCCTGCGTCTTGGGCGGGGTGCGGTTGATCTCGTCCGCCAGCAGCAGGTCGCAGAAGATCGGCCCGCGGGTGAGGGTGAACTGGCTCGTCTGGAAATTGAACAGGTTCGATCCCAGGATGTCGCCGGGCAACAGGTCGGGCGTGAACTGGATGCGGCCGAAGTCGAGCCCCAGCGAAGCGGCGAAGCATTGCGCGAGCAGGGTCTTGGCGGTTCCCGGCGGCCCTTCGAGCAGCACGTGCCCTTCGGCCAGCAGGGCGACGAGCAGGTGCTCGACCACCTCCTCCTGGCCGACGACCGCCTTCGCCACCTCGCCGCGGATTGCGGAGGCCAGCGTGCGGACTTCGTCGAGCGGGATGGTCATAAGCGGGCAGTCCTTTCGAGCGTGTGGAGGGCGTGCGCGGCGCGCAGCAATTCGTTGGGTCCCCGTGCGGCCTCGAGCCGCGCGGCAAGGGTCGAGAAAGGCGCTGCGTCGGGCGCGCGCCGGGCCAGCGCGGCGTCGATCGCCCGGGGATCCGCGCTGCGCAGCCCGAATGCGTTCGCCAGACGCCGCGCGATCATCGCAGCATAGGGGGCGGCGAGCAGGTGCAGGCGCCCGCTGCGGCGCAAAAAGCCGGCGGAGTTGGCCGCGAGCTGGGTCTTGCCGAACGCGACCGCGCGTCCTTCGTGAAGCGGCGGCCCGAACCGGCCGAACGCGCGCCACGCCACGATGCCCAGCGCAAGGATCAGGCACAGCGTGGCGGCAAGGAACGGCGGAGTGAACGCCAGCGTCAGCAGGTTCCGCTGCCCGCCGAGCCCCGCCAGCGTCAGGTCGAACACGATCGGGAAATCCTCGCCTTCGCTCGCCAGGTCGACGACCCGGGCGGCGAGCTGCGCACGGTTGCGGTCGGCCATGCCCCAGTTGTTGAACAGGTCTGGCTCGAAGGCGACGGTTACCGCCCACTTCGCCTCGCACTCGTCCTCGCCGAGCGGCTCCACCCCGGCGGCGTCCTCGAGCACGGCGTAGCAACCTCGGTCGTCGGCGAACCCGACGAGGTCACGCCCGGCAGAATCGCTCACCAGCCCGACGAAGGGGCCGCCGTCGAGGCCCAAGACCTTCCCGCGATCGGGCAGCGCGCCGGCAAGGCCAAGCCCTTGCCAGTCCGCCGGACCGCCTTTCAGCGCCTCGACCTTGACTGCCATCTCGAGCTGGTCCTCGAGGTCCTTGGCAAAGCCCGGTGCGCCGGCACCCGCAAGGCGGACCCAGCCTTTCTTCGCGTCCTTGGTGCCGCCCGGCAGCGGCAAGGCATACCACTTGGGGAGGATGACGAGAGTCGGGCCGGCGTAGCGCCGCTTGCCGATGGCTTCGGCAAGGTCGTCGGCATCGGTCCATGGGGTCGGCGTGAGCACCAGCAGGACCTCGTCGTCGAGCCGGCCCGGGTTCCGCGATCGCTCGACCTCGTACCCCTGTCGCTCGAGCAAGTCGGCGAGGCCCGCGTATCCCGCCAGACCATGACCCGCCGCGTGCGCCTCCCCGTTGTCCGGACCCGAGCCGGTATCGCCCTGGCCGATGAACCAGAGCATCGCGAGAAAGGCGAGCGCGCCCACCACG
The DNA here is from genome assembly GCF_001698205.1 of Tsuneonella dongtanensis. Classification (NCBI taxonomy): domain Bacteria; kingdom Pseudomonadati; phylum Pseudomonadota; class Alphaproteobacteria; order Sphingomonadales; family Erythrobacteraceae; genus Tsuneonella; species Tsuneonella dongtanensis. The sequence continues at coordinate 1,229,583 of NZ_CP016591.1, forward strand.
AGGACGCCGAGGACCGTGCGGGGGTTGAACGCGCCGTTCACGGCTGGGCTCGTGCGATCGGCGCGAGCGCGAACTCGGCATAGGCGGCGCGGGCGGCCTGCCAGTCGTCAACGCCCAGCGCTCGCAGGGCGAACAGGCTCCGTTCGACACGGGCAGCGATCACCCCGAACGCGGTCCGGGCGCCTTCGGGCAGCGCGGCGATCGTCGACAGCTCGCGCGCGGTCGTCGCCGGTTCGACGAGGTCGGGACGCGCCTCGGCGATCTGGCCGACGCTTCGCTGTAAAAGGAGATGGGTCGCTTCGTCGTAGCGGCCCTCGGCCGCGAGCCGGTCGGCGTCCTCGAGCAGCGCGAGCGCCGCCGCGGCCTCGGGCGTCCATCCGGCGTCGTCGATCTCGGCGCGCCTTTGCGGCCGCCAGCCGAGGGCCGGCGCGACCATGCGCCATACCAGCAGCAGCGCGAGCGCAATGCCGATCGCCAGCAGCACCCACTTGAAGACCGGCCAGCTCATGCCGAATGCGCGGCCGACGGGTTCGAGCATTTCGCCGAGCCATCGGAAAAGCGCTTCGAGCCACCCAGGCGGCTCCGGCGGCTTCTCCGGTCGGACGGGGAGGGGAGCGAACTGGATGGTATCGTCGGCGCGCACGGCTTCCCACGCCTTGCCTGCGTCCGCGATGTCCCCTGCGCCCGTGCTTGTCACATCGCCCGTGGTGGCACGCCACTCATTACTGCGCAACTAACCCCGCGCGCGTTCCTGCGGGTATGTGCCGAGCATGCGCAATTCCTTGCAATGAAACGCCAGTTCCTCGAGCGCGCGGTCGACGGCAGGCTCGCCCGGGGCGCCGATGATGTCGGCATAGAACATCGTCGCCGAAAAGCTCGCGCCCGCCTGGTAGCTTTCGAGCTTGGTCATGTTGACCCCGTTGGTCGCGAACCCTCCCAGCGCCTTGTAGAGCGCGGCCGGCACGTTCTTCACCTCGAACACGAAGGTGGTGATCGCGGTCCGACCGATCGTGGCGGGGTCCAGCGCCTCGGCTGCGAGGAGAAGGAACCGGGTGGTGTTGTCGGCCGCATCCTCGACGTCGCTCTCCACGATCTTCAGGCCGTAGAGCTCGGCGGCAAGGGGCGGGGCGATGGCCGCGATGGCCGCCTCGCCGCGCTCGGCAACGTGGGCTGCCGCGCCGGCGGTGTCAGCATAGCTGAGCGGCACGATGCCCCGCTCGCGCAAGTAGCGGCGCGACTGACCCAGCGCCTGGGGGTGGCTGTACGCGGCCTCGAACGGGCCCTCGGACAGCGCCATCAGGGCGTGGTTGATGCGCAGGAAGTGTTCGGCGACGATCTTGAGGCCGCTTTCGGGGAGCAGGAAATGAATGTCCGCCACGCGGCCGTGCTGGCTGTTCTCGATCGGGATCGCCGCACAGCCCGCGCGGCCAGCCTTCACCGCGTCGATCGCGTCCTCGAACGAGAAGCACGGCAGCGGGAGGCAACCGGGCACCATCTCCAGCGCGGCGCGGTGCGAGTTCGCGCCGGGCGCTCCGGCGAAGGCGACCGCGCGTGCGGGGTCCTCGGCGGCCGACGCCTGCATCGCTTCGACCATCGCGCGCGCGGGGGCGGGGAAACTGCTCATCTCGCGGCGGCGCGTAGCCGGGGGCCCATCGAGCCGCAAGCGGCCATCCGGCGAAAGTGACACATTCACGGGGAGTGGGAGCGTCAGGGCACTTGCGCGCGGGGGCGGCGCTGACTAGAGCGCGGCGCAAACCCGCACGTCCAATCCTAATCGCGGATCACTGCACGCATGCAAGATCGTTTCAACACCGCCGCTGGCTGGGTCCTGTTCTCCGGCATCATCGCGCTCGGCCTTTCGAGCGTGAGCGCGAAGTACTTCCAGGCCGACAAGCCCCACCGTCCGCACGAGATGGGCTATCCCATCGAAGGCGTCGAGGAAGAGGGCGTCGGCGGGGAATCGGGTCCGGATCTCGCGACGCTGCTCGCCTCGGGCGACGTGGCTGCGGGCGAGAAGGCCGCGCAGGGCCGCTGCGGCACCTGCCACACCTTCGACCAGGGCGGTGCTGCCAAGCAGGGTCCGAACCTCTACGCAGTGCTCGGAACCCCGATCGGCAAGCACGCTGCCGGCTTTGCCTATTCAAGCGCGCTCTCCGGCCACGGCGGCGAGTGGACTTACGAGAACATGGATGCCTGGCTGAAGAGCCCGAAGGCATTCGCCGCGGGAACGAAGATGAGCTTCGCCGGCCTGTCGAACGCGCAGGATCGTGCCAACATCATCCTCTACATGAAGCAGCAGGGCGGCGGCCCGGCCTTGCCGACCCCCGCCGCGGCCCCTGCGGCCGAAGATGCGGAAGCGGCCGCAGCCGGCGATCCGACGGCGGCGGCAGGTCCGGCGGCGACGGCAGGCGCGGATGCGGCAGGCGCGGTCGCAGCCCCCGCGGGCGAAGGCCCTGCGAAGAGCACCGTTCCGGTTCAGTGATGTCGGGCGCGCTCGGGCGCGCCCATCGGTATCAAGCCCGGCGCGAATGGCCACGCATGATGCGTCGGCGCTCGAGGACCCGCGATCGCCAGACCATGGTGCCGACCGCAAGGGCGATCGCGATCGCGGCGATGATCGCGTAGGCGACGACTAAACGCATTTCCATTGTGCGACTCCTGGGCTCGTTGTCGCTCAGTCGTCCGCAGCAGCCCACCATGACGCGCGCGACGAAGCTTCACCCCGAAATGGAGGTGGCCCTTTGAACCGCCCAACGGTTGGCATGCTCTCAGGTTCCCTTGAACCCCTGCGCGATGACGTACCATTCGCTCGAGTCCTTGCGACTGGCAGGGGGCTTGGCATGCTTTACGGAGCGGAAATGCTTCTTGAGCAGCGCGAGGATGTCCGCGTCGGTGCCGCCGGCAAAGACTTTGGCGACGAAGGCGCCGCCCGGCTCCAGGTTCTCGACCGCAAACCAGGCTGCCGCTTCGACGAGGCCCATCGTGCGCAGGTGGTCGGTTGCCTTGTGGCCCACCGTGTTGGCCGCCATGTCCGACAGCACGAGGTCGGCCTGTCCGCCGAGCGCCTCGACCAGCGCGGCGGGGGCGGCGTCGGCCATGAAATCCATCTCGAGGAAGGTGGCGCCCTCGAGCGGTTCGGTGGGCAGAAGGTCGATGCCGACGACCGCGGCCTGCGGGCGCTTCTTGCGCACGACTTGCGCCCAGCCGCCCGGCGCCACGCCGAGATCGACCACGCGCTTCGCGCCCTTCAGGATGCCGAACTTCTCATCGAGCTCGATCAGCTTATAGGCCGCGCGGCTGCGATAGCCCTCGGCCTTGGCCTGGCGGACGTAGGGATCGTTGAGCTGGCGCGACAGCCAGCGGTTCGAGGATGCGGTGCGACCGCGCGCGGTCTTCACCCGCTTGCCGGGATCCTTGCCCGACCGGCCTCCCGACCGGGTCATTGGCTGCGAATCGGTGTGAGGCTGCCCGCCATCAGGCTGCGCAGGATACCTTCGCGGATGCCGCGGTCGGCCACGCCGAGCTTCTCGGCCGGCCAGATGTCGAGGATCGATTCGAGGATGGCGCAACCCGCCACCACGAGGTCGGCGCGGTCGTTGCCGATGCACGGCAGTTGCCGGCGATCCTCCGGCGCCATCGTGGAAAGCCGCACGCTGATGTCGCGCATCGAGGCGGCGGGGACGATCAGGCCGTCGACCGCGCGGCGGTCGTATTGCGGTAACTCGAGGTGCAGGCTGGCGAGCGTCGTGACCGTTCCGCTGGTGCCGAGAAGGCGGATATCCTCGGCGCGCGACGCGCCGACGACGCGCTCGGCAAACGGGGCGAAGCTGTCCGACACCAGCATCCGCATGCGATTGTAGCGCTCGAGACGATCGGCCTCCGAAGACCCTTCGCCCCGGCCCACGGTATCGGTCAGCGAGACGACGCCCCAGGGCACGCTCGCCCAGTCGATGATTCGCGGCACCCGCTCGCCCGGTTCGATCAGGACGAGTTCGGTCGACCCGCCGCCGATATCGAAGATGACCGCGGGACCGTGCCCCTGTTCCAGCAGGATGTGGCACCCGAGCACGGCGAGTCGCGCCTCTTCCTGCGCGGAGATGATGTCGAGCGCGATGCCGGTCTCGGCCCGCACCCGGTCGATGAACGCGGCGCCGTTCGCGGCACGCCGGCACGCTTCGGTCGCCACCGAGCGGGCAAGGAACACGTTCCGGCGGCGCAGTTTCTCGGCGCAGACCTGCAGTGCACCGAGCGCGCGGTCCATCGCCTCATCGCTAAGACGGCCGCTGGCAGCCAGTCCCTCGCCGAGGCGAACCACGCGGCTGAAGGCATCGATGACGGTGAAGTGCTCGCCTTCGGGGCGGGCGATCAGCAGGCGGCAGTTGTTGGTGCCCAGGTCGAGCGCGGCATAGGCCTGGCGGCGCGTGCTGCGATCCCCCTGGGGGATGACCTGCGCGACGCTTTTCGGCGCTGCACCGTTGCTCGGGGGAGTGGACTGCGAGGGACGCTTGTAGCGGAAATCGGCTACCTTGCCGGACGATCTGCCCCTTTTGCCGCCTGTCTTCCTTCCCGAATTCTTGTTCGTGTCCGGCGGAAATAGACCCGCCATTACAATACTTTCTGTTCCTCCCGCGCCGCTCGACCCGAAGCGGAGCAGGGACCTGGCGCCGATGCTAGCGATGAGCGGCGCGAACGGCAAGCACCGCGAGGCCGCGCGCCCTTGACCGGGCGCGCAAGCGAAACTAAGTGCGCCCCCTCGCGAGGCGGCACGCCGCCTTCGCCGCCGGTGATGCCCCGTCCTCTAATGGTAAGAGAGCGGACTCTGACTCCGTCAATCAAGGTTCGAATCCTTGCGGGGCATCCAGCGCTGGCAGTCCTGCCCTCCCCAGACCATTGTGCGCCGTGCGCGGCGCGCCTATCGGACGTCCAATGACCGAACGAGAAGAGCGCGATCTTTCCCATCGCAAGTTTTACCGCGCCGAGCAGGAAGCGGCGTTCTCCGAAAAGAGCACGCCCGACACGCCGCAGACCCGCCATCCGGCCTACCGGCTGGCGTTCCAGGATACCGATTTCCTGCTGCGCGAGGAATTGCGGCCCGTGCGCTTCCAGCTCGAGCTCCTGAAGCCCGAGATGCTGCTCGACGAGGCCGGCGTGGGTTCGACGCTGGTGATGTACGGCTCTGCCCGCATTCCTTCGCCCGACCACGCCGAAGCGCTGGTCAAGAACGCGAACGAGGAGAACAAGGTCGTCGCCGAGCGGCTCGCGGCCAAGGCCAAATATTACGACGAGGCCTACAAGCTCGCCCGGATGGTCAGCGAACGCGCGATCGTCGAGGACGGAAAGCGCCAGTTCGTGATCTGCTCGGGCGGCGGGCCGTCGATCATGGAGGCGGCCAACAAGGGCGCAAGCGATGCCGGGGCCGAATCGATCGGGCTCAACATCGTGCTTCCGCACGAGCAGGCGCCGAATCGTTTCGTCACGCCGTATCTCAGCTTCCAGTTCCACTACTTCGCGCTGCGCAAGATGCACTTCCTGCTGCGCGCCAAGGCGGTCGCCGTGTTCCCCGGCGGTTTCGGCACGTTCGACGAGTTCTTCGAGCTGCTGACCCTGATCCAGACCGGCAAGATCCGCCCGATGCCGATCCTGCTGTTCGGCAAGGACTTCTGGACCCGGATCATCGACTGGGAGGCCTTCGCCGAAGAAGGGACGATCTCGAAGACGGATCTCGACCTGTTCCGCTGGTGCGAGACTGCCGACGAGGCCTGGGGCCACATCAAGGCATTCTACGACCTCGGCGACTAGGGGCCGAACCCCGGCGGTCAGTCGAGGCCGCGCACCGCCTGGTGGCCGAGCGGCCCTCCGCCCCGTCCGAAACCGGGTGCGGCCGCGATGGCGCGGCGCACGAACTGCCGGGCGAGCCTGACCGAATGCTCGAGCGGCAGGCCGTGGCCGAGCAGGGTCGCGATCGCGGACGACAGCGTACAGCCCGTGCCGTGGGTATGGACCGTAGCGATCCGCGGGTCGGCGAATTGCGCGAATTCCCCGTCGGGCATCATCAGCAGGTCGACGATGCGATCGTCACCTTCGTCGTCCGACGGGGCGTGACCGCCCTTGGCGAGGACCGCGCAGCCGTACTGCTGGGCCAGGGCGAGGGACGCCGCTGCGATTTCGTCGCGATCGGGCAGGGTGCGTCCCGCGAGGTGCTCGAGTTCGGGAAAATTGGGCGTGATCACCGTCGCCAGCGGGAACAGGCGTTCCTTCAGCGCGGCAATCGCCTCGGGCGCGATCAGCGCCGCGCCGGAAGTGGCGATCATCACCGGATCGAGCACCACCCGCGCGCCTTCGGGCAGGGCATCGAGCGCGCCGGCGATCCCCTCGATGATCTCGAGGTCATGGACCATGCCGACCTTGATCGCGTCAGCGCCGATATCGGACAGGCACGAGCGGATCTGCTCGGCCACCACGTCGCCGCTCATCGGCGCGATGGCCTGCACGCCGACGGTGTTCTGCGCGGTCACCGTGGTGATCGCGGTCATCGCATATCCGCCGAGCATGGCGATGGTCTTGATGTCGGCCTGGATGCCCGCGCCGCCCGAACTGTCGGATCCGGCGATGGCGAGGATGCGGGGCGGAGTCCTCGTCACCCGCGGAACTTCCGCTCCGTCGACGACGGGTATTTCGCCTGCAGGGCCTTCGCCCGGGTCGGCCGGTCCATCAGCTCGCCCCCGCAGTTGGGGCAGCGATCGTCGAGCGCGTCGGCGCATTCCGCGCAGAAGGTGCATTCGAAGCTGCAGATGAACGCGCCGGGCGCCTCGGCCGGCAGGTCGGTTCCGCAGCGTTCGCAGTCTGGGCGCATTTCGAGCGGCATCAGGCGGCGCTCCTCACGGCATCGCAGATGGTGTCGACCACCCGCTCGACCTGGCCCGCGTCGTCGCCCTCGGCCATGACGCGGATCAGCGGTTCGGTGCCCGAAGCGCGGATGACGAGCCGCCCCTTGCCGGAAAGCTCGGCTTCCGCGTCGGCGATGGCCGCCTTGACCGCGGCGTGTTCCAGCGGCTTTCCGCCGGAGTAGCGGACGTTCTTGAGAAGCTGCGGCACGGGGTCGAACTGGTGCAGGAGTTCGCTCGCGCGCTTGCCCGAGCGCACGAGGCTGGCGAGCACGCGCAGCGCCGCGACCGTGCCGTCGCCGGTGGTGCCGTGGTCGAGCAGGATCATGTGGCCCGACTGCTCGCCGCCGACGTTGAAGCCGCCTTCGCGCATCCGCTCCAGCACATAGCGATCGCCGACCGCAGTGCGCTCAAGGGTAAGGCCGTTCGCCTGCAGGTGCCGTTCGAGGCCGAGGTTGGACATCACCGTCGCCACCACGCCGCCGCCGCGCAGCGAGCCGCGCTCCTTCATGCGCAAGGCGATCAGCGCCATGATCTGGTCGCCGTCGACCGTCTGGCCCTTTTCGTCGACCACGATCAGCCGGTCGGCGTCGCCATCGAGCGCGATGCCGATATCCGCGCCTTCCTCGACCACCTTGGCCTTGATCGCCGCCAGCGAAGTCGAGCCGACGTCGCGGTTGATGTTGGTGCCGTTGGGCGAAACGCCGAGCGGGATGACCTTGGCGCCCAGTTCCCATATCGCCGACGGCGCGGCCTGGTAGGCGGCCCCGTTGGCGCAATCGACCACGACCTTGAGGTCGTCGAAGCGGATGTCGTTCGCAACGCACTGCTTGACCGCGTGAATATAACGCCCGCGGGCATCGTCGATGCGGCGGGCGCGGCCGACTTCCGCAGCGTCGGCGAGCACCGGGTCCTCGTCGATCAGCGCCTCGATCGCCAGCTCGTCCTCGTCGGACAGCTTGAAGCCGTCCGGGCCGAACAGCTTGATGCCGTTGTCCTCGTAGGGGTTGTGGCTCGCGCTGATCATCACGCCCACGTCGGCGCGCAGTTCGCGGGTGAGTAGCGCGATGGCGGGGGTGGGCAGGGGGCCGGTCATCACCACGTCCATCCCGACGCTGGTGAACCCGGCGACGAGCGCGTTCTCGAGCATGTAGCCCGACAGGCGGGTGTCCTTGCCGATGACCACGCGGTGGCGGTGGCTGCCGCGCAGGAAATGGCGGCCCGCGGCCTGGCCGACCTTCATCGCGGTGGCGGCGGTCATCACCCCGGCGTTGGTGCGCCCGCGTATGCCGTCGGTACCGAAGAACTTGCGTGCCATGTCGTTATGCGAACCTCGTATCGTCTCGCCCAGCGCAATGGCGCGGGGAGGGCGCGATGTCACTAGTGAGGAGGCTGTCCTACACGCATTCGGCTCGCTATGGCATCGGGACCGTTGGGTCGACTGATGGGCCCGGGACGGCGAGGGAGCGAGAATGCAAGGTCACGAATCCAACCCCGGTTTTCTCGATAAGTGTCTCCTGTCATGGATTAAACAGGATCCGCGGCGTTTCGCGAAATCGGTGTTTCGGTGTGACACCGCCGCGTTCGCGAAAGGATCGCGCTGATGCAGGAAAGCCTTGGCGAAGCAGCCGGCGCGCGCACCGAGCGCCAGCTGGTAACGGTGCGCATTCCCGCCGGCTGGACGCTCGCGGGGCTGATCGCGGGGCTGCTGACCGGGATCGTCATGGCGCGCACGAGCGCCCTCGAAGAGGTTCTCGCGGTGACCGCACCGGTCGGTGCGCTGTGGCTGCGCGCGCTGCAGGCGACGATCGTGCCGCTGGTCGCGGGCTTGCTGGTGATCGGCATCGCCCAGATGGCGATGGCGGCGCGGGCCGGGGCGACGGCGCGGCGGATGCTCCTGATCGTCGCGGGGGTGCTCGCCTTTTCGGGGCTGATGAGCGCATTCCTGACCCCGCTGCTGCTCGAGCTGTTCCCGCCGCCCGCCGCGGCCGCGGGCGTGCTTTCGGCGGGCGGTGAGGCGCAGGAGGTTCCGGGCCTTGCCGCTTTCGTGGAATCGCTCGTCGCCTCGAACGTCGTGAAGGCCGCAGCGGAGACCGCGATGCTGCCGTTGACGCTGTTCTTCGCCGCCTTCGCGGTGGCGGTGTCGAAACTGCCCGACGAACAGCGCACGACGCTGCTGGGCGTCTTCCGCGCGCTCGCCAACGCCATGCTGCTGATCATCGGCTGGGTGCTGTGGGTGGCGCCGGTCGGCGTCTTCGCGCTGGCGGTGGGGGTGGGCGCGGCCAGCGGCGGCGCGGCCTTCGCAACGCTCGCGCACTACATCCTGATCGTCGTGGCGGTCGGCTCGGTGATCTTCGTCGGCGGGTACCTGCTGGCGTGGCTCGGCGGAGGAATTTCGCCGCTGCGTTTCGGCAAGGCCCTGATTCCGGCGCAGACCGTGGCGCTTTCCACCCAGAGCTCGCTGGCCAGCCTCCCGGCCATGCTGGTGAGCGCGCGCAAGCTCGACCTGCGCGAGGAAACCGCCGAATTCGTCCTGCCGCTGGCAGTCGCGATCTTCCGCGCGACGAGCCCGGCGATGAACATGGCCGTGGCGATCTACGTCGCGCACCTGGCCGGGGTGGAGCTGTCCGCCCTGACGCTGGTGGCGGGCGCGGCGGTCGCGTTCATCATCGCGATCGGCTCGGTCAGCCTGCCGGGGACGATCAGCTTCGTGATCTCGGTCGGCCCGATCGCGCTGGCGATGGGCGTGCCGATCGGCCCGCTCGCGCTGCTGGTCGCCGTCGAGATGATGCCCGACCTCATGCGCACACTGGGCAACGTCACCGCCGACGTCGGCCTCGCGGCCGCGGTCGATCGAAAAAGGGCGGGCGACACGCAACCGTAGCGCGCCTCAAGCATTGGACTCCATGAACAGCCTGTTCATTGGAGTACATCATGCCCTTCGAAGTCACGCCGCTGCCCTATTCCGACACCGCGCTCGCCCCGGCGATCTCGGCCGAAACGCTGAGCTACCACCACGGCAAGCATCACAAGGCGTATATCGACAAAACCAACGCCGCGATCGAGGGCACCGACATGGCCGATGCCACGCTCGAGGAAGTGATCGCCAAGGCGCGCGGGTCCAACCAGGGTCTTTTCAACAACTCGGCACAGAGCTGGAACCACGGTTTCTACTGGCACTCGCTGTGCGAGCACCCCGGTCACCTCGGCGACGAACTCAAGACGATGGTCGATGATGCCTTCGGCTCGCTCGACGGGCTGAAGAAAGAGCTCAAGGAAAAGGGTGCAGGCCACTTCGCCAGCGGCTGGGTGTGGCTCGTCGAGAAGGGCGGCAAGCTCGAGATCGGCGAAACCCACGATGGCGACACGATGGCCGACCAGGACTGCAATCCGCTTCTGGTGATCGACCTGTGGGAGCACGCCTACTATCTCGACCACCAGAATGCGCGTCCGGCCTATCTCGACGCGGTCGTCGACGGAAAGCTTAACTGGGGCTTCGCGGCCGAGAACCTGACGCGCGGATCTACCTGGCAGTATCCTGGTTGATCGGGCGAAAGCTCAGACGGTCCGCTCGCGCTCGTGAGGAGCGGGTAGCGGGCCGTCGGGCACTCCTTCGGCCGCTTCGGCGACGGGTGGTTCTCCGAACAGCGGCTCTCCGAACAGGAAGCCGACGAGGTTGGGGCGCCCCACGTGGTCGAAGAAAGCGGTCAGCGTGAGCAGGATCGGCACCGAAAGCAGCGCCCCCAGCACTCCCCAGATCCAAGTGAAATAACTCAGCGCGATCAGGATGAGCACAGGGTTCATCGTGAACCGCTTGCCGAGCACCGCCGGGGTGACGGCGTTCGATTCGATCGTGTGGAGGGCAAGGTAGGCCGCCGCAGGTATGATCCCGAGAAAGACCGTGTCCGCCGTACCGACGCCGAACAGCGCCAGCACTGCGACCATCGTCAGTGGCCCGATGTAGGGCAGGAAGTTGAGGATCGCCGCGAGCCCGCCCCACATGACCGGAGCGTCGAGCCCCAGGGCCCAGGCTCCCAGTGCCACCACCACGCCTACGCCCGCGTTGATCATGGTGACGGTGAGGATATAGGCCGCCACCCGGTCCTGCACTTCGCGGATGACCCGCGCGGCCTTGAGGCTTGCGCCGAAGTCGCTGCGCTCCAGCAGCAGCCGGCGCCGCATCCGCACGCGCGCCTCGACCATGAAGAACGCCATGAGGAAAGTGAGCAACGTTTCGAGCACCACGGTCGGGGTCGCATATGCGAACTCCTCGATCATGGACGGCGTAGCGACCACGACCTCGGGCGCCGTTTCGCCGGTGATTTCGGCGATCTGACGGTTCGCCTCGCCCAGCCAGTAGAACTGCCGCTGCAGGTCCTTGAAGCGCTCGCCGAGCTGATCGAGGATGGCGGGCAGCGAATCGAACAGGGTGATCGCCGGCTGGAGGATGAGAACTGCCGCGAGGACCAGGACGCTGAGCATGACCAGCAGTGAAAGGAGCGATGCCAGCACGTTGGGCAGGCCCCAGCTCGCCAGCTTGTCGGCCAGGGGCGACAGCACGATGGTCAGGATGAGCGCGGTGACCAGCGGGAGGAAGACCACCGACCCGACCGAGAGGACGAACGGCAGCGCGAGAAACAGCCCGAGGCCGAGGATCACCACCAGCGCCGAAATCAGCCGCAATTCCTGCGCCGCGAACGTCATTCGTGCCGTGCGCGAGGTCCGCCGCGGCACGGCGGGTGCGTCGAGATCGGTAGTGGGACGCGCCTCGCTCATGAACCGCCTTTCGCGTGTGCGACGAGTCTGCCGCGAAGGCGAGATCCGTTCAAGCGGTCACGTGCGATTGCGTGCGGATCAGCGCGTCGGTTCGCTGACGCCGTTGCCGGCGGCTACCTCGTCGAGTTCTTCGAGGATGGCGCGATGGGCATTCACGTCCTCGATCGAACGCTGCGGAACGTCGCCATCGTCGAGCATCGTCGTCAGCGCAGCCCGTGCGCGGCCGACGCGGCTCTTGATCGTTCCAACGGCGCAGCCGCAGATCTCGGCTGCCTCTTCGTACGAAAAGCCGCCTGCACCCACGAGCAGCAGTGCCTCGCGCCGCTCGGGCGGGAGGGTCAGCAATGCGCGACGCATGTCGCTCAGGTGGATCGGCTCTTCCTGCCCGGCCGGCGCCGTAAGGATCCGCTCGGCAACGGTCTCGTCATAGTCGCCGCGGAAGCGGTTCCGGCGCATGTCGGTCAGGTAAGCGTTGCGGAGGATGACGAACGTCCACGCGCGCATGCTGGTGCCGGGTTCGAAACGCTCTTGCGCAGCCCATGCCTTGAGCAGGGTTTCCTGGACCAGATCGTCGGCCATGTCGGGGCGCCCGCACAACCCGCGCGCGAACGCACGCAGGTGAGGCACGACATCGGTCAGCTCGCGTTTGAAGTCGGCCTGTTCGGAGGCCGTCCGTTTCGCCTCGGACATCAGTTCTTGGAGTCCAGCTTCGACAGCAGGTCCTTGAACGTGTCGGGAAGCGGCTCTTCGACGACGGAGTCGTATAGCTGGCGCAGGCCATTGGCCCAGCCCGGTGTGCCGGGACCGCCCGCAGTCTTTTCAGCAGTCACAGAAATTGTCTTCTTCCCCTCGCGAGAACCCGCGGCCGGTTTCTTCTTGTCCAATGTAGCTTCCGCCCCAGTTAAGCACCAGTATCCCGGGCTCGCCACCGCTGCGTCCGCGCTGCGCAGGGAAAGGTGAAGCAAGCCGATGAAACAGGGGAACGTTACTCGGCGATCTTTGTTCCCCCTTCACCCGAACAACGTTTCGGGCAGGCAGCAGGATGGGGCTCATCGGGGCGATCGAAGTGGAACGGCACGAGCAGGGTCAGCGGCGTTCGCGTCGCTGGCTGATATCCTATCCGCGCGCGACTCCGCTGACGATCTTCCTTCTGATCGCGGCCATCACGGCGCTCAGCGTCTTCGCGATCGAGCGCGGAGAGCGGCGGCGGGACGAAGCACGGCTATCCGAAACCGCGCAGGCGGTGGCATCGGCGATCGAACGTCGCGGCCACACGTCGTCGGCCTACCTGCGCGCGGGTGCAGCGCTGTTCGGCACGGTCGAAAGCGTCCCGCCAAGCCTGTTCCGCCGGTTCGTGAGCGAGCTGCGGCTCGATTCCGATTACCAGGGCGCCGAGGGGCTGGGCTGGGCGGAAACCATTACAGCGGACGAGATTCCCGACTTCGAGGAGCGGCTCGCCGAAGAGCTACCCGGCAGACCACGCGTGCGTCCGGCGCCGACCAGCAGCCGGGTGCACCTTGTGCCGGTCACTTATATCCAGCCCGACACGCAGCGTAACCGCCGCGCGCTGGCCTTCGACATGTATTCCGAGCCCGTCCGTCGCGAAGCGATGGACGAGGCCGAACGCACGGTCCGGCCGACGGCCAGCGGCCGCGTCGTGCTTGTGCAGGAAGGGGACGTCCCGGCCCCCGGTTTCCTCGTCTACATGCCGGTCTTCGACCAGGTCGAAGGGGGCAGGAACCTCAAGGGCTTCATATACAGCCCCTTCAACGGACGCGATTTCCTGGAATCGGCGCTGCAACTCGAGAACCGGAACGGCATGGGCGTACGTCTATACGACGGCGACGTTGCCGATCCCGATGTGTTGCTTGCCGAACTTCCAGGCGATGCGGCCACGCAGCGCATCCTGCGAAAGAGCATCGCCGTCGCCAATCGGACGATGCTGCTCGAAGTGCAGTCCGCTCGCGGGTCATCGCTGTCGATGCTGTCGATGCTGACCTTGCTGTTCGGCCTGCTCGTCGCGACGCTGCTGATGATCGTCGCCCGCCTCCTGACCCAGCAGGCGGTCGAGGACCAGACATCTCTCGACTGGCTGGCGGAGCAGAACTCGATCCGCGACACCCTTACGCGCGAACTCAATCACCGGGTGAAGAACACGCTGGCGAACGTGCTGTCGATCGTCAGTCTGACGCGCAGGCGCGCAACCAGTCTCGACGACTTTGCCGAAGGGATCGACGGACGGATCCGGGCGCTATCCGCAACGCATGACCTGCTGACCCAGTCGGAGTGGGGGACGACCCCGATCCGCGATGTGATCGAAGCCGAGTTGGCGCCCTATGCGCGGTCCGAGGGGGCGCTGGAAATCGCCGGTCCGCTGGTCGAGCTGGCTCCGAACGATGCGCTCTCGCTGGGCTTGGCAATCCATGAACTCGCGACCAACGCCACCAAATACGGCGCGCTCTCGGCCCCGGGGGGCAAGGTGCGGATCACCTGGGCGCTCGACCGGGACGACCTTGCCAGCATCCGGTGGGTGGAGACCGGTGGGCCGCCCGTTCCGGCCACGCGCCCGCGCGGGTTCGGAACCGACCTGATCCAGAAGATCGTCGCGCACGAACTGCGCCATCCGGTCGACCTGCGCTTCGAAGAGAGCGGGGTGGTCTGCACGCTGCATGTCCCCGTTCGCCAGCCAAGCGAGTTCGAGTTGCGCGCCCGCCGACGGGCTGCAGTGGCGGCTTCGGAAAAGGAAACGAAAAAGGGGAGCGATTGACGCTCCCCTTTCCACATTCACAACGCTGGTTCGAAGCTTAGCCCAGCGGGCGGCTCGATCCGAAGAATAGCGCCTGGCTGATGGCCGCCCGGACGGTCGATTCCTGGAACGGCTTTGTCACCAGGTAGGTCGGCTCGGGCCGGTCGCCCGTCAGGAGTCGTTCGGGGTAGGCGGTGATGAAGATCACCGGCACGCTGTCGATCGCAAGGATGTCATCCACCGCATCGAGGCCCGATGAGCCGTCCGCGAGCTGGATGTCGGCGAGGACGAGGCCCGGCGTGCGCTCCGCGACGACTTCCTGCGCCTGCGTGCGCGTGGCCGCCGTGCCGCAGATGTCGTGCCCGAGCGAGCGTACGAGATCTTCGAGCTGCATCGAGATCAGCGGCTCATCCTCGATGATGAGGACGCTGGTGGACGACTCGCGCTCGATTTCGTCGACGGCTTGCTGGACCATCGTCTCGATGTCGGCGGCGTCAATCTCCATGATCTCGGCCGCTTCCGGGATCGAGAAATCCTCGAGCGTCGTCAGGAGAAGAGCCTGCCGGTTGAGCGGCGTGATCGTCCGCAGGCGATCCTGCGCCGCCGCTTCGTGATCACCGTGGTCTCCGGCGTCGGCGACTTCGAGGTAGGCACTGGCCCAGACCTTGTTGAAGGCCTTGTAGAGCGGCACGCGGCCGCCCGAGAGCGATTCCTTCAGCCCTTCGTCGGCGAGCGCCGCTTCGAGCGTGGCACGCACGAAAGCATCGCCGGTCTGCTGAGAGCCGGTGAGCGCACGCGCATAGCGACGCAGATAAGGTAGATTGGCGGCGACTTGATCCCCGAGCGACATGCAGTCCCTTCCCGTTAAAATCCTGCGCACAGAACGTGCCCTGCGTCCGAAGGTTCCGGCTTCGGTTTGACAATGTGCGCGGGGTAAACATAGTGCGTGCTGTTGCGGGGAAAAGGGGAGTTGGGGAGTTGGGGGTAAAAGCCGTATCGGCATCGCTCCACGACTGTTTCGCTTGCCCGCTCCGCTCGGTCGAGGCGCTGTGTCCTCCCAGCGATGAGCAGACCCGAACCATTCAGGCCATGAAACGGGGCGAGCGATCGCTCGAGCGGGGCCAGCTGCTTTACGCGCAGGGTCAGCGCACGGGCGAGATGTATACCGTGCTCGATGGCATCCTTATCCGCTATCGAACGCTGGACGACGGGCGCCGGCAGATCGTCAACTTCATGTTCCCCGGCAACCTCCTTGGCCTCCAGGCGGCCTTCGACGAGCCCTGCGGCCATTCGGTGGAAGCGCTGATCCCTGCGCGGGTCTGCGTTTTCGATCGTGCCGACTTCCAGCCGCTCATCGCGGCGCACCCCCGGCTCGGCTTCGACATCGTGTGGATGGCGGCGAAGGAAGAAACCGAGCTCGAACAGCACATCGTCTCGCTGGGGCAACGCAACGCCCGCGAGCGGGTTACCGCTCTGGCGGTCTGGCTGCTCGAACGCGCGATCGCGACCGGACTGGCCGAGGACGGCAATCGACTGGCGATCCCGATGACCCAGGTCCAGATCGCTGATATGATGGGGCTGTCCCCCGTGCACGCCAACCGCACGTTGCAGAGCCTTCGGCGAGACGATCTGGTCGACTGGAAGCCGACCCTTCTTGTGATACCGGACATGCGTCGCGCGATCGAATTTGCCCGAGTAGGCGCACCCAACCCGCGAAAAAGTCCTTACATTTGAGATATTTGTAAGTTTTTTCCAAGCCCTCGCATTTTTTTTGATCGGGCCGGGAACGCGTTTTCGCATCGGGCATTTTATCATTGTCACCGCCGAGACCCCCCCTCCCGTCCAAGCGGCTGGTGATACGATCCCGAAGGGCCTCCGCTCTGAAAGCAGAGCGGAGGCCTTTTTTTTGTGCCTTTCGGAAATTCGACTGGACAACAACAGGAGCGAGCTGTCGGATGCCGCTCGATCCGCCGGGGATCTCAGTCAATCAGGATGCGGAAGTGGGCTCCGGCTCGCCCTTGCCGAGGGCATCGCGCAGCCGCGCAATCAGGCCTTCGCGGGGAGGGCGGCACAGCGCGTCGATCAGTTCCGCATGATCGTAGGGCTTCTGGAGCACCGGCCCCAGTTCGGCGATCTCTGCCGGAATGTCCTGCGGCGAGCCGGTAGAGAACACGATCCGCGGGGGCTTCGGTCCTACCGAATTGACGAGCTCGGCGATCGCCCAGCCGTCGTCGCGATCGGCTAGGTGCACGTCGAGCACGAGACCATCGGGTTTGTGCTCGCGCAGTGCCGCGAGCGCGTCTTCCGTGGTGGTGCAGATTTTCACCGACTTGGCCCCTGCGTCGAGCAGCGAGCCCTCGAGGGCGACCGCGATCAGGGCGTCGTCCTCTACCAGCAGAATGTCACCCAGCTTCTTGCCGGGGTTGCGCTTTTTTGCTGACTTCGACATCCGCACTGCCGCATCCCTCCGACGATCATGTCCCAACGACCGACCATCACATGCTGCGAACGGGTCGCTGGCGCGTGCGGTTCCCAGGCGGGAGAGGATTGCGGTGTGCCGTGGTTTTGCGGCCACAGACGGCCAGTCACAAGTCCTTGGCGTAGATCACGTACTCGCGATTGACCTTGCTTTCGATCGCGTCGGCGATCGCGACCATCCCCTGATTGTCGTCGAGGATCCAGCCGATTTCGCCGCGCTTTGTACCGTAGTGGGCAATGGCGTTGCGGCGAATGTGCTCGATCATCATGAAAGCGAGCTGGCTCGCCATGCGCGACGACTGGAGCCTCTTCTTCACGCCCATCAATGGCACCCGCATCGTCCGCACTTGCGGCTTGCGCAGCCAGAGCAGGAGTTTGGCCCATCCGAAGGGAAGCAGCCGTCCCTTGAGCGGAGCGATCGCCTCGTTGAGGTCGGGCAGGGTCATCATGAAGGCGACGGGCTCTCCATCGTACTCGGCGACCATGATGAGGTCCTCGAACACCACGGGTTTGAACTTCTTGCCGGCGTAGGCGATCTCCGCCTCGGTAAAGGGTACAAAACCCCAGTTGTCGGACCAGGCATCGTTGAGGATTTCGAGGATCAGCCTCGCTTCCTCGTCGAAACGCGACTTGTCGACGTTGCGGATGCGGATCCGTGCGTTCTTCTCTCCGGCGGCGACGATCCGCTGGATCAGCGGCGGGAACTCGCGGGTGACGTCGAGGTCGTAGGTCAGCAGCGACTTGGCCGGTTCGTATCCCCCCGCGCTGTCGATATAGCGGGCATAGCGTTCGGGCTGGTGCCCCATCATGATCGTGGGCGGATGATCGTGGCCTTTCACGAGTTGCCCCGGCTCCTCCCAGATCGACATGCTGAGGGGGGCGAGCACGCGGGTCATACCCTTGCCGCGCAGCCATTGCTCGGCCCTTGCGATCAACGCGTGGGCGACCTCTTCGTCCTCGGCCTCGAGCAGTCCCCAGTTACCCGTTCCCGGCCCCATCCCCTGTTCGGCGGGTTGGGCGAGGGCTAGGCGGTCGATGTGGGCGGAAATACGACCCACCGCACGCCCGTTCTCGCGCGCGATCATCAATTCGACGTCGGCGTGCTCGAAGAACGGGTTCTTGCCCGGGGTGACGAGCTCGATGGCCTCCATCCGCAGGGGCGGGACCCAGTTGGGGTCCGATCCATTCAGTCGATAAGCGAGATCGACGAATTCGCGCCGCTCGCGCTTGTTGGAAACGGGCGTGATCTCTATCTGGCGCATGAAGCGTTTTTGACCTCGTTCATTTCGCATATGCCGCGAAACCGCTATCGGTCGGCACGAACCGCGCAGGCGGATAGGCCGCGCACCCCGTTGTTGAAAAGCAGATTATGACCCAGCAGCTCGCCAACCCGCCCGCAAAGGCATCGCCGACCTACACCGGCGCGCGCAACGAGGACGACAAGGCGTTGCTGCGCGCCGCGGTGGAACTCACCCGCGACCTGGGCGAAGCCAAGGCGTCGATCTACTGGCCCGACATGCTCGGCTCAGCGCTCGTCGGGTACGCTGCGCTGGCGGGCGCAATCGTATCGGACACGCTGTGGGTCACCCTGCTGCTCGGCGTGATCGCGACGCTGGCGCTCTATCGGGCGCTCCTGTTCATCCACGAATTGACCCACATCCACCGTGATGCGCTGCCGGGCTTTCGGACCGCCTGGAACATCCTCGTCGGCATTCCCATGCTGATGCCGAGCTTCATGTACGAGGATGGGCACACGATCCATCATTCGCGCAAGCGCTACGGCACGCCCGACGATCCCGAATACCTTCCGCTCGCTTTGATGAAGCCGTGGTCGCTGCCGGTCTTCGTGCTCGTCGCACTGCTCGCGCCGATCGGACTGGTCATCCGCTATGGCATCCTGGCGCCGCTCGGCCTGCTCATCCCGCCGTTGCGGCGGCTGAACTGGGAGCGGTTCTCGACCCTGGCGATCAATCCCGATTTTCGCCGGCGTCCGCCGGCGGATGGCGACCGCAAGCGGTTCATCCTGCTCGAGACCGGAGCGGCGATCTGGGGCATTGTGGTGATTGCGAGCGTGTTCTGGATCGGCTGGCGCCCGCTGGTCGTCGCACTCGCGGTGTTCTCGGCGGTCGGCATCCTAAATCAGCTCCGCACGCTCGTCGCGCATCTGTGGGAGAACGACGGCGAGCCGATGAGCGTGACCGCGCAATATCTCGACACCGTCAACGTGCCGCCACCAGGCTTCATCGCCGCGTTGTGGGCGCCGGTCGGCCTTCGGTATCATGCGCTGCACCACCTGCTGCCCTCGTTGCCGTACCATTCGCTGGGCGAAGCGCATCGCAGGCTTGCGGCGCATGAGCTGGCGCAGGCGACCTACAACCGCGCTCACTATCGCGGGATGGCTCCGCTCGTCGGCAAGATCGCTTCGAGTACCATGGGGCGCCGCCAGTCCTCAGTGCAGCAAAAAGGGGCCGCCTCGGCTGAGGCGACCCCTTGAGACGCCGGCAGGGCATGAGCCCGGGCCGTGCGTGACGACTGATTGCAATTAGTCTTCGACGCTCAGCGTTCCGCTGTTCGTGTCGACCTTCACGCGCGTATCGGCATCGCCAACATCGGCCTTGACGCCGTCGGGGCCGATTGAAACCTTGTCCGAGGTGTCAGTCGCCGTCGTGCCGTCGGCGGGCGTCGTGACGACGGTGGTCTCGGTCGCCATCGGGGCCGCTTCCATTGCCGCGGCATCGCCTTCGGCAGTGGCCATCGCGTCGGCGTCTTCCGGGGTGCTGTCGGCACAGGCAGCCAGCGCGAGCGCAGCGGCGAGGGCGGGAATGGCAAACTTCTTCATGGTGTAACTCCTGGAAACATTGACCATCCCAACGGATCAATGCTGCCAAGGTTCCGCCACAATTACTCTTCGGTACGGACCAACACGGTCTCGCCGACCAGCGCGAAGAGGACGAACGGGGCCCACGCGGCGAGCAGCGGGGGATAGCCGCCGAAGTTGCCCATCGCGAGCGCGGCGTTGTCGACGACGAAGTAGGCAAAGCCCAGCGCCATGCCGATCACTGCGCGCACGAACAGCTGCCCCGACCGGGCGAGTCCGAACGCCGCCACCGCTCCCAAGAGCGGCATGAGCATCGATGACATGGGGCTGACGAGCTTGTGCCACCACTTGGACTCGAGTTCGGCGGTGCGGCGCCCGGCCTCGGCGTATTCGTCGATCGAGCGACGCAGGTCCCAGAACGAGGTGGCGTCGGGATCGACACTGCCCAGCGCGACCTGTTCGGGGGTGATGTCCTTGCCCAGCACCGTCTCGTCCAGCGTCGACGAACGCCCCCCGGCGATCTCGAAACGCACGGCCTCTTCCAGCTTCCAGCCATCGTCCGTCCAGGTCGCGCGCGGGCTGCGGATCTGGTCGGCGATGCCTCCGCTCGGCGAGCGGCGATACCAGGTCACACCGCTCAGCTGGGTGGCGCGCCCGGTTCCGGTGACCATAGCGGCCGAGAGGATGTCCGACCCTTCGGCGATGTAGACGTTCGCGCGGACGCCCGAATCCTTCGGCACCGCCTTGAACTCGTTGGCGTCCCACGCCTTCAGCGTCGCGGTCGCGCGGGTCACGACCCGTTCGTTGAAGGCAAAGCTGCCGATGCCGACGACGAAGGCGGTCAACAGAAGCGGCGCAAGCACCTGGTGGGCGCTGAGGCCAGCAGCCTTCATCGCGATCACTTCGCTGTTCTGATTGAGCCCGACCAGCGTGATGATCGTCGCCAGCAGCACCGAATACGGCAGGAAGCGCGCGACGAGCTGCGGCAGCCGCAAGCCGGCGTACGTCAGGATCTCGCCTTGGCCGTTGCCCGGAACCGCCAGGATCTTGCCGGTCGCGGTAAGGAGGTCGAGCATCAGCAGCACCAGCACGAGCATCACGAGTACCGCGAAGATGCGAACCGCGAACATCTTCGCGAGGTAGAGCGTCAGCGTGCGCGAAGGGAAAAAGTCGAACTGCATGGCTTCGGGCTACTCCGCGGCCGCCATGGCGGCCAGCCGCGCCGGTGGGCGGCGGCGCAGCAGCTTGCGCATACGCTTGCCGAGCTTCGAGAACGCGGTCTCCAGCGCGCCGATCGCCTGTCCTCCGGGCACATAGGCGACGCGGTAGTACATCCACAGGATCAGCGCGGCGAACAGGAGGAACGGCACCCACAGCGCGAGCGTCGGGTCGACACGGCCCAAGGTGGCATAGTCTTCGGCGTACTGGTTGATCTTGTGATAGGCGACCACCATCACGATCGACACGAACACCCCGAGCGCGCTGGTCGATCGCTTGGGCGGGATCGCCAGCGCCACCGCCAGCAGCGGCATCAGAAGCATCATGACCACTTCGACGAGCCGGAAGTTGAAGCTCGCCTGGCTACCGACCCGCGCCGCCCGGTCAGCCTCGGCCGTATCGCCCCAGCCGATCCGCAAGAGCTCGGGCAGGATGTACTCGCGGGTCTCGTCGCCGCGCGCGCGGAAGCGCTCCACGGCGGGCAGGTCGATCGGCAGGTCGTGGCGGGTGAAGCTGAGCACACGCGGGGTGGTTTTGCCGCCCATGTCCTGCACGATGATCCCGTCGGTCAGGCGGAAGATGATCGTGTCCGGATTGTCGCTCGTCGCGAGGAAGGCGCCTTCCTTGGCCGAGATCGACAAGACCTGCCCCTTCTCGTTGGATACGCGGGCGAAGATGCCGACGAGGCGGCGGCCGTCGTCCTCGCTACGCTCGATCCGCAGCGCCATGCGGTCCTTGAGCGTCGTGAACTCGCCCACCTTGATCGATGCGCCCAAGGCGCCCGAACGCAGTTCGTAGTCGAGCCGTTCGTACCAATACCGGCTCACCGGCTGGACGTAGAACACCAGCGCCACGTTGATCGCGATCAGGACGGCGGCGATCATGTAAGGTACCCGCAGCAGCCGCCCATAGCCTTGTCCGACGGCGCGCATCACGTCGAGTTCGCTGCTCGTCGCGAGCTTGCGGAACGCCATCAGGACGCCGAGCAGCAGACCCAGCGGGATCGCCAGGCTGGCGTATTCGGGGATGAGCGTCGCGAGCATCTTGAACACGACGCCGATCGGCCCACCCTGGACCGCGACGAAATCGAGCAGGCGGAGCATCTTCTCGAGCGTCAGCAACGAGGCCGCGAGCACAAACACCCCGAACATCGGAACGATGGTCAGCCGCAGGATGTAGCGATCGATGGCGGGCAGGAATTTGAGCACGGGTGTGGCGGTATGTCTCGCTTGTCGAGGTGCGTTAGCGACAAAATCGCCCGCGGTCATGCCCCCTGTTCGGGGGTGCAGCGAAAACGTTGCCCGCGAAGGGTCGTTTCCATGGCCGATGAAGAAATTCGCCTGCCTTGCCGCGCCGCTCGCGCTTGCCGCCTGCACCACATCCACTCCAGTCCCGGAAGATATGGCTTCGGTTTCGGACCTGCCGACCGGAGCGACCCGCTCTCCTTCGGGCTTCGCGACGATCGGCAAGGTGCCGCCCGCCGCGTGGCCCGAGGACCCGCCGCCCCAACCGGCCAGGCTCGACACGTTCGAGCGGCGAACGGCGACGGGTTCCGAGGCCGATCGGGCGAAGGCGCGGGAAGATGCCAACGGGCCCGAGGACTTCCAGCGCGAGGTCGAGCGGCTGATGCAGCTCCTGCCCGGTGCCGAGCGCGGCAACTTCGTCGAACTGCGACTGGCGCGCGACGACACGGTAGAGACGTTTCCGGCGCCGCTGCTCGGCGCGGAAGTCTGGTTCAAGCGCGATGCAGCCGCGACCCTCGCCAAGTACACGCGCGATCCCCGCTTCTTCGCGAAGACCGGTGGTCTCACCGAAAGCGAAATGCAGACCCTGCGCGGGCTCTGGTTCAAGCGTCTGGAGAAGGTACCGGGCGGCTATGGCATGAGCAGCGATCCTTCGCTCGGTCGGCTAGAGATTTCGCTCGGGGTAACCGAAGCGCAGTTCCGCGAGGTCGCGCGGCGAGAGGGCTGGAGCTGGGGCGACGAGGTCGATTTCAAGTTCAGCCCCGCGCAGCCGACAGCCTTTGCCGATCCCAACCTGGCCGGGCTCGTCCGCAGCTTCGCGCGCGAGGAGACCAACGCGACGATCCGGCTGACGGCGCTCGGCACCGGACGTATCACCCTCAAAGACGGGTGCTTCCGGCTGGACAGCCGCGAGCCTGCGCTGGTCATGTTCGGTTACGACGCCCAGCTGGGCCGCGACGCTGAAGGCTATCTGGTCGTGACGTCTCCGGGGCAGACGGGGAACCCCTACCGGATCGGCGAACCGGGAGCGTGGAATGCGCCCAACCATGTCGACGAGGACTGGCGTGACGTGAAGGCGCTGCGCGAGGCATGCGGGTCGGACCCGATCCTCAACGTCGCGGTGCCATCCTCGCAGCGGACGTTCGCGCTGCCCTACGCCGACTGGGTGCTCGATTACGCCCTTGTCAACGACCTGACCTACGACCAGGCGTGGGACCGGATCATGGCCTGCATGGCGCGCGAAGAGCGGGAAGGGGTCATGAGCATCGACGTGCGCGATGCCTGCGTGACCCAGTTCAATCGCAAGGGGCAGGCGCTGCCCCAACCGCTGCCTCCGCCTCCGCCGGGTTAGCGGCTTAGGCCTTCTCCAGCGTGCACTGGAGCGGGTGCTGGTTCTGGCGCGCGAAGTCCATCACCTGGTTCACCTTTGTCTCGGCGACCTCGTAGGGAAACACCCCGCACACCCCGACGCCGCGCTGGTGGACGTGGAGCATCACCCGCGTCGCCTGCTCGAGGTCCATGCGGAAGAACCGCTTCAGCACCATCACGACGAACTCCATCGGAGTGTAGTCGTCGTTGAGCATCAGCACCTTGTACTGGCTCGGCTTCTTGGGCTTGGTGCGGGTCTTGGTGGCGACGCCGACCGCATCGCCGGTATCGGCATCGTCGTCCTTCCCGGCGGCACGGACGGGGTCTTGCAGGGTAGGGAAGCGGTCGGTCATCGGTCTCGCAATATCGTATCGCCGGGCTGCCAAGCAAGATGCAGCGACGCTGGTTAAGCCATGGCAAACGAAAACGGGCCGGACGGATTGCACCGTCCGGCCCGTTTCTATGTCGCGCGCCCCTTGGAAAGGGGGAGAGGAGGGCGCGCGGGTCGAAGGCGCTTAGGCGGCCTTCGAGAACTTCTCGACCGCGAGGCTCACGCGGCTCGAAAGCGGCGCGAAAGCTTCGTTGGCGATCTTCATGCCGGTCTCGGCATTCTTCGAGTAGTGCGCGACGGCGGCGTCGAAGTTGCGACGGGCGATCTCGCCCTGCAGCTTGAACAGCTCGGTCGGGCTCTTGACCGCGGCCATCGCCTTGAGATCGGCCGTGGCGGTCTCGAACGCACCCTTGGCAACCGCGAGCTCGCCGCGGGCCATGTCCTGGACGCCGGTGCCGAGGATCTTGCCCGACTCGACGAGGGCTTCGACGTTGCCCTTGGTGAATTCGGTCATCTCGCCGGCGACAGCCTGGAGCTTGTCGTAGGCGGCCTTGGCGCGGGTCTGCGCGTCGGCGGCAAATTCCTTCGCCTTGGCGGCGTAATCGGCGTCGGCGGTCTTCTTGGCAGTGGCCATGATCTTGTCCTTCAGGTTCGAAACGGTGGAAACGGGGGTCTTGGCGGTCTTCGCGACCTTCTTGGCGGCGGGCTTGGCAGCCGGCTTCGCCTTGAGGGCGGTCTTCTTCGGCGCAGCCTTGGCGGCGACGGCCTTCTTCGCGACTTTCTTCGGCGCGGCCTTCTTGGCCACAGCCTTCTTGGCCGGGGCCTTCTTGGCGACGGCCTTCTTCGCAGGCGCGGCCTTCACTTCGGCAACGGCCTTGTCGATCTTCGGCGTGTCGACCTTCGGCGCTTCGACCTTGGCGGTCTCGGCGACGGAGGCCTTGTTGACGGTCACGTCGCCAGCGGCGGCCGCATACGCCTTTTCGGCGGCGGCATCAGCCTTGGCGGTATCAATCTTGGTCTCGGGCTGGGTAGCCATGAAACTTCGCTCCTATGTTGCAGTGCACAAAATAGGCATTGCAACTGCGAAGTCAAGGATTTTTTGTGCAGTGCAACATAAACCGTTCTCCGACCCTTTATCCGGGTCGCCTGTGGACCTTCGTGTCACGCCGACCGGTATGCAATCCAAAACTTCGTGAGGAGGAGAAGCTTTGGTATTACAGTTGGTTAGCGGAAACACGCATGTAGGAGGCGTGACTTTCGCTCCACGACTGGCCACCGGCCCCGCCCGCCGCTCGCAAGGCCGAGATCGCGCGTGCGCCATGCGTCGGCAGGGCGCGCCGAAGGTTTGGGCGGGATCACACGGCATTCCACCGCGCTATCAAATGAACCCACTGTAGGAAACTGGCCCTTGGACAAGGCGGCACGCAACGCATCGACGTGTTCCGGCACGAGGATCAGGTGCACGTGGTTGGGCATCAGAACCCAACTCCACACGGAGACACCGACCATCGCACAATGCTTGGCGAGCAGGTCGCGCTACGCTGCGTCATCCTCCTGGGGGAAAATTAAGTGCTCTGTCACCGTAATCCTAAGCTGGCGAAACTTCCCCGCGAAATTGGGGGAACGCCGCAAGCGCTAGATTCGTTAGCGCCTTGTCAACCCCAGTTGACAACGACTCTGGCGTCGACTATAGGATACACATGTTCGAGGTCCGGCAGACAACCCGTTTTGCCACTTGGCTGGCGGGTCTGCGGGACGAAAGGGCTCGCGGTCGCATCCTGAAAAGGATTGATCGAGCGCAAGCCGGAAACCTTGGAGATGTCGGCCCCGTAGGGGAAGGCATCTCAGAAATGCGGATTTTCTATGGGCCGGGCTATCGGGTGTATTTCATTCAGCGAGGGCAGGAACTGATCCTGCTGCTTTGCGGCGGCGATAAGTCCACCCAAGACGCGGACATTGAGGAAGCCAAGGAATTGGCAAAGGAGATTGAGTGATGGCTAAGATCGAAACGACCGCTTTCGACTCTGCGGATTATCTAAATACCGCTGAGGCAATCGCCGCGTATCTCGACGCCTATCTTGAGGATTCTACCCCTCAGGAGCTACGTAGCGCCCTTTCCACCGTTGCCCGCTCACATGGGGTCTCCGACCTCGCCCATCGCAGTGGGGTGACCCGTGCCGGAATTTACAAAGCGCTTGGAGAGGATGGCAATCCATCCTTTGAGACCATTCGATCCATACTTGCCGCTATGGGCTTGCGCCTAGCAGTGGAGCCCGCGGAAAGAGTTTTAGAGGCCGCCTAAGCCCCACGGAGCCCGACTCGACTCTCTCGGTTTCCACGTTAACTTCTTGATTCCGATCGCGGAATTAGGAGGAAAGATGGCCGATCAATCTGCCGTTCACACCGGCGAAAACTCGCCAGAGGAAGTTGCTTTTAAGCTGCTTCAGCTTATTGCCAGCGTCGAACAACGCGAAAGCTCTGGTCATGGGAAGAACCCCATGAGCCGGGAATACATCATCCGCACTTATTGCCAGTGTCTCCGCGCGGTCCATGCGCCTCACACTGTCGATGATATTGTAGCGAAATACCCGGGCTGACGAACTCCGCATA
Organism: Tsuneonella dongtanensis; assembly: GCF_001698205.1. NCBI lineage: Bacteria > Pseudomonadati > Pseudomonadota > Alphaproteobacteria > Sphingomonadales > Erythrobacteraceae > Tsuneonella > Tsuneonella dongtanensis. The sequence continues at coordinate 1,256,056 of NZ_CP016591.1, forward strand.
AGTCCGCACAACGGCGAAAACGTCGTCTTTGTCCGACGATGGGAGACGCAGGCATTCCAGAAATACGGTGACCGTGCATATAATTCGAGCCAACGGAACTCTCGCAGATTGCGGAATCCCTATAGCGAATTCGCCGCACTGAATTCTACCGTTTAGCGCGTCTTCACATACCGCCCCGGCGCGTCCTCGATCACCTTGTCGCCCTTTCCTCCGGGCTTGCGCTTGCCCGTTGCGGACACCTGCTTTCCGCCGCGCGCTTCCAGCCACTTGCGCCAGTGCGGCCACCAGCTCCCGGGGTGCTCGGTCGCGCCTTCGACGAATTTCTCGAGGCTCGGTGCCGCGCTGTCGCCGGTCCAGTACTGGTACTTGCCGGCGTCGGGGTGGTTAACCACCCCTGCGATGTGGCCTGAGCCGGCGAGCACGAAGGTGGTGTCGCCGCGCACGTGCCGGGTCATCCGCCAGACGCTTTCGGCAGGCGCGATGTGATCCTCGCGCCCCGCCTGGATGTAGATCGGGGTCTCGATCCGGGTGAGGTCGATCGGCGTGCCGTCGGCTTCCATCGCGTCGGGCACCACCAGCTTGTTGCCGCGGTAGAGGTCGCGCAGGTAATCCCCGTGCCACTTGGCGGGCAGGTTGGTGACGTCGCCGTTCCAGTGGAGCAGGTCGAACGCCGGGTAATCCTCGCCGAGCAGGTAGTTGTTGACGACGTAGTTCCAGATAAGGTCGCGCCCGCGCAGCATGTTGAAGGTGGCTGCCATGTAGCGCCCGTCGAGGAAGCCTTCCTTCGACAGGTTGCCGATCATCTCGAGCTGGCCCTCGTCGATGAAATGCTTGAGCTCGCCCGCCTTCTCGAAGTCGACCTGGGCGGTGAAGAAGGTGGCGCTGGCGACCTTGTCCGCCTCCTTCCGCCGCGCGAGGATCGCAAGGGCTGCGGCGAGCGTGGTGCCGGCGACGCAATAGCCGATCGTGTGCACCGCCTTCACCCCGAGCCGGTCGCGGATGACGTCGATCGCCTCGATCTCGGCGCGGATGTAGTCGTCCCAGACGACGTCCTTCATGCTCGCGTCGGCCGATTTCCAGCTGGTGACGAACACGGTCAGCCCCTGGTCGACCGCCCACTTGATGAAGCTCTTCTTCGGGGTGAGGTCGAGGATGTAGAACCGGTTGATCCACGGCGGGAAGATGACCAACGGGGTTTCGGCCACGGTCTCGGTGGTCGGGCTGTACTGGATCAGCTGGTAGAGCGGCCCTTCGTGCACCACCTTGCCGGGCGTCGTGGCGATATTCTCGCCAAGGCGAAAGGCGTCGGCGTCGGTATGGGTCAGCTGGCCGCGCCTGAGGTCGTTGATGAGGTGCTGCAGGCCCTTCACCAGGTTGGCGCCCCTGGTCTCGATCGTCCGCTGGAGCACGACCGGGTTGGTGGCGAGGAAGTTGTCCGGGCTCATCGCCTCGAGCGCGACCTTCGTCGCGAACGTCAGCTGCTCCTTCTTCTCGGGATCGACGCCTTCGATCGCCTGCGCCGCGGAGACGAAATACTCGGCGAGCATGAGATAGGTCTGGTGGAGCAGCGCGAACGCCGGGTGGCTGCGCCAGGCAGGGTCCGAAAAGCGCCGGTCCTTGCGCGGCAGGTCGGGCGCGCTCTCGCCGCCGGCCATTGCGCCGCCGAGCACGCCCTGCCACAGCTTCATGCCCTCTTCGGCCAGGCGCGCCTGCATCGCCATCCCGTCCTGCGCGGCCTTCGCCCATCCCTGGCTCATCAGCATGAATTGCGTCGGATCCATCATGGCCGGGGCCGCCTGCGCCGCGCGCGCCTTTTCGCCCATGAACTCGAGCCACATGGCCTGCATCTTCTGCGCCGTATCGGTCCAGCCGGCGATTTCGCCCCAGTCTTTCGCCACGGGCGCGCCCTGCGGCGCAAACTGGCCCCAGAGCTCGCGCATGGCCTCGCCCTGCATGTCGAAGAACCCGGCAAACGGGTCGGTCGGTCGGGATTCGTCGGCCATCTCGCGGTCCTTACCTAGCTAAGGCTGTTTCGCTGCGTTGCGGAATCGCTTACAGCCTATCGCGCCGCAACGCACCTGCGGCTTTGGTTTGGGACCGATGGACGACGAATTCTACCGCATCAAGCGACTGCCGCCTTACGTCATTGCCGAAGTCAACGGCATGCGGGCAGCAGCACGCGCTGCGGGCAAGGACATCATCGATCTCGGCATGGGCAATCCCGACCTGCCGCCTCCGCAGCACGTGATCGACAAGCTGTGCGAAGTGGCGATGAAGCCGGATGCGCACGGATATTCGCAGTCGAAGGGTATTCCGGGCCTGCGCAAGGCGCAGGCGAACTATTACGGCCGCCGGTTCGGGGTCGAGCTCGATCCCGAGAGCGAGGTCGTCGTCACGATGGGGTCGAAGGAAGGCCTCGCGAGCCTGGCGACCGCCATCACCGCGCCCGGCGACGTCGTGCTGGCGCCCAATCCGAGCTACCCGATCCACACGTTCGGGTTCATCATCGCCGGCGCCACCATCCGCAGCGTGCCCACCACGCCCGACGAGAACTACTTTGCGTCGCTCGAGCGGGCGATGGCCTTCACCGTGCCCCGGCCGAGCATCCTGGTCGTCAACTACCCGTCGAACCCGACGGCCGAGACGGTGGACCTCGCCTTTTACGAACGGCTGGTCGCCTGGGCGCGCGAGAACAAGGTGTGGATCCTGTCCGACCTTGCCTATTCCGAGCTCTACTACGACGGCAAACCCACGGTTTCGATCCTTCAGGTGAAGGGCGCGAAGGACGTGGCGGTCGAGTTCACCTCGCTCAGCAAGACCTTTTCGATGGCCGGCTGGCGGATCGGCTTCGCGGTGGGCAACAGGAAGCTCATCGCGGCGATGACGCGGGTGAAGAGCTACCTCGACTACGGCGCGTTCACCCCGATCCAGGCGGCCGCCTGCGCGGCGCTCAACGGACCGCAGGACATCGTCGAGAAGAACCGCCAGCTCTATCACAAGCGGCGCGACGTGCTGGTGGAGGTCATGGGCCGGGCGGGCTGGGACATCCCGCCGCCCCCCGCGTCGATGTTCGCCTGGGCGCCGCTGCCCCCCGCTCTCAAGCATATGGGCAGCCTCGAGTTCTCGAAGCAGATGCTCATCCACGCCGAGGTCGCCGTTGCGCCGGGTGTCGGCTACGGCGAGGACGGCGAAGGCTTCGTCCGCATCGCACTCGTCGAGAACGAGCAGCGACTGCGTCAGGCGGCGCGCAACGTGAAGCGCTGGTTCCAGCAGATGGGAATCAATAGCTCCGCAGCATGACCTGCGCGGAAACCGTTAACCCTTGCCGCGTTGTCGTTAGCCGAGGGTTGCGATATGCTAAGTTCTGATCCCGGAGGAGTGAGCTAGGGTAATGCCGGTGACCAGCCGCCTTGCCGAACTGTCCGAACGCGAGCGCGCGGTGCTCGGGGGTATCGACCGGCGCCTGCCGCTGAAATCGATCGCGGCCGAGCTGGGCGTCTCGGAATCGCGGGTCAACCAGCACGTGCGCGCCTTGAAAGAGCGCTTCGAGGTCAACAATCTGTCCGACCTGGTCGATGCGTGGCGCGCGGAAGATATTGAAATCAAAGAGGATGCGGACTGCAGAAATTCTGCATGGAGAAATCCGCAGGTTCCCCGAACGGCGATCGGCAGCGAAACGGGAGGCCGGGTCGCACCCGGGGAATTCGTTCTCTCCGACGCTGCGCTGTATGCGATCGAGGCGCCGTGGTCGATGGAGAGCGAGCCCCGGGTAGTCCCGGGGGCGCTCGACGGTGGTAACGCCGTCCTCCTCCGCTTAGCCGTCATCATCGGGATCGCATTCGGCCTTGTTGCTGCAATCGTCCTGGTGGTGACGGCCTCGCTCTCGCTGAGCGAAGCGCTGGAGGGCAGGGCCACGGTCCCCGCAGACCAATCGCAACCGTCGGGATGAGCGCCGGCGGATGTCCGCCGGAGTTCATCACAATGTCCGACAAGATCCGCCAAGACGCACTCAACCTGCGCAAGCTCGTCCGTGAAGCCGAAGCCGTCAGCGACGAGGTTCTCATCGCCTGCGCGCGCCTCAAGCAGGCCATGGTTCGCGCCCGCCAGAATCCCGACATCAACGTGGACACCGGACAGCGCGCCCTGATGCGCCTTACCCAGGCCGAGGCCCAGGCCCTTTCGCTTTCGACCAGCCTCCTTCGCGTACACGACGAACTGAGCAAGGTCGCCCGCGAGACGATGGGCGGCGATGGCGACGGCAACACCGTCATCGCGCAGGCCGCTGTCGCTGAGGACATTCCCGCGTTGATCGAGGCGTGAATGCCCGTATCACGCGCCCGTGGACCTGACTTCAGCCGATACGCGCTACTGGCTTCAAGCCGCCATCTTCGGACTCCTAGCACTCTCCGCCTGGCGGTGGGGCAGGGGGCCGGAGAGGCTGCTCGCCGGGGTGCTGGTCTGGTTCAGTGCCGGGGATGCGATCAATCACGCCCTCTTCGAGGTCGACGACCGTTACATGACGGTCGACACCGGTCATCTGGTCATCGATCTTGTCGCACTGGCGGTTTCGCTTGCCGTCGCGCTCAGGGCTAACCGGATTTACCCGCTATGGTTCGCAAGCTTTCAGCTTCTGGCAGTGATGGCGCACCTGGCCCGCGACGTCGCGCAAGAGGCGGCGCCGCTCGCGTACCTCGTGATGTACATCGGACCCTCGTATTGTCAGATCATAGTTCTGGCAGTGGGCATCTGGTGCCATCGCCGTCGGGAATTGCGGTACGGCCCCTATCGGTCGTGGCGGACCTCCTCGCCCCGTTCGCGGGCGACGGCGCCGCCGAACTGGCCGACCGGCTGATTGCGCGCTTCGGCTCGCTGGCCCGGGCGCTTGCAGCAAGCCCCGCGCAACTGCACGCCGCCGCCGGCGGGCACGAGGCCGCCTGCGCCGCCATCGCCGGAGCGCGGCGCCTTGTGGAGGCCGCGCTCGATGAAGAGCTGGTCCGCGCCCCGGTCGATGGTGCCGATCCCGCGCTCCACCGCTACCTGCGCGCCCGGTTGGTCGCCGCGGACACGGAACGGCTGCACGTCGTCTACTGCGACGCGGCGCGGGGCTACCTTGCCGACGAAACGGTGGCGGCGGGCGATGCCAGGCGAATCGAGGCCCGGGCCCGGCCCGTGATCGAGCGCGCGCTGGCGCTTGGGGCGGCGGGTTTCCTGATGGCCCACAACCACCCCTCGGGCGTGTGCCGGCCGAGTGCCGACGACATCGCCGCTACCCGGCAGCTTGCGGCGATCGCCGAGGCGCTGGAACTGACCCTGGTCGATCACCTGATCGTGACGCGGCGCAGCGTATTCTCGATGCGCGACGGGGGGTGCCTCTAGCCCTTGAGCATTTCGGGCAGCGCGCCCGACACGCCGCGCGCCTCGTCCATGAACCAGGTCTTGAGCGGGGAAAGGCGCTGGACCCCGGCCATGCCGAACCGGCGGACTGCGCTCGCCGTCTTACCCGGCAAGCCGAACAGCCGCGTCAGGCCGTCGGTCGCGAGCGCCACCGAGAAAGCGTCGAGCCCGCGCCAGCGCTCGTATCGTGCGAGGACCTGCGCATCGCCCGGCTCGAGACCCAGCCGCATCCCGTCGGCAATCACTTCGACCAGTGCCCCGACGTCGCGCAGGCCGAGGTTGAGCCCCTGGCCTGCGATCGGATGAATCCCGTGCGCGGCATCGCCGACAAGCGCGAGGCGATCGTCGACCACTTTTGCGGTATGGTGGAAGCCCAGCGGATAGGACGAGCGCGGTCCGATCGCGGTCACCTCGCCGAGTACGTCGCCCATCCGCTTGACGACTTCGGCGTGGAATGCCCGCTCGCCCAGCTTGAGCGTGCCCGCCGCATCCTTTTCGTCGACCGTCCAGACCAGCGCGCTGCGGTGACGGCCTTGCGCATCGTCGCGCATCGGCAACAGCGCGAACGGGCCGGCGGGCCAGAAGATTTCCCAGGCAGTTCCTTCGTGGGGCAGGGCGTGGGTCAGCGAGGAGATGATCGCGCGGTGGCGATAGTCCCACGTCGCGACCGCCATCCCTGCTTCCTCGCGGGTGGGAGAGCGACGGCCTTCGGCGGCGACGAGCAGGCTGCCCGCAAGGGCGCGCCCGTTGGCCAGCCGCGCGACGACGCCGTGCGGCCCACGCTCACGCCCGACGACTTCGGCACGGGGGTGGAACGCGATCAGCGACTCGCGCTCCGCAGCCTCGTAGAGCGCAAGCCGCAGTCGGCGGTTCTCGAACATCCGGCCGAGCGAACCCTCGTGCGGTTCGGGCACGAAGTCGATCCGCCCGGGCTTGAGCTGGTCGCTCACGGCGATCCGCTCGATAGGACAGGCAAAGGGTTCGAGCCGTTCGGCGAGCCCGATATTGGAGAACAGGTTCCAGCTCGCGGTCGAGATCGCGCTGGCGCGACCGTCGAACCCCTCGGCGGTCAGTTCGGCCGGATCGGCACGGTCGACCACGTAGCTCGAAATCCCCTTCTTCGCTGCAGCGAGGGCGAGAGTCATGCCGACCAGTCCGCCGCCGAGGATCACGAGGTCGCGCTTGTCGTCCATGGGTCCCGGCCCTAGAGCGCCGCACATGATCCGCGCAAGGACCTTGCCGCTGCTGGCCGCGATCTGCGCGCTGATCGCCGCGCTTTTGCCCGGTTTCGCGCTGGCGCAGGAACGCGCGAACCACATCGCCGCGCGGCTCGTGGCCGAAGGTCCGGTCGAGCCGGGTCGGCCGCTGACGCTGGCGATCGCATTCGACCCCGAGCCGGGCTGGCACGGGTACTGGTCCAACCCCGGCGATGCCGGATACGGGATGGAGCTGGACTGGCAGCTTCCCGAGGGCTGGCAGGCCGGTGAATCCCAATACCCGGTGCCGCGCAAGCTCGTGATCGGCGGGCTGATGAACCACGTCTACAAGGGCCCGTACGCGGTTCTGGTCGACCTGGCCGTGCCCGAGCGCGCGGCGGTGCAGAACATTGCACCGATCGTGGTCGATGCGCAGTGGCTCGCCTGCACCGACGAAATCTGCGTGCCGGAACAGGCGCGGCTGACGCTCGACCTGTCCAGCGCGCCGCCGCAGCCGACGGCGTTCGACCGCTGGCGGGCGGCGATCCCGGCGTTGCTCGACCGGCCGGTAACCTATGCCATCGACGGCAAGCGCCTGCGCATCGCGGTGCCGCTGCCGGCCGCGGTGGCCCTGCCCGAACCGCACGTGTTCGTCGGCCAGCGCGACCTCGTTCAATACGCCGCCGTGCAGACCTTCTCGCGCGAAGGGGACCTGCTCATCGCCGAAATTCCGCTGGCGGATGCGGTCGTCGCGCCGGATCCCATCAGCGGGATCCTGTCTTTCGGCGACGGCGACGGCGTGCGCTTCGTCGGCGAAAAGGGGACCGTTCCCGCAGCCGGCGTGCCGCTAAAGATCGCGTCCGCCGACACCGGGCCGCTGTGGCTGCTCCTGCTCGGCGCGTTGGCGGGCGGACTGCTGCTCAACGTGATGCCGTGCGTGTTTCCCATTCTCAGCCTCAAGGCGCTCAGCCTGGCCCGCGCGGGCGAAAGCGATGCCAGGGCCCGCGCCGAAGGGCTGGCCTATACCGCGGGCGTCGTGATCGCGACGCTGGCGCTCGGCGTGCTGCTGCTGGGCCTGCGGTCCGCGGGAGAGGCGGTCGGCTGGGCATTCCAGCTGCAGGAGCCGGCGGTCGTGGCGGGTCTGCTCGTGCTGGCGGTGGCGATCACTGCCAACCTTGCGGGGCTGTACGAGTTGCCGGCGCTCTCGGTCACGCGGGGCGGCGAACCGGCCAGCGCCTTTGCCACCGGCCTGCTCGCCGCGTTCGTGGCCACCCCGTGCACGGGGCCGTTCATGGCGGCCGCGATGGGCGCGGCGCTGCTGCTTCCGCCGCTGCAGGCACTGCTGCTGTTCGGCGCGCTGGGCCTTGGCCTGGCCCTGCCGTTCCTCCTGCTCGGCTTCGTCCCGCCGCTGCGGCGTATGCTGCCGAGGCCCGGGCCGTGGATGGTGCGATTCCAGCGCTGGATGGCGGTGCCGATGGGGCTCACCGCGGTGGCGCTCGTGTGGCTTTGCTGGCGGCTCGGCGGGGCATGGTTCACCGCGGTATCGCTGATACTCGCGCTCGGCGTGCTTGTCGCGCTATGGGCGGCGGGCCGGCGGCAGCACGTCGGCAAGCCCGCGGGCCGGACATTCGCGCTACTGGCAGCACCCTTCGCGGTGTTCGCCGCAGTCGCGCTGCCCGCGGCGATAGCCGAACAGCCCACCGCGGCCAGAGCTCAGGACGTGATCCCTGCTCAGCCTTTCAGCGAAGCGCGGCTCTCCGAAGCGCGCGCATCGGGCAAGCCGGTGTTCGTCTGGTTCACCGCCGACTGGTGCCTCACGTGCAAGGTCAACGAGGGTGTCGCCATCGAGCGCGAAGCGACGAAGGCCGCCTTCGAAAAGGCGGGCGTCGTCGCGCTGGTGGGCGACTGGACGCGGCGCGACCCTGAGATCACCCGGTTCCTCACCCGCCAGGGCGCGGCGGGCGTGCCGCTCTACATGTGGTATCCGGCGGGCGGTGAGGGCGTGCAGCTACCGCAGGTTCTAACGCCCGAAAGCCTCGTTACGCTGGCGGAGGGGACGGCTCCGGCTGGATCGTAGCCTCGGGCGCGCCGAGGCGGCGACAGCGTTCGATCAACTCGGCGGGGCGGGGGCTGCCCGGCAGCTTGAGAGTTCCCGCGCCCGGGATCGTGAGCTCGAGCCCGCGCACACCGGTCAGCGCATCGAGCCGGGGATCGGCAGGGTCATAGCGCCCCTGCCAGAAGAATCCGCGCTTCTCCCCGGCCGCCAGCGCATCGATCTTGAGCCGCTCGACGTGACCATTGCCGATCAGCGCCATCATGCCCTTCGCGCGCGCCTCGGTCGGGGCGAAGCGCGTGACCTTGAGCATCGCACCCCCGTCGGCGCATTCGAGCGCAAGCAGGGGTGCCTTGCCGGGGTGGCCGAACACGATCCGCTCCGGCCCGCCGCTGCCCGCCCAGATCGCTCCTTCCGTGCCCGGCGACACCATCAGGACCTGCGGCGCGCTCGCCTCGTCATCGAGGGCGATCCGCTCCACATAGCGATCGCTTGCCGGCGGGCGGCACGCGGCAAGCGCGGCGAGCGCGATGATCGAGAGGCGCCTCACCGTGCGCGAATGAAGGCACGCAGATCGTCCGACAGCTTGCGGCGATCCTCGTCCCGGACGTACATCATGTGGCCAGCGTCGTAGTAGCGGTACTCGATGCGGTCCTGCGGGAAACCGGTGCGCGACAGCGCATACTCGGCCGCGAAGAACGGGGTCGCGAAATCGTACCAGCCCTGACCCACGAACACTCGCATCGACGCGTTCTCGCGCATGGCCCGGCCCAGATAGGGGGCGACGGTGAAGTAGGCGTTGCGGTCGCGCCCTCCCGCAATCGTCCAGTCCCACGGCTGCACGCTGCCGATCGTCACATAGGGGCGGTCGGTCTGGTAACCGATGCTCTCGCGCATCCACGCGTTGATCGCCGCCGCATAGCCGCCGTCGATGCCGTAGAAACTGGGATCGTTGTCGGGCTCTTCGCCGGCATTGTCGTAGTCCCTGCCGATATAGCGGCTGTCGAGGCGGCCCACGGTCAGCCCGCGGTCGCGCAGCAATTCCTTGTAGAACCGCCCGCTGCTGACCCGCATGTCGGCGCGCTCGAGGAATTCCTCGGACAGGCCGGTAAAGCGCGCCAGTTGCGGGCGTATCGCGGCGCGCTCCTCGGCGCTCGCCTTCTGTCCCTTGAGGAGGAAGGCAGCGTAAGGCCCGATCGCGAATTGCCGCGCTTCCTCGACGAATGCCTCGACCGACGGCGCGCTGGCTTTCCCGTGGTAGAGCGCGGTCGCCGCCATGGTCGGCAGCACAGTAACGTAACCGAGCTCCGCGCCCTCGGTCTCGGCGCCCGCGCCGAAGTCGAGAATCGTCGAGATCAGGATCACGCCGTTGAGCGAGACGTCGTTGTATGCGCCCTCGAGTTCGTTGACGACTGCGGCCGATCGGGTCGTGCCGTAGCTTTCGCCGCCGAGGAACTTGGGGCTGTTCCACCGACCGTTCTTGTTCAGCCACTGCCGGATCACCTGGGCGACCGACTTGGCATCCTTGGTGACGCCCCAGTACTCCTCGCCCTTGGTGTCGCCGATCGGATGGCTGAAGCCGGTACCGACCGGGTCGATGAAGACGAGATCGGTGACGTCGAGCAGCGAGTCGGGGTTGTCGAGGATCGGGTAGGGCGGTCCGCCGTCGTCGCGTGCATCGCTCGGAATGGCGACCCGCTTGGGTCCGAATGCGCCCATCTGCAGCCAGACCGAGCCGGAGCCCGGCCCGCCATTGAACAGGAACGTCACGGGCCGCGACGGATCGCGCGGCTCGGCGATATAGGCGCTCGTGACTATCGCGGCCTTAGCCTCGCCCTTGTCGTCCTTGAGCACTTGCTCCTCGACCGTCGCGGTATAGCGCATCGCCCGCCCGCCGAACGTGCCGGACAGCGACTTCGAGGCGCTGTTCGCCTTGTAATCCTTCGGCGAGGCCGCCGCAGGCTTCGACTTGTCATCGTCGGCAGCCGCGGTGGGCAGGGCCCAGATGAACGAAAAGGCGAGCACGGCGGCAGCCGGCAGGAAGCGGACAGACATGGGCGGTCCTATGGCAAAGCCTCGCGGCGCGGTAAACGCAGACGCTATCTGGGTTTCACGAACTTGTAGAGAAACCGGTCGGTCTTGCCGCGGATCGCCGGGTCGAACACGTTCTTCGTGTGATCGTCGGCCGGGTTGGCAAGGAGGTCGCTTTGCGCAGCCAGCTTGAATCCGGCGCGGGCAAAGTCGGCGCGGACGACCGCCGGATCGATCCGGTGCAGCTTGTCGACCAGCGCCCGTGTGTCGCTTCCCGAACCGACGTGATCGATTACGCCGACGATCCCGCCCGGCTTCATCGCGGCATAGAGCGCGCGCAGGTACGCGTCGGGGTCGGTGTAGGGGATCTTGTACTGCTCCGAGACCCAGTAGAGATCGTGATAGTTGAGGTTGTTGATCGCGAAATCGAGGCTGTTGGGGGCGTAGGCGAACTTGTCGAACGGATATCGCTCCATGCTGACCCCCGGTGCCCGCGCCTCGAGCGCGGTCCAAGCCTCGGCGTCCTTCGTGCCGTTGTAGAACTGGGCGGGCTGCAGGCCGACGACGGATCCCCCGGGCGCGACGGCGTGGGCCATGATCTCGGTCCAGTACCCCTCGCCGGGGATGAGGTCGGCGGCGACCATGCCGGGCTTGAGGCCGAGGAAGGCGAGCGTTTCGGCCGGCTTGCGGCTCTCGTCGAGCGCGCGCGCCTCGGCCGGGCGGCCGGGCGCGGCGACCGCGGCCTCGAGCGATGAAGGCGACGCCATCCGCGCCAGCGGCTGACCCACTTCCATCGAAGCGCAGGCAGAAAGCGAAAGCAGCGAAACGGCAGCGAAAGCGGCAAGCAGGCGCATGACGGGTTCCCCTTTGACAGACGGGTCCGCCATGCTCCCGAATGGGGCTCTGGCCATTCCCGGTTCGACCAACGCCGTTGGCGATGCGACGAACCTTCGGACGTCTTAGGGCCGCCCGCCCATCCGCTTGTAACGCGTCTTGCCGAAGCGGTCCTTGCGGGTGCCCGGCTTGCCTTCGTTGCTGCGGCCCACGATCGGCGCGGCCTTCTGCCCGTCGGGGATGCCGAGTTCGTCGGCTTCGAGCCGCCTGATCTCGTCGCGCAGGCGGCCGGCTTCCTCGAATTCGAGGTCGGCGGCGGCGGTGCGCATGCGCTTTTCGAGGTCCTGGATGTAGGCGCGCAGGTTGTGGCCGACGAGGTTGTTGCGTTCGGGATCGCCGGTGTCGACCGTTACGCCGTCCTGGCTGGCAGTGTGCGCGACGATGTCCTGGATGCCGCGGCGGATCGTGGTCGGAGTGATGCCGTGTTCGGCGTTGTATTCCTCCTGCTTGGTCCGGCGCCGCTCGGTCTCGGCCATCGCCCGTTGCATGCTGCCGGTGATGCGGTCGGCGTAGAGGATGACTTTTGAATCGACGTTGCGCGCCGCGCGGCCGATCGTCTGGATCAGCGAGGTTTCCGAGCGGAGGAAGCCTTCCTTGTCCGCGTCGAGGATGCACACCAGGCCGCACTCGGGAATGTCGAGCCCCTCGCGCAGCAGGTTGATGCCGATGAGCACGTCGTACACGCCCAATCGCAGGTCGCGGATCAGCTCGATGCGCTCCAGCGTCTCGACGTCGGAGTGCATGTAGCGCACCCGCACGCCCTGTTCGTGCATGAACTCGGTCAGGTCCTCGGCCATGCGCTTGGTCAGCGTGGTGACGAGCGTGCGGTAGCCCTTCTGGGCGGTGGCCTTGCACTCGGCGATGCAGTCCTGGACCTGGTCCTCGACCGGGCGGATCTCGACCGGCGGGTCGATCAGGCCGGTAGGGCGGATGACCTGTTCGGCGAACACGCCGCCGGTCTGGTTCATCTCCCAGTCGCCGGGAGTCGCGCTGACCGCGAAGGTCTGCGGGCGCATCGCGTCCCACTCGTTGAAGCGCAAGGGGCGGTTGTCGATGCAGCTCGGCAGGCGGAAGCCGTATTCGGCCAGCGTCAGCTTCCGGCGATGGTCGCCCTTGGCCATCGCGCCGATCTGCGGCACCGTCTGATGGCTCTCGTCGACGAAAAGCAGCGCATTGTCGGGCAGGTATTCGAACAGCGTCGGCGGCGGCTCGCCGGGGAGGCGACCGGTGAGGAAGCGGCTGTAGTTCTCGATGCCTGCACACGAACCGGTGGCGGCGATCATCTCGAGGTCGAAGTTGGTGCGCTGCTCCAGCCGCTGGGCTTCGAGCAGGCGACCCTCGGCGTGCAGTTCCTTGAGCCGCTCCTCGAGCTCGAACTTGATCGCCTGGGTGGCCTGCTTCATCGTCGGGCCGGGCGTGACGTAGTGGCTGTTGGCATAGACGCGCACGCTGTTCAGCGAGGCGCCCTTCTGCCCGGTCAACGGATCGAACTCCGAAATCTCCTCGATCTCGTCGCCGAAGAAGCTCACCCGCCAGGCCATGTCCTCGTAGTGGCTGGGGAAGATTTCCAGGCTGTCGCCCCGCACGCGGAAGTTGCCGCGCTGGAACGCGGCGTCGTTGCGCTTGTATTGCAGCGCCACGAGCTTGCGGATGATCTCGCGCTGATCCTCGCTCGCGCCTTTTTTGAGGTCGAAGATCATCGCCGAATAGGTCTCGACCGAGCCGATGCCGTAGAGGCAGCTCACGCTCGCCACGATGATCACGTCGTCGCGTTCGAGCAGCGCGCGGGTGGCCGAGTGGCGCATCCGGTCGATCGCCTCGTTCACCGAGCTTTCCTTCTCGATGTAGGTGTCCGACCGGGGCACATAGGCCTCGGGCTGGTAGTAGTCGTAGTAGCTGACGAAATACTCGACCGCGTTGTTGGGGAAGAAGCTTTTGAACTCGCCATAGAGCTGCGCGGCGAGGATCTTGTTGGGCGCGAGGACCAGCGCCGGGCGCTGAAGTTCCTCGATCACCTTGGCCATCGTGAAGGTCTTGCCGCTGCCGGTGACGCCGAGCAGCACCTGCGTCTGCTCGCCGTCGCGCGCGGACTGGACGAGCTCGGCGATCGCGGTCGGCTGGTCGCCCGACGGGGTGTACTCGCTGACCAGCTCGAACCGCCGACCGCCCATCGACTTGTCCGGTCGTGCGGGCTTGTGGGGGACGAATTTCTCGGAGGTGTCGGGCTCTTCGAGGCCACGGCGGATGACGAGCTCGCTCATGCCGCGGATATGGGGAACGAAACGGGCACACGCAAGCACGGTTGGCGCGGGGTCCGCGCATTGGTAGCGTGGCCGCATCGCACCCACGTCTGGAGTATGTCCATGCTACGCCCCTTGTCCGCCGTCGCCGCCGTCCTTGCGCTCACTGCCTGCGGAAGCGAGCCGTCCGAGCCGCGAACCGTCGACGAAGTCATCGCCGAGGCGGGCGAGCTCGATTCCCCGCGGCCGGGCCAGTACGAAACGAAAGTCGAGCTGATCGAGTTCTCGATCCCCGGCCTCCCGCCGCAACAGGCCGACCAGATGAAGTCGATGATGGGCAAGATGCAGGCGGAGAACAACGCCTACTGCCTGACCGAGGCCGAGGCGAAGAAGGGCTTCGAGGACCAGGTCCGCAAGATGACCCAGGGCGAGGGGCAGATGGACTGCCAGTTCGGTCGATTCGACGTGGATGGCGGCAAGCTCGATGCTCAGCTCACCTGCAAGGGCCCACAGGGAATGACCGCCGAGATGACGCTCGATGGAACGACAGGCGCCGAATCCTCGTCGATGCACATGACCATGGTGCAGAAGGCGGCGATGATCCCCGGCGGGGAGATGCGGATGGAAATGAAGATGGATTCCAAACGCGTCGGGGAGTGCCTTTCGGCCGGCGCCTGAAACCTACCGGCTCGGGCAGAGTTTCACCCTCATGACGGGTACCGGAATTCGCGAACGCTTCGATTACGCGCAGGCGTTGCGCACGCGCATCGCGCTGGCCCGCGAGCCCGCACCCGACGAGATTTCAGGGCCGCCTGTCCGGCGGCTCGTGGGCGAGCTCGAGATGTTCGCCGAGCCATTCCGGCGGGTGGTGCGGCGACACGAACCCTTCGCTGCTGCCCGGCCGCGCACCGTGATGCTGCTCCCCGGCTTTGCCACGCACCCCGTCCGCATGCGCTACATGGCGCGGCGGCTCGAGGCTGCGGGTCATACCGTCAAGCGTTGGGGAATGGGTTTCAACTGGGGCGCGCGGGCGGACACGCTCGACCGCCTGCAGGCGCGGCTGGGGACTCTGGTGGAGCGGCACGCGGAGCCGGTGGTGCTGGTCGGCTGGAGCCTGGGCGGGCTGTTCGCGCGCGAACTCGCCAAGCGGCAGCCAGAACAGGTCGCCAAGGTCGTCACGATGGGCTCGCCGTTCTCGTTCAGCCCGCGGGCGAACAACGTCTGGCGCGCGTATCACTTCCTGACCGGCCACCGGGTGGAAGAGCCGCCGGTCGAGGTCGAGCTGTCGGCCAAGCCGCCGGTCGAAACGGTCGCCCTGTGGAGCCCGCGCGACGGCATCGTCCATCCGCGCAGCGCCCGCGGCGCGCCGGGCGAGCGCGACCGCGAAGTGGCGCTGCGATGCACGCACATGGGCTTCGCCTACGATCCGCAGGCGATCGCGGCGGTCCTGCGCGAGCTGGATGCCGAATGATGCACTGCAATATGGGGGTGCAATTCGCGCCAAGCCCTCTAGGGTGCGGTCGATGACCGCCGGGGGACGATGAGCGCTGCGACCGATCCGTTCGACGAGATGCGCGATCCCGCGGGCGCGGTGCGTCCTGCCTATGCCGGTTACTCGCAGTGGTACGACGAGCAGGAGCGCGACTGGCTGAAGCGCAAGGACCGCGAAGCCGAAGCGGTGTTTCGGCGTACCGGCATCACCTTCAACGTCTACAGCGAGGAAGCCGCCGAAGAGCGCCTGATCCCGTTCGACATGGTGCCGCGGATCGTCTCCGCCGCCGAATGGCGCAAGCTGACGAAAGGTATCGAGCAGCGCGTCCGCGCACTCAACGCGTTCATCCACGACCTCTACCACCGGCAGGAAATCATCCGGGCGGGCCGCGTGCCGGAACGCCTGCTGCGCGACAACGCGGCCTGGTTGCCGGACATGGTCGGATTCACTCCCCCGGGCGGGGTCTATACCCACATCGTCGGGATCGACCTCGTGCGGACGGGGCCCA
The DNA here is from genome assembly GCF_001698205.1 of Tsuneonella dongtanensis. Classification (NCBI taxonomy): domain Bacteria; kingdom Pseudomonadati; phylum Pseudomonadota; class Alphaproteobacteria; order Sphingomonadales; family Erythrobacteraceae; genus Tsuneonella; species Tsuneonella dongtanensis. Next base: position 1,271,864 of record NZ_CP016591.1, read on the forward strand.
ACGATTTCTTCGTGCTGGAGGACAATGCCCGCACGCCATCGGGCGTGTCCTACATGCTCGAGAACCGCGAAACGATGATGGCGATGTTCCCCGAACTTTTCACGCGGGTCGGGGTGGAAACGGTCAGCGACTATCCGCGCAAGCTCGCCCGCAGCCTCGCGGCGTGCGCGCCGCCCAAGTGCAAGGGCAAGCCGACCGTCGCGGTGCTGACCCCCGGAATCTACAACAGCGCCTATTACGAGCACGCCTTTCTCGCCGACCAGATGGGAGCCGAGCTTGTCGAGGCGCCCGACTTGAGGGTGATCGACGGTCGTGTCGCGATGCGCACCACCGGCGGCTACGAGCCGGTCGACGTGCTCTATCGCCGGGTGGACGACGAGTATCTCGATCCGCTCAGCTTCAATCCCGACAGCATGCTCGGGGTGCCCGGAATCATGGACGTCTATCGCTCGGGCGGGATCACCATCGCCAATGCGCCCGGGACAGGCATCGCCGACGACAAGGCGATCTACTCGTTCATGCCCGACATCGTCGAGTTCTACACGGGCGAGAAGCCGCTGTTGCCCAACGTCGAGACGCACCGCTGCGCGGACCCCGAGACGCTGAAGTACGTCCTCGACAACCTTGCGGAACTGGTCGTCAAGGAAGTGCACGGCTCGGGCGGCTACGGCATGCTGGTGGGCCCGACCTCCAGCCGCCGCGAGATCGCCGATTTCCGGCGCAAGCTCGTCGCCAATCCCGACAACTACATTGCCCAGCCGACGCTGGCGCTGAGCACCTGTCCGGTATTCACCCGCAAGGGCCTGGCCCCGCGCCATGTCGACCTGCGCCCCTTCGTGCTGGTGTCGCCCGAAGGCGTCGAGATCACGCCCGGAGGTCTTACCCGCGTGGCGCTCAAGAAAGGCAGCCTGGTGGTCAATTCGTCGCAAGGCGGGGGCACCAAGGACACCTGGGTGCTGAAAGACTGACATGCTGGGCCGGACCGCCAACGGACTGTTCTGGATGTTCCGCTATCTCGAGCGGGCGGAGAACACGGCGCGCCTGCTCGATGCCGGGCTGCGGATGGCGCTGACGCGCGACATCATCTCGGCCGAAGAGGAATGGCGGTCGGTCATCCAGGCATCCGGGCAGGGCAATGCCTACCGCGCCAAGCATGGCACCTTTACCGGCATCCAGGTCTGGAACCACATCCTGCGCGATCGCGACAACCCCGGCAGCGTGCTTGAGATGATGCGCAACGTGCGCACCAACGCGCGCCTCGTGCGCAACGCGATCTCGGGCGAACTGTGGAGCGTCGTCAACGAAAGCTGGATGCAGATCGACGACGCGCTGTCGCGCCCCGTGGGGCAGGGCGCGGTCGGCGGGGTGATCGCGATGATCCGCCGCGCGGGCACGCTGGCGCACGGCGCGATGGTGAATTCGATGCTCCGCGATGCGGGCTACAACTTTGCCAACGCGGGCACCTTCGTCGAGCGGGCGGACAACACCGCGCGCATCCTCGACATGAAGTACTACCTGCTCCTGCCTTCGCTCAGCTACGTCGGCTCGAGCCTCGATTCCGGCCAATGGGACCAGGTCCTGCGCTCGGTGTCGGGCGACCGCGCCTATCGCTGGCTCAACGCGGGGCAGGCCGACCCGCGCGGGATCGTGGAATTCCTCGTGATGGACGAGCGCTTTCCCCGAAGCCTCGCGTTCAGCCACATGATGCTCCGCGCGAACCTCAAGGCGCTGGCGCGCATCCACAAGACGGAGGCCGAGAGCAGCCGGCTGATCGAGCAATCCTCGACGATGCTCGGCGACCTGACGATCGAGAAGGTCTTTGACGAAGGCCTGCACGAGTTCCTGACCCGCTTCATGCGATCGAACGCCGAAATCGCGCGTGCGATCGCCGACGACTATCGGTTCCTGCGGTGAGGGAGGGATAGACGCGATGCGCCTGGCGATCCGCCACACCACGAAATACACCTTCGCCGCACCCGTTGCGCACGCGCTCCAGCGCCTGCGGCTGACGCCCAAGACCACGCAGGGGCAATCGATCCTCGACTGGTCGATGGAATACGAGAATGCGCGGCAGGAGCTCGAATACGAGGACCAGCACCACAACACCGTGACGCTCGTTGCCGTCGACGAAGGCGCGCGCGAAGTTACCGTTACCTGCCGCGGAACGGTGCAGACCCAGGATCAAGCCGGGGTCATCGGTCGCCACGCGGGTCACCTGCCGCTGTGGAGTTTCATCGGCCAGACCTCGCTTACCAAGCCGGGCCCGCGGTTGCGGCAGATGGTCCGCGCGCTCGATTTCTCCGATCAGCGGCGGCTGGAATTCCTCCATGCGCTGTCGGCCGCGGTGCGCGAGAACGTCGCGTACCAGACCGGTTCGACCGGTGTTACGACCACCGCCGAACAGGCGCTCGAAACGGGGTGCGGGGTGTGCCAGGACCATGCCCATGTATTCATCGCTGCGGCGCGCAGCGTCGGTGTTCCGTCACGCTACGTCTCGGGCTACCTGATGATGAATGATCGCATCGATCAGGAAGCGACCCACGCGTGGGCCGAAGCCCACGTCGACGGGCTCGGCTGGGTCGGGTTCGACGTGTCGAACGGGATCAGCCCGGACCCGCGCTACGTTCGCGTCGCCACGGGCCGCGACTACCGCGACGCGGCGCCGATCACCGGGATCGTCTTCGGCACGTCCACCGAGGACTTGCACGTCGACGTGGCTGTGGAGCAACAGCGGCAGGAACAGTGAACGCGTCCAAGCTTTAGTTACATTCAAGCCAAGCAGCAGACGCCGGCCGGGGGGCCTTCGATGAAATGACTTATTGCGTGGGAATGGTGCTCGACAAGGGCCTCGTGCTGATGAGCGACACGCGGACCAATTCGGGCGTCGACAACATCTCGGTGTTCCGCAAGATGATGTTCTGGGAGCAGCCCGGAGAACGCATCATCGCCGTGATGACCGCGGGCAACCTTGCCACCACCCAGGCAGTCATCAGCCAGCTCGAGGAGCGCACCAAGGCTCCCGGCGAGCGGCACAACACGGTGTATGACGCACCGACCATGTTCCAGGTGGCGACCGAGATCGGACGCCTGCTGCGCGATACGATCGACGAGCGCCAGGCCGCCAACGGCAGCGCTGGCCAGGGACGTTTCACCGCCTCGATCATCGTCGCCGGACAGATCAAGGGGATGGAGCCGCGGCTGTTCCTGATCTACCCGGAAGGCAACTTCATCGAGGCCAGCTGGGATACCCCGTTCTTCCAGATCGGCGAAACCAAGTATGGCCGGCCGATCCTCATCCGCGCCTACGACAGGTCGATGAGCTTCGAGGATGCAGTGAAGCTGCTGATGGTCAGCTTCGATTCCACGCTCAAGGCAAACCTGTCTGTCGGCCTGCCGCTCGATATGATGGTGATAGAGCGCGACACGTTCATTGCCGGGCACCAGAGGCGCATCACGCACGAGGACAGCTATTTCCAGGCGATCTCGGCCGGGTGGAGCGATTCACTGCGCAATGCCTTCAACGAGCTTCCCGACTACAGCTTTTTCGCGCAGGCAGACGAAACGGCCTGAGTTGGCCCGACGGCGGAGCAATTACTCCGCAGAAGCTCGTAGAATTGCGTCCGATGCGGATGAATGCCGTGCAGTCGCACGGATGACGCTTTGGGAAGATTACTTAATTCATTACGTCCGATTCGGTAGTCGACCTGAATTGTAAATATCTGCATCCCCGGCATCATCGCCGGCATGGGTCAGCGCAACGTCATCCACTTCGTCGACGCGGACATTCGCATGCGGGCGGACCTCGCCCGCACGGCCTTCGCGATGGGGCATCACGCAGAGGTCTATGCCGATCTCGGCGAACTGTGCGAGCATCCGCCGCAGCGCGGCATCGTCGTCGTTCGCGACCAGTTGGAGAGCGGCGGGATCGAGGCCACGCTCGACCTGCTTGCCCGGGTCGGGATCTGGCTGCCGGTGGTCGCCATGGACGAAGCGCCGCGGACCGCGCGGGTGGTCGCCGCGATCAAGGCGGGCGCGCTCGACTACCTGCCGCTGCCGCTGGAGCCGGAACGGCTCGATGCCATGCTCGAACGGATCGGCGACGAGGCGCGCGAGCATGCCGAGGCGCGCCGACGGATGGTCGAGGCGCGCGGCCGGATCGGCGCGCTCTCTACGCGCGAGCGCGAAGTGCTCGACTGGCTGGCGATGGGCAGCAGCAACAAGGCGATCGCGCGCGAACTCCAGATCAGCCCGCGCACGGTCGAGATCCACCGCGCCAACATGATGACCAAGCTCGGTGCCAGCCATGCCGCCGAGGCGGTGCGCCTGCGGATCGAGGCGCGCCTCGACGGGGCGCGGCTCTAGGGCGTCAGCGGCAGAAACCGCGGCCGGTCGCTTCCAGATGGAAATGGTCGCGGTGCGCGGCGTTGTAGGCCGGTCCCAGGATCGTCCCGAAGCGCTTGCACGCGCTGGCGTGCACCAGCCGCAGGAACCGCTGCTCGTCCGGTGTGCCGCCGCTCCAGTCCTCGAGCACGCTGATGCGTCGCCCGTCCGCCAGCACGAACGCGCCGATGTCGACCGCCTGCGCGGTGGCGTGGGCCGACATCCGGTCGCTTCCGGCGATCGTGCGGCACGAGTAGCTGCCCATCGTTTCGATCCGAGCGAGTGGGGCGCCGAGTACTTCGCGCGCCGCGCGGTCGACCCCGAAGCGCGCCCAGGCTGCCAGGGTATCGGCCAGCGGGCACGACACCGGGCCGAGGTTGGTCAACTGGAAACGCGCCGCGTCACCCTGCAGCGCGGTCAGGCTTACGGTGCCGACGGTCGCGCAGCCCGCGCCGTAGAAGCGATCGGGCAAGGGAGAGAAATTCGCGCCGCGCGCGCCGAGTTCGCCGAGGCAGACCTGCGTTTCGGGCGCGACCGCCACCGCGCGCGGCGCAGCCTGCGCCTGTGGCCGCACCGGCTCGCGTCCACCCGGCACGAGGTTGCCGCACGCGGCGAGCGTCAGGGCCAGCGATAAAGCCAGAGCAGAGGCGGGGCGGCGAAGCATGGACGCCACTCTCCCGCATCATGGTTAACCAATCCCTAATCGGCGGGGGTCGGCTCGGTCGATGGAGCGGTCGGTGCGGTCAGCAGGCTGACGGCGACGATCGCGACCCAGGCCGCCACGAAGCCGGGCAGGATTTCGTAGACTCCGGGACCGCCCATGAATGCTGCGTCCCAGCGCCGCCAAACCCATACGATCACGACTGCCGCGCCGGTGACGAGTCCCGCCAGGGCCCCTGCGCCGGTCATCCGCTGCCATGTCAGCGAGAGCACGATCAACGGACCGAACGCCGCGCCGAACCCGGCCCATGCGTGCGCGACGAGGCCGAGGACCTCGCTCTCGGGGTCCGCCGCGATCGCGATTCCCGCCAGCGCCACGAGCAGCACGCACAGACGGCCGACGTTCACCGCTTCGCGCTCCCCGGCGCTCTTGCGCAGGAAGAGGCGGTAGAAATCCTCGGTCAGCGAGCTGGATGAAACGAGAAGCTGGGAGGAGATCGTGCTCATGATCGCAGCCAGCAGCGCGGCATAGAGAAACCCCGTCACCAGCGGATGGAACAGCGCGTTGGCGAGCAGGATGAAGATCGTTTCCGGATCGCCCAGCACCAGGCCGTTGCGCTCGACATAGGCGCGACCGGCAAGGCCCACCCCGATCGCGCCGGCCAGGCAGATCGCCATCCAGCCCATGCCGATCCACCGCGCCTTCGGGACATCCGCGACCGAGCGGATCGCCATGAACCGCACGATGATGTGCGGCTGGCCGAAATAGCCCAGGCCCCACGTCACCGCCGAGAGCCAGCCGACCACGGTGAGACCCTGGGTCAGGCTGAGGAAGCCCTCCTGCGGCACGGCGGCGATGCTTCCGCCGGCGCTGCCTCCTTCGCCGAACATCACGACCAGCGGCATCAGGACGAGCGCGCCGAACATGATGATGCCTTGCACGAAATCGGTCAGGCTCACGGCCAGGAAGCCGCCGATCATGGTGTAGACCAGCACGACGCTCGCCGTGATCCAGATGCCGGTCATGTAATCGCCGCCGAACGCCATCTCGAACAGCTTTCCGCCGCCCACCATGCCGGCCGCGGTGTAGACGGTGAAGAACAGCACCACGATCACCGCGCTCGTCAGTCGCAGGGCGACCGCGTGGGAGGGAAAGCGGTTGCCGAGGAATTCCGGTATCGTCAGGGCATCGCCGAGCGCCTCGGTCTGGCGGCGGAGGCGCGGGGCGACGACGATCCAGTTGACCAGGGCGCCGACGAAAAGCCCGATCCCGATCCACGCCTCGACAAGACCGCTCGCGTAGAGCGCGCCCGGCAGGCCCAGCAGCAGCCAGCCCGACATGTCGCTGGCCCCGGCAGAGAGCGCCGCCACGCCCGGCGAGAGGTTGCGGCCGGCCAGCAGATACCCTTCGCTGTCCGCAGTCGACTTGCGCCAGGCGTAGAGCCCGATCCCGAGCATGAGCAGGAAATAAAGCGCGAGGGAAACGAGGACGCCGGTCTGCATGGTGCCGGGTGTTAGCGCTTCCCCGGGCCACTGGCCAGCGAGCCAGCCGGCATCGTCACCAACGGATAAGGCGCGGTCCCGCAATCCGGCCGACGAGCCCCGTCACGAACACCGGCACGATGTGCCAGACGCCCAAGTGGGCCAGCCCATCGAGCGGACACGTGAGCCCATAGGCCGCAGACCCCAGGGCGCTCGCGGCGACCCCGAGGAAAAGTCCTGCTCGTTCGGGCGCGACCGGTGCCCCGCGGCGAAGCCACAGGCCAAGCGACAGGGCGACCAGAAGCGAGGATGCTCCCGCCTTCAAGGCACAGTCGAGGTCGATCCATCGGTCGATCGTCGGGCCGTGAGAAACGCCCGGCGCCATCCACGCGATCAGCGCGGCGAGCGGCAGCAGCGCCAGTCCCGCCATGGCCCACTTGGGCCCATCGTAGGCGGCGCCAACACGCGGGGACGCCATGGCGACCACCGCCAATGCCGATGAAATGCCGGTGAGCAGGAGGAGCCCGTTGGCGACGATCGACATCTCCGCCATAGGTTCGTCGAGAAATACGGGCCGTCCGAACATCACGAACACGGCCGCCACCGTCGCGGCGAAGGCAAGGCCTACCGCAGCCGCCCCGGAGCGCATCTTGAGCGGCCGCACCGGCGCGAGGTCGTCGACCAGGCTGTCGATCAGGGGATTGTCGTGCATCATGTCTTCAATTCGCTTTTTCGACGAGGGCGGCAAGGCGCTTGAGCCCCCGGTGGACGTTCACTTTGACAAGCGACTCGCTCTGTCCGCAGATGCGGGCGGCGTCGCTCACCGGCTGGCCCTGGATCTTGACAAGGCGGATGGCGGTGGCCTGCGCCTCGGGCAGGCTTTCGAACAGGCGATCGAGGCTGATCCGCGCGGCGACGGCGTCCTGCTCGGGCAACTGCTCGAACTCATATCCTTCGATGCCGACTTCCTCGTTGCGATAGACGCGGCGCAAGTGGTCGACCCAGCGATACCGCGCGATCGCCGCGAGCCACGGCAGGAACGGCCTCGCCGGGTCGTAACTGGCACGTTTGGCGTGCAGGCTGACAAGCACTTCCTGCACCAGGTCGTCGAGCTGTTCCGGTGCGACCCGACGGCGAAAGTAGCGGGTAAGCCAGCCACCGCATTCGCGCAGGAGCGCGTTGTAGGCAGTTCGGTCGCCGCCTTGGCTGGCGCGCATCAATTGCGCGAGGGTGGCCTCGTCGGCGATCACTGGACCACGCGCCGCGCGAGCAGGTGATCGAGCGAGAGCAAGCCGCCGCCGCGCGCCACAAGTACCAGCGCCATCGCCGCCCACAGCGAGTGGGTCGGCCACCACGCTTCGGGATAGACGAAGAGCTGGATCACCAGCGTCATGCCGATGAGGCCCAGCGCAGAGAGCCGGGTGGCGAGTCCGAGCACGAGGAGGATCGGCAGGACCGTTTCTCCCCACAGCGCCATCTGCGCGGACAGCCCAGCCGGCACCGGGACGCCCGCGTACTCGCTCTCGAAGAGGAAGCGGGAGGTGTCGCTCAGTTCCATCCAGGTCCCCTCGACCACCTTGGTCCGGCCCGAGCGCCAGAACACGCCGCCGAGCGCAAGACGGGTCAGCAGCAGGGCAGCCGCTTCGACCGCGGCCGACGATAGCATTCCGGCGAGCCGGTCCCAATGGTGCCGGATTCCAGGGTGGACGAGGGTGCCCATGGCGATCAGCGCTTGACCGGGGTGAGCGAACCCTTGCCCTTGGGGGTCTGGGTCTTCACGCAAGTGCCTTCCTTGACGAGCTTCCAGGCATTGCCCTGGTAGTCGCGGGTCGATGTGCCCGCGCAGCTCGTACCGGGGCCGGCGGCGCAGTCGTTCTTGCCCGCCTTGGAGATGCCGTAGCACTTTTCCATTTTGTCGGCGGCGTGGGCGGGGGCGCCGAGCGCAAAGGTGGCGGCAATGGCCGCCAGTGCGATCGATCCGGCGGCAATCGAGGTCTTGTTCATGGCAGTCTTCCCTTTTCGTTCGGGGTGGGTCTCGCCCTGCCAATTCGGGAAGTCTGCCGGTGCGGTTACAGCCGCTTTCTTTTTTCCTTGCGCTGTAACGGCGCGCTCCATGGGGGCGAACCAGCCCGTGCCGATCACCGGCAAGCACACGGGAGATTTCCACATGACCACGATTCGCAGCGGCGCCAGCATCGCCGCTTCCGCCGCGCTCTTCGCGATGTCCGCCATGGTCTTCGCCGCCGAGCCGCCTGCCGGCAGCACCGGCCGGGCCCTCGGAAAGGAGGACACGGTGCATTGCTACGGCGTCCACAGCTGCAAGGGCAACGCGGACTGCAAGACCACCGCCAACGAGTGCAAGGGCCAGAACGTCTGCAAGGGCCATGGCTTCAAGGCGATGGCCGCGGGCCAGTGCCTCGCCAAGGGCGGCACCATCGGCGACCTTGGCTGACGACAGTCGGCCCTGCGTCCCGCCGGGGTCCCGTACCCCCCTCCTCGTCCCCGGCGGGACGCTTTACCGCAGGAAGCGAACGAGATTTCCATGCCGACTGAACCCACTGCCTTTTCCGGCTTCGGCCTCGGCTTGCGCAGAGAGCATTATGCCGACTTCGTCGAGGGCGGGGTGGCAGTCGATTTCGTCGAGATCATCTCGGAAAACTACATGGTCGACGGCGGCCGTCCGTTGGCGACGCTGGACAAGGTGCGCGCGCACTACCCGGTGGCGATGCACGGCGTCTCCCTGTCGATCGGCCGGGCCGAGGGGCTGGACGACGGGTATCTCCGGCGGCTGCGCGACCTCGCCGACCGGATCGAGCCGCTATGGGTGTCCGATCACCTGTGCTGGACGGGCACCAACGCGCACACCACCCACGACCTCCTGCCGATGCCCTACACCCGCGAGGCGCTCGACCTCGTCTGCCGCAACATCGACCGCGCGCAGGATGCTCTGGGCCGCACGATGCTGTTCGAGAACCCGTCGAGCTACCTCGCCTTCCCGGAGGACGAGATGCGCGAGTGGGAATTCATCGCCGAGATGGCGCGTCGGACCGGGTGCAGCCTGTTGCTCGACGTCAACAACGTCTACGTCAGCGCGCACAACCACGGATTCGAAGCCGAGGATTTTCTTGCCGGGCTCCCCGCCGACCGGGTGCGGCAGATGCACCTTGCCGGGCATACACCCGGCGAGATCCTGATCGACACCCACGACCGGCCGGTATGCGACGGCGTCTGGGACCTCTACGCCAGGGCGGTCGAGCGCTTCGGCCACGCAGCGACGATGATCGAGCGCGACGACGACGTGCCGCCGCTCACCGACTTGCTCGCCGAACTCGACGTCGCGCGAGGCTTCGCGAGCGCGGTGGAAAGGCGCGCGGCGTGAGCCTGGCCGCCGTCCAACACGATTTTCTCGCCCAGGTCCTCGACGAGGATGCCGCCATGCCGCCGCACTGGTCGGCGCGCGAGCGGACGGGGATGGCCATCTACCGCAACGCCTATCGCGCGCAACTGGTGGGTGCCCTCGGCGAAACGTTTCCCGCGGTGAAGGCCTGGGTCGGCGACGAATCCTTCGCCCGGGCCGCGGCGCACCATGCGATCGTCAACCCTCCTTCGAGCTGGTCGCTCGACCATCTGGGCGCGGGCTTCGACGAAACGCTGGAAGAGCTGTTCGCGAACGATCCAGAGGTCGCCGAACTCGCATGGCTCGAATGGCATATGCACCTTGCCTTCGTCGCCCGCGACGCGGTGCCGCTCGACCAAGCGGGGCTCGCCGCGGCGATAGGCACGGTTGATCCTGAGGACATCGCAGCGCTGCGGTTCACGACCCTCCCCGGACTCGCCGCGCGGCGCGTGTCCCACGATATCCCCGCGATCTGGACCGCCGCCACGTCCAACGCCGAGCTTCCCTCGGACTACCGGCTGGCCGAAGCCGCCGGCATCGTCGTCTGGCGCGAGGGGCTGCGATCGGTGTTCCGGCCCGCCTCCGCGGGCGAGGCGGACTGCCTCGCGCTTGCGGCCGGGGGCGCGACTTTCGGAGAGGTCTGCGCTTTGCTCGGCGAACGCCGCGCGGACGAGGCGAGCGCCGCCGCCGCTGCGGGCGAAATGCTCACGCGCTGGATCTGCGACGGGATGCTCGCGGCGATCGGCCCCCGAAAGCCCTAGTCCGCCTTGCGCTTGGCCTTCTTCCGCTCGTGCGGGTCGAGGATCGCCTTCCGCAGCCGGATGCTCTTCGGCGTCACCTCGACCATCTCGTCGTCGTCGATGTAGGCGATGGCCTGTTCGAGCGTCATGATCTTGGGCGGGGTCAGGCGGATCGCGTCGTCCTTGCCGGTCGAGCGGAAGTTGGTCAGCTGCTTGGACTTGAGCGGGTTGACCTCGAGATCCTCGGGCTTGGCGTTCTCGCCGATGATCATGCCTTCGTAGAGCTTGGTCTGGGGCCCGAGGAACAGGATGCCGCGCTCTTCCAGGCTGTTGAGCGCGTAGCCGACCGCCTCGCCGGTGGCGTTCGAGATCAGCACGCCGTTCTGGCGGCCCTCGATCGCGCCCTTGTAGGCGTCGTACTTCTCGAACAGGCGGTTCATGATGCCGGTGCCGCGCGTGTCGGACAAGAACTCGCCGTGGTAGCCGATGAGGCCGCGGCTGGGGGCGCTGAAAGTGATGCGGGTCTTGCCCGCGCCGCTCGGGCGCATCTCGGTCAGCTCGGCCTTGCGGCGCTGCATCTTCTCCACGACCGTGCCCGAGTGTTCGTCGTCGACGTCGATCACGACGGTCTCGTACGGCTCGGTGCGCTGGCCGTCTTCCTCGCGGAACAGAACGCGGGGGCGGCTGATGCCGAGCTCGAAGCCCTCGCGGCGCATCGTCTCGATCAGCACGCCGAGCTGGAGTTCGCCGCGGCCGGCGACCTCGAAGCTGTCCTTGTCGGCGCTTTCGGTCACGCGGATGGCGACGTTGACTTCCGCTTCGCGCATCAGGCGGTCGCGGATCATGCGGCTGGTGACCTTGTCGCCCTCGCGCCCCGCGAGCGGGCTGTCGTTGACCGCAAAGCGCATCGACAGCGTCGGCGGGTCGATCGGCTGGGCGGCGATGGGCTCGCTGACGGACGGATCGGCGATGGTGTTCGCGACGGTCGCCTTCTCGAGGCCCGCGAGCGCGATGATGTCGCCCGCCTGCGCGCTGTCGACCGGCACCCGGTCGAGCCCGCGATAGGCGAGCAGTTTGGTCGCGCGGCCGACCTCGATCACCTTGCCGTCCATGTCGAGCGCGCGGATCGGGTCGTTGACCTTGACCGTGCCCGAGTGGACGCGGCCGGTGAGCACGCGGCCCATGAAGTTGTCGCGGTCGAGCAGCGTCGCGAGGAAGGCGAAGGGGCCGTGCACATCGGCCTCGGGGGCGGGGACGTGGTCGACGATCTTCTGGAACAGCGGGATCAGCGTGCCTTCGCGCAACGACGGGTCCTCGTTGGCATAGCCGTTGCGGCCCGAGGCATAGAGTACCGGGAAGTCGAGCTGTTCGTCGTTCGCATCGAGCGACACGAACAGGTCGAACACCTCGTCGAGCACTTCCTGGATGCGCTCGTCCGGGCGGTCGATCTTGTTGACGACGACGATCGGGCGCAGGCCCAGCGCGAGCGCCTTGCCGGTGACGAACTTGGTCTGCGGCATCGCGCCCTCGGAGCTGTCGACCAGCAGGATGACCCCGTCGACCATGCTAAGGATGCGCTCCACCTCGCCGCCGAAGTCGGCGTGGCCGGGGGTGTCGACGATATTGATCCGCACCGTCTCGCCGCCGCCTTCGGGTGCCCATTCGACCGAGGTGGGCTTCGCGAGGATGGTGATCCCGCGTTCCTTTTCCAGGTCGTTCGAATCCATCGCGCGCTCTTCGATGCGCTGGTTCTCGCGGAATGTGCCGGATTGGCGGAAAAGCTGGTCGACGAGCGTTGTCTTGCCGTGGTCGACGTGGGCGATGATCGCCACGTTGCGAAGGGACATCGGGTTTCTCTTGTTCGGGGGCGGGCCGTGGGCCTGCGAAGTCGGCGCGCCCCTAGCCGAGCGCGCCCGCGAACACAACCGGGCCCGGCCCTGCAAGAGGTGTGTCGCTCCTGCCACAGTGTCTAGACCGTTATCGGGCTTACGAAATGTCGCTTGAGCGGGCTTACGGGCAAGTTTATTGACCGCGCTGTCAGTTGGGGCAGGTTGGGCGACCAAAGCAAGGTGCCGATCTTCCCGCTTAGGAGAGGACGTTTCATGATCAAGACGCGCACCGGATTCGCCGGCTCGGCCCGATTCACCCTGCTTGCGGGGGCCGCCGCCCTGGCGCTGCCGGGCATCGCACACGCCCAGGACGCGGCCGACGATGCGGCCGTCGAGGAAGAAGAAGCGAGCGGCAACCAGATCGTCGTCACCGCGACGAAGCGCGAACAGACGCTGCAGGAAGTCCCGGTCGCGGTCAGCGTGACCACCGCCGAAACGATCGAGCGCGCGCAGATCCGCGACGTCACCGACCTTGCCACCGTCGTCCCCTCGCTCCGCGTGACGCAGAGCCAGAGCCAGGTGGCCACGACCTACTCCATCCGCGGCTTCGGCACGTCGGGCAACAACATCGGATTCGAACCGTCGGTCGCCATGTTCGTCGACGGCGTCTATCGCAGCCGCGCGATCGCGCAGATTTCCGACCTTCCGGACATCCAGCGCGTCGAGGTCCTTCGCGGCCCGCAGTCGACCCTGTTCGGCAAGAATGCCTCGGCGGGCGTGATTTCCCTGGTCACGAAGGCACCCAGCTTCCGGTTCGGAGGCTCGCTCGAGGCGAGCTACGGCAATTACGACGCGATGGTGGTCAAGGGTTACGTAACCGGTCCGATCAGCGATTCGATCGCCGCCAGCCTTGCTGCGGGTTACAACCGCCGCGACGGATACGTCACGAACCTGTTCAACGGTGACGACCTCAACAATCGCAACCGCTGGTTCGCCCGTGGGCAGGTGCTCATCGAACCCAGCGACACCTTCAAGTTCCGGGTTATCGGCGACTACGACGAGATCGACGAGAAGTGCTGCGCGGCCTTCAACCTGCAGCGATCGCCGTTCGGCTTTACCACTGCGGTCGAAGCCGTCGGCGGCCGCATCAACGATTTCCGCGATGTTCCCGATGCCGATGTCGTCTATTCGGACGTTGTACCATTCAGCAAGGTCCGCAACTTGGGCATCTCCGGACAGGGTGACCTCGAACTCGGCGCGCTGACGCTGACGTCGATCTCGGCCTATCGCGATACACAGTTCGACGCAGACCAGGACGTCGATTTCTCGAGCGCGCGCCTCGCGACCGGTGCGAACATCGGTCAGGTCAGCCTGAAGACCTTCACTCAGGAACTGCGCGTCGCTTCGGACTTCGACGGTCCGCTAAACTTCCTGCTCGGCGGTTACTATTTCAACGAGAAGGCCCGCAGCGCCGACCAGATCGTCTTCGGCGCCGACTTCCGCAATTATGTCGGAGCATTGCTGTCGCAGCAGGCCCCCCCCGGTACGACCGTCGCGGGGCTCGAGGCCCAGTTCGGCGCGCTTACGGGTCAGAACTTCACGAACCGCTTCTTCGCCGCCGGGCAGGGCTTCTTCAACGACATGAGCCAGGACAACGAGGCGTATTCGCTGTTCGGCAACGTGGATTTCGAGGTGTCCGACGCGCTGACGATAACCCTCGGCGCCAACTACACGCACGATGCGAAGGACGTGACGACCAATTCGGTCAGCACGGATGTCTTCTCGGGCCTCAACCTCCCCGCCATCCGGCAGACCGCAATCAATGCAACCGTGGCGGGCCAGGTCGGCGCGCGGCTGACCCCGGCGGTGGCCTTTGCCACTCCGGCACAGATCGCAGCGTTCGCTGCCGCAGGTCCGGTGCAGGCCGCGACGCTCGCTGCGATCCAGGCTGCGGCAACGACCGGAACGGCATCAATCCTCGCGCTCACGCCGTTCCAGTTCCTGCCACCCTTCCAGAACTGCCCCAACGCGGTCGAGGCATGCCGTACCCGCGACGGCGACTGGAGCTGGACTGCGCGCCTTGCGTATGAATTCAGCCCGACGCTGAACGCCTACGCCAGCTGGTCGACGGGCTACAAGGCACCGTCCTTCAACCTCTCGCGCGACAGCCGGCCCGCAACATTTATCAATGGTGTGCCGGCCGGTGATTGCGCTGCGTTGATATCTGGCGGCCTTGCGGTCACCAATCTGACATGCGGCCTGCGCTTCGCAGCTGCGGAGAATTCGGAGGTCTACGAGGTCGGCATCAAGGGCAACTGGGGCATCGCCGCCGCCAATCTCACCCTGTTCCAGCAGTCGATCAAGAATTTCCAGACCAACGTGTTTACCGGACTTGGTTTCGCGATCGGCAACGCCGAGAAGCAGGAAACGAGGGGTGTCGAATTCGACGGGTACGTCCGTCCGACCGACCAGCTCACGTTCAATCTCGCGATGACCTACCTCGATCCGAAGTACGCGCGTTACACGGCATCGCCGTACGGCGACATCTCGGGCACGTCGATCGTCAACATCCCCAAGCTGTCGGCGGTGTTCGGCGCGCAGTGGGACCAGGAGCTGGCCAGTGGCGACCGCCTCATTGCGCGGACGGACTTCAGCTATCAGTCGCCGATCCAGGTTGCCGAGGGCCTCGTCCGCTTCGGTAGCGTCGCTGCCAACCTCGCTGCGGCGCGTCCGTTCCGGGCCGAGGTCAACGACCTCAACGCGTCGCTCACCTATGCGATGGAGATGGGTCTCGAACTGACCGTCTGGGGGCGCAACCTGCTCGACGACCGCAACATCACCGGTATCTTCGATTCGACAGCGCAGAACGGCTCGGTTTCGGGTTACACCAACCAGCCGCGCACCTACGGCGTAGCGGCGCGCTTCAAGTTCTGATCGCCTGATCCGACGAAAAGAAGAAGGGCCCCGTTCGCGGGGCCCTTTTTTGTTGCGCGGTCGGGGCGGGTATGATTCCTGCTGCCTGTCGACAATCAAAGGGGGAGTTTCGGCATGAATTGGATGATCCTGCCGTTCAAGCGCTACGCGGAATTCACCGGCCGTTCGCGCCGCATGGAATATTGGATGTTCACGCTCTTCAACCTGATCGTCATGATGGTCCTCGTGTTCGTGGCGTTCGGTGCGGGCGGAGCGGCCGGCCTGCTCGACGCGAGTGCCGACCCGGGCGAAGGGGCTGCGGCCCTTTTCGGCGGCCTCGGGCTGCTCGTGTTGCTATATGTCCTGGCGATCTTCATTCCCAGCATCGCGGTAACGATCCGTCGCCTGCACGACCGCGATCTCAGCGGCTGGTGGTATCTCGGGGCGATTGTCGCGGGATTGGTGCCCTATGTCGGGTTCATCGCCTCGATCGCATTCCTGGTGGTGCTGGCATTGCCCGGCACACCCGGCTCCAACCGGTTCGGCCCCGATCCCAAGGGCGCTGGCGAAGCCGAAACCTTCGCCTGAACACCGTCAGCAAGCACGCGCCCGCCTCCTGAGCGGAGGCGGGCCGTGTATTTGGGAAAGTGGAATGACGGAGAACCCGACCTGGCGCGGCTGGATGCTGAGGCCTCTGCGGCATTACGCCGACTTTCGTGGCCGTTCCGGTCGGCGCGAGTTCTGGTGGTACTGCCTGTTCCTTGTCCTTGGCTATTTCGCCATTTTCGCAGTGGGCGTCATAGCCGCTGGATCGGGTGCCGGAGAGTCCTCCATAGGACTGGTGCTCATGGGCGGTTGGGGCCTTTTCTTCCTCGCCAACTTCGTGCCGGGCCTGGCGCTCACGACCCGGCGCCTGCACGACATCGGTCTGAGTGGAGTCTTGCTTCTTGCGGTGTTCGCGGCGCTGATCTTCCTCAACATCCTTGGCTGGCTTGGCTACTTCGTGGCCATGGGCCTGCCGGGGCAGCGGACCGAGAATCGCTGGGGCCCGCCGCTGGGCGCCCGCGAAGTCGCCGACGTCTTCGCCTAAAGAGCCCGCAGGGCCTGCGCCGGCTTCGCGCGCAGGAGCGGCAGCGCACCGACCATCGCGAAGGCGACCACCAGCGCAAGGCCTGCGCCGAGCACGCCGAACACGGCCGGCCAGGCGGGCAGCCACTCGAACTCGAACATCTGCGTGACCACGAACCACGCCGCGCCGAGCCCGATGGCGAGGGCCACGCCCGCAAGCACCGCGGCGAGCGCGCCGTATTCGGCCAGCGCAAGGACCAGCACCTGCCTGCGGCTCGCGCCGAGCACGCGCAGGACCACGGTATCGTACATCCGCTGCGCCCGCGCCGCGGCGATCGCGCCGAGCAGCACCGCAAGCCCTGCGAGCACCGCGACCGATGCCGCGGCGAGCGTGGCGAGGCCCACTTGCGCCAGCAGGTCGCGCGCTTGGCGCAGGACCGGCCCGGTCTCGATCACGCTCGACGAGGGAAAGGCGCGCACCAGCGACTGGAGCAGCGCGCTCTTGCCCGCCTCATCCTTGAGTTCGACCGTGGCGGCGAGGTTGTGCGGGGCGTCCTGGAGCGTGTTGGGGCTGAACACGAGGACGTAGTTGAAGCCCATCGTCTGCCAGTCGATCCGGCGGAGCGACGCGATCCGTGCGGTCCGCTCGACTCCGAGCACGCCGATCGTCAGGTAGTCCCCGACCTCGAGTCCGATCGCCTGCGCCAGGTCCTCGTCCACGGAGACAAGCGGTTCTTCGGCATAGTCTCCCGGCCACCATTCGCCTTCGGTCACCGTGTTCCCTTCAGGCACGGCCGTCGAATAGGTGAGCCCCCGCTCGCCGCGCAGGGCCCAGGCGCCCTCCGGCAGGTTGTCGCCCAGGGTCGCCACCCGCGTCATCGCGTCCTTTGGCCCATAGGCGAGGATCGCGCCGCGCAGGGCCGGGACGGTACGCACTTCAGAACCCGGCGCGTCCTTCTCGACGATCGCGCCGAACTCGGCCGCGCGGTCCTTCGGCAGGTCGAGCACGAAGTAGTCGGGCGCCTGCGCCGGAACGCGGCGGGCGACGGTGCCGTCGATGCTCGTCTGCACCGCGGCGAGGAGGACGAACGCGGCAAGGCCGAAGCCGAGCGCCGTCACGAGCGTGCCGGTCGCCGCGCCGGGTCGGTGGAGGTTGGCGAGCGCCGCGCGCCGCAGCGGATCGCGCGGGCGGGGCAGGGCGGCTGCCCCCTTGCGGATACCCCAGCCGATGAGCGCGAGCAGCGCCAGCGCTCCTGCCGCTCCGGCAAGGAACCCTGCGGTCAGAAGGGGATCGCGCGCAGTGCCGAGCGCCAGCGCGGCGATTGCGGCAAGGCCGGCAAGCACCGGGATCACCGCCTTGGGGTCGCGCGCCAGCGGACTGACCCGCTCGCGCATAAGCGCCATCGCGGGAAAATGCCGCGCGCGCACCAGCGGCGGCGCGGCGAAGACCAGCGCGACCAGCAGGCCATAGGCGAGCGCCGTGAGGAGCGCCCCGGGCGCGAAGGTCACTCCGCTGCCCACGGGCAGAAGCCCGTCGAGAGCGCTGGCGAGGATCGGCGTCACCGCCACGCCTACGGCGATGCCCGCCAGGCTGCCGACGAGGGCCGCCGCGCCGATCTCGAGCGCGTAGATCCTGGCGATGTCCGCACTGGTCGCGCCGAGCACCTTGAGCGTCGCGATGCCCTGTCGCCGCGCGTCGAGGTACGACGAGACCCCGCCGCCGATGCCGATCCCCGCGATGACCAGCGCGGCGAGGCCGACGAGCGTGAGGAATTCGCCCATGCGGCCGACAAAGCGGTCCGCCCCCGGCGCGCCCCGATCGCGGGTGCGGATCTCGAACCCGGCGTTCGGGAAGCGGGCCTTGAGCGCGTCCTCCGCCGCCTGCGCATCCTGTGCCGAGGCGAACTTCACGTTGGTCTTGGTGCGATACATCGCGCCCGGCGCGGTGAGCCCGGCGGCGGCGGGCACATCGCTCCGCACGATCACCGTGGGGCCGAGTTGAAAACCTTCGCCCAGCCGGTCGGGTTCGGCATCGAGGATGCCGCCGACCTCGAGTTCGGCAGTGCCCACCGAGAACCTGTCGCCCACGGCCACGCCAAGACGATCCGCCGCGCCCTGTGCGACCCAGGCGGTCCCGGCGGGCGGAGCGCCGATCGACCGGCCGCCGACGAGAGTCGCGGTGCCGTAGAGCGGCCAACCGTCGTCGACCGCCTTCAGTTCGACCGGTGCGGCCGCCTCACCTGTGGTGGCCATGGCCTGCATCCGCGTGCCTTGCGAGACCGTGCCGAGCTCTTCGAGCGCGTCCAGTTCGTCGGGCGCGAGGGCGCGTTGCCATACCCCGACCTGGAGGTCGCCGCCGAGGAATTCGCGGCCCCGTTCCTCCAGCTGCTGCTCGATCGTGCCGGTCAGCGTGCCGATCGCGGCGAGCGCGCCGGTGCCGAGGAACAGGCATACGAGAAGGAGGCGCAGGCCCCTGAACCGCGCCGAGAGGTCGCGGCGTGCGATGCGCCAGGCTGCGCCCCAAGTCACTTTTGCCAGCTCATTTCGTGACGTCGCTCGCGATGCGGCCGTCGCCGATGGTGATGACCCGGCCGCAGCGTTCGGCCAGCTCGACGTCGTGGGTGATCACGAACAGCGTCGCGCCCGTGTCGCGAGCCTGCGCGAAGAGCAGGTCGATGATCGCGTGGCCGGTGGCGGCGTCGAGGTTGCCGGTCGGCTCGTCGGCGAAGATCAAGGGCGGACGCGGCGCGGTGGCGCGGGCGATCGCGACGCGCTGCTGCTCGCCGCCCGAAAGCTGCGCGGGGTAGTGGTCCTTGCGGTGGCCCAGGCCGACGGCATCGAGCTCGGCGCTGGCGCGCTCGCGCGCGTCGGCCATCCCGGCAAGCTCCATCGGGGTCGCGACGTTCTCGATCGCGGTCATCGTCGGCAGCAGGTGGAAGGCCTGGAGCACGATGCCGATACGGCCGCGCCGCGCCATCGCCAGCCCGTCCTCGTCCATGTCCGAGAAGTCGGCACCTGCTACTTCAAGCGAGCCCCCGCTAGCGCGCTCAAGGCCGGTCAGCACGGCCATCAGGCTCGACTTGCCCGAGCCCGACGGGCCGAGCAGCGCGACGACTTCTCCCGGCATGACGTCGAGATCGATGCCCTTCAGGATCTCGACCGGGGCCGAGGGGGTTCCGAGGGTCAGGGTGAGGTTGCGGGCGGAAATCGCCGCTTCGGGGCTTGTCACGGGCATGCGATGGCATAGCTGGGGTGCGAAGGCGAGTTTGCGAAGGGTTTTGTCGATGCGGATAGGCGGATTGTCGATGGTTCTGGCACTGGCGGCCCTTGCGGGGTGCAGCGGAGAGGCTCCCGCTCCTGCCCCCGAGGCATCGGGCACGCCGGTCGCGGCGGCTACTGCAGAGGTGTCGGGCCCCGAGATTCGCGGCCTCGCTTTCGGCGATTCGCTGTTCGCGGGCTACGGCCTCGCCGATCCGGCCACGCAGAGCTATCCGGCGCGGCTGGAGGCGGCACTGCGAGGTGCCGGCCGCAACGTGCGCATCGCCAACGCCGGGGTATCGGGCGACACGACGGCGGCGGGCCGCCAGCGACTTGCCTTCACGCTCGACAGCCAGCCGGAGCAGCCCGACTTCGTGATCCTGGAACTCGGCGGCAACGACCTCCTGCGCGGCCTCCCGCCCGAACAGACACGCGAGAACCTGTCGGCGATGCTGGATGAGCTGAAGACGCGCGGCATTCCCGTGATCCTCTACGGCCTGCAGGCCCCGCCTAACTACGGCGCCGAGTGGCAGGCGAAATACGATGCGATCTTCCCGGACCTCGCGAAGCAATACGGCGCGACGCTGGTGCCTTTCGTGACCGAGGAGGTCTTTGCAGATCCCGCGATGCTCCAGGCCGACCGCATCCATCCGACCGACAAGGGGGTGGCCGCGCTGGTCGACGCGACGGCCGAAAAGGTCGCTGGGGCCTTGCCGGACAAGACCTGAGTGCACCTGACTTTCCCCGCGATCGTCGTCGCCGCGCGCCAGCATGGCGAGACGGCGGTGATCGCGCGGGTCTTGTCGCAGGACCACGGCCTCGTCGCGGGCTACGTCGCAGGCGGGCGAGGGCGGCAGCTGCGCCCGGTGATGATCCCCGGCAACCGGGTCGCGGCGGAACTCTCGGCGCGAAGCGACAGCCAGCTGCCGTTCCTCAAGCTGGAACTCATCGAGAGCCGCGGGCCGTGGCTCGGCGAGCCGCTCGCCGCGAGCGCGATCGCCTGGGTTACGACGCTGACCGCGCTCGTCCTGCCGGAGCGCAATCCCTATCCCTCGCTTTACCGGGGGCTCGGCGCGACGCTCGACGCGATCTGCCACGCCCCGTCGGCGCGCGGCTGGCTGCGGGCGCTCGTGGGGTACGAGGTGCTGGTGCTGCGCGAGCTCGGCTATGGCGGCGCAGCGCCGCCTGCCGAAGCTGACCTTGACGCGCTCCTCGAATTGTTTGCCCGGACCGCCGCGCCGCTGACCCGCTACTTGCTTGCCGACCGGAAGGGCGATGGTATGGCCACCCGCGCCATGCTGGGCGAGCGTCTGGAGAAATTGAGGGCATGAAGGTCGCGGTGTTTCCCGGCGACGGGATCGGTCCCGAGGTCACCCGTGAGGCGATCCGCGTGCTCGAGGCGCTGGACCTGCCGGCCCTGACGCTGTTCGAGGGCGATGTCGGCGGAATCGCCTACAAGCGCCATGGCCACCCGCTCCCGCCCGAAACGCTCGCGATGGCCCGCGCCGCCGATGCCGTATTGTTCGGTGCGGTGGGCGATCCGGAATGCGACGGGCTCGAGCGGGCGCTCAGGCCCGAACAGGCGATCCTGGGATTGCGCGCGGCGCTCGGGCTCTTCGCCAACCTGCGCCCTGCGACGACGTTTCCCGGGCTCGAGGGCATGAGCGCGCTGAGGCCCGAAATCGCCCGCAGCATCGACCTCCTCATCGTGCGCGAACTCAACGGCGACGTCTATTTCGGCGACAAGGCGATCGAGACGCTCCCCGACGGCCGTCGCCGCGGGTGGGACATGATGAGCTATGCCGAGGACGAGGTGCGGCGTATCGCCCACGTCGCCTTCCGCGCAGCGCAGGGGCGCAAGCGGCGCCTGTGTTCGGTCGACAAGGCCAACGTGCTCGAAACCAGCCAGCTGTGGCGCGACGTGGTGATCGAGGTCGCGAGCGAATACCCCGACGTGGCGCTGGAACACATGTACGTCGACAATGCGGCGATGCAGCTCGTGCGCGATCCGGGCCGGTTCGATGTCGTCGTGACCGGCAACCTTTTCGGCGACATCCTGTCCGACCAGGCGAGCATGTGCGTCGGCTCGATCGGCCTGCTGGCCAGTGCCGCGCTTGGCGAACAGCAGACCGAGTTCGGCACGTTCGGCCTCTACGAACCGATCCACGGCAGCGCACCGGACATTGCCGGGCAGGGGAAGGCCAATCCGATGGCGACGATCCTCTCGGCCGCGATGATGCTGCGCCACTCGTTCGGCCGCGAGGCCGAGGCGGCGCGGATCGAGGCGGCGGTCGCAGCGGCGTTGGCCGACGGCATTCGCGGGAGCGACCTTGGCGGCGATGCCGGGACCGGCGCGATCGGCGACGCGGTGCTCGCACGGTTGTGAGCCTCGACCTCGGCATCGTTCTGCCGACGCGCAACGAGCGCGACAACCTGCCCTCGCTCGTGACCAGGGTCGAAGAGGCGCTCGGGCGCGAAGGCTGGGAAATCGTCGTGGTCGACGACGACAGTCCGGACGGAACCGCCGACGTGGCCCGCGATCTCGCCCGCTCCGATCCGCGTGTGCGCGTGATCCAGCGATTCGGCAGGCGGGGCCTCGCGAGTGCGGCGATCGAGGGGATGTGCGCGACCGCCGCGCCATTCGTCGCGGTCATGGACGCGGACCACCAGCACGATCCTGCGCTCCTCCCGGCAATGCTGGCGGCCGTGGAGGCGGGCGAATGCGACGTCGCGGTCGCCAGCCGTTTCGTCACCGGGGGCAGCGCCGCAGGCCTCGCCAGCGAGACGCGCGAGAAAGGCAGTCGCCTCGCCAACCGCCTCGCGCGCAAGGTGACCGGGGTCGAGCTGACCGACCCGATGAGCGGGTATTTCCTGCTCCGCGCTGACCGGCTGCGCGCGGCCGCGCCCCGGCTTTCGGGCATCGGCTTCAAGATCCTGCTGGACCTTCTGGCGACCGCCGACCCGCCGATGCGCGTGAAGGAGTTCCCGCTGGAATTCGCCGCGCGTGCGAGCGGTGAGAGCAAGCTCGACACCGCGGTCGCTTTCGAATTCCTCGTCGGCCTTTACGATCGCAGCTTCGGGCGGGTGATTCCCAGTCGCTTCGCGCTGTTCGGGACGGTGGGCGCGGTGGGCGTCGCGGTGCACATGGCGGTGCTGTGGCTGCTCTTCCGGCTGGCTGGCGAAGGCTTCGCGCTTGCTACGGTCTTCGCAACATTCGCCGCGATGACGTTCAATTTCTGGCTCAACAACCGGCTGACCTACCGCGATGCGCGGCTGGTGGGCGGCCTTGCGTGGTTGAAGGGCTGGGCCGGTTTCTGCGCCACCTGCTCGGTTGGCGCGCTCGCCAACGTCGCGACCGCGACGCTGCTCGAGGCTCGGGGCGTGTTCTGGGTCCTCGCCGCTTTGGCCGGGATCGTCATCGGATCGGTGTGGAACTACGCGCTGTCGAGCTGCTTCGTGTGGGGGCGGTACTGACCGGCTATCGCCAGCTATCGATCCACATCCATTTTTCGAACCCGCGCGCATCGGGCAGCGGGCCCGCGCTGAGGATCGGGTAGAACCACACGAACAGCGCGAGCGAACCGGTGAGGATAGTCCACGACAGCCATCCCCATCCCCGCGTGCGCAACTCGTCGAGCGCGAGGGCCAGGGCGGCCAGGAGCGCCATGCTCGGCACGAAGTAGTGGTAGTAGAACTGCACGGGCTTCGCGGCGAACAGCCAGAATCCCAGGCTGACCGCGTAGACGGCGGCGACTGCGAGCGCATCCATCCGCCTGCCCTTGACGCCCGCCCAGGCCGCCCAGCCGACCGCGACGAGGCCGGCCAGCATGGACAGCGGGTTTCCGATCAGCAGCACCCCGCGCTGCGCGCCGTCGACCGGTTCGTAGAGATACCAGATCGCCCGCCGGTCGATCACCCAGTCGAACCACATGCTCTGGTAGGGGTGCGGCTTGACCACGCTTTCCTGCATCTGGAGCATCATCTGGTGAAGGCCGATGAAGCCCCGATCCGCCATTTCCGCGGGCTCGATCCACCAGGCGGGCCAGAAGCTGGCGGCATAGACCGCGATCGGCACCGCGCCGAGCCACAGGGCCGCCTCGGGCAGCCGCACGCCCGGAACCGGTGCGCCGCGATGACCCCACAAGCCTTTCCAGCCACAGGCGTGAAGCCGGGCGCCGAGGAACGCAAGTCCGGGCAAAGGGGCGAGCGCCGCCGCATTCCACTTCGCCGCCAGCGCGAGGCCCAGCGCGATACCGGCGAGCGCAAGGCTGCGCCGACCATGCTCCGGCTCGCGGACCGCGGCGGCGCATTGCCAGAACGCCACCGCCAGGAAGGCGACCATGAACGCGTCGAGCATCGCGATGCGCGCGTGGACGAACAGCAGGAACCCGCTGGCCAGCAGCAGCCCGTAAGCTATCGTCGCGTAGGCGCGGAGTGAAGCGAACCACAGCGCGCGCATCGCTGCCCACAGCGCGAGCGCGCCGGCCAGAGCGCTGGGCAGGCGCCATGCGAAGGGGGTATCGCCCAGAAGGGCGATGCCAGCTGCGATCACCTGCTTGCCGAGCATGGGGTGCTCGCGATTGAGCCAGTCGCTCCCATCCAGCAGGGCGCGGGCGGCGGGCAGGTAGTGGACCTCGTCGAAATAGGGCTTCGACGGGACGCCGAGGCGTACGAGGCACAGTGCGAAGAAGGCCGCGACCAGCACGGCGCACCAGCCGGCCGGATCGCGAGGATGGTGCGGTGCAAGGCTCATTCGCAGGCTTGCCTAGCCGTGCCAGCGCGCCAGCGAAAGTCTCGCCGTGCGAAAGGCACGACTTGTCGCCCCCGTACAATACCCGAGTTGTATTCACCGCGTAATCTTCGTAGGCGAATCGAACAACCAAGACTGGTCGCAGTCATTGCATTCAAGAACATAGGGGAATTTCAATGAGGTCTCGCGCAATTGCTTCGTCGCTGGTGGCGCTGTCGCTGCTGGCGGCTCCGGTAGCGGCCCAGGCGGCTCCTGCTGCTCGTACGTCGGCCCCGACCACGGAAGAGAATGAACTTCTGGGCGGCAGCTTTCTCTGGATCATCCTCGCGATCGCTGCGGTGGTCGGTGCGATCCTCCTGCTCGACGACGACGATCCGGTCAGCCCGTAAGCACCGGACCAATTTTGAGATGCGAAGCGGGGCCCGGCGTGGCCCCGCTTTTCGTTTGTGCTCCTATCACGCCCCACAGGCCTTTTTGTTTGCCTGAAGGTGTCCGCCGACCCTAGACGCTGGCCGGCATGAAGAAGACCACCGGAATGGACCGCGCCGCGACGGCGCATTGGCGCCCAGCCACTCGCGCGGTGCGCGGGGGCACCTGGCGTTCCGAGCACGGCGAAACGAGCGAGGCCCTGTTCGTCTCCTCGGGCTATACCTACGACGATGCGCAGACGGTCGCCGACCGTTTCGCGGGCGAGGCCGAGGGGATGACATACTCGCGCCTGCAGAACCCCACCGTCGCCATGCTCGAGGAACGGATCGCGCTTATGGAAGGCGCGGAGGCGTGCCGCGCCCAGGCAAGCGGGATGGCGGCGATGACCGCCGCGCTGCTGTGCCAGCTGTCCGCCGGCGACCACGTGGTGGGCGCGCGCGCGGCGTTCGGTTCGTGCCGCTGGCTGCTCGATCACCTGTGCCCGCGATTCGGGATCGAGGTGAGCGTCATCGACAGCACCGACAATGCCGCGTGGGAAGCCGCGATCAGGCCCAACACGAAGGTGTTCTTCTTCGAGACTCCGGCCAATCCGACCCTCGACGTGGTCGACCTCAGGCATGTCTGCGATCTTGCCCGGTCGCGCGGCATCGTGACCGTGGTGGACAACGCCTTCGCCACCAGCGCGCTCCAGCGTCCGCTCGAATTCGGGGCCGACGTCATCGCCTACAGCGCGACCAAGCTGATGGACGGGCAGGGCCGCGTGCTCGCTGGGGCCGTGTGCGGATCGAAGCAGTTTATCGACGAGGTCCTCCTGCCTTTCCAGCGCAACACCGGGCCGAACCTGTCGCCGTTCAACGCCTGGGTCGTGCTCAAGGGTCTCGAGACGCTCGACCTGCGGGCGAAGGCACAGAGCCGCGCCGCGGTCGAACTCGGCCGCGTGATCGAGCCGCGCGTCGCGCGGATGCTGCACCCGGGCCTGCCGAGCCATCCCCGCCACGACCTGGCCACGGCCCAAATGCCGCACGGCACGGGCCCGATATTCGCCTTCGAGGTTCCCGGCGGGCGCAAGCAGGCATTCGCGCTGCTCGACGCGCTCCAGCTGGTCGACATCTCGAACAACATCGGCGACTGCCGCAGCCTGATGTGCCACCCGGCGAGCACCACCCACGCCAACATGGGCGAGGACGCGCGGGCGGAGATGGGCGTGACCGAAGGACTTCTCCGCATCAACGTGGGCCTCGAGGACATCGACGACCTCAAGGAAGACCTCGATCGCGCCCTGACGGCGGCCGGGCTCTAGGGCTGCCCCATGTCGTTCGTGATCCGTGCGTTCACGAACCGCATCAGCACGGGAAGGCGGTAGGCGCGGCGCAGCGCGTCGCACTGCGCCAGCGCTTCGGGATCGGGCGTGCCGCCTTCGTGGAACACGTCGATCGTGACCGCCCACGAGCCACCGGGAGACCCGCCTTCGCCGATGCTGTCGAGGAACCTCCCGCGCGCGGCGTGGCCTTCCTCGCGTCGCTCCATGAACTCGTCGAACGAGACCGGACGGTCGTAGCGGACCACCACCGGCACGTTCTTCGCTCGGCCGCCCAGCGGCGGCGCCTTCACCGGTTCGCTGCCGGTCACCGCGATCTCGTAGATCAGGCGAGGCGGCGTGTCGGGGAAAGCGGTGATCGGTTCGTCGCCCATGTCGTAGGTGACCTCGGCATAAGCGAGCCGGTCGCCCAGGTTCTCCCGCGCCCAGCGGCCAAGCCAGTAACTGTCGGAGCGGACCTCCCGCACGCGCGTGCGCTCCGCCGGATCGTTCACCCACGGCGCGCGCATCTCGCGATACAGGCAGGGCACGCCAGGCTCTTCGGCGAACTTGGCGCGGGCGAGCATCCATGCGAGATCCGGTGGATAGGGTTCCGCCGACGGCGCCGTATCGGCAACACTGGCGGCGGTCGCCGTGCCAGCGCTTGCTGAGGGTGCCGGGGTCTCCGCGCGGTCGGCACAGGCGGCGAGCAGCGGCAGGGCGAAAACGGGGATCAGCGGCCTCATAGCGCTTGAACCGTCAGGGCCCGCGCTTGTTTCCACTGTCCATTCGCGATTGCGCGGTGCATCCTGTCTTCCATGGTACAAGCCAGCAAGGGCGCGGCCCTCATCGTCGGCGCGGGGGACGGGATCGGGCGGAGCTGCGCCCATGCATTCGCCGCACAGGGGCTGACCGCCTGCCTCACCCGCCGCGCGCGGCACGCCGACCAGCTCGATGCGCTGGTGGCGGAGATCGGAGACGCGGGCGGGGCTGCGCGGGCCTTTCCCTCCGACGCGCGTGACGAGGACGAGACCGCCCGGCTGGTCGATACGATCGAGGCCGAGGTCGGCCCGCTCGAGGTCATGGTCTTCAACATCGGCGCCAACGTCCGCTTCGGCGTGCGCGAGACCACCGCGCAGGTCTATCGGAAGGTGTGGGAGATGGCCGCCTTCGCAGGCTTCCTTGCCGGGCGCGAGGCGGCGCGGGTCATGGTGCCGCGCGAGCGGGGGACGGTGATCTTCACCGGAGCGACCGCGTCGATGCGCGGGAGCGCGGGGTTCGCGGCCTTCGCGGGCGCCAAGTTCGCGTTGCGGGCGCTGGCCCAGTCGATGGCGCGCGAGCTGGGGCCGCAGGGCATCCACGTCGCGCACGTTGTGATCGACGGCGCGGTCGACGGCGCGTTCATCCGCGGCCTGCGGCCCGACTGGGAGGAGCGGCTTGCCGAGGAGGCTTTGCTCACCCCCGACCACATCGCCGCCGAATACGTGCGCCTGTGGCAGCAACCGCGCGATGCCTGGACGCACGAGCTGGACCTGCGCCCGTGGAAGGAGACGTTCTGATGCCCGCCAAGACGCTCGAGTTCATCTTCGATCTGGTCAGCCCCAATGCCTACCTCGCATGGTGGCCGATGAAGGACATGCTGGCTCGTACCGGCGCGACGCTCGAGATCACTCCGGTCCTGCTCGGCGGGATGCACAAGCTGACAGGCAACGCCCCGCCGATGATCCGCGACGCCGACGTCAAGGGCAAGGTCGAGTACGGCTTTCTCGAGATGCGCAGGTTCGTCGCGAAACATGGCCTCGACCGCTTCGCGCTGCCGCAGCCGTTCCCGTTTCCCACCATGACGCTCCAGCGGATGCTCCTTGCCGTCGAGGGTGCGGAGCGGATCGCGCTCGCCGAACACCTGCTCGTGGCGATCTTCGAGCGCGGGCTCGATGTGACCGATCCGGCCGCGCTCGGCGCCGATCTCGCCGCTGGCGGTTTCGATGCCGCCGCGCTCGCCGAAGCGGCGCAGGATCCCGCGATCAAGCAGCGCCTGGCCGACAACACCGCCGCTGCCGTGGAGCGCGGCGCCTTCGGCATCCCCACCTGGTTCGTCGGCTCCGAGATGTTCTTCGGCAAGGAGCGTCTTGGCCAGATCGAGGATGAACTGGCCGGCTGACCGGGCAAGCCGGCGAGTTCTTCCTGCAATTCGTTCGCCGAAACCGGCAACATATGTTATGTTCGCTCGGTCGGTCCGCGTCCTGCCGCCCGGCACCGAAAGGCCAGCGATGAATCCGCAGGACCATTATGCCGCGCTCATCCAGTCTTCGGACGACGCGATCATTGCCAAGGACCTGGAAGGTATCGTCCTGAGCTGGAACCCGGCTGCAGAGGCGCTGTTCGGCTGGACGTACAAGGAAATGGTCGGCCATTCGATCAGGTGCCTTCTTCCCGACGACAGGCAGGACGAGGAGGACCTGATCCTCGCCCGTATCCGGGAAGGGGAGAAGGTCGGGCTGTTGCTGACCGACCGGCTGCACAAGGACGGCCATCGAATTCCGGTGTCGGTGACGATTTCTCCGGTGCGCGATCCGGCTGGCAGGATCATCGGGGCGAGCAAGATTGCGCGTGACGCGAGCGGCCACATTGCGACCGAACGGCAGCTGCGCGAAAGCGAGAACCGTTTTCGCTTGCTCGCCGAGAACATCGCGCAACTCGCGTGGATTGCCGAGGCCGACGGCGACATCTTCTGGTACAACCAGCGCTGGTACGATTACACGGGAACGACGCTCGACGAGATGAAGGGATGGGGCTGGCGTGCGGTCCACCATCCCGACCACCTCGACCGCGTCGAGACGCTGTTCCGCCAGCAACTCGAGGCCGAGGAGGAGTGGGAGGACATCTTCCCGCTGCGGTCGGCCGACGGGCAATGGGGCTGGTTCCTCAGCCGCGCCAAGCCGATCCGCGACGAGGATGGCCGGGTGACCCACTGGTTCGGCACCAACACCGACATTACTGAACAGCGCGAACAGACCGAGCAGATCAACCTCCTGCTGCGCGAGGTGAATCACCGCAGCAAGAACATGCTCGCCAAGGTCCAGGCGCTCGCCCGCAGCAGCATCGGCGCCGACGAGCAACTGGTGAGGCGCTTCGAACAACGGGTGGGAAGCCTTGCGGTGAACCAGGACATCTTGGTTCGGCGTGACTGGCGCGAGGTGCCCGTGGACGAGCTGGTCCGGTTGCAGCTTCGCTTCATCGATGGCGAGGGCAAGCGCGTCGCGCGTTCGGGGCCCGACTGCGCACTGATACCGCGCGCCGCCGAGATCGTCGGCATGGCGCTGCACGAACTGGCGACCAATTCGCTCAAGTACGGCGCGCTCTCGGTAGACGAGGGGCATGTTGCGATCGACTGGTCGTGCTCTCCCGAGGGGTTCACGATCGCCTGGCGCGAGCGCGGCGGCCCACGCGTGAAAAAGCCCAAGCACCGGGGATTCGGCAGCCAGCTGATCGAGGACATTCCCGGCCGTGCGCTCGGCGGCACGGTCGTCCATCATTACGATCCGAAGGGCGTATCTTGGGAACTCTCGATCCCCGAGAGCAATCTTGCCGACCGTGCAAGACTCACCGCCTGACCCTTGCGCCCCGGCGCGCGCTTGCTACGTTCCCCATTGATGAAACAGCTTTTCCAGCACGCCGCGATTACCGACGGCATCACCGTGCGGGTGGCGGTCAACTTCCTGCCCGAGCAGTCGCGCCCGCAGGACGGGAAGTGGTTCTGGGTCTATCACATCCGCATCGAGAACGGCTCGCACGAGCGGGTCCAGCTCGTCAGCCGTCACTGGCGGATCACCGACGGTCGCGGGATGGTCAGCATCATCGATGGTGAGGGCGTGGTCGGCGAAAAGCCGGTGCTCGAGCCGGGGCAGAGCCACGACTATGTCTCGGGCTGTCCGCTGGCGACTCCGCACGGCACGATGGAAGGCTTCTACACCTTCCACCGCGGCCGGGGAGAGCCGCTCGAAGTGCGTATCCCGTTCTTTCCTCTGGCGGCTCCGGCCGAAGCGTAACCGGCTCTGCTTCGCGCCCATTGCGCCCTGTGTGTGATCGGCGCGGCGTGGATCTGATGCATGACGCTACAGACGCAGCGGTTCATCCCAGTCCTGAGCTTCAGACCCTCGCGGGGGTCCCTTCATCCATCGATTGCATTCGTCGAGGCGCCTGAGATCGTGGTGGCAACGCCCCCGGACAGTCGATGCCGCAGGGCGAGAAACCGTTGAGACCGGGCGCAATAGTGTTACGTTTCATTGCCAAGCTGATTCGCGATAGTTGCGCGTTAGCTGGCAACTGATTTCTTCGGGGAGAATTTTAGATGGCTGGTTCTTTTGGTCGCGCGCTCGGGACTGCGGCGCTCGTTTCATTGGTGGCCGCACCGGCGTTGGCGGAAAAGGCGAGCCAGCTCACCTCGATCAACGGATCGCTGGGCCGCGATGCCGAATCGATGCTGCAATCGCGCGGCTTCACGCACGTTTCGACCCACAAGAACGACATGGGCTACGTCTACAGCTACTGGTGGAAGTCGGCCGACAAGTCCTGCGTCTCGGTAGAGGTGTACAACGGCCGCGTGGAAACGGTCTCCGACGCTTCGGCGAGCGATTGCGGACACGGCGGGGGCAGCGCGGCGGCTGCGGCCGGCGTCGTCGCGGGCGCTGCGATCCTGGGCGCCTTGCTCAGCCACAAGTCGCACCACCACGACAACGACCAGCACGCCGCCGACGTCGCCGCCGAACAGCAGTACGAGCGCGGCTACACCGACGGGCTGCACAACGCTGCCTATCACAACTACGAACGCACCGACGCGTACTCCTCGGGCTACCAGGCCGGTGTCGACGAACGGAATGCCAACCTGTCGCATCACAGCGGGCGCGGCGGCTACAGCGCGTTCGTGAAGGTCGACGATCTCAACGGCGCGCGTGCCGCCGGGGGAATGGAGGAACTGACGCGCCGGGGCTTCACCCAGGTCGACAACTTCACCAGCGGCAACGCGCGCTATTCGATCCAGTACCGCGCCGCCTCGCGCCAGTGCGTCCAGGCCACCGTCGCCGACGGCAGGCTGGAAGACGTGCGGGACATCGGCACCCATCCCAAGTGCCGCTGAGGAGCTGAAGCCATGCGCCTGACCCGCACCGCCGCCCCGATCGCTCTCGTGCTCGCGCTGGCGGCATGCGGGCAGGCCGACGATCCGGCGGATACCGCCGCAGCCGAGAGCGTGGCGGTATCGATTCCCGAAAGCCTTGCACCGTTCGGCGACGGCTATCCCAAGTCCGGCGATCCGTGCCGCACGCTGGGCGAGAGCGCCGCGACCTCGAACTACCTCGACGACAGCGCTATGCTGGTCGGCTGCCCGGACGAGGCTTCGGCCGAAGCGCTCGGTGGCAAGGTCGTCGGGAATGTGGACGGGGTTCGCCTCGTCTCCGTCCCGATGGGCGACGCCAACGCGGGCATGGAAATGAACGGCCCGCCGCCGCCGGTCGACAGCGTGGACGCCAAGGTTGCCGGGACCGACTACAACGCCACCGCGCAGATCCGGTGCGGCTTCAAGAACGCTTCGCCGACGCAGACGTGCGCCGCCGGGGTCAAGCGCAACTGGGGCGACGACGGCAGCAATCTGGTCGAGGTGACCAAGCCCGACGGCCGCAAGCGCGCGCTGTTCTTCGACGGCACGAAGCCTACCGGCGCCGACAGCGCCCAGTCCGACGGCAGCGCCGGGTGGGACTTCGCCTTCACCCGGAGCGGCGACGAAGTGACCATCAAGTTCGGTCCGGAAACCTACGTCGTCGTGGACGCGCTCGTCGAAGGCGGTTGATCGGCGCTCGACTGCCTGAGGCCGTCAGCGCTTCCAGAGCCAGTAAAGGATCGCCGCGTTGATCGCGGGCGAGAGGATCGCGGCCAGCGGTCCGTCCAGTCCGGCCTTGTCGGCGAGGATGTTCCACGGCAGCCCGAGCGGCAGCAGGAACACCGCCGACAAGGGGTCGCGCTCCTGTCCGAACCAGCCGAACGTGCCGATCGCGAGCAAGACCAGCGCGATCGCATAGAGCGCCACGAAAACGTAGAAAGCCCACTTCATCCCGCCGTCCCCCGCAATCGTATCCCGGTTGAGCAATAGAGCGCCCCCGGCTAGGGGGCAATCGAGATGAAGCGCACCCACCTGCCACTCAACGCCTTGCGCGTGTTCGATGCCGCGGCGCGGCACCTCAGCTTCACCCGCGCGGCGGACGAGCTGGCGGTGACCCCGGCCGCCGTGGGCCAGCAGATCCGCGCGCTCGAGGATCACCTCGGCACCGTGCTGTTCCGCCGCACGAGCAAGGGGCTGGAGCTCACCGACGAGGCGCTCGCCGGGCTCGACGCGCTGCGCGAAGGCTTCCTGAAGTTCGAGGAGTCGGTCCAGGCCATGCAGGCCGGGCAGGCGAGCGACCGCTACACGATCGCCGCCCCGCGCGAATTCTACGCGCAATGGCTCAGCCACCGGCTGGCGAAGTTCGTCGAGGGCAACCCCGGCGTGCGTTTCCAGCTCATCGCCGACGAGAACGCCGACTTCACCGAGACCAACCTCGACGTGGCGATCCGGCTGGTCGACGGTCCGGGCGACCTCGAAGGGGTCGAGCTCGCCCCGGCGCGCCGCGTCGTCGTCGCCGCCCCGGGCGCAGCCGACCAGTGGATCCAGTGGCCCGGTGCGCCGCTGCCCGACGGTGCCGAAGGCATGGTCCAGGTCGCCAATCCCGGGCAGGCGCTGTCGAGCGCGATCGCCGGACTCGGCAAGGCCGTCATGCCGTACCTGCTGGTCGAGGAAGCGATCGAGGCGGGCCGCCTCGAAGTGCTCGAAGGTCCGGACGAAGGCCGCCGTGCCTACTGGCTCGTCGCCCCGCTGCCGCAGTGGCGCCAGAAGAAGGTGAAGTCGCTGGTGGCCTTCCTCACTGCATAGTTTTGCGCACCCGCCTCCGCGGGTGCATCCTCGGTGCCGTTCTCTCCGCAATGCTACGAGGCACCTGCGGGCGGGCGGCCGCCCTCCCGGTCGGCTGGCTCCGCCGACCGTTGCCTTCCTACCTGAACGCCCGGAAGACCTCTGCCAGACCCGGCGGGTCGCATTCGGACCGCAGGCGTTCGATCGCTGTGCCGATCGGCATTCGATATTCGAGCGCGCCGTCCTCGCGCCCTATCAACTCCGCGCCGAGCGCCCTGACGAAGCCGATCGCGCCCGCGTTTTCGGCCAGCGTCCAGGCGTGGAATTCCTCGTATCCCTCTTCCGCCGCGTCGAGGAGCACCGTGGCGGTCAGCAGACGGCCGAGCCCGCGATCGTGGAACTCGTCGAGGATCGCGACCGAGAATTCGGCCCGCGACGGCGCGTCCGCCTCGGCGACCGCGTGGACCGCGCCGATCGCCGGCTCACCCGGCAGGTCGCTGGCAATCGCGCCCCAGGCGATGTGGTCGTGCCCGTCGGCGGCCAGCAGCCGCTCGATGACCTGCGGCGGCGGCTCGCGCATGCCCGAGAAGAACCGCAGGTAGCGCGACCGCTCGCTCATCCGCGCGATCCCCTCGCGCATCCGCGCCTCGTCGTCGGGCCTGATCGTGCGGATGCATACCCTGAGGCCGTCCTCGAGCCGGGTGTGGATCGTGCGTTCGGCGGGGGCGGGCGGGGACATCGGCGTTCCGGCAGGCAAGGCGCGACCCTGCGCCGCCGACACTAGCAGAGCGCGGCCCGCGCTCAAGCGGACGACGCCGCTTCCTCCGCCAGCACTTCACCCCGGATGCGTTCGTAGACCGGATGGCCGGGGACGAGATCGCGCTCGTCGATGCGGAACGCGCTGCGCAGGCGGATGAGGTAGATGAGCAGCGCGTCCCTGCGGCCGGTCCAGCCGTCGAAGTCCCAGTCCTCGCGCATCGCCCGCTCGAGCGCGCAATCCTCCAGCCGGTCCGCGCCCCACGTGAGAGCCTCGTCCCACGCCGCCGCAAACCCTTCCGCCCCCGGCCGTGCGCGCAGTTTGTAGAGCGCCTCCATCGACTTGCCGATCGACCGGGCGGCCTGATTGACGATGCCCGTGGCGGCAAGCGTGGCGACGAACCGCCGCTGCAGATCGGGCGTGATCGAGTTCCGCCGCGGCTGCCTGTGCATATAGGGCGCGAAGGCGAGGAGCGGGTCATCCGCAGGCGGCGGGGGGACGGGCTCGAACGCAAGCATCGAGGTGGCCTGACGCGGGGTTGCGCGGGTGGGGCGGGTCATTCGGACGGTGGTGGCAGGTTGGAGGCGTGTAGGAAAATTGCCGAGGGAAATAGCGTTGCCGGGCGAACCGAACAGCATTGACTCGACCCCTGCCGCGCTACATTTTCCGC
This sequence comes from Tsuneonella dongtanensis, assembly GCF_001698205.1. NCBI lineage: Bacteria > Pseudomonadati > Pseudomonadota > Alphaproteobacteria > Sphingomonadales > Erythrobacteraceae > Tsuneonella > Tsuneonella dongtanensis. Next base: position 1,306,434 of record NZ_CP016591.1, read on the forward strand.
GATCACAGCCAAGGAGGGCGGACTGCTTAGGGTCTCAGAGAGAACGGACGCGGTTTTTTCCAGAATCGCAGAGGACCGTTGGCTCGACCAGATGGTCAGGGCCGTCTCCGCTCGCTTCGGCAGCTGGGCAGCCGAGAGAACGCAAGAGGGTGTTCGGTCCGTCTGTATGCATCTCAACATCTTGTCGCAGAAATACGAACTGACTCAGGAATCCAGCTTCTGGGCGCTTCTGGACGTTGCGATGCGGTGGCCGGAGAAGCTGCACAACCTCACGCCTTTCCAGAAGTTCGCTCTGGACCGACCCGGCTTCTTCGAAGAAAGCCGGGTCGGTCGGTTTCTTGACGATGTCGAGCGCGGTTCCCCGACCGTCATGGTCGGTCCGGACGATTTGACGAGATAGGCAATGGCATTCTCACAACCTTGTGCAACCTGTGGGAATAGCACTCCCACCATTGCCACGTCACAATCTGGCAATGGCTCAGGCCATGGATCGCCGGAAGTTTCCTCTCCAACGCCAAAGCAAACGGTGCGGGTGGTCCTATTCTTCGATGGCACCAACAACAATAAACACAACGTTAAAGCTGCTGCTGAAGACAATATCAATGCGGACCTAAAAGACAAAAAAGGCCAGCCGCCCGCGAGTTACAAGAATGATTTGTCGAACGTGGCACGGATGTTCGATTCCTCCAGTGGGACGGATGCGTACACGAATGGGCGAGTGTATGATAATTACTTTCCCATCTATATCGAGGGTATCGGCACCGCAAGCACGGGGGAATCGGCGTCCTTGCAAAAGGGGGACGATGCCCTTCGCGGGGGAGGATTCGGCGAAGGTCCCACAGGTATCATCGGCAAGGTCAGGCGCGGTGTTGACGCGTCGCTGGCCTATCTAAGAACCATGAGCGGAAAACCGTTCGAGTTTATCCATCTCGACGTATTTGGCTTCAGTCGGGGCGGTGCCGCGGCACGCAACGCTGTCGCGCAGATTCTCAGTGGCTGGTCGGTGGGCGAAGGAATTTATTGGCCAAGTGTTCGCTCCGAGCTGGTCCGCGACGGTGAAACGATAGACGAATTCAAGTTCCGGTTCGCCGGGCTTTACGATACCGTGGCATCATTCGGTCTTGCGCATTGGAACGACAAGATCGAGCTGAACCTAGGTGCGGTCAGCGCCGCCGACAGGATCGTGCAGCTCGCCGCGGCCGAAGAGCATCGCAAGAACTTCCGGCTTACCCGGGTGGGCAACGACACCAAGAGCTTCGAACTCTTTCTGCCTGGAGTGCACTCCGATATCGGTGGCGGTTACAAGAGCGGGGTGTCAGAGACACGCGTTCTCTGGCGCGACAAGGCCATGCGGATCGGGTCTCAATCCTCGACGGTCGACAGGTTCCAGAGAGAATGGAACTGGCTTTCCGAACAGGGCTGGTTCGGCGACAAGGCGAACCCGATCTGGGTGCACAAGGAAGACGGCACCATACACACGCATTTTGAAATTCGCGGTACGAAATCTACGGTTGGCAATCAGTATTGCTTCATCCCCCTCAACATGATGGTTGGCTACGCAAAGGAGGAGGGGTTGCTGTTTGGCAATGTATCTCCTGTGCCGCCCGCGCTATCTCCAGTCGATGCCTATCTGCGGGGTTATGCCGGCAAATGCGCCAGTGGGACCAGCGGCGCATCAAGTGCCGATGATTTCTTTCACAAGCTTGATCCTCTCTTAGTTTGGTTGAGGCGGAATTATCTTCACTTTTCTGCTTACTACAGCGATCTTGAGGCCGAGAGGGATGTCGCGAACAACGCTCTCGACTTTGTCGGCGCGATGGCACCGGACTTTTCCGGCGAGCGGCGAACGCGCAGCTATCTTTGAAAGGCGCCCGGTATCCGCAATGACGGCAAGATGGGGATTGCTCATTGGATTTGCTGCATTCGCGTTCGCGGCATGCAAACCCGTCGAATTGGGGGAAGTAATGGCAAGCCGTTCCGATTGGTCCGCCGCCGAAAGCGCGCCACGCGACTATCCCGTATACATAGTGACGGCGTTCTTCACTATGCCGAGCGGGGCGATCGAGGGTATCCCCGACGACCGGATCGCATACGGCGGCTGGGGCAAGCCCGGCTCGACACAGCTTATGGGAGAAGCCGGTGAGAAGCCGGCGCCGCGTAAGCTGACCGCAGAGTGGTTCGATCTGGTGGCCGGAATGGGTTACAAGGGTACGATCGAACTTCCCTCGAACAGGATCGACGCGGCTCTTTCACGAGGGCTGCCCGCACTCGACAAGCCGAAAAACGTCCCGGTAGACTTCATTGTGGTCGGTTTTGCGCCGGGGGGGTACCTTGCAGTCTGGCTCCAGGCGAGGGGGGTTTCTCATCTCGCTGGCACGTTTTCCGTGCCCCAGAGCGAAATTTCCGTCGATCGCATGGCGAACGACCCATCGCTCAACCTCGATCAATTCGCTGATTCAATGCTGTCGCTTTCGCTGAAGGATCGTGTCGCGGAAATTCGTGCCCGCCCTGATCCGTCGGCTCTCTATAAGAGATATGCGCAGCGCTATTCATATAATGCGGTCGTGACCGGACCGGTCCCTTTCGATTATCTGTGGCTCTCGTTTCTCGACGCAGAGCGCGACTGGTTCGATCTGACCGGTCGACGACCGCAGGCGACATCGGCAGAGGGATACAGTTTTGCTGCGCCGAAGTCCGCCGAGATCGGCTGGAGCGATGCCGAGGGAAGAAAGTTCGGGGCTGAAGTCGCGTTCGATCCCGACGAGGTCATGAACGCGTTTTGGAAACTGGCAAGCGTCGCTGGAGATAGCCAGATGACCCTCGAATTCGAGCCGGCGGAAAAAGGTGGTACGGTCGATGCCTATCTAAAGGCCGGCGATACGTTCTACCGATTCGAGCGGACGACGTCACAGATCTATCGGCGTTGATCGGCTTGACCCAGCCCGCCCTTTCGCCTAACGGCCCGCCCGTCCGGATCATCGAGTCCGGCAAGAGCTGAACGTTGGCGGTGTCGTCCGGTCAACCGGGCAGCCGTCAAAGTAACCCGGGGTCCGTGACACGGGTGGAGTGATTCAGGCTCGTGCGTTTATGCAACCGGCGCCCCAGCGCGTCGGCCATGTGTTGCACGACCCTTTCTCCTTCACATCGCGCCAGTGACGCCTCCATACGGTGAAGAGAGAGAACTCCTTTAATGCCGACGATCAACCAGCTGGTCCGCAAGGGCCGCGTTCCGCAGAAGGCCAAGTCCAAGGTCCCTGCAATGGAGCAGAACCCGCAGAAGCGCGGCGTATGCACCCGCGTTTACACGACGACCCCGAAGAAGCCGAACTCGGCGCTGCGCAAGGTGGCCAAGGTTCGCCTGACCAACCAGCGCGAGGTCATCAGCTACATCCCGGGCGAAGGGCACAACCTGCAGGAGCACTCGGTGGTCCTCATCCGCGGCGGCCGCGTGCGCGACCTTCCGGGCGTGCGCTACCACGTGCTGCGCGGCGTGCTCGACACCCAGGGCGTCAAGGACCGCAAGCAGAGCCGCTCGAAGTACGGCGCCAAGCGTCCGAAGTAAGCAGCCCGCTTTTTCGAGGTTTCTGGCCGCGCGCTTCCGGGCGGTGCGGCCCAGCATAAGGAATAACGAGAATGTCTCGTCGTCGTCGTCCCGAGAAGCGGGAAATCCTGCCTGATCCGAAGTTCGGAGATCAGGTGCTGTCGAAGTTCATGAACAACCTGATGCTCGACGGCAAGAAGTCCGTCGCCGAAAGCATCGTCTACGGCGCGCTCGACACGGTCGAGAGCCGTGCGAAGGCCAACCCGATCGAGGTGTTCCACACCGCGCTCGAGAACATCAAGCCGCAGATCGAGGTGCGTTCGCGCCGCGTCGGCGGTGCGACGTACCAGGTGCCGGTCGAGGTTCGCCCCGAGCGTGCCCAGGCGCTCGCCATCCGCTGGCTCATCACCGCCGCCCGCGGCCGTGCGGAGACCACGATGGCCGCCCGTCTCTCGGGCGAGCTGATGGACGCCGCCAACAACCGCGGCAACGCGGTCAAGAAGCGCGAGGACACGCACCGCATGGCGGACGCGAACCGCGCCTTCTCGCACTATCGCTGGTAACACCTATATAGGGGACGCGTCGCCCGTGGCGGGCGTCCCCCAGACCCGAGGAAATCCAAATGGCCCGCGAATATCCGCTGGAGCGCTACCGCAATATCGGCATCATGGCGCACATCGATGCCGGCAAGACCACCACGACCGAGCGTATCCTCTACTACACCGGCAAGTCCTACAAGATCGGCGAAGTCCACGACGGCGCCGCCACGATGGACTGGATGGAGCAGGAGCAGGAGCGCGGCATCACCATCACGTCGGCCGCCACGACCACGTTCTGGCAGGCCGAGGACGGCCAGGGCCCCAAGCATCGCATCAACATCATCGACACCCCCGGACACGTCGACTTCACCATCGAAGTCGAGCGTAGCCTTCGCGTCCTCGACGGCGCGGTCGCGGTGTTCGACGGCGTCGCCGGCGTCGAGCCCCAGTCCGAGACGGTGTGGCGTCAGGCCGACAAGTACGGCGTGCCCAGGATGTGCTTCATCAACAAGCTGGATCGCACTGGCGCCGACTTCTACTATTGCGTCCAGTCGATCATCGACCGCCTCGGCGCGGTGCCGCTGGTGTTGTACCTGCCGATCGGCATCGAGGGCGGGCTCAAGGGCGTCGTCGACCTCGTCAACAACCGCGGCATCGTCTGGAAGGACGAGAGCCTTGGCGCCGAGTTCGAGTATGTCGACATCCCGGCCGACCTTGCCGACAAGGCGGCGGAATACCGCGAGAAGCTGATCGAGACCGCCGTCGAGCAAGACGACGACGTCATGGAAGCGTACCTCGAAGGCGACGAGCCCGATGTCGCGACGCTCAAGCGGCTGATCCGCAAGGGCACCATGGCGCGCGCGTTCGTGCCGGTCGTCTGCGGTTCGGCGTTCAAGAACAAGGGCGTCCAGCCGCTTCTCGACGCGGTCGTCGACTACATGCCGAGCCCGCTCGACGTGCCGGCAATCAAGGGCGTCCTGCCCGACAGCGACGAGGAAGCCGAGCGCCCCTCGAGCGACGACGCGCCGTTCGCCGCGCTGGCATTCAAGATCATGAACGACCCGTTCGTCGGCTCGCTGACCTTCACCCGCATCTACTCGGGCAAGCTCGCCAAGGGCCAGGTCCTGAACTCGGTGAAGGACAAGAAGGAAAAGATCGGCCGCATGCTGCTGATGCACTCGAACAATCGCGAGGACATCGAAGAGGCATACGCGGGCGACATCGTCGCGCTGGCGGGCATGAAGGACACCACCACCGGTGATACACTGTGCGATCCGGCCAAGCCGATCATCCTCGAGCGTATGGAGTTTCCCGAGCCGGTCATCGAGCTGTCGGTGGAACCCAAGACCAAGGCCGACCAGGAAAAGATGGGCATCGCCCTCAACCGCCTGGCGCAGGAAGACCCGAGCTTCCGTGTGTCGACCGACCACGAGAGCGGCCAGACGATCATCAAGGGGATGGGCGAACTCCACCTCGACATCATCGTCGACCGCATGAAGCGCGAGTTCAAGGTCGAGGCCAACGTCGGTGCGCCGCAGGTGGCGTACCGCGAATACCTCGCGAAGCCGGTGGACGTTGACTACACCCACAAGAAGCAGTCGGGTGGTTCGGGTCAGTTCGGCCGCGTGAAGGTCAAGGTCGAGCCGGGCGAGCGCGGCCAGGGCTTCGTCTTCCAGGACGAGGTCAAGGGCGGCAACATCCCGAAGGAGTACATCCCGGCAATCGAGAAGGGTTTCCGCGAGCAGGCCGAGAGCGGCTACCTCGTCGGGTTCCCGATCATTGACTTCACCGTGACGCTCTATGACGGTGCCTACCACGACGTCGACTCGAGCGCGATCGCGTTCGAAATCGCGGGCCGCAGCGCCATGCGCGAAGTGGCCCAGAAGTCGGGCATCAAGCTGCTCGAGCCGATCATGAAGGTCGAGGTCGTGACGCCGGAGGAAAAGGTCGGCGACGTCATCGGCGATCTCAACAGCCGGCGTGGCCAGATCCAGGGCACCGACACCCGCGGCAACGCGCAGGTCGTCGACGCCATGGTCCCGCTCGCCAACATGTTCGGCTACGTGAACGAACTGCGCTCGTTCACGCAGGGTCGCGCGAACTACTCCATGCAGTTCTCGCACTACGACGAAGTGCCGGCGAACGTTGCCGCAGAGGTCAAGGAGAAGCTTGCCTAAGCAGGGGTGAGCGTCTAGGGGCGGCACCCGATTCACCGGGTGCCGCAACCCGACTTGGTGAAATTCAATCCAGACAGAGGTTAGAGTCAAAATGGCTAAGGAAAAATTCCAGCGGAACAAGCCGCACTGCAACATCGGCACCATCGGTCACGTCGACCACGGCAAGACCACGCTGACCGCCGCGATCACCAAGGTTCTCGGCGCGCCGGTCGACTTCGCCAACATCGACAAGGCGCCCGAAGAGCGTGAGCGCGGGATCACCATCTCGACCGCGCACGTCGAGTACGAGACCGACGCCCGCCACTACGCGCACGTCGACTGCCCGGGTCACGCCGACTACGTGAAGAACATGATCACCGGTGCCGCCCAGATGGACGGCGCGATCCTGGTCGTGAACGCCGCCGACGGTCCCATGCCGCAGACCCGTGAGCACATCCTGCTCGCCCGTCAGGTCGGTGTGCCGGCGCTGGTCGTCTACATGAACAAGGTCGACCAGGTCGATGACGAGGAAATCCTCGAGCTCGTCGAGCTGGAAGTGCGCGAGCTGCTTAGCTCGTACGACTTCGACGGCGACAACATTCCGATCGTCAAGGGCTCGGCGCTGGCCGCCCTCGAAGGTCGCGACGAAGAGATCGGCGAGAAGTCGATCCTCGAGCTGATGAAGGCCGTCGACGACCACATCCCGCAGCCGGAGCGTCCGGTCGACAAGCCGTTCCTCATGCCGATCGAAGACGTGTTCTCGATCTCGGGTCGCGGCACCGTCGTGACCGGCCGTGTGGAATCGGGTGTCGTCAACGTGGGTGACGAAGTCGAGATCGTCGGCATCCGTCCGACCCAGAAGACCACCGTCACCGGCGTCGAGATGTTCCGCAAGCTGCTCGACCGCGGCGAGGCGGGCGACAACATCGGTGCGCTGATCCGCGGCATCGGCCGTGAAGATGTCGAGCGCGGCCAGGTTCTGGCCAAGCCCGGCTCGGTCAACCCGCACACCGATTTCGAAGCCGAAGTCTACGTTCTGTCGAAGGACGAAGGCGGCCGTCACACGCCGTTCTTCGCCAACTACCGTCCGCAGTTCTACTTCCGCACCACCGACGTGACCGGCGAAGTCGTCCTCCCCGAGGGCACCGAGATGGTCATGCCGGGCGACAACGTGACGATCGGCGTCAAGCTGATCGCCCCGATCGCCATGGACGAAGGCCTGCGCTTCGCGATCCGCGAAGGCGGCCGCACCGTCGGCTCGGGCGTCGTCTCGAAGATCACCAAGTAATACTGGTGATCTGACAGGGTTTCAGGGCCCGCCGCTCTCTGGAGCGGCGGGCCCTTCCCTATTTATGAGTGCGCTTGATCGGATCGGCGCCGACCTTCGCGATTTCCCCGATTCGGGGGGTTGCGCGGAACCGGCCTCATCCGTATAGGCGCGCCACCGGACGGAGATTCGTCGCCGTTCATCAAGATTCACAGGGAGGCCGCCCGTTTCCGGGAAACCGGAGCAAGCGGGGCGGGCCTTTCTTTTTTGCGGGTCGGTAACGGAAACGCCAACGGCTCGCTCGGCTCTTTCGCATCGGTAGTAGGACATGGAAGCCCAGAACATCCGCATTCGCCTCAAGGCGTTTGACCACCGCGTGCTCGACCAGGCCACTGGCGAGATCGCAGACACCGCCCGTCGTACGGGCGCGCTGATCCGGGGTCCCATTCCTCTTCCGACGCGCATCGAGAAGTTCACCGTGAACCGCGGCCCGCACATCGACAAGAAGTCGCGCGAGCAGTTCGAGGTGCGCACCTACAAGCGGCTGCTCGACATCGTGCAGCCCAACGCCCAGACCGTGGACGCGCTGATGAAGCTCGACCTCGCCGCGGGCGTAAACGTCGAGATCAAGCTCGCTTGATTTCGATGCGGAGCCGCAAGGCTCCGCGGACAAGGGATACCTCCGGCATGTAGCCGGGCAGCGTCCCCCGTCTCGCCTCCCTTTCGGGAGGCACTTTGGCCCGGACGGGGCGACGCATGACAATCTGGGCCAAGCAAGCCTCTCGGGATGGTCCCGAAAGGCCTCTGTAAGGAGAACGGATCATGCGCTCCGGCGTGATCGCAAAGAAAGTCGGGATGACCCGCCTGTTCCAGGAGGACGGACGTCACGTTCCCGTGACCGTCCTGTCGCTGGAAGACTGCCAGGTCGTTTCGCACCGCACCTCCGACCGCGATGGCTACTATGCCGTCCAGCTCGGCGCGGGCGAGGCCAAGCAGAAGAACGTCAACAAGCCGCAGCGCGAGCAGTTCGCCAAGGCGGAAGTCGGCCTGAAGATGCGCGTCGCTGAATTCCGCGTCGAGGGCGAGGACGGGCTGATCCCCGTCGGCTCGACCATCTCGGCTGAGCACTTCGTTGCCGGGCAGAAGGTCGACATCACCGGCCACACGCAGGGCAAGGGCTTTGCCGGCGCGATGAAGCGCTGGGGCTTCGGCGGCATGCGCGCGACGCACGGCGTCTCGATCAGCCACCGTGCGCACGGTTCGACCGGTAACCGCCAGGATCCGGGCCGCGTGTTCAAGAACAAGAAGATGGCCGGCCACATGGGCGACCGTCAGCGCACCCAGCAGAACCTCGAAGTCGTGCGCACCGACGCCGACCGCGGCCTGATCTTCGTCAAGGGCTCGGTCCCTGGCTCGAAGAACGGCTGGCTGCTGGTCCGCGACGCGGTCAAGCTTGCCGCGCCCGAGGGTCTGCCTTTCCCCGGTGCGATCCTCGAGAAGAAGAGCACCGCTCCCGAGCACGAGGAAGCCCCCGCGGGCATGGTCGAAGCTGCCGCCGAGCACGAAGTGGTCGAGCAGGTGACCCCCGAGATGCAGGAGCAACTCGCCGAGGAGCAGCAGGCCGGTGCCGACACCGACGCCCAGGCTGCTGCCGACAACACCGCTGAGGGCGATGCGCCCGCCAGCGATGAAAACAAGGAGGGCTGATCCGTGAAGGTGAAGGTCCAGAAACTCGACGGCAAGGCCTCGGGCGACATCGAACTCAGCGATGACGTCTTCGGCGTAGAGCCGCGGCAGGACATCCTGCACCGCGTCGTCACCTGGCAGCTGTGGAATCGCCGCGCGACCGCGCGTCCGACCCGCGAGCGCAGCGACGTCGCCCGTACCGGCAAGAAGTTCGGTCGCCAGAAGGGTGGCGGCACCGCCCGTCACGGCGATCGTGCGGCCCCGGTGTTCATCGGCGGCGGCAAGGCCCACGGTGCCAAGAAGCGCGATTTCAACATCTCGCTGAACAAGAAGATCCGTTCGCTGGGTCTTCGCATGGCGCTTTCGAGCAAGGCCAAGGACGGTCTCGTGATCGTCGACAGCCTCGAGCTCAAGGATGCCAAGACCAAGGCGCTCAAGGGCACGTTCGACAAGAACGGCTGGAACGGCAAGGTCCTGGTGATCGACGGCGACGCGGTCGAAGGTTCGTTCGCGAAGGCCGCGGGCAACCTCCGGGGCGTCAATGTCCTGCCGGCCGTGGGCGCCAACGTCTACGACATCCTGAAGCACGACACGCTGGTCCTGACCAAGGCCGCGGTCGAGAAGCTGGAGGCGCGCTTCAATGGCTAAGTCTGCAAAGGCGGTCGACGCGCGTCACTACGACGTGATCGTCGCCCCGCACATTACCGAGAAGTCGACCCTGGCTTCGGAGCACAACGCGATCGTTTTCAAGGTCGCGGGCGATGCGACCAAGAGCCAGATCAAGGAGGCCGTCGAGGCCATCTACGATCGCAAGGTGGCGAAGGTGAACACCATCGTCGTCAAGGGCAAGACGAAGCGCTGGAAGGGTCGTCCCTACACGCGCACCGACATGAAGAAGGCGATCGTGACGCTGGCCGAGGGCCAGGACTCGATCGACGTCACGAGCGGGATCTGAGGCCATGGCACTCAAGAACTACAAGCCGACCAGCCCGGCCCGCCGCGGCCTGATCCTGGTCGACAAGTCCGCCCTCCACAAGGGCAAGCCGGTGAAGGCGCTGACCGAAGGCAAGCGCAAGACCGGTGGGCGCAACAACAAGGGCCACGTGACCAGCCGCGGCATCGCGGGCGGCCACAAGCAGAAGTACCGCTACATCGACTTCAAGCGTCGCAAGTGGGACATGCCGGCCACCGTCGAGCGGATGGAATACGACCCCAACCGCACCGCGTTCATCGCGCTGGTCAAGTACGAGGACGGCGAGCTCGCCTACATCCTCGCGCCGCAGCGTCTTGCCGTGGGCGACCAGGTCGTCGCGGGCGAGAAGACCGACACCAAGCCGGGCAACGCGATGCTGCTCGGCCAGATGCCGGTCGGCACGATCTGCCACAACGTGGAAATGAAGCCGGGCAAGGGCGGCCAGATCGCCCGTTCGGCCGGCACCTACGTCCAGATCGTCGGCCGTGACCGCGGCATGGTGATCGTGCGCCTCAACAGCGGCGAGCAGCGCTACCTGCGCGCCGACTGCATGGGCACGGTGGGCGCGGTGTCGAACCCCGACAACCAGAACCAGAACTTCGCCAAGGCCGGCCGCAACCGCTGGCTGGGCAAGCGTCCGCTGACCCGGGGCGTCGCGAAGAACCCGGTCGATCACCCGCACGGCGGCGGCGAAGGCCGCACCTCGGGCGGCCGCCACCCGGTCACCCCGTGGGGCAAGCCGACCAAGGGCGCCCGCACGCGTCACAACAAGGCGACGGACAAGATGATCATCCGTTCGCGTCACGCCAAGAAGAAGAGGTAATCGAGATGGCTCGTTCCGTCTGGAAAGGTCCGTTCGTCGACCTCCACCTGCTGAAGAAGGCCGAGGACGCGCAGGAGAAGAACGCGCGCGGTGCGATCAAGACCTGGTCGCGTCGTTCGACGATCCTGCCGCAGTTCGTGGGCCTGACCTTCAGCGTCTACAACGGCCAGAAGTTCATTCCGGTCTCCGTCAACGAAGACATGGTCGGCCACAAGCTCGGCGAGTTCGCGCCCACGCGCAACTTCCCCGGCCACGCCGCCGACAAGAAGGGCAAGCGCTGATGGGCAAGCAGAAAGCTCCCCGCCGCGTAGGCGACAACGAGGCGCTGGCCGTCGGCACCACGATCCGTGGTTCGGCGCAGAAGCTCAACCTCGTTGCCGGCCTGATCCGCGGCAAGAAGGCCGAAGAGGCGATGAACATCCTCGCCTTCTCGAAGAAGGCGATGGCGCGCGACGCATCCAAGGTGCTCGCGAGCGCGATCGCCAATGCCGAGAACAACCACAACCTCGATGTCGACGCCCTCGTCGTCGCCGAGGCGTCGGTCGGCAAGTCGGTCACCATGAAGCGCTTCCACACCCGTGGTCGCGGCAAATCGACCCGCATCCTCAAGCCGTTCAGCCGGCTGCGGATCGTGGTGCGCGAAAGCGAGGAGGCCTAAGTCATGGGTCACAAGAGCAACCCGATCGGCCTGCGCCTGCAGATCAACCGCACCTGGGACAGCCGCTGGTACGCCGAAGGGCGCGACTACGCCAAGCTGCTCAGCGAGGACATCGAGATCCGCAAGTACATCATCGAGAACCTGCCGCAGGCGGCGATCTCGAAGGTTGTCATCGAGCGTCCGGCCAAGCTGTGCCGCGTGTCGATCTATGCCGCCCGTCCGGGCGTCATCATCGGCAAGAAAGGCGCCGACATCGAGAAGCTTCGTTCGAAGCTCGCGACGATGACCGAAAGCGAAGTGAAGCTGAACATCGTCGAGATCCGCAAGCCGGAAATCGACGCCAAGCTCGTCGCCCAGGGCATCGCCGACCAGCTGGTCCGCCGCGTGGCGTTCCGCCGGGCGATGAAGCGCGCGATGCAGTCGGCCATGCGTCTGGGTGCCGAAGGCATCAAGGTGATGTGCGGCGGCCGTCTCGGCGGCGCCGAGATCGCCCGTGCCGAACAGTACCGCGAAGGCCGCGTTCCGCTGCACACGCTGCGTGCCAACGTCGACTACGCCGAGGCCGAGGCGCTGACCGCCTACGGCGTGATCGGCATCAAGGTGTGGATCTTCAAGGGCGAAATCCTCGGCCACGATCCGACCGCGCAGGACCGGCTGATGATGGAGGCCCAGACTTCGGGCGTCCGCCCCGCCGGCGACCGGCGCTAAGGGTGAGCTAGAACAATGCTGCAACCGAAAAAGACCAAGTTCCGCAAGGCCTTCAAGGGCCGGATCAAGGGCGACGCCAAGGGCGGTACCGACCTGAACTTCGGCTCGTACGGCCTCAAGGCGCTCGAGCCGGAGCGGGTCACCGCCCGCCAGATCGAGGCCGCGCGCCGCGCGATCACGCGCCACATCAAGCGTCAGGGACGCCTGTGGATCCGCGTGTTCCCGGACGTGCCGGTGTCGAAGAAGCCTGCCGAGGTCCGTCAGGGCAAGGGCAAGGGTTCGATCGAATACTGGGCCGCTCGCGTGAAGCCGGGCCGCATCCTGTTCGAGCTCGACGGCGTTCCCGGCCCGCTCGCGGCCGAGGCGTTCAGCCGCGCGGCGATGAAGCTGCCGATCAAGACCAAGGTCGTCGCCCGCCTGGGTGACACCTCGCACCTGGGAGCCGAGTAATGGCCAAAGCCCCCGCCAAGAAGGCCGCCAAGGCCGACGCCGGCAACCCGAAGGCTGCCGACATGCGCACCAAGACCGACGACCAGCTGTCCGATCAGCTCGTCGACCTGAAGCGCGAGGCGTTCAACCTGCGTTTCCAGGCCGCGACCAACCAGCTGGAGCGCCCCGCGCGCATCCGTGAGGTGCGCCGCGACATCGCGCGCATCAAGACGCTGCAGAACGAGCGTTCGCGCTCGGCGGCGAAGTAAGGAAACCGATATGCCCAAGCGTATCCTCATCGGAACCGTCGTCTCCGACAAGACCGACAAGACCGTGACCGTGCTGGTCGAGCGCAAGGTTAAGCACCCGCTCTACGGCAAGATCATCCGTCGCTCGAAGAAGTACCACGCCCACGACGAGGGCAACGAGTACAAGCCCGGCGACGTCGTGCGGATCGAAGAGACCCGCCCGATTTCGAAGACCAAGACCTGGGCCGTGAAGGACCGGGTGCAGGCTGGCGGCGTCCAGGCGGTGGAAGCCGACCTTGAAGTCGAAGCCGCAAGCAACTGATTAGACTGAGGAACTGCCGGACTGGTTCCGGCAAGCCGAACGAGAAGGAACCGGATCGATGATCCAGATGCAATCCAATCTCGACGTCGCGGACAACAGCGGCGCGAAGCGCGTCCAGTGCATCAAGGTGCTGGGCGGCTCGAAGCGTCGGACCGCGGGCGTCGGCGACGTGATCGTCGTCTCCGTCAAGGAGGCGCAGCCGCGCACCAAGGTGAAGAAGGGCGACGTCCACCGTGCGGTGATCGTGCGCACCAAGAAGGACGTGCGTCGTCCCGATGGCAGCGTGATCCGCTTCGACAGCAACGCCGCGGTGCTCGTGAACAAGAACGAGGAGCCGATCGGCACCCGTATCTTCGGCCCCGTCGTGCGCGAACTGCGCGGCCGCGGCTTCATGAAGATCATCAGCCTCGCGCCGGAGGTGCTGTAATGGCCGCCGCTAAGATCAAGAAGGGCGACAACGTCGTCGTGCTCTCGGGCAAGGACAAGGGCCGCACCGGCACCGTCCAGGCCGTGATGCCGAAGGACGCCAAGGTCGTCGTCGACGGGATCAACGTGATCGTCCGTCACCGCAAGCCCAGCCAGCAGAACCCGCAGGGTGGCATCGACCGCAAGCCGGCTCCGATGCACATCTCGAAGGTGGCGCTGGCCGATCCCAAGGACGGCAAGCCGACCCGCGTCCGGTTCGAAACGAACAAGGACGGCCGCAAGGTCCGTGTCGCCGTCAAGTCCGGGGAGACCATCGATGGCTGAGAAGAGCTACACCCCGCGCCTCAAGGCCAAGTACGAATCCGACATCGCCAAGGCGATGACGGAGAAGTTCGGCTACAAGAACGCGATGGAAGTGCCCAAGATCGAGAAGATCACGCTCAACATGGGCGTGGGCGAGGCGAGCCAGGACAAGAAGAAAGTCCAGACCGCCGCCGAGGAAATGGCGCTGATCGCCGGCCAGAAGCCGGTCATCACCAAGGCGAAGAAGTCGATCGCGCAGTTCAAGCTGCGTGAAGGCATGCCGATCGGTGCGAAGGTGACCCTTCGCCGCGAGCGCATGTACGAGTTCCTTGACCGCCTGGTGACCATCGCCATGCCCCGCATCCGCGACTTCCGCGGGCTGAACCCGAAGAGCTTCGACGGGCGCGGCAACTATGCGATGGGCCTGAAGGAACAGATCATCTTCCCGGAAATCTCGTACGATAAGATCGAGAAGGTCCGGGGTATGGACATCATCGTCACCACCACCGCGAAGACCGACGACGAAGCGCGCGAGCTGCTGCGCCTGTTCGGTTTCCCGTTCCCGCGCGAAGATGCTGCTGAAGAGCAGCAGGCCGCGGCGTGACCCAGATTTGAGGAAGAGAGCTTAAGTCCATGGCGAAACTGAGTTCCATCAACAAGAACGAGCGGCGCAAGAAGCTCGTGAAGAAGTACGCGGGCAAGTACGCCCGGCTGAAGGCCATTGCCGACGACGAGTCGAAGGACGATGGCGAGCGCCTGATCGCGCGCCTGAAGCTGGCCGAAATTCCGCGCAATGCGAACCCGACCCGGGTGCGCAACCGCTGCTCCACCACCGGCCGCCCGCGCGGCTACTACCGCAAGTTCGGCCTTTGCCGCGTCGAGCTCCGGGACCTTGGCAACAAGGGCATGATCCCGGGTCTCACGAAGTCGAGCTGGTGAGGATCTGACCGATGGCTATGACCGACCCCCTGGGTGATATGCTCACCCGCATCCGCAACGGCCAGCAGGCGAAGAAGGACAGCGTCCTTACGCCGGCGAGCAAGCTGCGTGCGAACGTCCTCGAAGTGCTCCAGCGCGAAGGCTACATCCGTGGCTACAGCGAAGACGCTACGGGCAAGCACCCCGCGCTGCGGATCGAACTGAAGTATTTCGAAGGCGAGCCTGCGATCAAGCACGTCGCTCGCGTCTCCAAGCCGGGCCGCCGCGTCTACTCGGGTTCCAAGGAACTCCCGGTGGTGCGCAACGGCCTCGGCATCACCATCGTCTCAACGCCGAAGGGCGTGCTTTCCGACGCGGAAGCCCGTTCGCAGAACGTCGGCGGCGAAGTGCTGGCGGAGGTGTTCTGATGAGCCGCATCGGCAAAGTTCCGGTCGCCGTGCCGGCCGGGGTGTCCGCGGACACCACGGATGGCATTCTCACGGTCAAGGGACCGAAGGGGTCGCTCACGCTGAACATGCGTGACGAGATCAGCTACACGGTCGAGGACGACCGCATCCTGGTCCGCCCGGCCAACGACACCAAGCAGGCGCGTGCCTTCTGGGGCATGCAGCGCACGCTCGTGTCGAACCTGGTCGAAGGCGTCACCGACGGCTTCACCAAGACGCTCGACATCAAGGGCGTCGGCTACCGTGCGCAGGCGCAGGGCAAGAAGCTCAAGCTGCAGCTCGGCTACTCGCACGACGTCGATCTCGACGTTCCCGAGGGGCTCGAGGTGAAGACGCCGGACCAGACCACCGTCGAGGTTTCGGGAATCGACAAGCAGGCCGTGGGCCAGTTCGCCGCCGAAATCCGCCGCTGGCGCAAGCCCGAGCCGTACAAGGGCAAGGGTATCGCCTATCGCGGCGAGTACATCTTCCGCAAGGAAGGGAAGAAGAAGTAAGATGGCCAAGCTTTCCCTCTTCGAGCGCCGCCGCCGCCGCGTGCGCACCGCGATCAAGTCGCGTGCCGGTAACCGGCCCCGCCTGTCGGTGCACCGCACCGGCAAGCACATCTACGCGCAGATCATCGACGATGCCGCCGGCAAGACCGTTGCCGCGGCAAGCACGCTGGGCGGCAAGTCCAGCGGTGCCAATGTCGATGCCGCCGCGCAGGTGGGCAAGGACATCGCCGCCGCCGCCAAGAAGGCCGGCGTCTCCACCGTCGTGTTCGATCGCGGCGGCTTCCTTTTCCACGGCCGCGTCAAGGCGCTGGCCGACGCCGCCCGCGAAGGCGGGCTGGAGTTCTGATGATGGCTGACGAAAACAAGAACGAAGCGACTGCCGAGACCGAGAACGCGGTCACCCTCGAGCAGCCGGCGATTGCCGACACTCCGTCGGAAGCCGCCGAGACGCAGAGCGCCGAAAGCGGCGATCCGACCCAGCCGCGTGGCCGTGGTGCCCGTGGCGGTGATCGCGGCGGAAACCGTGGCGGCAATCGCGAAGGCGGCCGTGGCCGTGGTCGCGGCGACCGCCGGGACAACCGGCGCGAGGAAGAAGACGACGGCATCATCGAGAAGCTCGTCCACATCAACCGCGTCTCGAAGACGGTGAAGGGCGGCAAGCGCTTCGGCTTCGCGGCGCTGGTCGTCGTGGGCGACGGTTCGGGCCGCGTCGGCTTCGGTCATGGCAAGGCGCGCGAAGTGCCGGAAGCCATCACCAAGGCGACCGCTTCGGCCAAGAAAAAGATGATCCGCGTCCCGCTCAAGGAAGGCCGCACGCTCCACCACGACGGCAAAGGCCGTTTCGGTGCGGGCAAGGTCAACGTCCGCAGCGCGCCTGCGGGTACCGGCATCATCGCCGGCGGCCCGATGCGTGCCGTGTTCGAGAGCCTGGGTGTGGCCGACGTCGTGACCAAGTCAGTCGGCACGTCGAACCCCTACAACATGATCCGCGCCACGTTCGCCGCGCTGCAGGACCAGACTTCGCCGAAGTCGGTCGCCCAGCGTCGCGGCAAGAAGGTCGCCGACCTTCTCGGTCGGGGCGGCGCGAGCGAGGCGGAGGCCGAAGCCGACGCCGCCGCGATCACGGAGTAAGCATTATGGCGAAGATCAAGCTCAAGCAGATCGGCAGTCCGATCCGCCGCCCGGAAAGCCAGAAGAAGATTCTGGTCGGCCTGGGCCTCGGCAAGATGCACCGCGTGGTGGAGGTCGAGGATTCGGCCGAAGTTCGCGGCGCGATCGCCAAGCTGCCCCACATGGTCGAGATCGTCGACTGACATACCGTCGCGCCCGGCATGGCCGGGCCGACATAGCGCGACAAAAGCGAAAGCGAGTGCACTGACATGAAACTGAACGACATCCGCGACAACGAAGGTGCCCGTCACCGCAAGATGCGGGTCGGCCGGGGCATCGGTTCGGGCAAGGGCAAGACCGCTGGCCGCGGCCAGAAGGGCCAGAAGGCACGCTCCGGCGTGGCCATCAAGGGCTTTGAGGGCGGCCAGATGCCGCTCCACATGCGCCTGCCGAAGCGCGGCTTCAACAACCCGAACGGCAAGGACTTCGCCGAAGTGAACCTGGGCATGGTCCAGAAGTTCATCGACGCCAAGAAGCTCGACGCCAAGGGCACGATCGACCACGACGCGCTCAAGGCCGCGGGCCTTGCGCGTGGCGGCAAGGACGGCGTCCGTCTGCTCGGCAAGGGCGAGCTGACCGCCAAGGTCACTTTCAAGGTTGCCGGCGCGTCGAAGGGCGCGATCGAAGCGGTCGAAAAGGCCGGGGGTAAGGTCGAGATCATCGAGGCCGGCAAGCCGGAAGCCGAGAAGAAGGCCGAGCGCGCCGCCGCCAACAAGGCGAAGAAGGCCGCGAAGTAACGAAAAGTGTGGGCGCGGGGTTCGACATCGGACCTCGCGCTCCCTATCTAGCCTCCCATCGCCGGGAGGGGCCCCCAAGACCTCTGGCGCCAGACTAGGATATTCGGGTACTCCCAATGGCATCACGCGCCGACAACATCGCGAGCTCACTCAGCCTCGCGAACTTCTCCAAGGCCACCGAGCTCAAGAACCGCATCTGGTTCACGATCGGTGCGCTGATCGTCTTCCGGTTCCTGAGCTTCGTGCCGCTGCCGGGCGTCAACCCGCTGATCCTGGAGTCGCTCTACGAGCAGACCCGCGGCGGCATCCTCGACCTGTTCAACACCTTTTCGGGCGGCAGCCTGGAGCGCATGAGCCTCATCGCGCTCGGCGTGATGCCCTACATCACCGCCTCGATCGTCATCCAGCTCGCCGCTTCGCTCCACCCGGCGCTCGCCGCGCTGAAGAAGGAAGGCGCGACCGGGCGGCAGAAGCTCAATCAGTACACCCGCTACGGCACGGTGTTCCTCTGCGCGATCCAGGGCTGGTTCCTGGCCTCTGGCCTCGAAGCCTACGGCGCTTCCAGCGGCCTGCAGGCGGTGGTGATCCCCGGCCTGACGTTTCGCATCACCGCGGTCATCAGCCTCGTCGGCGGTACCATGTTCCTCCTCTGGCTCGGTGAGCAGATCACCAGTCGCGGGATTGGCAACGGTGTGTCGCTGATCATCATGGCGGGCATCGTCGCCCAGTTCCCGAGCTTTGGCGCGAACCTCTTCGAAGGCGCGCGCTCGGGCTCGATCAGCGGCTTCGTGATCGTCGGCCTGATCGTGATGATCGTCGGCCTCGTGCTGTTCATCTGCTTCATGGAGCGTGCGCAGCGCCGCCTGCTGATCCAGTACCCCAAGCGCGCGAGCGCCAAGGGCATGATGCAGGCCGACCGCAGCCACCTTCCGCTGAAGCTGAACACCGCCGGCGTCATCCCGCCGATCTTCGCGAGTTCGCTGCTCCTCCTGCCGCTGACCATCAGTCAGTTCGCCGGACAGTCGATCGACACGGAGAGCACCGCTGGCGGGATCATCACCTCGATGAACTTCTACCTGCAGCACGGGCAGCCGCTGTACCTGGCGCTCTACGCCGCGGGCATCATCTTCTTCTGCTTCTTCTACACCGCGGTCGTGTTCAACCCGGAAGAGACGGCGGAGAACCTGAAGAAGAACGGCGGGTTCATTCCCGGCATCCGGCCCGGCAAGCGGACGCAGGACTATCTCGATTATGTCCTCACCCGTATCACGGTGATCGGCGCGATCTACCTGACGCTGGTCTGCGTGATCCCGGAGTACATGTTCAGCCAGACCGGCGTCGCGATGGTAATGGGCGGCACAAGCCTGCTCATCGTCGTCAACGTCACGGTCGACACGATTAGCCAGATCCAGTCGCACTTGCTGGCCCACCAGTACGGCGATCTCATCAAGAAGGCGAAGCTGAAAGGCCGCCTGCGCTAACCTGACCAGACCTCGGGGGACTCAGCCGTGAACATTATCCTGTTGGGACCGCCGGGGGCGGGCAAGGGCACCCAGGCGCAGCGCCTCGTCGAGCACCACGGCATGCGCCAGCTCTCGACCGGCGACATGCTGCGCGCCGCGGTCAAGGCGGGCACCCCCGTCGGGCTCGAGGCCAAGGCGGTGATGGAACGCGGCGAGCTGGTGTCCGACGAGATCGTCTCCAGGCTGATTGACGCCGAACTGACCGCGATGGGCGACGGTGTCGGCGCGATCTTCGACGGCTATCCGCGGACCGAGGCGCAGGCGCATTCGCTCGATGCGATTCTCGCTCAGCACGGCCGCACCCTCGACTACGTCATCGAGCTTGACGTGAACGAGGATGCGCTGGTCGAGCGCATCACCGGCCGCTTTACCTGCGCCAACTGCGGTGAGGGTTACCACGACGTATTCAAGCAGCCTGCTGTCGAGGCGACCTGCGACAAGTGCGGTGCCCACGAGTTCAAGCGCCGACCCGACGACAACGAGGACACCGTGCGCACGCGCATGGCCGAATACCGCGCCAAGACCGCACCGATCCTCCCGGTCTACGAAGCACGAGGCATCGTTCGCCGCGTCGAGGGCATGGCCGATATCTGCGAGGTGACCGACGCGATCGAGGCAATCCTCGCATCGTAACCCCTTTTCCCGTCGCGTCGTGCGTGGGATAGGGCGCGGCGATGGGAGATTCTTCGATGTCGAAAACCGCATTGAGTGCGATGCTCGCGCTCAGCCTGGCGGCCCCTGCCGCAGCCGAGGTCGTCGAGACTTCCGACGATCACTTCGTCACCCGCGACACGGCTGTCGTGAAGGCTGCACCGAATGCGGCCTGGCTCGCGCTCATCTCGCCGGGTGACTGGTGGGACGACGCGCACACCTGGTCGGGCAAGGCCGCCAACATGATGCTGACCCCGCAGGGCGGCGGATGCTTCTGCGAGCGCATTCCGGAAAAGGACAGCACGGCCGCGGTTGGGCTGGCGGGCAGTGCGCAGCACATGAGCGTGGTCATGGCGGAGCCGATGAAGGTCCTGCGCATGCGCGGTGGGCTCGGCCCGCTTCAATCCGAACCGGTGGACGGTGTGCTGACGATCACGATGCAGCCCGACAAGGCCAGTGGGGGTACCAAGATCGTCTGGGAATACATCGTTGCAGGCCACATGCGATTTCCGGTTGCGACGATCTCCAAGGCAGTCGACGGGGTGATGAGCCAGCAGCTGGGGCATCTTGCCGGGAAGCTCGGCCGGGTCGATGCTCCGGCACCGAAGGCCGCTCCCAAGCCTCCGGCGAAGCAGGAAGCCACGCCTTCGGACAAGCCTTCCGAAAAGCCATCCGGCAAAGTCGCACCCGCGGACAACGAAGATGTCGGCGCGGCGCTCGATGCGATGGACAGGAAGACCGACAAGCCCAAGTGACGCCACCGGCGCGAGTGGGCTTTGACGCATTGGCTGTTAGGGTGTAATACCCCTGCGACGAACGAGTGGCGGGGCCCCTGCGGCGCTCGCGCTCCTTTTCGTGCGCTCGGGCATTGACGCCCGGGGCGAATCGTCTTAAGCGCGCCCACATTCGACACAGCGGGACGAGTCCGGCAGGCGGCAGCCTCAGCGCGCGCCATCCGGGCTTTTTGCCGTCAGGGCCTTCGCCCGCGTCGGATGCAAGCGATGAGATAGGGACCGGCAACTGCCAATCGTCCCTGTGGAGCATGGAGAATTAAGTGGCTCGTATTGCCGGGGTAAACCTCCCCACCAACAAGCGCGTTATCATCGCGCTCACCTACATCCACGGTATCGGCCGCACCACGGCCGTCAAGATCGCCGACAAGCTGGGCATCGATCACACCCGCCGCGTGCAGGACCTGACCGACGCCGAAGTGCTGCAGATCCGCGAGACGATCGACGCCGAGCACCAGGTCGAGGGCGACCTGCGCCGCGAGACCGCGATCAACATCAAGCGCCTGATGGACCTCGCCAGCTATCGCGGCCTGCGCCACCGCAAGGGCCTTCCGGTCCGCGGCCAGCGCACTCACACCAACGCCCGCACCCGCAAGGGCAAGGCCAAGCCGATCGCCGGCAAGAAGAAGTAAGCCGCGCCTTCCGTCAGGCAGCAGCTTTCTCTCTTGGATCTAGGACAGGAATTCCCACATGGCACGTGAACCCCAGCGCATTCGCCGGCGTGAACGCAAGAACATCACCAGCGGCGTGGCGCACGTCAACGCCAGCTTCAACAACACCATGATCACCATCACCGACGCACAGGGCAACGCGATCTCGTGGTCGTCCGCCGGCATGATGGGCTTCAAGGGCAGCCGCAAGTCGACTCCCTATGCCGCCCAGGTCGCCGCCGACGATGCCGGCAAGAAGGCCGCCGAGCACGGCGTCCGTACGCTCGAGGTCGAGGTCAAGGGCCCCGGCTCGGGCCGCGAGAGCGCGCTGCGCGCCCTCCAGGCGGTCGGCTTCACGATCACTTCGATCCGTGACGTCACTCCGATCCCGCATAACGGGGTCCGGCCGTCGAAGCGCCGCCGCGTCTGATTGCCTGCCCGGCGGCAGGGCCCGGCCCCGCCGCCGACCTTCCAGGGATCGGACGCCCCACGGCGCCGATCCCAAACGCATTTGAACCCCAGGGGATATCCATGGCCGTCAACACCAAGAACTGGCAGGAACTCAAGAAGCCCAACACCCTCGAGGTCAAGGACGCCGCGAAGGGCCGCAAGGCCACCTTCGTCGCCGAGCCGCTCGAGCGTGGCTACGGCCTGACGCTGGGCAACGCGCTGCGCCGCGTGCTGCTGTCGAGCCTTCAGGGTGCCGCCATCACCTCGATCAAGATCGAGAACGTGCTGCACGAATTCTCCTCGCTCGCCGGCGTGCGCGAGGACGTGACCGACATCGTCCTCAACGTGAAGCAGATCGCGCTGAAGATGGAAGGCGAGGGGCCCAAGCGCCTCCAGCTCGCCGCTACCGGTCCGGGCGAGGTCAAGGCCGGCGACATCGCCGTGTCGGGCGACATCGAGGTCATGAACAAGGACCTCGTGATCTGCCACCTCGACGAGGGCGCGAACCTCAACATGGAACTGACCGCCGACACCGGCAAGGGCTACGTCCCCGCAGTCGGCAACCGTCCGGTCGATGCGCCGATCGGCCTGATCCCGGTCGACTCGCTGTACTCGCCGGTGCGCCAGGTCAGCTACAAGGTCGAGAACGCCCGCGTCGGTCAGGAACTCGACTTCGACAAGCTCTCGCTCACCGTCGAGACCGACGGCACCGTCACCCCTGAAGACGCCGTGGCCTATGCCGCGCGCATCCTCCAGGACCAGCTCGCGCTGTTCGTCCACTTCGAAGACGGCGTGCCGGTGGCCTCGAGCCCGATGATCGGCATGGCCGCCCCGACGGAAGAGAGCGACGCCAACCAGCTCAACCGTTACCTTCTCAAGAAGGTCGACGAGCTCGAGCTGTCGGTGCGTTCGGCGAACTGCCTCAAGAACGACAACATCATCTACATCGGCGACTTGGTCCAGAAGACCGAGGCCGAGATGCTCCGCACGCCGAACTTCGGCCGCAAGTCGCTCAACGAGATCAAGGAAGTCCTGAGCTCGATGGGCCTGCGCCTCGGCATGGACATCCCCGGCTGGCCGCCGGAGAACATCGAGGAAATGGCCAAGAAGCTCGAGCAGGAACTGCTGGGCTGATAGCCGCACGGGGCATGGGCCGGACCCCTTTTTCCGGCCTGCTCTGGGTTACCTGACACGGACCCTTATCGAACGGAGTACTGAACAATGAAGCACGGCATCAAGGGCCGCAAGCTGCAGCGCAAGAGCGGCCACCGCGCCGCGCTGCTGCGCAACCTGGCGGCGGCGCTCGTCAAGCACGAGCAGATCCTCACCACCACGCCCAAGGCGAAGGAACTGCGTCCTTACGTCGAGAAGCTGGTCACGCTCGCCAAGCGCGGCGGCCTTTCGAACCGTCGCCTCGCGGTCAGCCGCCTTGGAGACGACACGCAGGTCAAGAAGCTGTTCGACGTGCTCGCCGAGCGCTACGCCGATCGTGAGGGCGGCTACACCCGCATCATCAAGGCCGGCATCCGCCAGAGCGACGCCGCGCCGATCGCGATCATCGAATTCGTCGACCGTGACGTCGATGCCAAGGGCCAGGATTCGGGCCCGGTGATGAACGCCGAAGAGGACGAGTTCGAGGAAGCCTGAGGCTTCGCTCGACACGAGACAAACGAAGGGCCGGGGGGAAACCTCCGGCCCTTTTTGCTTGGCGCACGCCCTTCGTCGAGTCCGGGTTGAACGCGCACCGCCGTCGGATACATTCGCGGCTGTTTCTCACTCGTGGAGAGAGCATGACTGCCCGCTCGTCCGTGCTGCTCGGAATCGCTTCCCTGCTGGCCCTGACCGCACCGGCAAGCCCAGCCATGTCCAAGGATGACGCCTTGCCGGAACCCAGGCCAGTGTACCCCGTCAGCGAACGGGTCGATATCGTGGAGACCCTTTTCGGAGAGCGGATTGCCGATCCCTTCCGCTGGCTCGAAGCGGACGTGCGATCCGATCCCAGGGTCGCCAAATGGGTGGCGGCGCAGAATGCGGTCTCGCGGGGCTATCTCGGGAGTCTTCCGGGGCGCGACTGGTTCAGCGCGCGCATCGCCGAACTCATGAATTACGAGCGGTTCGGTATTCCGCGCAAGTTCGGCAATCGCTATTTCTACACCCGCAACACGGGCCTCCAGAACCAGAGCCCGCTCTATGTGCAGGATGGTCTCGACGGCAAGCGCCGCCTGTTGCTCGACCCCAACGCCTGGTCACGGGACGCCGCGACTGCGCTTTCCGAGTGGCAACCGTCGCCCGACGGCTCGAAGCTTCTCTACATGGTGCAGGATGGCGGAACTGACTGGCGCATCATCCGGGCCCTCGAAGTCGCAACCGGCGAGCCGCTTGCGGACGAGGTGCGCTGGGCCAAGTTCACCGCGCTGTCGTGGGTGGGCGAGGAGGGCTTCCTCTATTCGCGCTTTCCCGAGCCTGAAAAGGACAGGGACTTCCAGGCGCTGAATTACGACCACGCGGTCTATTTCCACCGGATCGGCACGCCGCAAAGCGAGGATGAGCAGGTCTTCTCGACCCCGGATTTCCGCGAGCGCGGGTATAATGCCAGCGTTTCGGACGACGGGCGCTGGGCTTTCATCACGTCGTCGACCGGGACTGACGCGCGCAACGAATTGCAGGTGATCGACCTGTCACTACGCGCCAGAACGGGCTGGCATTCGCGGCCGCTGGTCAGTGGGTTCGACCACGACTGGCGCGTGATCGATACCGTCGGATCGACTCTCTATCTCAAGACCAACAAGGACGCCCCGACCTACCGGATCGTGAAAGTCGACCTCGAAGCGAAGACTCCGAAGTTCGAAACGGTCGTGCCGGCGCGATCCGAGCCCATCGATGGCGCGTCCATCGTCGGGGATCGCCTGATCGTCAGCTTCCTCAAGGATGCTGCGAGCCGGGCCGAAGTCTTCACCCTGGACGGAAAGCCGGGTCGCATCATCGAGCTGAACGGGCTGGGCAGCGCGACGGGCTTCGGCGGCAAACCCGGCGACCCCGAGACGTTCTACAACTACGCGAGCTTCAACCAACCGGGCGGCATATACCGGCTCGACCTGGAAACCGGGAAAAGCACACCTTTCGCGACGCCCGATATCGCCTTCGATCCGGCGGATTACGCAGTGGACCAGGTCTTCTATCCCTCGAAGGACGGAACGCGGATCCCGATGTTCCTCGTCAAGCGCAAGGACGTGACCGGCCCGGCGCCGACGTTGCTTTACGGATACGGTGGTTTCGACAACGCGCTGACGCCGACGTTCTCCTCCGTGCGAATGGCCTGGGTCGATGCCGGCGGGGTCTTCGCACTCGCGAACATTCGTGGCGGCGGCGAATACGGCAAGGCGTGGCACGATGCCGGACGGCTGCACAAGAAGCAGAACGTGTTCGACGATTTCGCCGCCGCCGGTGAATGGCTCAAGGCCAACGGCGTGACCAGCGAGCGCGGGCTCGCGATCCAGGGCGGCTCGAACGGCGGATTGCTGGTGGGCGCTGTGGTCAACCAGCGCCCGGACCTCATCGACGCGGCGCACGCGGCGGTGGGGGTCATGGACATGCTGCGTTTCGACCGGTGGACCGCGGGCCGCTATTGGGTCGACGATTACGGCTATCCTTCGAAAGAGGCCGACTTCAGGGTCCTGCGATCCTATTCCCCGTACCACAACATTCGCGCCGGGGCCGACTATCCGGCCGTCCTTGTCACTACGGCGGATACCGACGACCGGGTGGTTCCGGGGCACAGCTTCAAGTATGCGGCCGCGCTCCAGGCTGCGGAGGCCGGGGACAAGCCCCACCTTATCCGGATCGAGACGCGCGCCGGCCACGGCGGGGGGAAACCGACCGACAAGGCCATCGCCGAAGGGGCCGACGTTCTCGCCTTTCTGGCGCGATGGACGGGCTTGGATGTAGGTGGTGGGGCCAGCCAAGGCGACCCATCGATACCGACCGCGGTTAAGGAATCAGCGGAATAACCTGAACGCCAGCTAACACAGCAATTCAGGCTCGCCTCAACCCGAATCGGGCACACATGGTGGCACGAAGCGGGATAGTTCCTTTTCCGCGGCTAGACTGAGGTGAGCCATGAAGACCGTTTCCACAGCCTTCGCCAAGGGCACTGTTGCCACCGTCGCGGCTGGCGCGATGGCTCTGGCATCCGCCACTCCCGCAATGGCGCGCGATCGCAACGACGACGGCATCGACGCGGGCGACATCATCGCCGGTGCGCTGGTGATCGGCGGCATCGCAGCCGTCGCGAGCTCGATCGGCAAGGACCGCTATCGCGGCACTTACGGTGAGCCCTACTACGGGGACACCCGTTACGGTGACCGGTACGGCGATCGCTACGGCTACGACTATCGTCGGAACGGCAACTCGCGCCAGGCCGTCGAGCAGTGCGTCAGCGCCGCCCAGCGCGATCTTTCGCGCCGTGGTTATCGCGGCGTCCGGGTGACCGACATTCGTGACATCGACCGCAAGCGCGACGGATACCGCGTGAAGGGCACCCTGATCGTCAACGAGCGCGGCAGCGGCTGGGGCCGGGACTACAACTACCGCTATGGCGGTCGGGACTACGACCGGGCCAACTTCAGCTGCGAAGTCCGCTACGGCCGGATCGCGGATCTCGATTACAGCGGCCTCAAGAACCAGAGCCGCTACAGCAATCGCTACGGCTACGGCTGGTAAGACGCGACCCTTCTGAAAACACGGGCGGTTCAGGCTGTTGCAAGCCTGGACCGCCTAGTCGTTCGCGTCATCTTGCGGTATCCTGCCGCATTGCTCGTCTTGAGGGGTCTTGCGGGTCATGGGTCTCAATCTCCGTTTCACTTCCGCCGCGGCGCTTGCCGCTTGTGCATCGATGGCCGCAGCGCCGCTCGCCGCGGCCGAGCTGCCGCAGGTCGCCGCACCGTCTGCCGTCGAGACGCCGGGCGTGTTCGACGCCGATGCGGTCGACGCGCAGAACCATCGTTACTGGTATCGCCGCAACCGGGTCGACGCGGGTGACGTGATCGGCGCGGTTGTCGTGCTGGGAACGATCGCCGCGGTCGCCAGCGCGGCGAGCAAGGCCAGCCAGCGCGATCGCGACTATCGCGACCGCGATTATCGCTACCGGGATCGGGATTACGGATACGATCGCGACTACCGCAGCCGTCCGTCGAACTCGCGCTGGGACGACAGCCGCGGTCTCGACCGCGCGGTCGACATGTGCGCGCGCGAAGTCGAACGCAGCGCGCGGATCGATACGGTCGAAGGCGCGAACCGCACTGGCAACGGCTGGGATGTGACGGGACGCACGCGGACCGGCGACACCTTCCGCTGCACGATCGGAAACGACGGGCGGATCGACAATGTCGATTTCGGCCGCGGTGGCAACTATCGGGGCAGCGATGCGGTCGGTAGCGCGCCGGCGGTCGAGGATCGCCAGTGGGACGACGACCGGTACACCGCCGCGCGGGCCGCGCAGGAGGGCACGCCTGCCTATCCCGGCGGGCCACTGCCGGGCGATCCCGAGCCGACGGGCGACGACGGACGCTATCAAACCGCGCAGGCTCCCGACTTCGCGGGCTGATCAGTCCTGTGCTTCGCGATAGGCTGGGAGCGCGAGCTTCCAGCGGATCGCCGCGCCCCTGACCCCGAACCCCGCGACCCAGGCGAGCGCCCAGGTCGCGGCATCGGGCATTCCGCCCAGCGAACCGGCCACCGTCAGCACCGCCGCGAGGGCGGCTGCGGTCACGTAGATCTCGGGCCGCATGATGATCGAGGGGACCCCCGCGATAACGTCGCGCGCCACTCCGCCTGCGCAGCCGGTCACTACGCCGAGCACTGCCGCGGGGACGGGCGCGACGCCATAGGCCAGCGCCTTCGCCGTCCCCAGTACCGCGAAGGCAGCCAGCCCCGCAGCGTCGGCCCATTCGAGCAACTCGTTCTCCCACCACGTCCGCGGCGTGAACCACGCGACGAGCGCGGTGCCGAAGATCACCGGGGCGACCCACGGATCGTGCAGCCAGAACGCGGGCGCGCCGAGCAGCATGTCGCGCAAGGATCCGCCGCCTACCCCGGTTACCAACGCGAAGAACGCCATCGTGACGAAGGTCTGCCTGAGCCGCGCGGCGAGCAGCGCGCCCGTAAGCGCGAACACCGCAGTTCCGGCGAGATCAAGCAGGGGCGGCAGGACGGGCGGGTTCATGGCACCGGCTTACTCCGGCCAGGGTAGCGGCGCCAGATCGGGTTCGACCCACGCGAGCCGTGCTTCCGGGCTCATCAGCCGGGCCTCGCTCCAGTAGACGAGCGGCCAGCGCTTGTCCCCGAGCGGGCCGGACATCAAGGCATCGAGGACCGTCCCCAACGGCGCGCCGGGATGCGCGGCCAGTACGGCCGCGGCGCCCCGCAAAGAGGCAAGAGTGATCGTCTCGTGGTAGCCGCCGGTCGCCGTGTTCGCGACGCCGGTCGCTTCGTTGTAGCGCCGGATGAGCGGGGCCATCCCGCCTTCGCGCGCCAGCACCTCGGGGTGCGCGAGCAGCCAGAGCGCCGCGGCAAAGTGGGCGCGGTGGGTCCATTCGGGCTTGGGCAGGGTGCAATCGATCAGGCCGCGGGCAATGCGGTCGATCTCGTCGTCTGAAGTGATCATCGGTCGTGTCCTTGGAAGGGCGGTTCGACCGATCGCACGTCCGGCCGAATGGCCGGGTGCGGTGGAAGCGTGAGCGGCGGCGTCAGCCGCGCGTGCCTGCCAGGCGCACCCGAACGGCCGCCGGTTGGCGAAGCGCGTGTGGGGTACGGATGGCGAGAATGCTCACGCGCGGCGCCTTGGTCCTGCGTGGCCGCTCGGTCAAGCCTTCACGCGTGCCTTGCGGCGCCGGAAAAGCAGGATCGTGCCGAGGAGCGACCCGAGCAGTGCAAGGCTGCCGAAGCCGATCGTCAGCGGATTGTGCGGCTGCTCGCGCGTCTCGGTGTCCATGATGTGGAGACCCCACATGAAGTCGTAGAAGCGCCACCAGCGGGTGCGTACCGCCTCGATCTCCCCGCTGTCGCGGTTGATGTAGACGCGCGTGCCATCCTTGAGCGTCGCTTGCCAGACGGGAGAGGGGCGGCGGAAATCGAACGGCACTTCGTTCGGCTCGAAGGATCGCATGGCCGCGATCTTGTCGCCGCCCTTGATCGAGGCGGCAATCGCCTCCCGCGCTTCCTGCTCGTCGAGCGAGGGAATCGCCTCTCCGGTCTCGGCGTCGTAGCGGGACACGCGGCCATCGGGCGCGGTAGCCAGCGTCACCGCGCGCCCGCGCTGGACGAAGCTGCGCAGTTCAACCACCTGCGGCGATCCGTCGAGCAGGAAGGGTATCGGACGCGGGTTGCCCTTGAGCGCGGGTCGCTCATCCGGCTCGATCCGCAGGTCGGATCCGCGCACCTCCTCGATCGGCTTGGCGACCATGATCAGGCCGCTCACGGTCCACAGCACCATCGGGATGGCGACGAGCCAGCCGAGCCAGATGTGCCAGCGCGCATAGCGCTGCATCCAACGTCCGCGCGCCATGGCTCAGGCTCCCATCAATGCGCCGATCGCGCCAGCGGCGGCGATGCAGTCGCGGTCCGACCACTCCGGTCCCATGACCTGCATCCCGCAGGGCAGGCCGCCGCTCTCCCCGACCGGCACGACCGTGCTCGGCAGGTTCGGGAAAGTCGCTAGGCCCGCCCAGGCAAGCGCGTCGGCAAAGGCGCTGTCCTTGCCGTTGATCGCAATGCGGCGGTCACGGATCGGCGTGTCGTCGTGCGGGTAAGCAACGAAGGGCAGCGGCGGGGCGAGCACGAAGTCGTATGCTCCGAACAGGTCGGCCCAGGCGAAGCGGTTGCGCGCCTGTTCGTCGAGCAGCATGAAATAGTCGGACAGGCTCATCGCGGTGCCGTCGGGCGCCGGACGCCCGCGCGCCATCGCGACGTTGAGCAGGCGCAGGTAGTTCTCGTGCTGGCGGGCAAGGTCGGGCAGGCGCTCGCTCGAGCGGTCAACCTTGGCACCAGCCGCCTCGATCGCGGAGAGCGCGTCTTCTATCGGATCCCGCACCGAGGCATCGATCTCGCTCGACGGGTGATCAAGCACCGCGAGGAAGCGCATTTCGTTCAAGCGCCTGGCGGTGTGCTCAAGCGGACGTTCGGCGGTCAGGTCGAGCAGCAGCGCGAGGTCGTCGGCCGACCGCGCGAGCGGTCCGGGCACCGACAGCGGTGGCTCGTGGACATCGCGCCCCTGTGCGACCGGGCTGGTGTGCCCCCGCCGGCTGATGAGGCCGAAGGTCGTCTTGTGGCCAAAAATTCCGTTCAAGTGTGCCGGGTTGCGCACCGAGCTGCCGATGTCGGTGCCGTACTCGATCGGGACCATCCCGCTTGCCACCGCGACCGCCGAGCCGCCCGACGATCCGCCCGCGACCCGCGTATGATCGAACGGGTTGTTGGTGCGACCGTAGACCGGATTGTTCGACTGCAGATCGGCGAGATCGGGAGGCACGTTGGTCTTGCCGACGATGATGGCGCCTGCCGCCTTCAGCCGCTCGACCACGCGCGAATCGCGCCGCGGGATGAATTCCTTGAATTCGAGGTGCCCGAATGTCGTCGGCAGCCCGGCGACGTTGAAGCTTTCCTTGACTGTCATCGGCACGCCGAAGAGCGGCCGGCCCTCGGGGTCCTTTCCGTCGAGCGCCCTGGCCGCATCGCGCGCGCGATCGAAATCGCGCACCACAACAGCGTTCAGCGGTCCATCGAGCGCCTCGATCCGCGCGATGCACGCATCCACCGCCTCGAGCGGCGAAAGCTCGCCCCCGGCGATCTGCGCCGCGACCTCGATCGCGCCCGGTTCGTCGGTCAGTTTAGGAATCATGCGTCTCTCCCTCGGTCAGGGAGATGCGCGAGCGCTTGCCTCAGGTCAAATGTGGATCGGCTTGCCGGTCACCGCCATCGCCGCTTCCTTGATCGCCTCGGAGTGCGTCGGGTGGGCGTGGCAGGTGTAGGCGATATCCTCGCTGGTGGCGCCGAATTCCATCGCCTGCGCAGCCTGCGCGATCATCGTGCCGGCGACGCTGGCGATGCACCAAACGCCGAGCACGCGGTCGGTTTCCGCGTCGGCGATGACCTTCACGAAACCGTCGGGCTCGTGGTTGGTCTTGGCGCGGCTGTTGGCGAGCATCGGGAACTTGCCGACCT
The DNA here is from genome assembly GCF_001698205.1 of Tsuneonella dongtanensis. NCBI lineage: Bacteria > Pseudomonadati > Pseudomonadota > Alphaproteobacteria > Sphingomonadales > Erythrobacteraceae > Tsuneonella > Tsuneonella dongtanensis. Next base: position 1,337,580 of record NZ_CP016591.1, read on the forward strand.
TTACCGCGCCGCGCTCCTTAGCCTCGTCTTCAGTGAGGCCGACACCGGCAAACTCGGGCCAGGTATAGACGACGCCGGGGATGACCGCGTGGTTCACGATGCCGGTCTGCCCGGCCACGTTCTCGGCGCAGGCGATGCCCTCGTCCTCGGCCTTGTGCGCGAGCATCGGGCCAGGGATCACGTCGCCGATCGCCCACACGCCGTCCACCTTGGTACGGAAGTCGTGGTCGGTCTCGATCTGGCCGCGCTTGTTGGTTTCGAGGCCGATCTTGTCGAGCCCGAGACCTTCGGTGTTCGGCCGCCGCCCGATCGACACGAGCACGCAGTCCGCCTCGATGGTCGAAGCCTCGCCGCCTGCCGCGGGTTCGATGGTCAGCGTCGCCGTCTTGCCCTTTACCGTGCAGCCGGTGACCTTGGTCGACAGCATCAGGGTCATGCCCTGCTTCTTGAAGATCTTGGCGGCTTCCTTGCGGATGTCCATGTCCATGCCGGGAAGCAGCTGGTCGAGGAATTCGACGACGACGACCTCGGCGCCGAGGCGGCGCCAGACCGAGCCGAGTTCCAGCCCGATCACGCCGCCGCCGATGACGACCATCTTCTTCGGCACCGCCTTCAATTCAAGCGCGCCGGTGCTGTCGACAACGACCTGCTTGTCGTTATCAACCTCGACGCCGGGCAGCGGGGTCACCGAGGAACCGGTCGCGATGATCACGTTCTTCGTGGTGATCTTTTCGCCGCCCACATCGACCGTGTGCGCGTCGACGAAGGTGGCGTGGCCCTTCTTCCAGTCGACCTTGTTCTTCTTGAACAGGAACGCGATGCCGCCGGTCAGCTGCTTGACCGCGTCGAGCCGCTGCGCGTGCATCGCCTCAAGGTCGAGCTTCGGCTCGACTAGCACGCCCATCTTGGCCATCGAGCCGTTGGCCGCCGCGTCGAAATACTCGCTCGCGTGGAGCATCGCCTTCGAAGGGATGCACCCGACGTTGAGGCAGGTGCCGCCAAGCGTCTCGCGGCTCTCGACGCAGGCGGTCTTCAGCCCCAACTGCGCGGCCCGGATCGCCGCAACGTAGCCTCCGGGGCCGGCACCGATGATGAGGACGTCGTAGTCGTAAGTCTGGTCAGCCACCGGCTTCCTCCGCAGGCATTGTCTGTTCGGCTTCAGTGGTCGAGCCACCCGTTTGCGCGGCGCATTGGTTCACGATGCCCTCGATCCGCGTCGGACTGATGTCGTCGAGATTGAGGTCCTTGTCCGCTACGAACGTCTGGACCGCGCATTCGCACACTTCAGCAACGCGACCGGCAACGATCCCGGCACCTTCGGCAGCCTGCTGGCACTGCGCGGTGACGGCGTTGCGCATTTCCCCTTGCACCGCATCGCCCGCGATCTGGGTCGCGGCATCGCAACCGGCAAGGGCGAGGCCCGCGTAAAGAACCACGAATGCCTCGCGTTCCAAGCTCAGTCTCCCCGGCATCAGAGGTCGATCAGCATCCGCATGGGATCCTCGATCGCTTCCTTGATCGTCTTGAGGGCCGTCACCGCCTCGCGTCCGTCGATCAGGCGGTGGTCGTAGGACAGCGCGATGTACATCATCGGGCGGATCACGATCTGGCCGTCGCGGACGACCGGGCGGTCCTCGATGCGGTGGAGGCCGAGCACGGCGCTCTGCGGCGGGTTGATGATCGGGGTGGACATGAGCCCGCCGAACACGCCGCCGTTTGAGATCGTGAAGGTGCCGCCCTTCATGTCTTCCATCGTCAGCGTGCCGTCCTTGGCGCGTTTGCCGAAGTCGGCGATATCCTTCTCGATCTGCGCGAACGACTTGCTGTCGGCATCGCGCACGACCGGCACGACGAGGCCGTTGGGCGCACTGACCGCGACCGAGATGTCGACGTAATCGAAGTAGACGATCTCATCGCCGTCGATCTGCGCGTTGACCGCCGGGATGTCCTTGAGCGCAAGGCACGCGGCCTTGGCGAAGAACGACATGAAGCCGAGCTTGATGTCGTGCTTCTTTGCGAAGGTATCCTTGAACTTCTCGCGCGCCTCGATGACGGCGGTCATGTCGACGTCGTTGAAGGTCGTCAGCAGCGCTGCGGTGTCCTGCGCGCTCTTCAGTCGCTTGGCGATCGTCTGGCGCATGCGGGTCATCTTGACCCGTTCCTCGCGACGCGGTGCCCGGCCTTCGACAGGCTCAGGCTGAGCGGATTTTTGAGCCTCCTCTTCGTCCGCTCGTCCTGAGCTTGTCGAAGGACGCTTTGCCGAGGCAGCGGCAAGCACGTCCTCCTTCGTCAGGCGGCCGTCCTTGCCGGTGCCCTTGATGCTCGACGGATCGACCCCGTGCTCGAGCACCGCGCGGCGCACCGCGGGGCTCAGCGTCTGCGCGTCGGCCGGTTCGGCAGCCTTGGCAGCGGCGGGAGCGGGGCTCGCCGGTGGAGGGGTATCTTCCTTCGGGGCCGGCGCTTCGCGCGGTTCGACCTGGGTCGCCTCGCCCGCGGCGACGTCGTCCTCGATCGTCGCCAGCAGCGCGCCGACCTCGACCGTCGCGCCGACTTCGACCGCGTGCGCGCCCATCACGCCGTTGACCGGCGAGGGCACCTCGACCGCGACCTTGTCGGTCTCGAGGCTGGCGATGGGCTCGTCGACCTTGACCGGGTCGCCGGGCTGCTTGAGCCATTCGCCGACGGTGGCCTCGGTGACCGACTCGCCCAGCGTGGGGACTTTGACTTCCTTGGACATCTATCGCTTCCTCAGGCGGGTTTCTTCTTGGCGAGGCGCGCCTTGTTGCCGCGCAGGGCCTCGCCGCCATCGTTGATGCCGAGCGCAAGCCCGACCAGCGCGCGCTGCTGTTCCTCGTGCCGCTTGGCGTAACCGGTGGCCGGGGATGCGGCGACCTCGCGGCCGGCGTAGACCGGGCGCATGCCGTCCTTGCCCGCGGCGGAGGCGGCCTGCTCGATCAGCCGGTCGACGAAGAACCACGCGCCGTTGTTGCGCGGTTCTTCCTGGCACCAGACGATCGTCTCGAGGTTGGGCATGCGTCCGATGCGAACGGCCAGCGGCTCTCCGGGGAAGGGGTAGAGCTGCTCGATCCGCACGATCGATACGTCGTCGAGCCCTTCCTCGTCGCGCTTGGCGATGAGGTCGTAGGCGACCTTGCCGCTGCACAGGACGAGGCGGCGCACCTTCTCGTCGGCGATCTCGGTCGTGTCCGAGACGATGCGGCGGAAGTGGCTGTCGCCGGTGAACTCGTCGACGCCGCTCTTGGCCATCGGATGCCGCAGCAGGCTCTTGGGCGTCATGATGACCATCGGCTTGCGGAACGGGCGGAGCATCTGCCGGCGCAGAACGTGGAAGTAGTTCGCCGGGACCGTGATGTTGCACACCTGGATGTTGTCGTTAGCGCACAGCTGCAGGAACCGCTCGAGCCGCGCCGAGGAGTGTTCCGGGCCCTGGCCTTCATACCCGTGCGGCAGCAGCATCACGAGGCCGTTGGCGCGCAGCCACTTGGCCTCGCCCGCGGCGATGAACTGGTCGATGATGATCTGCGCGCCGTTGGCGAAGTCGCCGAACTGGGCTTCCCACAGCACGAGGCTCTTCGGGTCGGCCATGGCGAAGCCGTATTCGAAGCCGAGCACGCCGTATTCGGACAGCGGGCTGTCGTAGACCTCGAACTTGCCATGCGGCAGCTGGGTGAGCGGGATGTACTTGCGCTCGGTCTTCTGGTCGACCCAGACCGCGTGCCGCTGGCTGAAGGTGCCGCGCCCAGAATCCTGCCCCGACAGGCGCACGCCGTGGCCTTCGGTGACGAGGCTGCCGTAAGCGAGAGCCTCGGCGGTCGCCCAGTCGAAGCCCTCGCCGTTGGCGAACATCTGGCGCTTCGCCTCGAGCACGCGCTCGAGCGTCTTGTGGATCGCCAGGTCCTCGGGAACGGTGGTGAGCGTGCGGCCGAGGCTGTCGAGCAGCTTGCGGGAGATCGCGGTATCGACGTTGCGGCGCGCTTCTTCGGGGTCGGCGGGCTTGTTGAGGCCGGCCCAGCGCCCGCCGAACCAGTCGGCAATGTTGGGCTTGTAGCTCTTGGCTCCCTCGAACTCCTCGTCGAGGTGGGCGTTGAACTCGTCGCACATCGCGTCGGCGTCGCCGGGCTTGATGACGCCCTCCTGCTCGAGCCGGGCGGAATAGATCGAGCTGACCTTAGGGTGCTTGCCGATTGCGTCGTACATCAGCGGCTGGGTGAACTTGGGCTCGTCGCCTTCGTTGTGGCCGAAGCGGCGATAGCACCACATGTCGATCACGATGTCGCGGCCGAAACGTTGGCGATACTCGATCGCGAGCTTGCAGGCGAAGGTCACCGCTTCGGGGTTGTCGCCGTTGACGTGGAGGATCGGCGCCTGGACGCCCTTGGCGACGTCGGACGGATAGGGCGAAGACCGGGCGAATTTCGGGCTGGTGGTGAAGCCGATCTGGTTGTTGATCACGAAATGCAGGCAGCCGCCGGTGTTGTAGCCGCGCACGCCGGAGAAGCCGAGGCATTCCCAGACGATCCCCTGTCCCGCGAACGCCGCGTCGCCGTGGATCAGCACGGGCAGGACCTGCTCGTGCTTCTTGAGGTCGTCGCGGATCGCCTGCTGCGCGCGCGCCTTGCCAAGCACGACCGGGTTCACCGCCTCGAGGTGCGAGGGGTTGGGGACCAGGCTCATGTGCACCTTGATCCCGTCGAACTCGCGGTCGGTCGATGTACCCAGGTGATACTTCACGTCGCCGGAGCCGCCGACATCGTCGGGGTTCGCGCTGCCGCCCGAGAATTCGTGGAAGATCACCCGGTAGGGCTTGGCCATGACGTTCGCGAGCACGTTCAGACGGCCGCGGTGGGCCATGCCGTAGATGATCTCGCGCACGCCGAGCGAGCCGCCGTACTTGATCACGCTTTCGAGCGCCGGGATCATCGCCTCGCCGCCGTCGAGGCCGAAGCGCTTGGTGCCGACGTACTTCTTGCCGAGGTACTTCTCGTACTGCTCGCCGCGGATCACCGCGCCCAGGATCGCGCGCTTGCCTTCGGGAGTGAAGGTGATGACCTTGTCGGGACCTTCGATCCGCTCCTGGATGAAGCGGCGTTCCTCGACATCGGCGATGTGCATGTATTCGAAGCCGACGTCGCCGCAGTAGTTCTTGCGGAGGATCCGCACGAGCTCGCCGACGCTCGCCCATTCGAGGCCGAGCGTGCCGCCCAGATATACCTGTCGTTCGAGCGCGGCACCGGTGAAGCCATGGTACTCCGGCGTCATGTCGGCGGGCAGATCGCGGGTGGAAAGCCCGAGCGGGTCGAGGTTCGCGGCAAGGTGACCGCGCACCCGGTAGGTCCGCACGAGCATCATCGCGCGGATCGAATCGCCAGCCGCCTGCTCGACCGCCTTGTCGTCCATGACCTTGCCGGCTTTCGCGGCAGCGGCCTTGACCGCGACTTGCATCGCGGTCGGGCCGAGCGCCTGGGTAAGGTCGTCCTCCGCCTCGCCGCCGACCAGCGGCCAGCGCGCGTTGGCCCACGACGGGCCCGGTTGCGGGTCGTCGGGGAGGAAATCGTGTGCTTCGTTACCCATCGGATGGCCTACCTTTGATGAGGTAATGCCCGAACCATGGAGGCGCTCCCGGGGAGGAGGCGCGCCGCCCTTGTGGTCAGGCGAGTTCCTTCAGCAGCGCGTCGAGCGTCGTTCCGAGTTCGCTGGGCGAAGGGGAGACGCGGATGCCCGCCGCTTCCATCGCGGCGATCTTGTCCTCTGCGCCGCCCTGGCCGCCCGAGACGATCGCGCCCGCGTGGCCCATGCGCCGGCCCGGAGGCGCGGTGCGGCCGGCGATGAAGCCGACCATCGGCTTGCGGCGGCCCTTCTTCGCCTCGTGAGCGATGAATTCTGCGGCTTCTTCTTCCGCCGAACCGCCGATCTCGCCGATCATGATGATCGACTTGGTCTCGTCGTCCGAGAGGAAGAGGTCGAGCACGTCGATGAAGTTCGTGCCGTTGACCGGGTCACCGCCGATGCCGACCGCGGTGGTCTGGCCCAGGCCGACCATGGTCGTCTGGTGGACCGCCTCGTAGGTCAGCGTGCCGCTGCGCGAGACTACGCCGACCGAACCCTTCTGGAAGATCGAGCCCGGCATGATGCCGATCTTGCATTCGCCCGGGGTCAGCACGCCGGGGCAGTTGGGGCCGATCAGGCGGCTCTTGCTGCCCGAAAGCGCGCGCTTCACCCGCACCATGTCGAGCACCGGGATGCCCTCGGTGATGGTGACGATCAGCGGCACCTCGGCATCGATCGCCTCGAGGATCGAATCCGCGGCGAACGGCGGCGGCACGTAGATGCAGCTGGCGGTGGCGCCGGTGGCCTTCACCGCCTCGGCGACGGTGTCATACACCGGCAGCCCGATGTGCGTGGTGCCGCCCTTGCCGGGAGTCACGCCGGCGACCATCTGCGTCCCGTAATCGAGCGCCTGCTGGGTGTGGAAGGTGCCGGTCTCGCCGGTCATGCCCTGCGTGATGACTTTGGTGTTCTTGTCGACGAGGATGCTCACGCGAGATCTCCGTCCAGGCCCTTGCAGACCTCGAGCAGTTCCTCGACCGCGTCGGTCGAAACCTTGAGGTTGGCCTTTTCCTCGTCGGAGAGCTTGATCTCGATGACCTCCTCGATGCCGTCCTTGCCGATCACGGCAGGAACGCCGACGTAGAGCCCGTCGAGGCCGTACTGGCCCTTCACGTAGGCGGCGCAGGGCAGGATGCGCTTCTGGTCGCCGAGATAGGCTTCGGCCATCGCGATCGCGCTGGTTGCGGGCGCGTAATAGGCGCTGCCGGTCTTGAGGAGGGCAACAATCTCGCCGCCGCCACCGCGGGTGCGCTTGACGATCTCGTCGAGGTTGGCCTTCGACGACTTGCCCATCGCGACAAGGTCGTCGACCGGGATGCCGCTGATGGTGGTGTAGCTGGTGACCGGGACCATCGTGTCGCCGTGGCCGCCGAGCACGAAGGCGTTCACGTCCTTGACCGAGACGCCGAATTCCCATGCCAGGAAGGTCGCGAAGCGCGCGCTGTCGAGCACGCCGGCCATGCCGACGACCTTGTTGTGCGGCAGACCGGAGAATTCGCGCAGCGCCCAGACCATCGCGTCGAGCGGGTTGGTGATGCAGATCACGAATGCGTCGGGGCAGTTGTCGCGGATGCCTTCGCCGACGGCCTTCATCACCTTGAGGTTGATGCCGAGCAGGTCGTCGCGGCTCATGCCGGGTTTGCGGGGCACGCCGGCGGTGACGATGACGACGTCCGCTCCGGCGATGTCGGTATAGGAATTGGTCCCCATGATCCGCGCGTCGAAGCCCTCGATCGGGCCGCACTGGCTGAGGTCGAGTGCCTTGCCCTGCGGGATGCCCTCGGCGATGTCGAACAGGACGATGTCGCCCATTTCCTTCTTCGCGGCGAGGTGGGCGAGCGTGCCGCCGATCATGCCTGCGCCGACGAGCGCGATCTTCTTGCGGGCCATAGGGGAAGCTATCCTTCGTCTCGCGCGGGACTGGGCCTCGATTGGGCGCGACTCCGTCCCGCAGGCGAGGGCGGCCCCTGGTGCAGGGGTCCGCCTAGGCTGGCGAATGGGCGATTGCAACCGCAATCGGCCCCGCAAATCAACTATCTTTGCAAACGCTTCGCAATAGCGAGAGAGGCTGGCTCAGCGTCTCAGCCCCAGCCGCCCGCATCCCCTCCGGAAGGCGAGATGGCCGAGGCGTTCGTGCTCGACAAGTCGTTGGCCGCACGCTTGAGTTCGGCCGGGCCATAGCCCAGGACCGCCATTCCGATGGTAACAACTCCGGCGAGCATGACGAGTTTCCAGAACATGGACGGGAAATTGTCTGGCGAGCGTTAATTCGCGGTCAAGGCAGAAGGTTGACGGGCGGGTAATCCCCCACAGGGCGTTTCATCCCGCGCGGCGGGCCGCCAGCGGTTGGCGCTCATGCGCGAGCAGCGTCGCAGCGATGTAATCGGGGACTGCGCGGCTGAAATAGTATCCCTGGCCCATGGAGCAGCCCGCCGCGCGAACCGTGGCAACCTGTTCGATCGTCTCAAGGCCCTCGGCCACGATGTCCATCCCGAGCTGCGCGCCGAGTTCGGCCACGGCGCGGATGATCGCCTCGCTCTTGCGACCGACCTTGGGCCCGGAAACGAAGCTGCGGTCGACCTTGATCTTGCTGAACGGAAAGCGATCGATGTAGCCGAGCGACGAGTAGCCGGTGCCGAAATCGTCCAGCGCGAAATGGACGCCGGCGGCAGCCAGCTCGTTGATGAAGTTTTCGGTCGCGTGGTTGTCGTCGAGGAACAGGCTCTCGGTCACTTCCAGCTCGAGCCGCGATGGCGGGAGCCCGGCATCGCGCAGCGCCGAAAGGATGCCGAGCGCGGCACCCGGCGCCTTGATCTGGAGCGGCGAGAGATTGACCGCGAGCGTCACGTCGTCGGGCCAGTGAACCGCGGTGCGCGCGGCCTGCGCGGTGATCCAGTTGCCCAGCGTGACGATAAGACCTGTATCTTCGGCCACAGGGATGAACTCGTCGGGCATGAGCTCGCCCTTTTCCGGGTGGAACCAGCGGACGAGCGCCTCGAAGGTGCGGATCCGGCCACTGTCGAGATCGACGATGGGCTGGAAGAAGATCGCCAGCTCGTCGCGCTGGATAGCGGCGCGGAGCTCCGCCTCGATCTCGCGGCGGCGCATGAGGTTCCGGCTCATTGCCGGATCGTAGAACCGGTTGCGGTTCTTGCCGCCGATCTTTGCGTGATAGAGCGCAAGGTCCGCGCGCTGCATCAGTGCATCGGCATCCGCGCCGTCCTCGGGGAGCAGGGCGATCCCCATCGACGCGGGGACTTCCAGCCGTTCGGCATCGAGCCGGAGCGGCCGGGTGACGTTCGCGAGCACCCGCGTGGCGAGGGCCTCTGTCGCCCGGCGGCTCGTCACCGGACAGAGCAGGATGAACTCGTCGCCCCCGAAGCGGCAGATCGTCGATCCGGTGGGGGCAACCTCGCGCAGGCGCTCGGCGACTGCCGCGAGAACGCGGTCGCCGATGGTGTGACCAAGGAGGTCGTTCACTTCCTTGAAGCGGTCGAGGTCAAGCCAGAACAGCGCAAGCAGGTCGTCCGGGCCGAGGCCCTCGACGGTTTCGCCCAGGGCGTGATCGAGGCCGGCCCGGTTGGCGAGTCCCGTGACGACGTCGGTGCGGGCCAGAGCCTTCATGCTTTCAGCGAGCCTGGCATTCGTCGCGGCCGCTCTGGTCGCGTCCTGCAGCGAGAGCGCGATCGTGTGCACGATCATCCCGACAGCGGGAAGGGCCAGCGTGATGCACCCCGCCAGGGTGACGTAGGCCAGCGATCCCTCGGCGAAGAGCGCCAAGGCGAGCGGCAGTCCGACCAGGGCCGACTGCATCATCGCGATCACCGGTCGGCCGGCATCGCGGGCCGCGGTGGCGATGGCATAGCCGACCACGAACGGAAGGATCATTACCTGGACCGCGACGTCCACCCCGCGCCAGATCGCCGCTGCGGCGAACAGGCCCAGGGCAAGCGCGTAGGCGGCGGCACCGCTCGTGTAGACGATCTCGAGCCAGCGGGCGGGGTAGGCGCCGCCCTTCCGGGACATGAAGGTCATCGCGGCAATGCGTGCCAGACCGGTGGCGGTCAGCGCGGCAGCTCCGGCTTCAAGCAAGAAATCTCCGGTCGAGAATGCCGCGACTGCCGAGATGATCGAGCCGATCGCCGTCGCAAGGACGAGGCCGGCGGGCTTGTTGTAGAGCGTGCGCAGGAGCGACAGGTGTACGTCGCTGCTGGGCGGTTCGGTCTCCCCGAACCATCCCCAGAGCCAAGATATCCGGCTGAGCGCGACCTCTCCGTTCATATGCCGGTGCCTTAGACCACGTCCGTCACCGGCAGGTTAAGACGGCCGTTACCGTCTAAGGTCCTATCAAGCACACGTTTTGCCGCGTTCGCGGTGGCGGGCGGCCAGACGTCGGTCGAGCGTGCCGCAAATCTCCAGCCACCAGGCGTGTCCCTGGTCGTCGCCCGCCTCCAGCGCCCGCTCGGCTTCGCGCAGCGCGGCGATCGCAGCGCCAAGTCCGTGGGTTGCGAAATGACGCAGGGCGGCGGCAAGCACGGCGTCGTCCGCCGGGCCAGGGTCGCCGTTGTCGTTGGCTGCGCGCGAGAGCGCCTTGCGGGCGAAGGCGCGGGCAATAGGCGAACGCGTGACCGACCGGGCGGGGGCGAAGCGAAGCGGCATGAAGTGCAGGTTTCCTGTTGCGACCGGGACAACCATCGTTAGCCGACAGAGCCTAAGCCTCGGTTCGAGGACAGGGTTACGCGATCGGTAACTGCCAAGGTTATCGGGCGTTTACGTCTGCCGCCGGGGTTGCGCCGGGTTGTGCGATCCATCGCCCGGAATTGGCGTATTCTGCCTTCACGGTGCCCGTCTGCGGCAGGTTCTCGGCCGCGTAGAGGCGGTCTCCACCGCGCGCCTGGACCGGCGCGGCATAGACCGGCGGCGGGGGCGGGGCATAGGCGGCGCTCGCGGCCACGGCCTTCATCCGCGCCGCTTCGTAGGCCTGCGCCAGCACCACCGGATCGGGCGCTGAGCCCGCCGGGTCGGTATAGGAGCGCGGGTGCGGCGCGGCCACGGGTTCGCGCCCGGCATAGCGCGCGGCAAAGGCATCCGAACGCCCGGCGACTCCGCGCCATTTGTAGAAGGTGTGGAGGCCGATTGTGCCGACGTTCGTCAGGCTCGAGGCCCAGTAGGGCAGCACGTAAGTCGCGTGATAATGCGTCGCGAGCCCGATCGGGGCGTAGACGTAGCCGGCGAGCGACGCCGCGGCGACGCCGCGCGCCCGGTCCCAGCTCGCCTTGGCGGGCTTGCGGTTGAGGCTGCCGTCGCAGGTGAAGCTGAACTGGCACCCGGTCTTGCGCTCGGAGCCCTGGAAGACGACGCCGCACACGCTGTTGGGATAGCTGGGATGCGCGACCCGGTTGAGGATCACCTGCGCCACCGCGCGCTGGCCTTCGGTCGGTTCGTTGGCGGACTCATAATAGAGCGCCAAGGTCATGCACTGGAGCGCGCGCGCCTTGTCGATCCCGGTTCCGCTGCCGAGGAAGGCACGCGCGGCCGGTCCGGCCAGCGTGTCTGTTCGGGCGGGCTCGGCATCCGAGTGCGCGCCGGTCTCGATCGGGGGAGGCGGACCCGCGTCGTGATCGAGGGCGAGCTGCGGCAGGTCCTCGAGGTAGAAGAACGCCGAGCCGGGAAAGCTCTCGCCCGGGGTCTCGAAAGGCATCGCGGCGGCTTCGGCCTCGACAGCCGTGTCGAAATCCAGCGCGCGCCAGTCGCCGGGCGCGGCCATCGCGGGGACTGCCACCGCGGCGGCCAGCGCCAGCAGCCGGCGTCCGCTGTGCGGCCCGCGGAATACCGCCTCGAACAGCGCGCGCGGCGTCAGCGAACGCCGCCGGTCGCGCCGCTCGCGGCGGTCGGCAATGCGCTGGAGGGTGGCTTGCTGGCGGTTCACTCGGGTTCCTGCGTTGTCACGGCCTTCGGCCGTAGCAGCGTCAGAAGGTGGCCACGAGCGGCACGGCTGCCGGTGTCCCTTGGCGGAACAGGCCGCAAGGCGAAGTTAAACCGGGTGCCTTCGAAACGGTTAACTTGGCAAATCGACACGGCGCGCCTATCGCCGCGCCCACGTCATGGGTTGTCCGGGAAACCGGACCGAAGAGGGAAGGAGGTGCGATACCTCCGCTGCCCCCGCAACTGTGACCGGGGAGCGATCCCGCCACATGCCACTGGTCGATCCGACCGGGAAGGCGGCGGGAAAGCGTCGATCCGGGAGCCAGGAGACCTGCCCAGGACGGTCGTTCCGCAGCCGGGCGGGGTGTACCGGAATGCAGCGAAGGCGCGCCCGATAACGGCGTTCCTCCCGCCATGGACGGCATGTTCGTTCATGTTGGGAGGTTCCATGTCCATACGATTGATATTGCTGATGTCCGCTGTCCTGTCCGCGCCCGCGCTGGCGCAGGAGGACACCGGGGATACGACCTTGCTGGGGGTCGAGTTCTACCCCGTGGCCACCATCGCCGAGACCGAGATCCGCGTCGTCGCCAGCGGCCTGCCCGCGTCCGACGCCGACGATCCCTACCCGGTCGACGTCATCGGAGACCGCGAGCTGCGCAGCGTGCAGGGTCCGGACCTGACCCGGGCGCTACGGCGGATGCCGGGCGTCACGATTACGCGCAACGGCAGCGTCGGCGGGTTCACCGGAGTCCGCGTGCGCGGAGCGGGGGCGGAGCAGCTCCTCGTCCTTATCGACGGGGTCAAGGTGAACGACGTATCGAGCCCCGGCGGCGGCTTCGACTTCGGCAACCTAATGGCGGAGGAAGTCGGCAAGGTCGAACTGCTGCGCGGTTCGCACTCGGTCGTCTGGGGTTCGGACGCGATCGCCGGGGTCATGAACCTGTCGACCCGCACCGCCAACGGGGTCGCCGCGAGCGCCGAGTACGGCGGCCCGCGCCAGGTCAGCACGCAGGCCCTCGCAGGCGTCGACGGACGGCTGGTCGAGGCGAGCGTATCGGGCGGCTGGGTCCGTTCGCGCGGCATCTCGTCCGCGGCGATCGGGACCGAGCGCGACGGGTTCGAGCAATGGCACGTCTCGGGCCGGGCGCGCGCCTTCCTTGCCGACGGTCTCTCCGCCGTGGCGAGCGGGCGATATGCCGATGGCTCGCTCGACCTCGACGGCTTCCCACCGCCGACCTTCTTCGTGTTCGACGACACCAACGAACGGCAAGACACCCGCGAGCGCTCGGGCCGGGCAGGCCTCGAGTACAAGGGCGATCGGCTGATGCTGAGCGCGGGGGTCGTGCGCAGCGCGAACGACCGCGACCTCGTCGACGAGGATACAGGGCCCGCGCCCTATTACGAGACCACCGGCCGCCTGACCCGCGCCGAGCTGTTCGGTCGCTACCGGCTGGCGGGCCGGTTCGAGAACGTGCGCATCGATTTCGGCGCCGACCGCGAATGGAGCCGGTTCACGGCAGACGGTGCGTTTTCCGCCGACCGCGGCAGCGCACATACCGCGAGCGGCCATGCGATGCTGACGTACGACCGAAACGGCGGCGTGATCCTGGGCGTGGGTGCGCGCTACGACGACCACAACCGCTTCGGCGGCGAATGGACCCTCGGCGCGAACGGCGCGGTGGAGCTGGCCGATGGTCTCGACCTGCGCGCCAGCTATGGCGAGGGGTTCAAGGCGCCCACGCTGTTCCAGCTCCTGTCGGACTTCGGCAATCCCGCGCTGAGCCCCGAACGCAGCAAGAGCTACGACGTGGGACTGACCTATTCGGACAATGCCTTTTCGGCCGCCCTGTCGCTTTTCCGCCGCGACAGCCGCGACCTGATCGACTTCGTCTCGTGCTTCGGCGTGACCGGAGGCATCTGCACGAACCGGCCTTTCGGCACCTACGACAACGTCGGCCGCGCGCGGGCCGAGGGGTTCGAGGTCGAGCTGGGCGCGGAGCCGGTCCGCGGGCTCGGCTTCGGCGCGGCCTACAGCTACGCGAAGTCGCGCGATCGCGACGCCGGGACCGATCTCGCGCGCCGTCCGCGCCACGCGCTGACCCTGACGGGCGACTGGGACACCGATCCGCTGCACCACCGGGGCCTTAAGCTCGGTGCCGACCTGCGGCTGGTCGGCGACAGCTTCGACGATGCAGGTAACTTCACGCGTATCGACGGGCATGCGCTGGTCGACCTGCGCGCGAGCAAGGTCTTGTTCGCGCTCGACATGCGCCAGCAATACGACGTGGAGCTGTTCGGCCGGGTCGAGAACCTGTTCGACGCGCGCTACACCGAGGTTGCGGGATACGGGACGCAGGGCCGCGCGGCCTATGTCGGGGTGAGGGTGGGGATGTGAAGGCACTCGCCGCCGCCTGCCTGCTCCTCGCGGGATGCGCGGCATCCCCGCACGAGCGCGCGGGTGGCGGTCGTCCGACCATCGTCAGCCTCAATCCATGCACCGACGCGATCCTCGCCGAGGTCGCCGATCCGGAGCAGATCCTGGCGGTGAGCCACTACAGCCACGATCCCCGCGCGACCTCGATGCCGCTCGCCCAGGCGCGGCGGTTTCGTGCGACCGGGGGGACGGTGGAGGAAGTGCTCGCGCTCGATCCCGATGTCGTCGTCGGGTCGAGCTTCATGGCACCCGCCACCCGCGCGGCATTCGAGCGGCTGGGCGTGCAGGTCGAGACCGTGGGGATCGCCTCGACGGTCGAGGCCAGCGCGGCGCAAGTGCGGCAGCTCGCCGCGCTGGCGGGCCATCCGGCGCGCGGCGAAGCCGTCGTGGGAAAGATCGACGCCGCGCTCGCCGCGACGCGGGCCGAGGGCGAACCCGTGCCCGCGATCCTCTGGCAGCCCGACGGCATCGTACCGGGCGAGGATGCGCTGGTGACCGCGCTGATGCGCCATGTCGGGTTCGCCAGCCAGAGCGCGGCGCGCGGCATGGGACAGGCGGACTACCTTTCGCTCGAACGCCTGCTTGCCGATCCGCCGCGCGTGCTGCTGGTCGCGGGAAGCGAGCGCGGGCAGCGCCACCCGGCGCTCGATGCGCTGCCGGAGATGGACCGCGCCTCGCTCGATCCGGCGCTGCTCTACTGCGGCGGGCCGACCATCGTTCGTGCGGTGGAGCGGCTGGCCGAGATACGAGAGGGCGTGTCGTGACGCGGCCCGTCCTGCTCCTCCTCGGGCTCATAGCGCTCGCGGTGCCGCTGTCGCTGCTCGCGGGGCGGGTCTGGCTCGATCCGGCGAGCACACCCAACGCCGCGGTGATCTTGGCCGAGCTGCGCCTGCCGCGTGCCGTGCTGGCGCTCGTCATCGGTGCCGGCCTGGGGGCGAGCGGGGCGGCGATGCAGGGATACCTGCGCAACCCGCTCGCCGATCCGGGCCTGTTCGGCATCGCCCCCGGCGCGGCGCTGGGCGCGGTGGCGAGCCTGTGGTTCGGCTATGCCGCTTCGCCGTTCCTGCTGCCGCTATTCGCGCTGGCCGGGGCGGCAGGCGCGATGGCCCTGCTCGCGGCGATCGCCGGACGCACCGGCGGCATCGCGCTTTTCACGCTTGCGGGCATGATGATTGCGAGCCTTGCCGGCGCGCTGACGAGCCTTGCCATCAGCCTTGCGCCCAACGCCTTCGCGATGAGCGAAATAGTGACCTGGCTGATGGGCGCGCTGACCGACCGGTCGTGGAACGACGTCGCGCTCGCCGCGCCGCTGACGCTGGCGGGGATCGTCTGCCTGGCGATGGCCGCGCGGGGGCTCGACGCGCTGGTTCTCGGGCAGGCAGCCGCGCGCAGCCTCGGCATGGAGCCGCGGCGCTTGCAGTTCTGGCTGATCGCCGGGGTGGGCCTGACCGTGGGCAGCGGGGTCGCGGTCGCCGGGATCGTCGGCTTCGTCGGGCTGATCGTGCCGCATCTCGTCCGCCCCTTCACCGACCGGCGGCCCTCGCAGCTCCTGCTGCCGAGCGCGCTCGCGGGCGCGCTGCTGGTGCTCGTCGCCGACAGCTTGTGCCGCGTGCTGCCGCTGGTGACCGAGCTGCGGCTCGGTATCGCGCTGAGCCTGATCGGCGCGCCGTTCTTCCTGTGGCTGCTGCTGCGGATGCGGCGGGGGCTGGCATGACACTGATCGCGCAGAGCCTGACCCTCGCGGGGCGCGTGACCGACGTGTCGGCCGCGCTCGAGCCCGGGCGCATCACCGCGATCTGCGGGCCCAACGGGGCGGGCAAATCGAGCCTGCTGCAGTGCCTTGCCGGCCTGCTTTCGCCCGACAGCGGAGCGGTCATGCTCGACGGGGGGCACCTCGGTGCGCTCCACCCGCGCGACCGGGCGAAGGCATTGGGCTACCTGCCGCAGGAAGGCGAAGTGGCGTGGGACGTGGCGGTGCGCTCGCTCGTCGCGCTCGGACGGCTGCCGCACCGCGACCGGGGCGAGGCGGAAGTCGCCGCCGCCCTGTCCGCGCTCGACCTCGACCATCTCGCCGACCGTCCCGTCTCGCGGCTGTCGGGCGGCGAGCGGGCACGGGCGCTGCTGGCGCGGGTGCTCGCGGGGTGCCCACGCTGGATCCTCGCCGACGAGCCGCTCGCCGCGCTCGACCTTGCGCACCAGCTTGCGCTTCTGGCGCACCTGCGTCGTGCTGCAGAGAGCGGCGCGGGGGTGGTGCTGGTACTGCACGACCTGGCGCTGGCGATGAACCACGCCGACCGGGTGCTGGTGCTGGACCGCGGCACGCTCGCCGCCGACGGATCGCCGGAAGAGGCGCTCTCGGCGCCGGTCATCGAGCGCGTGTGGGGCGTTTCCGCGCGCTGGCTCGGCGAGCCCGGTGCCCGGGCCCTGACGGCCCGCTAGAGATTGTATTCGGCGAGCGGCTCGTAGGTCGATCCGCCGCTGCCGAGGCGGCTTTCGTAGAGCACGAACGATCCGACCGGCCAATCCGGCGCGGACAGGTCGCCGTGCCGCGCAAGCCAGTCCCCCGCGCCGATGGCGCCGCCACCCAGGCGTGCCAGCGTGACATGGGGCACGAACTTGCGCGTCTCGGCAGCAAGGCCCGCGGCGCGGCAAGCGCGCTCCACCCGGCGTTCGAGGATGTCGAGCCCGGGCGAAGGGGCGAGCGCCGCCCACAGCGCGGTCGGGCGCCCCTTCTTCTCGAAATGCCCCACACCGTGGACCGACAGATCGAAGGGCTGCGCGACCACCGACGACAGGGCGTCGGCCAGGTCCTCGCCCCTGTGCCGATCGACCTCGCCGACAAAGCGCAGGGTCAGGTGCAACTGGTCGTCGGACTGCCACCGCGCGCGCTCGACCCCGCCTTGCGCGGCAAGGAGCGCGGCGCGCACCGGCGGCGGCGGGTGCAGGGCGATGAACAGGCGATGCATCGCCCGTCGCCTACCCGCCGCCTGCGCCGGTTACCAGATGCGCGCGCGGTCTTCCGGGGCGATGTAGTTGGCATCGCCCGGCTTCACATCGAAGGCCGCGTACCACGCGTCGACATTGCGCAGCGGGCCGATCGTGCGGAAGCGCTCGGGGCTGTGCGGGTCGGTCGCCACCTGGCTGCGCAGCGAATCCTCGCGCGCCTTCGACCGCCAGACCTGCGCGTAGGCCAGGAAGAAGCGCTGGTCGCCGGTCAGGCCGTCGATCACCGGCGCTTCCTTGCCGCCGAGCGACTTCTTGTAGGCATCGTAGGCGACGAGCACACCGGCAAGGTCGGCGATGTTCTCGCCCATGGTCAGCTCGGGGTTGACCGCCGCGCCGGGCGCCACTTCGTATTTCGCGTATTGTGCGCCGAACTTCTTCGCCTCGGCATCGAAGCGGGCGGCGTCCTGTGCAGTCCACCAGTCGCGGATCGCGCCGGTCTGGTCGATCTTGCGGCCCTGGTCGTCGAAGCCGTGGCTGATCTCGTGCCCGATCACCACGCCGATCGCGCCGTAATTGACCGCCGGGTCCGCATAAGGATCGAAGAACGGCGGCTGCAGGATGCCCGCCGGGAACACCATCTTGTTCTCGGTGAACCCGTTGTAGGCGTTGACCACCTGCGGGACCATCAGCCACTTCTTGCGGTCGACCGGCTTGCCAAGGTCGGCCATCGAATAGTCTGCATTGAACTTCGCCGCCGCCTTGGCATTGGCATAGAGGCTGTTGCCGATCGGGAGCGCGTCGTAGCTGCGGAATTCCTCGGGATGGCCGATCATCACGTCCATCCTTTCGAGCTTGGCGAGCGCCTCGGTCTTGGTCTCCGCGGCCATCCACTCGTTGTCGCGGATGCGGTCGGCCATCGCGAGCTTCAGGTTGCGGACGAGGTCGTCCATCCGTGCCTTGGCGACGGCCGGGAAGTATTCGGCGACGTAGCTTTCGCCCACCAGTTCGCCCAGGGAACCGTTGACGTTGTCGATCGCGCGCTTCCACCGCGGCCGCTGCTGGGTCACCCCGCTGATCGACTTGGCGTATTCGAAGCTGCTGTCGACCATCGCCTTGTTGAGGTAGGGCGACGCCTGATTGGCGACATGGAACTGCTGCCATAGCTTCAGCGTGTCGAGATCGGTGCTTGCATATAGCGCCGCGAGCGCCTGTATCGCGGTGTTCTCCTGCACGATCAGGCGATCCTGCGCGGGAACGTTGTACCCGTCCCAGAAAGCGGCCCAGTCGAGGCCGGGGGCGTATCGGGCCAGCTCGGCGGTCGACATCGGGTTGTTGGTCTTGCCGATATCGCGGCTTTCTGCCGAATCCCATGAAAGCTGCGCGATGTAGGTCTCGAACGCGAGCACCTCCTGCGCGGCGACCGCGGGATTGGCGACGCCGATCGCCTTGAACGTGCGCTCGGCGAAAGCCTGGTACGCCGCGCGCTGCTTCGCGAAATCGTCTTTCAGGTAATAGTCGCGATCGGGCATCCCGAGCCCGCCCTGGCTAAGCCACAGGACGTTCATGTTCGGATTGCCGGTGTCGGCATAAACGAAGCTGCCGAACAGGTTGATCCCGAACTTATCGTAGGTCGAGCCCATGAAGCGGGCGAACTCGCTCTTGTCGTCGATCGCGCGGACCACGGCGATGTCCTGCATCAGCGGGGTGAGGCCAGCGCGCTCGATCGCCCGCTCGTCCATGAACGCGGCGTAGTGCATCCCGTATTTCGTCGAGGCCTTGGCCGGGCTGGTGACGAGGCCCCGCACGTTTTCGCGGACCGTCTCGTCGAGTTCGACGAAGGACCCGGTACGCGACTTGTCCGACGGGATCTCGGTCCGCGCCATCCATGCACCGCTGGCATAGCGTTCGAAGTCGTCGCCGGGCTTCACCGTCAGGTCGCGGTTCGACAGGTCGACCCCCCAGTCGCCGATCGCCGGGCGGCCGGTGACGACGATCTGGTCGGTGTCGACCCCGTCGGCGGGCGTGGTGTTGGCGAGCGCGGGCGCGCCCGTCGCGGCAAGGGCAAGGGCGGAAGCTGCGGCCAGCAGGCGCGCGGCGGAGCGGAAGTCGGTCATGATTGCGTCCCCGGATAAGTGATGTGTGCGCCGGCGGACTGCCGCGCGCGCGAAAGCGGGTACTCCTGAAACCTCTCGCGGTTGCCGCGCTAAGGACACTTCGATGAAGCGGAATGCCCGCTCGACGAACGTCACACGGTCAGCGACGCCGATCGATCAGCGCGCGCAGTACTTGTGCCGACCGCTTTCGCACATCCGCACCGCGTGACGCCACGTCGCCATGCGGCGCGCGTTTTCCTTCGCAGCCCATTCGCGCGAAGCGGCGTTGCCGGCGGCAAGGCGCGCGTCGCGTTGCTGGACGTAGCGCAGCTGCTCCTGGTTCAACCGCTTGATGATCGCCCGGTCGCGCGCCTTCGCGGCGGCAGAGCGCATCGTCGGATCGTTCGGATCGTCCGCCAGTGCGGGTGCAGCGGTAACGGCGACGACGGCCAGCGCCAGAGCACCGGCGAACCTCAAGAAATGCATTGCGAACCCTTCCCTCATCATCCCCTCCCAAGAGGACTGCACGGTTCTTGGCGAAGCGCGGATGAACACAGGTTGATCGGACCGGCACCTGGTCGCAGGATCAATTCGGCACGACGCTCTTTCCGATCTCACCCGGAGGATCGTCGGCGCGGAACCATCCGGTCACCGAATAGCGGTTCGCTTGGGCATAGGGGGATACAAGCTGCACCGAATGCTCCTGCGGCACCGAGAACATGTTGAGCATGTTGAACCCGGGCTTGAACGCTCCGGTCACGTTTCCGCCCTCTTCGAAGAATTGCAGGTATCCGCCCCAGTCGTTCCGCCAGCGACGGGTGAAGTTCAGCACATAGGCCGCGCGACGCTGAAGATGCGGCTTGTGATCGTCGTGATTGTTGAGGAACTGGCCGGGCGCGTACATTGCTGCGTGGCAATCGGCCCATGCGATATCGCGGTGGCCTGTGATGTCGCGGACCAGGCCCAGGACCGGTGAACTGTTGATCCATTCGAAGAGGTCTGCGAGCGGTCCCTTGTCGGTGGAAGCTCCGGGCGACGAGCCGAAATAGGGCTCGACGATCGGAAAGTAGTGGTAGTGGAACTGGAATCCGCGCCTTGCGCCATCGTAAACCTCCGCCTCGATGTTCCGTCGCTGCTCGTCGGTCAGGGCGGTGATGCCCTGGGGCGGGACTTCGTGCACCTGGCTTCCGATGTTGAATGCCATTCGCCAGGGGAGCGCTTCGAGGCGTGCAGCAATCCGTTCCGCGTCGTCGACCGCCATCACATCGCGAACCTGTACGCGTCGTTCGCTTGCGAAAGCCGAGTGGAGTGCCGACGGGTCGAGGCCGGGGTTGAGGACGATCGCCATGAGCCGCCCGTTGGCACGCCGGCTCGCTCTACACAATCCCGCGCTCGGCAGCTAAGGACTGCGCGGTGAGCCGCCTCGCTGAGATTGTCGCAGACCCCGCGTGGCTGCCTCACCGCCTCGATCCGGCGGGCGACCGGGTCCAGTTCATGCGCATCCCGCGTGAAGTGCGTCGCCGACGGCCGTTCCTGTACAATGCCGAGCCGGCGTCGCCGGACGATGCCTGCTGGATCGAAGGCGCCGCGGTTCGTGCCGCCGGTCCCTCCGGCGGACAATGCCACTTCGTCTTTCACACCGCATTCTGCCGATCGACCTTGCTAGTCCAGTCGCTCGACGTCGAAGGAATCGCGACAGGGTTGAGTGAGCCTGCGGTGGTTCAGGACCTTGCAGACTTGCGCGACAGCGATTTCGGCCGGGCGATGCTGCGGCCTGTCATCGACCTGCTCGCCCGACCCATGCGGGCCGGAGAGGTGGTCATCGTCAAGCCGTCGAATGCCGCCAATGCGCTGCTCCCGAACCTGCTCGCCGATCGCCCCGACGCAAAAGCGGTTTTGATGACGTCGGGCTTGGCCGAATTCCTTCGCTCGGTCGCAAAGAAAGGGCTTCGTGGACGGCTTTGGGCGCGACGGCTGTTCGCCCGGGTGGATGGCTACGCTCCCATCGGCCTCGCGCTGGATGGGACGGCCCGGTACGAGTTGACCGACATGCAGGCGGCGGGCCTCGCCTGGCTCGGTCAGCAGCGTCAACTGGCCTGGGTGGCCGACCGCGACACCGCCTGCCGCGTCGCCTCGCTTGATGGCGATGCATTCAATGCGCATCGCCCCGCCACCTTCGCGGCGCTGGGCGAGTTCTTCGGCCTGCCGATTGACGATCAGCGCGCGGTAGAGCTCGCCCAAGCGCCAATCTTCCAGTCACACTCCAAGCAGGGCGGCGATTTTGCCGAGATAGCCGCGCGCGAAGAGGCGGCGGTGTCGGGCGCGATGATCGACCAGGAAATCGAACTCGTCGCGGCGTGGGTCATGCACCTGGCCGGGCAACTGCAGGGGCCGCCTGTCCCGCTCGGGCGTCCGTTGATCGAGGTTTGAACGGCTCGGTTGCGTTGCATTCGCATTTTCGCTCCCCACATCGCGTCGGGCCGCGGGGGATGCCGTTGGCGCACCCCTTGACTCGCGCGAACGAAAGCGGAACACGCCACCTCCATGTCTCTTACGACCATATCCGTCCGCGGCGCCCGCGAGCACAACCTCAAGGGCGTCGATATCGACCTGCCCCGGGACTCGCTGATCGTGATCACGGGCCTCAGCGGCTCGGGCAAGTCGAGCCTGGCGTTCGACACGATCTATGCGGAGGGGCAGCGACGGTACGTCGAGAGCCTAAGCGCCTATGCGCGGCAGTTCCTCGAGATGATGCAGAAGCCCGATGTCGAGCATATCGACGGGCTCTCGCCTGCCATATCCATCGAGCAGAAGACGACCAGCCGCAATCCGCGCTCGACCGTGGCGACCGTCACCGAGATCTACGACTACATGCGCCTGCTGTGGGCGCGTGTGGGGGTGCCGTACTCGCCCGCGACCGGCCTGCCGATCGAGGCGCAGACCGTGTCCAACATGGTCGACCGCGTGATGACTCTGCCCGAGGGCACGCGCGCCTACCTGCTCGCCCCCGTCGTGCGCGGGCGCAAGGGCGAGTACCGCAAGGAGCTCGCGGAGTGGCAGAAGGCGGGCTTCACCCGCGTGCGCATCGACGGCGAGATGTACCCGATTGAGGAAGCCCCCGCGCTCGACAAGAAGTACAAGCACGACATCGAGGTCGTCGTCGATCGCATAGCGGTGAAGGAGGGAATCGAGACCCGCCTCGCCGACAGCTTCGAACAGGCGCTGAAGCTCGCCGAAGGGCTGGTCTATCTCGACCTCGCCGACGGCGTCGTGCCGGGGCGGGAAGACGAGGACGCCGCCGGGGGCGCGATGAAGGGCGCGGGGCTTCCCGCCAACCGCATCGTCTTCTCCGAGAAGTTCGCCTGCCCGGTCAGCGGCTTCACCATCGAGGAGGTTGAGCCGCGCCTCTTCAGCTTCAATGCCCCGCAGGGCGCGTGTCCGGCGTGCGACGGGCTCGGCGAGAAGCTGCTGTTCGACCCGCAGCTCGTGGTGCCGAACGAGCACCTGACCCTCAAGCAGGGCGCAGTGGTGCCGTGGGCGAAGTCAAACCCGCCGTCGCCCTATTACATGCAGGTGCTGAGTTCCCTCGCCAAGGAATACGGGTTCGATCTCACCACCCCGTGGGAAGACCTGGGCGAGGCGAACCAGGACGTCATTCTGTTCGGTACCAAGGGCAAGGCGGTGCCGCTCACCTTCAAGGACGGGCGCAAGGAATACACCGTGCGCAAGGCGTTCGAGGGGGTGATCGGCAACCTCAACCGCCGCATGCTGCAGACCGAGAGCGCGTGGATGCGCGAGGAGCTGGGCAAGTACCAGACCGCGCAGGCCTGCGAGACCTGCGGCGGCAAGCGCCTCAACGACAAGGCATTGAGCGTAAAGATCGCCGGCACCGACATCGCCACGCCCACGCAGATGAGCGTGACGGCCGCGAAGGACTGGTTCCTCGCGCTCCCCGACCAGCTCACCGACACCCAGAACCAGATCGCCCGCGCGATCCTGAAGGAGATCAACGAGCGGCTGGGCTTCCTCGACAACGTCGGGCTCGACTACCTCAACCTCGATCGCACCAGCGGCACCCTGTCGGGCGGGGAGAGCCAGCGCATCCGCCTCGCCAGCCAGATCGGCAGCGGCCTGTCGGGCGTACTCTATGTGCTCGACGAGCCCAGCATCGGCCTCCACCAGCGCGACAACGACCGGCTGCTCGAAACCTTGAAGCGCCTGCGCGACCTCGGCAACACGGTGATCGTGGTCGAGCACGACGAGGACGCGATCCGCGCCGCCGACCACGTGGTCGACCTTGGCCCGGGCGCGGGCGTCCACGGGGGCGAGGTGGTGGCGCAGGGCACGCTGAAGCAGGTGCTCAAGGCGAAGAACAGCCTCACCGCCGACTACCTCACCGGCCGGCGCGAGATCGCGGTGCCGAGGACCCGCCGCAAGGGCAACGGGCACGCGATCACCGTCCACGGCGCGCGGGCGAACAACCTCAACAACGTCACCGCCAGCATCCCGCTCGGCACGTTCTGCTGCATCACCGGCGTATCGGGCTCGGGCAAGTCGAGCTTCACCATCGACACGCTCTACGCCGCCGCCGCGCGGCAGCTGAACGGCGCGCGGGTGATCGCCGGCCCGCACGACAAGGTCACTGGGCTGGAGCTGTGCGACAAGGTGATCGAGATCGACCAGTCGCCGATCGGCCGCACCCCGCGCTCCAACCCGGCGACCTACACCGGCGCCTTCACCCAGATCCGCGACTGGTTCGCGGGCCTCCCCGAAAGCCAGGCGCGCGGGTACAAGGCGGGGCGCTTCAGCTTCAACGTCAAGGGCGGCCGGTGCGAGGCGTGCCAGGGCGATGGCCTGATCAAGATCGAGATGCACTTCCTGCCCGACGTCTACGTCACGTGCGAGGAATGCCACGGCAAGCGCTACAACCGCGAGACGCTGGAGGTGAAGTTCAAGGGCCACTCCATCGCCGACGTGCTCGACATGACGATCGAGGACGCGGAGGAGTTCTTCAAGGCCGTCCCCCCGATCCGCGACAAGATGCACATGCTGAACGAGGTCGGTCTCGGCTACGTCAAGGTCGGACAGCAGGCGACCACGCTGTCGGGCGGCGAGGCGCAGCGGGTGAAGCTCGCCAAGGAACTCAGCCGCCGCAGCACCGGGCAGACGCTCTACATCCTCGACGAGCCGACCACCGGCCTCCACTTCGAGGACGTCCGCAAGCTCCTCGAAGTGCTCCAGCGGCTGGTCGACCAGGGCAACTCAGTCGTGGTGATCGAGCACAACCTCGATGTGATCAAGACGGCGGACTGGATCGTGGACCTTGGCCCCGAGGGCGGCGTGCGGGGCGGGGAGGTGATCGCCGAAGGGACACCCGAGCAGGTCGCCAAGGTGAAGCGGTCGTTCACCGGCTCCTACCTCGCGCCGATGCTGGAGCGGCAATTGCAGACTGCCCCGGCGTAGGTTGGGGTGGCGATCGGACTTAAGCCTTTCTGAGCGAAGTCAACGCGCAGCAGCGGTGAGGCTGTCGCGGTGAATGGACAGAGCTTTCCGGATGGGCATTCGGAGCGAATGATGTTGATAACAGCGGCGTGAGTGGAACGAAAGTGACACCAACAAGTGCCGTCTCAGCCAATTAGGTCATCGAGCAATTTTCTACGGTTCTCAACGCGTCGTTCGACATCTCGTTTAATCACGGTCAGGATTGACGCAAGCTCATCAAAAGTCTCGTCGAAACCGAGTTCGTTTAGCCACCAGTCATCTGCAGCAGTGATCGGGAAACGGATCGTCGGTGGCTGTCTGTTGTCAGCGATTGGCTGAAGCAGATTTCGCCAAGTCGCGTAGGACTTTCGTCTCGCATACTGTTCTTTAAGCAGGACTCTTCGTGCATTCTCCACAGTCAATTGGCGGACAGATTTTATAAGGAACGCCGCGCCAACTAGCTTCGGTTCTGTAACGCAAATTATTTCCAAAGGTCCTAATGTTTCACTTGGCAAATCTGTAAACGTAAATTGAATTCTATCCTTACTTTCCTTTTTCTCATATATACGTTCTCGGAAAATATATGGCTGTCCAAGAAGACCTTTGAAAACGGTGGCGGTATTTTTTCTGCCAGTCCGTGAACCGAGAAAATCGATATAAAAATCCAAATTCGGTATTAGCCAGTTTTGCTCCATCTTCTCTCGGCTCATATCTAGCGACATGGGGAGGACGTCATCGTTGAATCGCGTAGCCAGTCTATCGCCGAGAGCTTTGATTCGTGACTCATGCACTTTATCAAGAAAAACTGCAGTAAAGTACTCTTGAAAAGACCGATGTACAAAAACGAAATTAAGGCCATCTTCTTGGATAAGGCAGACGGCGTCTCTTAAGTCTTGAATGAAATCGACGCTGGAAGGTTCGACATTTGGCGAAACGTTTTTCGCGTAGTTAATTCCTTCTCCAACAAACTTATTAAGTTCATCGGCGTTGAACGAGAATTTCTCGGCTAGATAGCTTATGGCACAAAAGCAGGACAACGTCAGTTTAAAGTCTTCGCGCGAGAGACCGGTGCGTATTTTTCGAACAAACTGATCTTTGTCGGCATCATGCTTCTGAAAAAGGGTGTCAAAAGCACGTG
The DNA here is from genome assembly GCF_001698205.1 of Tsuneonella dongtanensis. Classification (NCBI taxonomy): domain Bacteria; kingdom Pseudomonadati; phylum Pseudomonadota; class Alphaproteobacteria; order Sphingomonadales; family Erythrobacteraceae; genus Tsuneonella; species Tsuneonella dongtanensis. Next base: position 1,363,228 of record NZ_CP016591.1, read on the forward strand.
CGTAGAAGGCGTGCATTTTAGTCGGAATTTCTGCGAATTCTTCAAATGTGAACATCATTATGATTGTAAGAAGAGGGCTTTGAAGAAAACTACCATGCGTTTTAAATAGTCGATCTTCTAAAGCTTCCTTGAAGCGCTTTCGCACTCCTTCATCATATTTCGCCTTGTCAATAAGAGCCAGCGTTTGGCGCTTGTCAAATTTCTCTACTTCGAACACCTTAAATTCAGACCAACTCCCGAAGACATCATTATCCGGCCGACTGGAAATGATAATCGGGCATTGGGGATAATTTGTCGTGAACTCAATGATCTGCTCGGATATGTCTTTGCGTTGATCGTACTCGATTTCATCAAATCCGTCGAGGATCAGTGCAAAGAGACCCGACCTGAGAGCCAACTTAAACTGGCCGAAAGAAACTTCCTTCCCGTCCTGAGAGCAATCCTCGTGAATTTGCTCAACGAGATCGACATTCTTTAAGCCATTTAGCTTTCTGAGTTCGAAGAAAAGTGGTAAGCTGTTTGAGGAGCCGTAGGTTCGAAGAACCGCACTCTTCATGAGCATGCTCTTTCCACACCCGGCCAAGCCGGTGACGACGAATTTCTCGCCGTCTAAAAACCGATTAATCAGCTTCGTATCTTCGACAATCTCCGCCGCTGTTCGACCTTTGAGGTGCAGCTTCACATTGATATAGGTTGCCTCAAGATCGCAGGGTTCATAGGGATCTAGGAGAGTCTTATAATATCGGCATCTTGCGTAGTTTTTCTCGAGATATGGTCGAAATCCAACCTCCAAAGAAACCTTTGCTTTGTCGAGAATTTTCGAACCACTTCGGATGATAGCTTCCCCGATCTTTTTGCCGATCGTATCTCCAATCGCAGAGCTTGCTGATGCAATTGCAGAGCTTGTAGGGGAAGGGTTCATCAAAGTTACTCGAGCTCGTTGTGTCTCTTCTCGGAGACTCTGAGGGAACGAGGCACAAATCACAAGACCACCTTTTCCATTTTCCTACAGGCCCCCATCCCGGATACATAGCGCGGTCCAGCTCTCCATGATTGGACCGTCCCATGCATCCTCTCGCACCCTCCGCCGCCGGGTCACGCCCGTCGGTCGCCGCGGCCTCTGCGCCAGACAAGTTCACCTTGGCGGGGCATCTTCCCGATCTCGTCGAGGCCCACCCCGCTGCGACTAACCTCGCCTGCGGCTCGGAAAGTCTCGCTCCCCTCCCGCAGGCGGGAGGGGCTGGGGGTGGGCACGAACCCGGCACCCCCTCCCATGACTGGCGCGCGCGCGGGCTCTCCTCTCCCGCGGGGCGGGGGTGGGAGCCGGTCGTTGATCCTGCGGATCAGCTACGTTTCCGACAAGCTCAGGATGAGCGGGGAGAGGGGTCTCACCAGCGGGGTGTGCCCCTCCACCATCCTGCGGATGGTCCCCCTCCCCGTGCCGGGGAGGATAGGCTCTCGCATTCCATCGCCGCGTTGGCCGATGCGCCCGAGGACCCGCGCTCGGTCTTCACCCGCGAGCGGCAGGTGGCCTTTCTCCATGCGCTCGCGGCGAGCGGGGCGGTGCGGCCGTCGGCGGCGTCGATCGGCGTGTCCTATCGCACCGTCTATCGCGAGCGGCGCGCGAATGCGGGGTTCCGGCGGGCGTGGGATGCCGCGTTGCTCTCCGCCCGCGCGCTGCACGAGGACGTGCTCGCCGCCCGCGCGATCGACGGGGTGGAGGAAGTCGTCTGGTTCCGGGGCGAGGAGGTCGGCCGCCGCGTGCGCTACGATTCCCGGCTGCTGCTCGCCCACCTCGCGCGGCTCGACCGCCTCACCGAGGACGCGCGCACCCGCGCCTTCGCCGACGACTACGAGGGCGCGCTCGAGCGGTTCGAGGCGGGGATCGACGATCCCGCGCCGGTCTGCCCCGACTGCGGCGAGGCGCTTCCGATCGCGGCCGATGCTGCTCCCGAGAACGGCGGGGAAGGGGAGGCGCCGACTTTCTCCCCTGGACTGTGTGACAGGTGTGACAGCCCCACGGCGAAAGCGGCCGCCGCACGCGCCGCGCGGCGGGCGGAGGAGGCGGCGTTCGTGCCGTGCCCCGACTGCGGCGGGCCGTGTCTCGACGAGGACGCGGTGCTGACGGCGAAGGATTGCCAGTGGCTCGGCAATCGCATCCAGCGCTTCGAGGCCGCGCGGCCGGACGACGCGCCGGGCCTGGGGGACTTCCCCGGCCACGCCCGCGACGACGTCGAGGCCGAGCAGATGTCCGCCTTCGAGGCCGGGGTGGAGCGCTGGTGGCTGGTCGTCCCCACGCCCGAGGGCGGGGACCCCGACGAATGGCACTACCACGACGAGGGGAGCGATGACTTCTGACCGGCGGGCGCGGGGCAGGGTGTCACGCTGCGTTCATCGGCGGACCCTATAGCGGGGCCATCGCGGCACCTGACCCATTGGCCACGCCGCGACAGAGAGACGCCTCGTATGTGCTCCCGTCCGCTTCCGGGAGCTTCCTGTGTCCGAAACCCTCATCGTCGCCATCGCCATCGTCACGACCCTCGCGGTCGCCTGGCCGCTGAGCGAGGGAATCGCGCGCAGGTTTGGCGCCGACGACGATCCCGGCGCGGCCTGACCGGCCGCTGCGCGGCTATTGCGATGCGGGCACGAGCCCTCCGGTGATCCCAGGCAGCCAGTCCATCAGCTCCAGCGTGCTGATGCCCACGACCCAGGTCAGGCATCCGGCCAGCACCGCGAGCGCCGCTGCGCTCTGGCGGCGGGTGCGGGTGAAGACCAGCGCCGCGCAGGCGATGACGTAGGGCGCAAGCGCGGGCGGGAAGCCGCTGTAGATGCCGCTGGCGTTGTAGAGCAGCCAGAAGCCCAGGCTCGCCCCGCACAGGCACGCGCCGATCTGCGCCTTGTGCCGGTCGAACCAGTTGTCGAGGTCCGCCCAGTCCTTCGCGTCGTCGGGCCACACGAGGCTCGCGGCGATGAAGTAGAGCCCGGTCTCGATCATCCCGGCGAAGAGGACCGGCACGCTGACCTCCACCTCCTGCAGGGTGCGCCAAGCGAGGTTCCATGCGGTGACGAGGTCGACGATCACGATCGCGCCGAGGGTGGGGGTCATCCAGCCGATGCGGATCTTGCGGCGCTTGTTGGCACTTTCGGTCCGCGCCTTGAGGACCCGCACGAACCCCGCCAGCACCTCGGCCATCGCCAGACCCAGCACCAGCCCGAACAGGCTGAACGCGAACTCGAACCCCGACATCGCCCGCTCCCACCGTGGGCGCGACCCGGCGCTATCCTAGCGCGGTGGTCGGGATTGGGAAGGAGGGGTGCCCGGCGCGGTGGCCGGACGCGTCAGTCGACGAGGGCGAGCTCGACCCGGCCGTGGCCGCGCTGGACGATGCCGAGCTGGCTCGCCGCGGACTTGCTGAGGTCGATCACCCGGCCGCCGTGGAACGGCCCGCGATCGTTGATGCGGACCACGACCGACTTGCCGTTGGCCGGGTTGGTCACGCGGACCTTGCTGCCGAAGGGAAGCGAACGGTGCGCCGCGGTCAACGCGCTGTTGCTGAACGCCTCGCCGCTGGCCGTCCGGCGACCGTTGAACTTGTCGGCATAGTAGCTGGCGACGCCCGCGCCGATCGGGTCGCCGAGACCCGGCGTGCCCAGCTCGTTAGCCGGATCGATCGTCGTGATGTCGACCGCGTCGGCAGCCTTGCGGTGCGCGGCGGGGGCATCCATCCCGGCAAAGCTGGCGGCGAAGGCATCAACCTCGTCGCCCGCCAGCGCCGGCGCGCTCGCCGACACGGGGAAGGCCAACGCGGCGGCGAGCACCAGGGTGCGCAGCGCCTTGCGGCCGAATGTGGTCGTGGTCCCGTCCATGGCGAGCCGTTTACGCGGCGAAACCGCGCTCCGGCACCCCCTTGGGCTCGCCTCACCCCGGACTCCCCACCGTTCATCGTATGGTGCGGGAACGTTAACCATGTTTGCGGGCGGGCTGTCGAAATGCCTGTCCTACAGCGTGCGTCCGGTGGCATGGCCGCTGGACCCGAGTCGGAATGCCGGGGCAGGCTCATTGAAATCGCTGGGAAGAGGCGCTTGCCAGGCTCGGCGAACGCGGTTCAGAAAGCCCCAATGCAAATGGGGCCGACCCGAAGGTCGACCCCACTCTCACCAGCGCGTGGTCTTTCCGAAGAAAGCGCTTGGCGCCCAGTGTCGTTGCCGTTCTTCCCCGGTCGAGGACCGGTTCCGGCAGGCTCTGTCACCGGCGCTCGCACCGGCATCCGGTTCCGTCGGGCGGTCGGTCCGGATCCGAAGATCCTTTCCTGTTCCACCCGGCGGTTCCGAGACCGGACTTCCATTGGTCTTTCGCCTCGAACGGTTGCATCCCTTTGGCCGAAGCCTCTGCGATGCCTCCTCGGCAAGAAGACCGGATGACCGGCCGATGGTGGCTTTGTCTGGCGTTCTTCTCGAACGATCGCCTTGCGCCTGGCCGAAGCCCATTGCACTGCGATCTCGAAGACCGCGCGGACTGTCGCCGCCATCTCGGTTGGCTTTGGAAAACTTCGGACTTTCAGGCCGTTAGGCTTGTCCGTCCAGTGGCTTCCGCTCCCTTCCGATGACCTGAAGCTGCGCTTCCAGACCGAGTCGCGCAAGGGTGAACCAGGGCCACTTTTCCACGAACAAGCGTTTTGCCTGTGGACGCGAGTGGATAACTCAACGGTTCGTCGCAACGGCTGCCAGCGAAATATTATTTCGCCGACAGCGCCGCCCAAGCAATCTCGGGCCCGGCTAGCGGTCCCGCTGCGCCAGAAGCCGCAGTCGCAGAGCGTTGAGCTTGATGAAGCCCTGGGCATCCGTCTGGTCGTATGCTCCGGCGTCGTCCTCGAACGTGACGTGCCGTTCCGAGTAGAGCGAGTTGGGAGACTTGCGGCCGACTACGCTGGCGCTGCCCTTGTAGAGCTTGAGCCGCACGGTCCCGCTGACCTTTTCCTGGCTGAGGTCGATGGCCGCCTGCAGCATCTCGCGCTCGGGGGCGAACCAGAAGCCGTTGTAGATGAGCTCAGCGTACTTGGGCATCAGCTCGTCCTTGAGGTGCGCCGCGCCGCGGTCGAGCGTGATCTGCTCGATCCCGCGATGCGCCCGGGCGTAGATCTCGCCGCCGGGCGTCTCGTACATCCCGCGGCTCTTCATGCCGACGAAGCGGTTCTCGACGAGATCGAGCCGGCCGATGCCGTGCTTGCGGCCGAGGTCGTTGAGCGCGGCGAGCAGGGTGGCGGGGCTCATCGCCTCGCCGTTGAGGGCTACGCCGTCGCCCTTCTCGAAATCGATCGTGATGTATTCGGGCGCATCCGGCGCGTCTTCGGGATCGTCGGTCCGGCTGTAGACGTAGTCGGGCGTCTCCTCCCACGGATCCTCGAGCACCTTGCCTTCGGAAGAGGTGTGGAGGAGGTTCGCGTCGGTGGAGAACGGGCTCTCGCCGCGCTTGTCCTTCGGCACCGGGATCTGGTGCGCTTCGGCCCAGGCGATCAGCGCGGTGCGGGAGGTCAAGTCCCACTCGCGCCACGGGGCGATGACCTTGATGTCCGGAGCGAGGGCATAGGCCGACAGCTCGAAGCGGACCTGGTCGTTGCCTTTGCCAGTGGCACCGTGGGCGATCGCGTCGGCGCCGGTTTCGCGGGCGATCTCGATCAGGCGCTTGGAAATCAGCGGGCGGGCAATGCTTGTGCCGAGCAGGTAGTCGCCCTCGTACCGGGCATTCGCGCGCATCATCGGAAACACGAAGTCCCGCACGAACTCTTCGCGCAAGTCATCAATGTAGATGTGCTTGTCGGGCACGCCCATCAGCTTGGCCTTGGCGCGTGCGGGCTCCAGTTCCTCGCCCTGGCCGAGGTCGGCGGTGAAGGTGACCACCTCGCAGTTGTAGGTGACCTGCAGCCACTTGAGGATCACGCTGGTGTCGAGACCGCCCGAATAGGCGAGGACGACGCGTCTGATTTCGGACATCTGAGGCTCCGGATTGGTATGGCGCGCCCCCTATGGCATGCTCGCACCTGCGGCAAGGGAGTGCACGATGGCAGGAACCGATCTCAAGACCACGACGACCGGCGCGGATGTCGCCGCTTTCCTCGATGCCGTGCCCGACCCCCGCCGACGGGACGAAGGCTATGAGATCGAAGCGCTGCACCGGCGGGTCACCGGCCTGGCCCCTAGAATGTGGGGGCCATCGATCGTGGGTTATGGATCGTACGACTATACTTACGAAAGCGGCCAGAGCGGGACTTGGTGCAGGGGCGGGTTCAGTCCCCGCAAGGCGGCGCTGACGGTATACCTGATGGGAAGCTTCGACGACATTGATGCCGGAGCGAAGGCCGATGCGCTGTTCGACCGGCTCGGCCCGCACTCCACGGGGAAGTCGTGCCTCTACATCAAGCGCCTTGAGAAGGTCGATGCCGGGGTTCTGGAAGAACTGGTCACGCTCAGCTGGCAGGCGATGAACGCGCGCTGGCCTGCTTAAGCTGCGGCGCGTGCGGTATCGAGGATCGCGGCCGCGAACCCTTCCGGATCGTCTTCCTGGATGAAGTGCCCGCCCTTGAGGGTGCGGTGGACACCCTTTGCCGCTCCCGGAATCCGAGAGCGAAAATTGGCGTCGCCGCCGCGGGTTATCGGATCGCCGTCCGAAAAAGCGCAGGTGAAAGGCTTGTCGAAGGTCTCGAGCACGGCCCACGCTGCCTTTTGGTCCGGCACGGCCTCGTTTGGACCCAGGGGCACGAGCGAAGGGAAGATGCGTGCTCCGGCCTTGCTCGCGCGGGTCGGGAAGGGCGCATCATAGGCCGCTACTTCGGCAGGTGAGAGTTCCCGCTTCGTCGCACGCTGGAGAATGCCGCCGATCGGAAAGACAGGACTCCACTTAGCGAACCGGCGCCACTTCGCGAACGCGGGCGGCGCCTCCTGCCCCTCTGGCAGGCCGCCGTTCGACAGGACGACCCCGGCGAACCGATCGGGCATTGCCGCGACCAGCCTCAGGCCGACCAGCGAACCCCAGTCCTGGCAGGCGAGGATCACGTCGCGCACGTCGAGCGCTTCCAGCCACTCGCGCATCCAGCCCACGTGGCGGGCATAGCTGTAGTCGTTCTTGGCGGTCAGCTTGTCGGACTTGCCGAACCCGATGAGGTCGGGAGCCAGCACCCTGAAGCCGGCCTCGACGACCGGCGGGATCATCTTGCGGTAGAGATAGCACCAGCTCGGCTCGCCGTGCATCATCAGCACCGGCTGGCCATCGCGCGGACCTTCGTCGAGGTAATGGACGCGGAGTCCGTCGGCGAGGCCATGATAGTGCGGAGCAAACGGAAAATCCGGTAGTCCCGCGAAGCGATCATCGGGGGTGCGATAGGCTTCGGTCATCGGCGCAGCCTACGCGCGCTAGTCGTTCAAGTGAAGTGCGGCCCCGGTCGCTCGTAGAGCTCCTCGAAATGGACGAGATTGGGCCGCGGGCCGAGCGGCTGCGGCTGGCCCCGCCGAAAGGCCCATTCGCCGCGATCGCAGTCCTCCGCGCGGACGTAGCCATTGATGTAGAAGCGTCGGAAATGGTCGGCGTTGTTGGTCCCCGATCCGTGGACGAGATAGGGACTCCACATCGCTAGATCGCCCGGCTCGAGTTCGAGATCGATCAGGTGCGACGGGTCGAGACCGGCAGCTTCGAGCGTGGCGGTCTCGACCACGCTGTTCATCACCTCGCCTTCGGTCGGCAGCTCGAGCGGCCCGCCGAGATGGCTTTCCGGCAGTATCCGCATCGCACCGCTTTGACGGGTATGCGGGTCGATCGCGATGCCGGTCTGGACATAGCTCGTGGCGAGATTGCGATAGGCGCTGTCGGGCCGGCGAAAGCGTGAATCCTGGTGGAACGCGAAGTCCCCCTTTCCGCCGGGCTTCTTCCAATGGAGCTGGTTGATGATCTGCTTGATCTCGCTTCCGATCAGTGGCGCGAGCACCCCGGCCACGCGATAATCGGTGCGGAAGCGGTCGAGGACGACATTGTGGTACGAGGGCCACTGGACCATCCGCACCTCGTCGCCGTCGACCCGGTAATTGAGGTTGCCGTACCGGAAGCTCCTGCCGAGCGACATTCCTTCGGCGTGCACCTCGTCGATCGCTGCAGATAATTCCGCGATCTCGTCGGGCGAGAACAGCCCGCGCACGATGGCGTAACCATCGGACCGAAAACGAAGGGCCAGTTCATCGGGCGTTGCGGTTTGGCGAGACGTCGACAGCATGCGCCTGTTTTCGCAAACGATCTCCCCGGCACCCAAGTCCGAAGCGGACCGTGCGGTATTACTTGGCGCTATGGACGCGCCCTTTGCCGAGCGCGAGATCGCGATGGAACTAGGTCGCGGATCGGGACCGTGCTAGAGTGCCCGCTCGATTGGTCGGGAACAGGCCGGCGTTAACGGGAAGCAGACAGGGCGCGCATCTTCCGGGGGGGAGGACCGTATGCCCAGTTTCGCCCAAACGATCGAGTTGCCCAAAAGTCTTGAAGACATCGATGCTGCGTTCATGACGCAGGTGCTCCGCCGCAACGAAGCGATCGCGGCGACCAACGAAGTGGTCCGAATGGACGAAGAGGGAGTCGGCATGACCGCCGGCTATTTCTCGGCCATCAAGCGCGTCCATTGCACCTACAAGGAGCCGACGGAGGCCCCGCGTTCGTTCGTGGTCAAAGCCTGGCCGGAACTGGAGATCGCGCCGAAGGAAAATATCCGGGCGATGTTCATCAAGGATATCAAGGGCTACCAGATGCCTGCGGATCGCTTTTATCCGCGGCCGATCACCCACCTCGCGGCCTTCGACGCGGAGCGCGACCGGTGGGCGCTCGTCATGGAAGATGCCTGTGCCTATGCAGACCAGAAGCTTCACGAATCCGAGCTGACGTTCGACGAGACCATGCGGATGATCCCGGGTCTGGTCGATGTCGCGGTCGCATGGGAGGGGGCGGACAGTGACGAGCGTGCACAAGAACTCGAGGCGCTCGATGTCGGCCTGTGGGCCTCACGGGACAATCTCGACAACCTGAAGGCTCTGACCCCGGGCTCCGCCAAGTTGATGGATCACCTGTTGACGATGGATTCGGTGCTTGTCGGAAGCCCGACATGGGACAAGTGCCTTGGCCCCCGGTTTGCGGAAACGCTCGCGCGAAAGACGGATGCGTTCTTTGCCGGGGCGCACCCCGCCAACGGTGCAACCTGCACCCTGGCGCACGGTGACCTGCGCGGCGACAACCTGTTCTTTTGCGACGGGCGCTCCGAATATCCCCACGGCTGGCTGTGTATCGATTTCCAGCTTCTCTTCCGCGGGCCGATACCCTCCGACCTTGCCTATCTGATGACGAGCGGATCGGTTTTGCCCGAGGTGTATGCGCAAGAAAACCTGCACCGCATCCTGCGCGCGTTCTACGATACTTTCATGGCCAGGACCCGCCGGTACCCGGATTACACCTACGATGCTTTCGTCGACGAGTTTGCGATGATGTCGACCGTATGCTTCCTCTACTACCTCGCTTTCGGCGGCGTCTATGCGCAGGGCGGGGCCTACCGCAACGAACTGGGTATGCGGGTGGAAATGGGTGGAAAGGGCGCGACCGAAGCCGACCTCGCCCCGGAGGAACTTCGCCAGCGCATGTGGTGGGGCAAGACTTATCGCAATGCGCGGGAAGTATTTCGCACCTTGAAGCTGCGCGAGCGGTTGGATGCCTTGCCGGAGAATACCTCGGGGATGGGCGAATGGGCGGAGCTTCCGCCTCACCTGCTCTGAGCGGTTGTTTTAGCTTTCGCGAAATTCGGCCGCGAGCAGGCGCTCTTCCGCTTCGGCAATGTAGTCCCGGGTGATCGGGAGGGCTTCGCGCCGGCTGATGTACTGGATCTGGAAGTTGCACATCCCGCCGCTTTCGAAAGATGCCGTCGCGCCGGCGAGGTAGAACGTCCACATCCGGTAGAAGCGGGCGCCGTATTCCTTCTCGATGTAGTCGCGATGCGCCGCGCAGCGTGCGTACCATTCACGCAGAGTCCTGGCGTAATGGAGGCGCAGGATCTCGATGTCGGTCTGCATCAGGCGGACTTTCTCGCTCGCCGCCAAGGTCTCGCTGAGCGCCGGGATGTAGCCGCCGGGGAAAATGTACTTGCGGGTAAAGGCGTCGGTCTTCCCGGGCGGCCCGAAGCGACCGATCGTGTGGAGAAGCATGACCCCTTCGGGCGCGAGCATGTTCGCACAGGCGCGGAAGAAGGTCTCGTACTGCGGGACGCCAACGTGTTCGAACATCCCCACCGAAACGATCCGGTCGAAGCTGTCGCCGCGCGAGGCGAGGTCGCGGTAGTCGATCAATTCGATCGTCACCCGATCGGATACTCCGGCAGCCGAGACCCGCTCCCGGGCGAGTGCGGCCTGCTCTTCGCTGAGCGTTATGCCCGTTACCTTCACGTCCGCGTGACGCGCGAGGTAGATGGCCATTCCGCCCCACCCGCAGCCGATGTCGAGCACGCGGAGACCGGGAGCCAGCGCAAGCTTTGCGGCTATGTGCGCAAGCTTCGCCTCCTGCGCCTCGCCGAGCGACATGCCGTCGCGCGGCCAGTAGGCACACGAATACTGCATGTGCTCGGAATCCAGCATCCGCTCATAGAGATCGTTGCCGATGTCGTAGTGATGCGCGACGTTCGCTTTCGCCGAGGCCTGGCGGTTGATCGCTTCGAGCGTTGCAGCGAAGCGATTGCGTAGCCGCCGTGCAAAGGTTGGCCGGTCGATCCGGCGGCCGTGATCCCAGCGATTGTTGAGCCTTAGCAGGGCAACGAGATCCATGACCTCGCCACGCTCGATGATCAGGCGGCCATCCATGAACGCTTCGGCTGCGCCCAGCCGCGGATCGAGCAGGATGTTGCGTGCGACCTTTGCGTCCGCGAAGCGGACTCGCACTTCAGGGAAGCCAGTTTCCGTTGTGCCGTGAACCGCGACCCGTCCGTCCGGATGAACGACTTCGAGCACCCCGCGGGTGACCAGCCGTCCGAGTACCCGGTCGATGACGGCCATCGCGCGCTTTTACTCCGCTGCCTCGCGGAGCGCGGGGTCGAGGTGCCATTGAGGGGCGACATCGCCGGCGCGGAGCCGAGCGCTCTCTTCCTCGATCCACTCGCGCGTCATGGGGATGGCGGTGCGGTCCTTCACGTAGATGAGCTGCCAGTTGACGAGGCTGCCGTTGCGAAAGGCCTGCTCGGCGCCCGCGAGGTAGAACAGCCACATGCGGTAGAACTGCTCGTCGTACAGGCCGACGATCTCGTCCCGGTGCATCACCGTGCGATTGTACCATTCCTCCAGCGTGTGGCTGTAGTGGAAGCGCATCGCCTCCACGTCCATCACCTGCCAGCCTGCCTTTTCGCTTTCCGACACGAGTTCGCTGAGGGCCGGTATGTAGCCGCCGGGGAAGATGTACTTGCGGGTGAAGGCATCGGTGCGTCCGGGCGGGCCCGCCCGCCCGCAGCAGTGGCTGATCATCACCCCGTCCGGCTTCAGAAGCCGCGCGGTGTGGGCGTAGAACTGGGGGTAGTGAGGCGTACCGACGTGTTCGAGCAAGCCGACCGAGCTGATCCGGTCGAATTCTCCCGTCACGTCGCGGTAGTCCATCAGTTCGAACCGCACCTTGTCGGCGACGCCCTCGGCCTTGGCGCGCTCGCGGCAGAAGGCAATCTGGTCCTCGGCGAGTGCGACGCCCAGCACCTCGCAGCCATAATGCCGGTGCAGGTAAAGCGCGAAGCCGCCCCAACCGCAGCCGATATCGAGCACCTTCATGCCCGGCTCGATGTGCATCTTGGCGGCGAGGTGCGCCTTCTTGTCGAGCTGCGCCTGCTCGAGGCTCGTTGTCTCGGGATCGCTCCGATAATAGGCCATCGTGTACTGACGGTCCTCGTCGAGGAACAATTCGTAGAGGCGGCGCGTGAGGTTGTAGGTGTGCGCTGCGTTCTTGGCGGCCTTGCCGCGCGGGTTCACGCTGTCGGCCATGGCGAGCAGCCGGTCACCGACCTTGCGCAACGTGCCCTGCGCCTGGATCGCTGCGTCGCCTTGGCTCTTCGTATTGGCCGTCACGAACAGCAGGAGGTCACGGATGTCGTGCGGCGGTTCGACGACCAGCCATCCCCACATGAACGCCTCTCCCGCGCCCAGCTGCGGATAGCGCGCGATGTGATGCGCAGCGCGCTTGTCGGTCAGGCGGATGCGGATCGGCTCGGCATCGCCGGTCCCGTATTCGAATTGCTTGCCGTCGTGGCTGGTAACGGTCAGCCGGCCGTTGCGGATTCCCTGCTTCAGAAACTTGTCGAGCAACCACATGAAATTCGCGCCCCCTAGATTCCCGCGTACCAATGATAACCGGCGCGATCTTCCCAATAGCCACCCTTGCCGCCCTCGATCCCTTCGAGACTGGCGACTGCTTCGATGCCCGTCAGGTACTTGGCATGCTTGTAGCCCAGTTGCCGCTCGACGCGCAGGCGCAGCGGCGCGCCGTTCCTGACCGGCAGCGGCTCTCCGTTGAGCGCATGGGCGATGATGGTCTGCGGGTGGAAGGCATCGTCGAGATCGATGCTCTCGTAGTAGCGGGCGCCGCCGAGCGTGTCGGCGCAGCGAAACACGATGAAGCGCGCTTCGGGCAGAAGCTGCGCGCCTTCGAGGATCGACGAGAGCTGCGGTCCGGTCCACTCGCCGATCGCGCTCCAGCCTTCGACGCAGTCGTGGCGAGTGATCTGCGTCCGCTGCGGGAGGCGCCTCAGGTTGTCGAGGCTGAGCGAGAGCGGATGAGTGACGAGCCCCGTCACCTCGAGCCTCCAGTCGGCAAACCCGGCTGCCTGGGCCGCGGCATACTCCGGCGTGTCGACGGTCTGCGATCCGTTGCCGCGGAAGAAAGGTGAAATCTCGCTGCGGTCGTATTCCTTGACGAGGCCACCGCCCCCCAGCAGCCGCTGCGCACCGCGGTGCCACTTCTCGGATGCGCGGAACAAGGACTGTCCGGCGCTGCTGTCGGCCACCTTGGAGCACGCGCCGAGGAACAGCGCGGCGGCTCCGGCCACGAAACCCCTACGCTGCATCGCGGCCTCCCGTGATCATGTCGCGCAGTTGCTTGAGCGGGTTGGACAGCAAGACGAGCGCCACGTGCAGCACGAAGAACGTGAAGATCGCCCACGCGAAGAGGAAGTGGAGCGAGCGGACCGATTGCCGCCCGCCGAGCAGATCGATCAACCAGGAAAGCTGCGGCTCCATGCCCGGGCTGATGCCCATCCCGGTGATTACCATGCCCGGAAGCAGCACGCCCAGGACGAGGCCGTAGGCCAGCTTCTGGAGGAAGTTGAACTTCGACCCCTCATGATGGAAGTCGAGCCTCAAGTGCTTGACGATATCCGCGCGGACGGCCGACCAGCGCCATTCGTCCCGAGTCGTCACAAGGTCGCGCCGGAAGTGGCGATTGAGCAGCATCGCCGCCCACATGAAAAGAAGGCCGAGTGCAAAGGGCCAGGCCATCAGGACGTGCCACTCGCGCGCTCCGGCGAGACTGTAGTGGCCGGGAATGGTCATCCAGCCGGGGAATCGCGGGAGAATCAGCCAGGCGTCGGCGGCGGAATAGCCCCAGCCGCCCCAGTAGAGCCGGGGGTGGGCATTCGAGATATTCAGGCCCGACATGAACAGGATGACGACGCACAACAGGTTCAACCAGTGCCACAGCCGGGTCGAGAGCGCATGGCGCTTCATGCCGCCCCTTCGCGAGCCAGATAGATCACATCGCGCGGCTGGGCGAGCAGGTGCTGGCCGCTGTCGACGAACAGCGTTTCACCGTTCGCGAGCCATCCCTCCGCTAGGAACAGGCAGGCGTCGGCGATCTCCTGCACTTCGGTCCTCCGCTCGAGCAGGTTGAGCCGGTGGCTGACTTCCGTTTCCTCGGGCGACTGATCGTGGCTCGGCAGGATCGCGCCCGGCGCAAGATTGTAGACGCGGTCGCCGGGCCCCGCCGTGCCCATCGCGAGCATGGGGACCGTCGCCGCGAGGGCGTGCTTGCTCATCGTGTAGGTGAAGAAGTCCGGGTTCGGATTGGCGATCTTCTGGTCGGTCAGGTGAATGACCCGCCGTCCGCCTTGCGATTTCGCGCGTGTGAGAAACGCCTGCGCCATGCGCGCCGGACTGCCCGCGTTGACCCGCAGCGTGCGGCGAAACTTCTCCATGTCGATATCGCCATCGTCGTCGGGGACGAAAATCGACGCGTTGTTCACCAGCACCCGCCAGTCGGGGAGGTACGCGGCTAGCCTGTCCACCATATCCTTGGCGGCGTCGGCGTCGGACAGATTGCAGTGGATCGCGATCGCGCTCGGCAGTTCGGCGGCGAGTTTCTCGGCAGCCCCGGCCGAGTGTCCGTAGTGAATCACTACGTGCCATCCCGCCGCACCGAAAGCGCGTGCGATGGACGCGCCTATGCGCTTCGCTCCACCGGTTATCAGGACTGCGGGGAGGTTGGGCGCCGGCATCGCGTGCATCAAAGCACAGGAACGCACGAATGGGAAAGCGAAAGGCGCGCCGCCCGGTGGGACGACGCGCCTAAGCTTCGCTATTTAGCGAAATCAGATCAGCGGCAGCGCGCTTCGCTGCGGCGCTTCTGGATTTCGCGACCGATCAGCGCGCCGGCGGCGGCACCCAGGATCGTTCCCGTCGCGCGCTCGCCACGGGTGTCGATGGCACGTCCGACGAGCGCACCTGCCGCGCCGCCAACAAGAAGGCCCACCGTGCCGTTGGAACGCTTGCAGTAATAGCGGCCGTCACGGCCCTCCCAGTACTGCACGCCGTTCTCGACCCGGTGGCGGTGACTGTATCCGGTATCGTGCGCCAGGGCGGGAGCGGCGGGGATAGCAAGGCTGGTGGCGGCGGCGGCCATGAGAAGCTTGTTCATCGGGGTTTCCTTTCCCTCTTCGACTGGTTCGGGTTGTCGACGCTTGAGATCGGATGCGGGTCCACAACGTCAGATGAACGCCCCGTTGTATGCCTGTTTCTACGATGAAGTGAGCGGATTCGTCGGCAAGACGCCGGCAACGATGGGGGCCACAAAAAACGCGCCGCCCCGGAGGGGGGCGGCGCGCTCAATCAAATCCAGAGTGAAGGTCAGCGGCAGCGAACCTCCCCGCGGGTCAGTTCGCGACCCAGTAGCGCGCCGGCGGCAGCGCCGAGGATGGTCCCCGTCGCACGATCGCCGCGGGTATCGATCGCACGGCCCGCGAGCGCGCCGGCCGCGGCGCCGACGATGAGGCCGGTCGTTCCGTTCGAGCGCTTGCAGTAATAGCGGCCGTCCTCGCCTTCCCAGTACCGGATGCCGTTGCCGCTCGTGTAGTAGCGGGGTTGGTACGCCTGCTTCGCGCGCTTGCCATGCGCCGGCGCCCACGGCGGCGGGTCTGCCATCGCGGGAGTGGCGGTCGCGGTCATGCCGACGGCGGCGATTGCGAGGATGATCTTCTTCATGTCCCTGTCCTTCTAGACCCGAGTTGGCAAAAACTGTTTTCGCGCCTTTCGCTTGTCCGCCCGAACGCTCGCTGAACGTAGCTCCTCGATTCCTCGATAGCGACGACACGAGCCTTCGCAGCGACAAGTTCCGGTTGGCGGACCGTAGTAATGCTTTGTCGGCCTTCTCCTCTCGCGGATTTATCCGTCGAGGCGACAAGGAGAATGGCGATGCGGTTGGACCTGGTGGACGTTTTCGGCTCGGGCCCGCTTAGCGGCAATCCGCTGGCGGTCGTGCATGGGGCGGAAGACCTCGGCGATGCGGACATGCTGCGGCTGACGCAGTGGCTCGGGTTCTCGGAAACGACCTTCCTCCTGCCGCCGACGACTCCGGCCGCAGACTACCGGGTGCGCATTTTTTACCCCGCTGGGGAATTGCCGTTTGCCGGACATCCGACGCTTGGCACATGTCACGCCTGGCTCCGCGCGGGCGGAAAGCCCCGCACCCCGGGCACTTTCGTTCAGGAATGCGGCATAGGGCTGGTCGACGTACGCGGAGACGGCGCGACATTGGCACTCGCTGCGCCCCCGTTCACGCGCTCTGGGCCGCTCGATTCCGCGGAGCGCACCGAGTGTGCGCGGTTGGCAGGCATCGATCCGGCTTCGATCATCGAAGCGGTCCACGTCGCCAACGGACCGCAATGGATACTCCTGCGACTCGAAAGCGCCGAGCAGGTCCTGGCCGCCACCCAGGTGTCCGAGGCCCCGATCGGAACCGATGTCGGCCTCGCCGCACCGGGCAAGCCCGGGTCGGGTGTGGACTGGGAACTGCGCGCCTTCTTCGCCGATCAGCACGGCAAGCTGCGAGAGGACCCGGTGACCGGCAGTTTCAACGCAGGTGTCGCGCTTCACCTGTTCTCGTCCGGCCTCGCTTCCGGCCGCTATGTCGCCGCACAAGGGCGCATGACAGGTGCGGACGGCCGGGTCGTATGCGAACAGGACGCCGACGGTTCGGTCTGGATCGGAGGACGCTGCGAGACGGTGTCTTCCAACGGTTCGCTGGACCTGTTCAGCTAGGGGGCTCTGCCGCAGCTTCGTGATCGCGTTCGGCGCGGCTCTTTTTCTCGGCGGCGGTCTTCAGCTGACCGCATGCGGCGTCGATATCGCGGCCGCGCGGGGTGCGCACCGGGGCGCTGATGCCGTGCTCGAACACGATTTCCGAAAACCGCTTCACCCGCTCGGGCGTCGAGCATTCGTAGGGCGCGCCCGGCCACGGGTTGAAGGGGATCAGGTTGACCTTGGCGGGCAGCTTGTACTGCTTGATCAGGCGGACCAGTTCGCGCGCGTCGTCGTCGCTGTCGTTCTTGTCTTTCAGCATCACGTATTCGAACGTGATCCGCCTCGCGTTCGATGCGCCGGGGTAGGCGGCACACGCGGACAGGAGTTCGTCGATGCCGTACTTCTTGTTGAGCGGCACGATCTCGTCGCGGATTTCCTTGGTCACCGCGTGCAGCGAGACTGCGAGGTTGACCCCGATCTCCTCGCCGCACTTGTCCATCATCGGCACCACGCCGCTGGTCGAGAGGGTTATGCGGCGCTTGCTCAGCGCGAGCCCGTCGCCATCCATCACCAGCTTGAGCGCATCGCGGACGTTGTCGAAATTGTAGAGCGGCTCTCCCATGCCCATCATCACGATGTTGGTCAGCAGGCGCCCGTCGGAGGAATAGTGCCCTTCGTCCTCGGCATCGTCGAGGCCCGCCATGCTGCCCTTGGGCCATTCGCCGAGAGCGTCGCGCGCGAGCATGACCTGGCCGACAATCTCACCGGGCGTCAGGTTGCGTACGAGTTTCATCGTGCCGGTGTGGCAGAACCGGCAGTTGAGCGTGCAGCCGACCTGGCTCGATACGCAGAGCGTGCCGCGGTCCGCGTCGGGGATGAAAACCATCTCGAAGTCATGCCCGTCCGCGGTGCGGAGCAGCCACTTGCGGGTGCCGTCGGTCGAATGCTGGGCCTCCACCACCTCGGGGCGGCCGATCACGAAACGGTCCGCCAGCCACGGCCGCATGGTCTTGGCGATGTCGGTCATCGCCGCGAAATCGGCGACGCCGCGGTGATAGATCCAGTGAAATACCTGCTTCGCCCGGAGCTTCGCGGCCTTCGCATCGAGGCCGGCGTCTTCGAACAGCGCTGTTATGCGCGCGCGGGAGAGGCCCAGCAGGTCGATCTTCCCGTCGGCGCGCGGAGTGACGTCGCGGGCGACGGGAACCGGATCGATGGAACCGGGGATGGGCATGAGGGCGGTATGGGCCATGGCGTGGCGCATATAGGGCGAGCCGCGCCGGGTGGCAAAGACCATCGGCCAAGCGTGCGCTGCCGAGGTTCAGTCGAAACATTATTACGTGCGCGCGCAACGCGCGAACACGCGCAATCGGACCTTGTTCCCGTCGTTCGTCGTTCGAAGCGATCTTGTCGTCGACCGGAATGTTGCTGAAAAACCACACGTTTCTTGTTGTGTGAGGTTCATGAAACCACCGCACCGGCGCTCCGTTGAGCGGGTCCAAGGCACTGGCTGAATGCCGGGCCCGATTTGAAAACGGAGTACTGAAATGAATACCAGGATCGCATCGCTCGTTGCCGCTTCGCTTGCGGCGCTGGCCACCCCGGCCATGGCCCAGTCGGCCAGCGAAGCTCCCTTCAGTGGCGTGCGTGTCGGCGGTGAAGTGGGTTACGACCACATCCGCTCGGGCAGCACCGAAGACGTCGACACCAGCCGGGACCTGAAGCAGTCGATCGACGGCGTCAGCTATGGCGCGGTGGTCGGTTACGACATCGCTGCGGGCGAAAACCTGCGCATCGGTGCCGAAGCCAGCTATGCCGGCAGCACCGCCGAGCGTGATTTCAACAATGCCAACCCGACGGTCTTCAACCTCGGCAACGTGCAGGCGGATCGCGACATCTATGTCGGCGGCCGCGTCGGCTTCGTCACGAGCCCGAGCACGATGGTCTACGTGAAGGGCGGTTACACCAACCAGCGCTACTCGGTGACCGGCACCGACGGTACCGTTGCTCTCGACCAGAAGCTCGACACCGACGGCTGGCGCGTGGGCGCGGGTGCGGAGTTCGCTGTCGGCCGCAACGCGTACATCGGCGCCGAGTACCGCTATTCGATGTACTCGGAAGGCGAGATCGACTTCGAAGGCAACACGCCGGACAGCAGCCGCTTCAACCTCGATACCGATCGCCACCAGGTGGTCGCCACCGCCGGCATCCGCTTCTAAAGCAGGGTCATCGGTGAAAGACGAAAGGGCGGTGCTTCGGCGCCGCCCTTTTTCTTATCGGCGACGGGCGCATCCGACGGTGGCTGCGTCGATCGCCGTGGCGGCACCCGCCAGCGAATACCTGTCGGTGAAGCGGCGGCCCCGCGCATCCGTCGCGGAGACCGACATGGAACCTGCCGACCGCATGGCCGCGACCACGGCGGCATCCATCGCCTTGTCCGCCGCCCAAGCGTCTCCACCGCCACCCGTCAGCCGAAAGCGTTGTCCGCCGAGCGCCAATGAGATCGCGGGAGACGCAGCCATCTTGCGTGATAGCCGGATGTGGACCTGCCCGCGCACGTTCTGCTTCGTCCAGATGCCGACACTGGCGAAAGCGCGATAGTCGCGCGCCGTGCTGTTCGACTGCGGAACGGCGATAGCATAGCAGCGACCGGCCCCCGGATCGCGAAACGCGCCCCAGTCGTCGAACACGCCTAGGTCGTCCTTGGCCGTGGCCGATGTTGCGGCCACGGTAATCGAAATGAGGAAGGCGACCATTCGCATGGCCGCCGTCCTAGCAACGATACCCGGCCTGTCGCTAGCCCGCGATAAGCGCATCGATCTCTTCGATCTGCCGCTGCAGTTCGCGCGCGGCCATCTGGTTGATCCACCATACCCCGACCGAGATCGCCAGCAGCACGCCTCCCGACAGCAGGAGCCGGAAGAAGGCTTCGCTCCCGACCGCGGGCGGATCGAGCACGATCGGCGACGCAAAGAACAGTGCCATGCCGGGAAGGAAGGGCGCGATGTACCAGCCGAACACGCCCTTCAGCGCGTCTCGCTGCCGAGCCAGCGCAGCCCGCTGGTGCACGAGGACGGGTACGGCGCCGGCTTCACAATCGTCGGGCAGGTTGCCCGCCCTGCGATGCAATTGCCACAGAACGTAGATCGTCGCGGCGATGATCATGGCCGAAGCGATCTGCATCGGCACCAGCGGTACCGAGATCAGCGTGAAGCCGAACCCGGCAACCACGAACACGCCCGCCGCATACTCGAGCACGTTGCGCCGCGCGATCCGGCGACGGAAGCGGTCCGACCGTGCGCGCAGCGTTTCGAGGGGGGGCAGGGCAACAGCCGTGTCCGCGGATTGCCAGCTCTCACGAGCGAATTCTTCAGGGGTCATGCGTAAATCTCCTTCGGCGTTTCGAAGGCTTGCGCGAGCAAGGCTTTCAAGCGGTGGATACGAGTGGCGACGGCACCGGCGCTCAGGCCGGTCACCTCGCCGATTTCGGCGGCGGTGAGATCTTCAAGATAGAGCAGCATGACCTGTCGATCGGTCGGGGCGAGCCGATGGATGGTCGCCATGAGCCGCGCCAGAGTTCGCGTGTCATCGGTTGCCGTCTCGACATCCGCTGGTTCCGCCAGCATGTCGATGTCGTCCAGGCTGATGAGGCCGCCGCCCCTGATCCTCCGTCTCGCCAGGATATGGCTGACGGCGACATTGTGCGCGATCCGGTAAACCCAGCTGCGCACCGAACACTGTCCCTCGAAATAGGCGAAGCTGCGCCAGAGCGCCGCATGGATCTCCTGCACGAGATCGTCAGCCAGCGAGGAGTCCGCCTCAAAGCCGCGCGCCAGTCGCGCGATCGCGCCGGAAAATTCCTGCGCGGCCTGATGATAGGCGTCGTCCTGCGATGGCAATTGTGCGCGCACCAAATGTCCCCCGTCGTTCGATAGGGTAGTCGCGCGGCCGGGCGATGTCTTACAGGTCGGGTGAAATTTTCTCGTTCAGCGGCGAATAGTCGATCGTCACGACCTCCCATTCCTTATGTCCGCCGGGCAAGCGAACGGTCCGCAGGTCACCCACGCCGGCACCGCGGAGCGCGCGGGCGAGCGGGCTCGACCAGCCGATCCGGCCGGCGCTCGCGTCCTGTTCGTCATCGCCGACCAGGGTCACCGTCAGGCGCGCGTCGTCCTCGTCGGCGAGCGTGAGGGTCGCGCCGAAGAACGCGCGCGATCTGTCCGGCTGATTTACAGGATCGACGACGCGTGCGGCCTTCATCCGCCGCGAAAGGTGCGCAAGCTCGCGGTCGATCTCGCGCATGCGCTTGCGGCCGTAGAGGTAATCGCCGTTCTCGCTGCGGTCCCCGTTGCCCGCGGCCCAGCTCACGATCTCGACGATGGCCGGGCGCTCGGTGCCGAGCAGGTGGTCGTAGCGCGCCTTCAGCGCGGCAAGGCCTGCGGGAGAAATCGGATTGTCCGCCCCCACGACCCGGTCAGCCGGGGGAGCGCTTGCCGATGAACTGCGTGACGCCCTTGGGCGCCGCGCCATAGCGAATGCGGTCCGGATGCAGCGCTTCGTAGACGACCGCGTTCTCGATCACGCGCTGGACGTAGTTCTTGGTCTCGAAGATCGGAATCTCCTCGATCCAGCGGAGCCAGTCGACTGCACCGGTGCGCGGATCACCGTTGGCGCGAAGCCACTTGTTCACGTTCCCGGGACCGGCGTTGTAGGCTGCCACGGCCAGCGGATAGCTTCCGCCGTAATAGTCCATCATCCGCGCGAAGTACCCGTCGCCGAGGCGGATGTTGTACTGCGGGTCGGTCATGAGGCTGGCGCTCATGTAGCTCATGCCCATCTTGCCCGCCTGCTCCTGCGCAGTGCCGGGCATCAGCTGCATGACGCCGCGCGCACCAGCGTGGCTGATGCGGTTGATGTCGAACTCGCTTTCCTGCCGCGCGATGGCGTGAACCATCGTGTAGTCCGCGCCCGGAGGAGTCGCGATCACCGGAAAGCCGACGTGGGTAAAGCCCTCGATACCCTTTTCGGGCGCCGTACGACCGATCACGACCGCCAGTTCCTCGAGCCCGAGCTCGCGCGCCAGGTTGGCCGCGAGCTGGTATTCGGCCGCGTCCTTCGCATCGTCGGCGAGCGCGGTGAAGAAGTAGCGTTCGGTGCGCCAGTCGATCCCGGTGCGCGCAATCGTGCGGATCGCGGCGGCCAGCGGGCTCGCGTTGAAGGCTGCAGCCTGCTGCGGGCTCACTTGGGTCAGCGAGATCTGCTTGAACTGGGGCAGCGGCCGCCCGAGCCGCTCGAGCGCGAGTTGCCCGTAGAAGTACTCGGGATACCGCGCCGCCATCTCGAAATAGCGGTTCGCTTCCGCCTGGTTGCCCGCACGCGCAGAGGCGTTGCCGGCCCAGTAGAACCCCTTCGAGCGGGTCTGCGGCGTGCGCGCGGCGTTGCCGTAACGGAAAAACAGCGGAGCGGCCTGGTTGCCGTCGCCCATCTGCCACAGCGCCTTGCTGCCACCGAGCCACATCAGCGAGGTGTAGTCGTCGCGCAGCTTGTAGCTGAGGCCCGAGATGTCTGTGCCAGGCTCGAACAGGTCGTCGACCTTGCCCGCGATCGAGGCCGCTACGCTCGCGCCGGCACCGCGGGCCTGGACGAGCATTTCGGTGACCATGTCCTCCGCGTCGTGCGGCGGGTGGGCGAAGTTGCCCCGCGTGGCGAGCAGCTGCTGCCCGCGATACCCTTCGCCGGTCTTCCGGTAATGCCGGGCAAGGCGATAGACGTAGCCGGGATCGCTCATCAGGTCGGCTGGAACCGAAAGGCCGACCATCTGCGGCAGGTTGCCTTGGAGCAGCGAGAGATGCGCCATGTACCGTTCGCGCCTTTCCAGCGGAACGAGCTCCATGTGACGCGCCGCCGCCTCTCCTTCACCCTGCCAGAGTAGCGCACGCATGCGTTCTTCGTGATCGGCCGAGGTAAACGCGCTGCCGAACAGGCCGGTGAGGTAGGCTTCCGAGGGGGAGCTCATCTTGCCGCCGCGCCACGCCTCGCGCGCCACATCACGCGCCTGCGGCCGGTTCAGCGTCGACAGGGCTAAAGCATATCGCGCGCGGGCCGGATTGGTCTGCGGCGGGAAACGGTCGAAGAAAGCGGCGATCTGTTCGGGCCCGGGTGCATCGCGGTCGAGTGCGCGTTCGGCGTAGGATCGGATCAGCTCCATCCGCGGATAGGTCGGATAGGCGAGCGCGAAACCCGCATAATCGGTGAAACCGAGCCGGTCGTTCGTCGTCAACTGCTGCCAGCGCGAAACGGCCGCGGCGGCCTGAGTGGGCTGCGAGGCGACCATCATCGCGCGTCCCGCGTCGGCCGGGGATTGGGCGATCAGCGGGCCGGGCGCCGAAGCCAGGGCGACCGCGATGATGTAGCGAAACGAATTCAGTCCTTTACCGAGCATGCTGGACATTCTGCCTATCGGCTCCTTATCACGCGATGAATATATCTGCCCCGGGCGCGACACGGCCACCCCCTTGCGTCGCGTTATGGGACCAACGAAGGCGACGCGGCAATGTTCTCGGGCTCGATTCCCGCTCTTGTGACTCCTTTTCGCGACGGATCGTTCGACGAGCGCGCCTTTCGCAAGCTCGTCGACTGGCAGATCGAGCAGGGATCGAAGGCGCTCGTGCCATGCGGCACGACCGGCGAGGCGTCCACGCTGTCCAATGCCGAGCACCACCGGGTGATCGAAGTCTGCATAGAGCAGGCGGCGGGCCGGGTCCCGATCATCGCCGGTTGCGGCAGCAACGACACGATGAACGCGCTGCTGCACATGAACTTTTCGAAGAAGGCCGGAGCGGCGGCGGCGCTGTGCGTCGCGCCCTATTACAACCGGCCCAAGCAGAAGGGCCTGATCGCGCACTTCAGCTACCTGGCCGAACATAACGACCTGCCGATCGTACTCTACAACGTGCCCGGCCGCACCGTGACCGACATCCTGCCAGAGACGGTCTGCGAACTCGCAAAGAAGTACCCGAAGCAGATCGTGGCTATCAAGGATGCGAGCGGCGACCTGTCCCGCGTGACCGATCACCGGATGGGAATCGGCAAACACTTCTGCCAGCTTTCGGGCGACGACGAGCTGGCGCTTCCTGCCAATGCGGCGGGAGCAGTCGGGTGCATCTCGGTCACCGCCAACGTCGCTCCGGCGCTCTGCGCGGAATTCCAGGCAGCCTGCGCTGCAAACGACCTGGCCCGCGCGCGCGAGCTCAACGACCGGCTTTATCCACTGCACTACGCCATGTTCGAGGATGCGAGCCCGGCACCCGTCAAGTACGCACTCAGCCGGCTGTTTCCGGAAATCAGCCCGGCCGTCCGCCTGCCGCTCGTCGAATGCAGCGACGAAGCGAAAGCGGCGGTCGACGCCGCGCTCGAACACGCCGGGCTGGTTTGATGCGTACGGTAATTGGAGGCCTTCTGGCGATGACTCTTGGCGCTTGTGCCACCGTGCCGCCGGCCAGCGACAGCCTGGACGCGATCGGCCGCGACTACGTGCTGCTCCAACTCACCATCGGCGAGAAGGAAGAGGGCTACATCGACGCCTATTACGGCCCTGAGACTGCGATGGCGCAGGCGAAGGCCGACGCGCCCGCCGCGACGCTCGATAGTCTGTCGGCGCGTGTTGCCTGGCTCGAAACCCGCGTCGCGCCTTTCACCGACGACGGGAAAGCCGCGCTGACCCTCGAGGAGCGCCGGGCCCGGTTTCTCGCCGCGCAGCTCGTCGCTGCGCGAACCCGGCTCAGGATGATGCGGGGCGAGACGCTTTCGTTTGCCGACGAGGCCGAAGGGCTATTCGGCGTACGACCCGAGTTGCCGCCTCTCGAATCGTTCGATCCGCTGGTCGACCGGATAGAGGCGCTCGTACCGGGCGAAGGTCCGATCTGGCAGCGGCTCGAGAGCTTCCGTTCTCGCTTCAACGTGCCGGCGGACAAGGTCGAACCGGTGATGGTTGCCGCGATTGCCGAGTGCAAGCGGCGCAGCGGTGCCTACATAGCGATGCCCGCGCACGAGAATTTCGAACTCGCGCTCGTCACCGACAAGCCGTGGGGCGGTTACAACTACTACCAGGGCAAGGCGCGCTCCAAGATCGAGATCAACACCGATCTGCCCATCCGGCTCGACCGCGCGATCGACCTGGGCTGCCACGAAGGCTACCCCGGGCACCACGTCTACAATGCGCTGCTGGAACGCGAGCTCGTCGACGAAAGGGGCTGGCCGGAATTCGCCGTCTATCCGCTCTATTCCCCGCAGTCGTTCATCGCCGAAGGGTCGGCCAACTACGGCATCGAGCTGGCGTTCCCCGGCAAGGAGGCGCTCGCCTACAACCGTGATGTCCTGGCGCCGATCGCCGGTATATCGGGCGAGGGGCTCGACCGGTTCCTCGAACTCGGAGATTTGACGGGCAAGCTGCGCGGCGCGCAATATACCATCGCGGCGCGCTTTCTCGCGGGCGAGATCGACGAAGCGGCAGCGAGCGAGCTGCTCCAGCGGTACAACCTCGTTTCGCCGGAGCGGGCGAAGCAGTCGCTGCGTTTCATCAAGAGTTACCGCAGTTACATCATCAACTACGGCCTCGGACTGGACATGGTGCGCGGCTATGTCGAGGCGGCGGGACCGGGACAGGACGTGCGCTGGCGGCGGATGGAACAGCTCCTGAGCATGCCGATGCTGCCGAGCGACCTGACCGTGCGCTGAGCGGGGTTTCGCTTTGCATCGAGGCGGCCTACATGCCCCCGCCTGATGGCCCGTCCCAAGCCCGAAACCTTCGACAAGCAGAAGACCGTCGCCGAAAACCGGCGCGCGCGGTTCGACTATTTCATCGATGACAAGTTCGAGGCTGGGCTGATGCTCACCGGGACCGAGGTCAAGGCCCTGCGTGCGGGCGAGGCGACGATCGCGGAAAGCTATGCCGAGGTGCGCGGCGGCGAAGTCTGGCTGGTCAATTCCAACATTCCCGAGTTCAGCCACGGCAACCGCAACAATCACGAGCCCCGGCGCCCCCGCAAGCTGCTCCTCAATGCGCGCGAGATCGCCAAGATGACCGGCGCGGTCGAACGCAAGGGCATGACGCTCGTGCCACTCTCTATATATTTCAACGGCAAAGGCCGCGCGAAAGTCGAGCTGGCGCTCGCCAAGGGCAAGCAGGCGCAAGACAAGCGTGCGACGATCAAGGATCGCGACTGGAAACGCGACAAGGCGCGTCTCATGCGTGACCGCGGCTAGCCGCCGCGCCCCGCAGCCTTTAAGAGACGTATCAAGACGATGCTTGCCAAGACTTCCGCCTGGATCCAACGCAACATGCCGACGCGCGAGCAGATGCAGCGCAGCCGGTGGACGCGCCCGTTCGCGAACCGCATCATGCGATCCGAGCTGTGGCGATTCACGCGCCGCTCGGTCCCGCGCGGGGTAGCCCTCGGTATGCTGGTCGGCATCATTATTCCCTTTGCGCAGATCCTGTTCTCGGCCCTGCTGTGCCTCCCGGTGCGCGCCAACGTTCCGGTCGCGGCGCTGACGACTTTCGTCACCAACCCTATCACCACCCCGCTGATCTGGATCCTGTCGTACAACGTCGGATCGTGGATGCTGCGGGTGGACGCCGCGACGGTGATAGCTCCGGTCAACAAGGCGATGGAGCATTCCGAGTTCGGCGACATGCTCCAGTGGTTGACCGGCGCGACGCTGGTCACGGCGTTCGGACTGGTCGTGGTCGCGGCAGTCGCCGCCGCGGCGAGCTATGTCGCGACGAGCTTCTCGTGGCGCTACATCGTCGCTGCCAAGCGCAGGCGCCGCCTGATGGAACGGCGCATACGCCGCGGGAGCGAGGAAGCGGAATTTCCCCCGACGGGCATCGAATGACCGTCACGGCGCAGCGCACTACGCCGCTTTATGCGGTGCTTGGCGTTGCCGCGCTGGTCAGTGCGGCGGTGGTCTGGCTAGCGAGCGGCGAGCTGGTGGCGGCAGCCTCGTTCCTCGGCGGCGTGGCAGTCCTCATCGTCGCCGCGAACGCCATCGCGCGCGCACAGCCGACCGATCGTGGGGAAGAGCTCGCGCCGCCCGACTGGTCGGTAACGGTCGCGGCGATCGAACGCCCGGGCGAGGCGGTGGCCATCGTCGACCGGGCCAACCGGCTCGTCTGCGCCAACCGCGCCTACTCCGACTGGTTCGGTGCCGGCAATGCGCCGCCGAACCTTCAGCTCGACCGGCCTGCGCTCGAGGCACTGGCGCGCGCCGCGCGTGAAGCCTGGCGCGAGGGCAGCGGCGAGGCGGCGGGAATCGACAGCGCCGACGGAACCCGACGATGGACGGCGCGTGCCGAACGGGCAGGTCGCGGCGAGGACTACCTTGTCTGGCGGTTCGAGGGTCAAGCCGAAGAGGATTTCGTCGCCGATCTGGGGCGCGCGCTGGCGGGGCCGCTGGGGCACTTGCTGTCGCGCAGCGGGATCGAGGCGGCACTCGTCGGGTCGGACGGGCTGGTCCGCGCGACCGCGCCCGGCTTTGCCGTGCGCGTCGCGGGCGATGCGTCGGCGACAATGGCGGGCCAGGATTTCGCCAACCTTCTTCGATCGGATGAGCGCGACCGGATATTCTTCGCCCGCGAAGGGCGGCGCGGAAGCCCGCAGACGCTGATCCATGTGCCCCTTGGGGAGGTCGCAGCGACGCGTGCTCCCGACGCCGATGCCGGACCGAGCCTGATGCTGCTGGTCGATGCGGGAGTCGGTCTGGGCGGTGCAGGTGAATCGGCCGGTTCCGCTGCCACCCCGCAGCTCGAGGCCCTGCTCGGCGCCCTTCCGCTGGGCCTCGCGATGACCGACCGCGACGGGCGGTTCCTTTTCGCGAACACTCCGTTCCGCCGCGCGGCGGGTATTGCCGACAAGCCCCTGCCGCCGTTCCCCTCGGATCTGGTCGTGCGCGAGGACAAGGGCCCGGTGGTCGACGCCGTGCGCCGTTTCGGCAAGGGACCGGCGAGTGCGACCGACATGGCGATACGCCTGCGCGGGACTCCCGACGATCCCGTATCGCTCGGCATTGCCGGTGTTCGCGGGCTGGGCGACGCGGCAGTCCTGCTGAGCCTCGTCGATTCGACCGAGGAGACGCGGCTCAAGCGGCAGGTCGCCCAAGCGACCAAGATGCAGGCCGTTGGGCAGCTCGCCGGGGGTGTCGCGCACGATTTCAACAACGTGCTGACCGCCGTGATCGGCACCTGCGACCTCATGCTGCTGCGCCACACCCCGGGCGACAGCGACTACGACGACATCCAGCAGATCCGCGCCAATTCCAACCGAGCGGCGGCGCTCACCCGCCAGCTGCTCGCCTTCAGTCGCCAGCAGACGTTGCGGCCCGAAGTGCTCCAGGTGCCCGATGTGGTCAGCGAGGTCAGCCAGCTGCTCAAGCGCCTGCTCGGCGAGAAGATCGAATTGAAGGTCCACCACGACCGCGAGCTCGGCCCGGTGCGGGCCGACCCGCAGCAGCTGGAGCAGGTCATCGTCAACCTCGCCGTCAACGCGCGCGACGCGATGCAGGCGAAGGGAGATGGATCGGGCAAGCTTTCGCTAGCCACCCGCAGGGTGACGGCCCGCGACGTGCGCAAGATGGGCAGCGAGATCATTCCCGAGGGCGAATACACCGTGCTCGTCGTACAGGATTCGGGCGGCGGCATCCCTCCGGAACACCTCGGCAAGATCTTCGAGCCCTTCTTCACCACCAAGCAGCAAGGCCGCGGCGGAGCCCAGTCGATGACGATGGGCGGGACCGGGCTGGGCCTGTCGACCGTCTATGGCATCGTCAAACAGTCCGGTGGCTTCATCTTTGCCGACAACATCCCGGCGACCGCGGGCTCGCGCGCCGGGGCCCGGTTCAGCGTCTACCTTCCGGTCTACAGCGGCGAGATGCCCGCTCGCGCGCCCAAAGCGGAAGCCGCGCCGACCGGCGAGTGGTCGGGCGGGGGCAAGATCCTGCTGGTCGAGGACGAGGACATGGTCCGCGCGGTCGCCGAGCGGGCGCTCACGCGCGCAGGCTATTCGGTGACCGCGTGCGCGGACGGGGAAGAGGGCCTCGCGGCGGTCGCCAATGGCGGCGAATTCGATATCGTCGTCTCCGATGTGGTCATGCCCGGGATGGACGGCCCGGCGATGGCGCGCGCGATCCGCAAGGCCAAACCGGCACTGCCGATCCTCTTCATGTCGGGCTACGCCGAAGAGCAGCTGCGCAACGATATCGACATCGCCGACATGCATTTCATTGCCAAACCCTTCAGCGTGCAGCAGATTTCCGACAAGGTCGGTGCCGTGCTGGGCGCCGCGCGGGGGTAGTGCAAAGCCGTTCAGCTTCCCGCAAGACTGAGGATACAATGTTACATCGGTCGCTGACCGTGCGGCTGCATGAGGGGAACTGTCGATGCGCTTGAAGCACCTGAGCCTGGCGGCTGCCGCCGTTTGCGCCACCGCCGCATATGCCCAGAACTCTGCAACGCCTGCCGAAATCGGACCGACCGCTCAAGGCGATCTCGACGTCACGATCTACAACAACGGCATCGCCCTGGTGCAGGACGTTCGCCAGCTCGACATCGCGAACGGGCGCAGCCGGATCGAGTTTCCCGACGTATCGGCGCAGATCCGGCCCGAAACCCTAAGCTTCAACGCCGCCGGGGCAGGGATCGTCGAGCAGAACTTCGATTTCGACATCCTGACCCCCACCAAGATGATGGAAAAGGCGATCGGCCAGACCGTCACGCTGATCCGCACGAACCCCGCGACCGGCGCCGAGACGCGCGAGCGCGCCACCGTGCTTTCGACCGCGGGCGGGGTGGTCGTGCGCATCGGCGACCGTATCGAGGTCCTGCGCGACGACGGCCTGCCGGTGCGGGTCATTTTCGACCGCGTCCCGCCGAACCTCCGCGCGCGCCCGACGCTGTCGGTGACCGTCGAAAGCGACCGCGGCGGCACCCGCCCCGCTTCGATCCGCTACCTGACCGGCGGCCTCGGCTGGTCGGCCGACTACGTCGCGCTCTACGACGAGGCCAAGGGCACGACCGACATGCAGGGCTGGGTCACGCTGACCAACCAGACCGGAACGACGTTCAACAACGCCGACACCGTCCTCGTCGCGGGCAGTCCGCAGGCGAGCGGGGGCAACAGGATGGTGCGTGGCCGTCCCATGCCGCCGCCACCGCCACCGCGCCCCGGCAATTTCGTGCCCGGCACCGAGACCGCAGACCGTGAGCGCCTTGGCGATTACTACCTCTACCCGCTGCCCGGCCGTACCACGATTGCCAACGCGCAGACCAAGCAGGTCAGCTTTCTCGACGTCCAGGCGGTGCCCGCCAGGAAGGTCTACGCCCGCAGCGTCGGCTGGCTCTCGAGCGACGACCAGCCGGTCAACGTCTCGAGCGCGATCGGGTTTTCGACCTCTCGCGAGCAGGGCCTCGGCGATGCGCTCCCGGCAGGTACGGTGCGGTTCTACCAGCGCGACCGCAACGGCACCCCGCAGTTCGTCGGCGAAAGCAGCATCGGCCACACCCCGATGGGAAGCGCACTGACACTGACCACCGGCGATGCGTTCGACGTCTTCGTTCAGGCCGAGGTGGTGAGCCGCGAGAAGATCACTTCGGGCGAGTGGGAAGCCTCGAACCGCTACCGCGTGATCAAGGACGGCGAGGTCGTCCGCGAGGTGACCAGGGAGCGCGCTGTCGAATACTGGCGCACGACGATGCGTTACACCTTCACCAACGCGAAGCCGACGCCTGTCGAAGTGGAACTGACCCAGGGCGGGCTCGACCGCGGCTGGTGGAGCCGCGACTTCCGGGTGACCAGCGAGGACGTGAAAGGCGAGCAGATCAATGCCGACACGCGCAAGTACCTCGTCACCGTTCCCGCGAACGGCAAGCGCGAGGTACGCGTCACCTACGAGACACGGTACTGAGGAGGCGCGCGGTGCGCCGCCTCCTGATCGGTCTGCTGCTCGCGGGCATCGCCGCGCCGCCGCTCGTGGCGCGCGAGGCGGTCGACGCGTCCGAGCCTACGAAGCTCGCGGTCACGGTCTATCGCGATCCCAACCGCGGTCCCGACGAGGCTATGCGCCGTGACTGGCCGCAGGGCTTCGCCATGATCAGCGAGACCCGTCAGGTCACCCTCCCGCCGGGCGAATCGACGATCAGGTTCGAGGGCGTCTCCGAGGGATTGGTCGCGGTGACGGCGATCGTCACCGGGCTGCCGGGCGGCACGATCGAGAAGAACCGGAACGCAGACCTGCTGAGCCCCGGCGCGCTGGTCGACGGCACGCTGGGCAACCGCGTGACCGTTACCCGCACCAATCCCGCCACCGGAGAGGAAACCCGCGAATCGGCGATCGTGCGCACCCGCGCCGATGGCGGGCTGGTGCTCCAGACGAGCGCGGGGTTCGAGGCGGTCGGCTGTTCGGGCGTGCCCGAGAAGCTCGCTTTCGACCGCGTCCCCGCCGGGCTGTCCGCACGGCCGGTCTATTCGATCGACACGGCGAGCCCGCAGGGCGGCACCTACACGGTGACGCTCACCTACCTTTCGTGGGGCTTCGACTGGCAGGCGCACTATGTCGCGACGCTCGATGAAGGCGGGTCGGCGGACGATGTCCGGATGCGCCTGACGAGCTGGCTGACGCTGGTCAACGACAACAACCAGACTTTCGCCGACGCCCAACTGATGGCGGTCGCAGGGCGCCTCAAGGTCGAGAGCGATTTTCGCGGACTGTCCGATCCGCCTGACGGGAAGCCGCTGCAACTGATCTGTTATCCCTTGGGTCGGACTGCGGATGGGTCGCCGCTGCCCTACTACCGCAGCGACGGGCACTATCCGCCGCCACCACCTCCGCCGCCGCCCCCGGCTGCAGTGACGATGATGGAAGAGAGCGCCGCGATCATGGTCACGGGCTCGCGGATGTCGAAAGCGGCGATGGTGGCGCGCGAGGAGGACCTCGCCGATCTCAAGCTCTACCGCGTGCCCGAGCCGGTCACCGTGTCCGCTCAGAGCCAGAAGCAGGTCGCCTTCCTCGAGCGCGAGAGTGTGGAGGGCAAGCTGTGGCACACGACCTACTGCGCGCCGTGGCGGGCTGAGAGCGAGCCGCAAGGGACCCGCCTCCTGCTGACGACGGTCAACGACCGGAAGCATGGCCTCGGGCTCGCCCTGCCGACCGGGGGAATCACCGTGTTCGAATCGACGCCCGACGGCGAACTGCTGGTCGGTGAAGAGCGTCTGCGCGACTATGCCGCTGGCCAGGACGTCGAAATCGAAATGGGGACGAGCGCCCAGGTATTTGCTGCCTGTTCGGCCGAGGCCGACGCGGAGAAGCGCAAACGGGGCGACAAGGTACCGATGAAGCTGGTGGTCACCAACGCCAATCCCTCGGCCGCGAAACTGCGGGTAACGCTCGGCGGCTCGGCGGCGCGAATCGGAGGTCTTCGCGGCGTGCGGATCAAGGATGGCGCGCGGATCTACGAAACCACCGTGCCGGCCAACGGGACCCGCGAACTGCGCTGGACGATCGTCGACGAGTAAGCCGCTGACGCGCCTGTAGGAATTTTTTCGTTCCACTCTTGTTCTCATGGAACAAAGCAGATACATATCCCTTCGGGTGACAGGTGGCCGCCAAATCTCCGGCGGCTCTAGGCAAAGCGCGAAAGGGTGTGTCATGGCGGCTTCGAATCTCAAGCTGGTGGAAGACAAGAACTTGGATACGGACCGTCAGAAGGCGCTCGACGCCGCGCTCGCACAGATCGACCGCGCATTCGGCAAGGGCTCGGCGATGAAGCTGGGCCAGAAGGAAACGATGCAGGTCGAAACGATCTCGACCGGCAGCTTGGGGCTCGACATCGCGCTTGGCGTGGGTGGCTTGCCCAAGGGCCGCGTGATCGAGGTCTACGGACCCGAGAGCTCGGGCAAGACGACACTGGCGCTGCACGTTCTGGCCGAGTGCCAGAAGAATGGTGGTACGGTCGCCTTCGTGGACGCCGAGCACGCGCTCGATCCCGTCTATGCCAAGAAGCTTGGCGTCAATATCGACGAACTGATCGTCTCGCAGCCCGACACCGGCGAACAGGCGCTTGAGATTGTCGACACGCTCGTGCGTTCGAACGCGATCGACGTGCTGGTGGTGGACAGCGTCGCCGCGCTGGTCCCCCGGGCCGAGATCGAAGGCGAGATGGGCGACAGCCACGTCGGCCTCCAGGCTCGCCTGATGAGCCAGTCGCTGCGCAAGCTCACCGGCTCGATCAACCGGTCGAAGTGCATGGTGATCTTCATCAACCAGCTGCGCATGAAGATCGGCGTGATGTACGGCAATCCCGAGACCACGACCGGCGGCAACGCGCTCAAATTCTACGCCTCGGTCCGCCTCGACATCCGCCGCACCGGCCAGATCAAGGATCGCGACGACATCATCGGCAACACCACCCGCGTGAAGGTCGTCAAGAACAAGGTCGCTCCGCCGTTCAAGCAGGTCGAATTCGACATCATGTACGGCGAGGGCATCTCGAAGATCGGCGAGATCCTCGACCTCGGCGTCAAGGCTGGCATCGTCGAGAAGTCGGGCTCGTGGTTCAGCTACGACAGCATCCGCATCGGCCAGGGTCGCGAGAACGCCAAGACGTACCTCAAAGAGAACCCCGAAGTTTGCGACAAGTTGGAAGCCGCGATCCGTGGCCGGACCGACGCCGTCGCCGAGGAGATGATGACGGGTCCGGACGCGGACGACGACGCCTGATCCTCAACCGCGGGCGCACTCCCCCCTCCCAGCGCCCGTCGAACCGGAAAGCCGGTGCGAGTGTCCTAGCGGCCCGCACCGGCTTTTCCGTTTCTGCAATAATGGCATGTGTGTCAGATCGTCCGCGACGATTGGGCGCTTGGGCAGCAGGAGGACGGATGACGGGTCGCAGCGACTGGGAGGGCCGTACAGGCCGTAAATGGGCCGACGAATGGCGGCGCACCGACCGCAGCTTCGCGGGCGTCACCCAGCGGCTCCTCGATCGCGCCCGCCAGGCGCCCTTGCGCCAGATCCTCGATGTCGGATGCGGAGCGGGCGAGCTCTCGCTCGCGCTCGCGCGCGAGCATCCGCGTTCCCGCGTCGACGGGGTGGACGTCAGCGAACCGCTTGTCGTCGCGGCTCGTGAGCGGGCCGACACCCTAACGAACGTCCGCTTCACGCTGGCCGACGCCGCAAGCTGGAATCCCGAAGGGGCGGCGCCGGACCTGTTGATTTCCCGTCACGGCGTCATGTTCTTCGACGATCCGGCGGCCGCGTTCGCTCACTTGCGCGCGATTGCGGCACCCTCAGCGAGGTTGCTGTTCTCGTGCTTCCGCGACCGAGCGGAGAATCCGTGGGCGAGCGGTATCGCCGACCTCTTGCCTCCAGGCGTGGCCTCGGTTCCTCCTCCCGGCGCGCCCGGGCCGTTCGCCTTTGCCGATCCCGCTCACGTCGAGGCCATCCTGGCCCAGGCCGGCTGGCGGGAGATCGCCTTCGAAAGGCTCGATTTTGCCTACGTCGCGGGTGCCGGGGGCGATCCGGTCGCCGACGCGCTGACCTATTTCCTCGCCATCGGACCCGCGGCTGCGGCGGCTGCCGAACTGGACCCCGATGCCCGAAGCCATTTCGTCGACCGCCTCGAGCGGTTCCTGACCGACCGCCGCGATGGTTCGATCGTCGCTCTTGAAGCGGCCGCATGGATAGTGAGCGCCATGGCTCCTCTCTAGAGCTGCCATGATTCGACCTTAATTCGCTTGTCGCTCGCGGTCGCAGCAATTACCTGCGGTCGGCCATGACCTCGACCAACGACATCCGCCGCAGTTTCCTCGACTACTTCGCGAGCGCGGGGCATCGCGTCGTGCCGAGCGCCCCGCTCGTGCCGTACAACGACCCGACGCTGATGTTCGTCAACGCCGGCATGGTGCCGTTCAAGAACGTCTTCACCGGGCTCGAGACCCCGCCGAGCGCCACTGCAGCCTCGAGCCAGAAATGCGTCCGCGCAGGCGGAAAGCACAACGACCTCGACAATGTCGGCTACACCGCACGGCATCACACGTTCTTCGAGATGCTCGGTAACTTCAGCTTCGGGGATTACTTCAAGGAGCAGGCGATCACGCACGCGTGGACGCTGCTGACCAGGGAATGGGGCCTCGCGCCCGACCGCCTGACCGCCACCGTCTATCACACCGACGACGAGGCGTTCGACCTCTGGCGCAAGATCAGCGGCCTGCCCGAAGCGCGGATCATCCGCATTCCGACGAAGGACAACTTCTGGGCGATGGGCAGCGATGGTCCGTGCGGACCATGCTCGGAAATCTTCTACGACCACGGCGACCACATATTCGGCGGCCCGCCCGGAAGCCCGGATGAGGACGGCGATCGCTTCGTCGAGATCTGGAACCTCGTGTTCATGCAGTACGAGCAGGCGGCCGACGAGATCGTGGCCGACCTGCCCAAGCCGAGCATCGATACCGGCATGGGCCTCGAGCGTATCGCGGCCGTGATGCAGGGTATCCCGGACAATTACGACACCGACACGTTCAAGGCGCTCATCGGCGCGAGCGAGGGCCTGACCGGTGTCCGGGCCGAGGGCGACCAGAAGGCGAGCCACAGGGTCATCGCCGATCACTTGCGGTCGACCAGCTTCCTTCTGGCCGATGGCGTGCTGCCGTCGAACGAGGGCCGCGGCTATGTCCTGCGGCGCATCATGCGCCGCGCGATGCGTCATGCCCACCTGCTGGGCGCGAAGGAGCCTCTGATGCACCGGCTGGTGCCCGCGCTGGTGGCGGAGATGGGGCAGGCCTATCCTGAGCTTGGCCGCGCGCAGCCGCTCATCGAAGAGACGCTGGAGCGTGAGGAAACCCAGTTCCGTCGGACGCTGGCGAACGGCCTGAAGCTCCTCGACGAAGTGACCGGTTCGATGGGCGAAGGCGGAGAACTCGACGGCGAAACCGCGTTCAAGCTCTACGACACGTACGGCTTTCCGTACGACCTGACCGAGGACGCGCTCCGCAGCCGCGGAATCGCGGTGGAACGGGACGGCTTCGATGCGGCGATGGCCCGGCAAAAGGCCGCTGCGCGCGCGGCTTGGAAGGGGAGCGGGCAAGCCGCCGACGGCGAGCTGTGGTTCGACATCGCCGAGCGCGAAGGCGGCACCGAATTCACCGGTTACACCTCGACCGAGGGGGAAGGGCGCGTCGTGGCCTTGGTACGCGACGGTGCGGAGGTCCAGTCGGCGGGCGCGGGCGAGAGCGTGATCGTGCTCACCAACCAGACCCCGTTCTATGGCGAGAGCGGCGGGCAGTCGGGTGATGCCGGCACCATGACGACCTCGGACGGTTTGAAGATCGCGGTGACCGACACGGGCAAGCCGCTCGGCCGGCTCCATGCGCATCACGGGACGGTCGAAGCGGGCACGATCAAGGTCGGCGACGTCGTCCACCTGTGGGTGGATGCCGACCGGCGTGATCGCATTCGCGCCAACCATTCGGCGACCCACCTCGTTCACGCGGCCTTGCG
This sequence comes from Tsuneonella dongtanensis, assembly GCF_001698205.1. Classification (NCBI taxonomy): domain Bacteria; kingdom Pseudomonadati; phylum Pseudomonadota; class Alphaproteobacteria; order Sphingomonadales; family Erythrobacteraceae; genus Tsuneonella; species Tsuneonella dongtanensis. The sequence continues at coordinate 1,399,324 of NZ_CP016591.1, forward strand.
CCACCGGCTCGGCGAGCACGTGACGCAGAAGGGATCGCTGGTCGCCGACGACCGCTTCCGGTTCGACTTCTCGCATCCCAAGCCGCTTACTGATGAGGACATCGCCGCGGTCGAGGCAGAGGTGAACGCCGAAATCCGCGCCAACGAGACGGTGACCACGCGTCTGATGACTCCCGACGATGCGGTGCAGGCGGGTGCATTGGCGCTGTTCGGCGAAAAGTACGGCGACGAGGTCCGTGTCCTCAGCATGGGCCGTGCGGGCGACGAGGGCCGGCATTACTCGGTCGAATTGTGCGGCGGCACGCACGTGCGTGCGACCGGCGACATCGGCGTGTTCCGCATCGTTTCCGAGAGCGCAGTGTCCAGCGGAGTGCGCCGGATCGAAGCGCTGACCGGCGAAGCGGCGCGCCAATGGCTCGTTGCGCGCGAGGATGCGCTGAAGGAGGCCGCGTCCGCGATCCGTGCCGCGCCCGAAGACGTGCCTGCACGGCTTGCAGCACTGCTCGATGACCGCAAGCGGCTGGAGCGCGAGCTTGCCGAGGCGAAGAAAGCCCTGGCGCTGGGCGGTGGCGGGGCGGGGAAGCCTGCGGTGGCAGACGAGGACGTGGGCGGGGTGAAGTTCTCCGGCCAGGTCATCGAAGGCCTGGAGGCGAAGGCCCTGCGCGGCCTGCTCGACGAAGCCAAGGCGCGGCTCGGTTCTGGGGTCGCGGCAATCGTCGCGGTCAACGACGGGAAGGGCGCGATCGCGGCGGCGGTCACCGACGACCTGACCGACCACATCAGCGCGGTCGACCTCGTCCGCGCAGGCGTCGAGGCACTCGGGGGCAAGGGCGGCGGCGGCCGCGCTGACATGGCGCAGGGCGGTGGCCCTGACGGTTCAAAGGGAGCCGAAGCGATCGAGGCAGTCCGGCGCGCGCTTACCGGCGTCGCCGCAACCACCTGATCGCTTCTGCGGCCAATTAGCCGCGGTGGCCGCTCGCAGCACGAGTGGCAGGGCCGCTGCCTCGAGCGGTATCCTTGACCTGCGTGACGTCGTCGGTGCGCTGGGGGCCCTTGATCGGCCCCTTTTCCTCGCCCGATTGTTCCTTGGGGGCGGCATCCGGCCGCTGCTTGAGATCGCTCATGTGGATTTCCTTTCAACTACCCAACGAACGAGCCAGCGGTTCTATCCGGTCTCGGCAGAGCCGGTCCGCAGCTTGGGCGTGTGTCCGAGGTTCGCCTCGCGCCTGATCTGCTCGCGGAACTCGTCGCGCTTCTCGTGGATCGAGGCGATCACCGGCCCCATCGCGACCCCGAGGTCGACCAGCACCGCCTCGCTCAACTGAAGCGAGCTTTCGAGGGTTTCGGGCACCGCGTGGCTTGCGCCCATCCGGTAGAGGACCGTCGCGTGGTTGAGATCGCGGGCACGGGCGATGATCGGCAATTGCGGGTGCGCCTTGCGCAGCTTCGCGGTCAGCCGCTGCGCTAGTACCGGCTCATCCATGGTCAGGATCACCGCCGGCGCTGTCTCGATGCCCAGCCGGTCCAGCGCCTTGCTTCGCGCAGCATCGCCGAAGGTCGCATTGTAGCCCTTGCGCCTGGCGCGTTCGACCATGTCGGCGTCCGTGTCGATGGCGACGTAGGGCTTGCCGTGGACGAGGAGCATGTCGGCCACCAACCGTCCCACGCGTCCCGCTCCCACTATGATCGCGGGGCTTTCGCCACCCTGGCGCTCAGAGACCTCGGGCGCAGGCTCGACCCGCCGTGCGACGGCGCGGCCGAGACGAGCGAGCAGCGGCGTGACGGTCAGCCCGATAGCGGTGACGATCTGCCAGAACTGGGCGGTCTCGCGGTCGATCAGCAGCGCGGCGGTTGCCGCCGACAGCACGATCAGGGTGGTCTCGCTGGGCGATGCCATGAGCAGGCCCGTCTCGGCCGCGGTGCTGCGGCGGGCGCCCATCAGTCGCAGCAGGATGCTGGTGACCAGCGCCTTCAGCACGAGCACCCCGACGACCGCGACCGCAATCGCGCCGATGTCGTCCCAGACCTTCATCACGTCGATGCTCATCCCGACGGTGATCAGGAAGATGCCCAGCGCCATGCCCTTGAACGGCTCGATGATCCCCTCGACCTCGCCGTGATACTCGGTCTCCGCGATCAGCAGTCCGGCGATCAGCGCGCCGACGATGGGCGACAGGCCGACCGCTGCGGTCGCCAGACTTGCGCCGATCACGACGAGCAGGCTGGCGGCGAGGAACAGCTCGGGGCTCTTGGTCCGCGCCGCCTGCGCGAACAGGCGAGGGAGCGCCAGCCGCCCGATGACGAGCAGCGCGATGACGACCACCAGCCCCTGCCACAGCGTATCGACAAGGCCTTCCCAGCCGTCGGCCTGCGCATAGGGGGCGAGTGCGCCGAGCACGAAGATCATCGGCACGATGGCGATGTCTTCGAACAAGAGCATCGACAGCGCGGCACGGCCGACCGGACTCGATGTGCCGGAGATCGGCAGAACGATCGCGGTGGATGAGAGCGCGAGCGCAAAGCCGAGCGCCAGCGCGGCCGTGGTCCCCTGTCCGCTCACGGTGAAAACACCTGCGAGCAGCGCACCTATGATGAGCAGTTCAAGCGCGCCAAGGCCGAACACCAGTTTGCGCATGGTCCACAGGCGATTGAACGACAGTTCGAGGCCGATGGTGAACAGCAGCAGGATGATTCCGAATTCGGCGAAGGGCACGAGCGCTTCGGGCTCTGTGATCGTCACATGGTAGAGCCACGGCGCCTGCGGCACGAGCCGGCCGAGGCCGAAGGGCCCGACAAGGATGCCGATGAGGATGAAGCCGATGACGGGCGTGATGCGGAACCGGTGGAAGACCGGGATGACGATGCCGGCCGCGCCGAGGATCACCAGCGCGTCGGACAAGGTTGTCGAATGGGTCAGGCCTTCGGTCATCCGTGCGGCCCCGCTGTCACAGTCATCCCCATGTTTCGAAAAACTCCCGCGACCCGGATCCCATCCGTAAACCGGCAGGATCGGGCGTTGGATTCGTGACCTTCGGGGCGGGAGGCCTCCGGGGCGGGCAGTAAGAGAAACGGTGGGATGGAGAACATGGCGACCGTGCTAGCCGCTCAGGCCCCGAGTAGGAAAATCAAATGTTCTTTGGGCGGGTAATCCGATAGTCCGGACGGCATGGAATCCGATGTCGTCGTCGTCGGGGGCGGGCCCGCCGGAATGATGGCTGCGCTGCTGCTTGCGCGCGCGGGCGTGGGCGTGACGGTGCTCGAGAAACACGGCGACTTCTTCCGCGATTTCCGTGGCGACACCGTCCATCCCTCGACCATGCAGTTGCTCGACGAAATGGGCATGCTGGACCGCTTTCTCGCGCGGCCGCACAACCGGCTCGACCATGCGGAAATCTGGTACAACGAACGCAAGCTCATGATCGGCGACCTGCGGCAGCTGGACATGCCCGCGCCGTTCATCGCGATGATGCCGCAGTGGGAGTTCCTCGACTTCCTGCGCGAGGAGCTTCGCGCCTTTCCGCGCTTCGCCCTGCGGATGGAGGCGGAAGTCACGGGCATGATCGAGGAAGGCGGGCGCACAGTCGGCGTGCGCCTCGCCGATGGCAGCGAGATCCGCGCACGCCACCTCGTCCTGCGCTGCGACGGCCGCGATTCCAGCGTGCGGGAAGTGCTGCCGCTCGAATCGCTCGGGGCCCCGATCGACGTGTTCTGGTTCGCCGTCCCCAAGGCGGGGGCCGGGACGGCACTGCGCGGGGTAATCCGCGGATATCGCCTGTTCGTCCTGATCGACCGCGGCGATTACTGGCAATGCGCGTCGGTCATCGCCAAGGGCGGCGCGGAAGCGGTCAAGGAGCGCGGGATCGAGGCCTTTCGCGACGACGTGCGCATGGCCCTGCCCGAAGTCGATACGATCGACGAGGCGCTGCCCGACTGGAGCGCGGTGCGCCTGCTGTCGGTAGCGCTCGACCGGCTGACCGAATGGTCGCGCCCGGGTCTGCTCGCGATCGGCGATGCGGCGCACGCGATGAGCCCCGTCGGCGGGATCGGCATCAATCTCGCGATCCAGGATGCGGTGGCCACGGCGAACCTGCTCGCCGCGCCGCTGGCGCGCGGAGAAAACGTCGATGCGCTGCTGCCGAAGGTGCAGGACCGCCGGATGTGGCCCACCAAGGTGATCCAGGGCTTCCAGCGCGCCGCGCACGAGCGCGTCCTGCAACCGCTGATCGAAGGCCGCGCCGGCGTCCCGCTCGAACCGCCGCTCCCTCTGCGCCTGCTAAACCGGTTCCCGCTTCTGCGCCGCATTCCCGGTTACTTCATCGGCCACGGCATCCGTCAGGAACACGTGCGGTCGCCGCAACTGTCGTCTTGAGAGAAATTTTCGCTCGCAGAGGCGCGGAGGCGCAGAGAGGGTTCGATTATGGTCGCGGTCGACGAAATAAGCGGGAGTGTGGTCGATGAATGCATTCGCATTCACCGGGAATTGGGTCCGGGACTGCTCGAGAGCGTTTACGAAACCGTGCTGGAGGCGGCATTACGCCGCCGTGGACTTGAGGTCGCCCGGCAGGTGCCGATCGATATCGATTACGCTGGTCTTTCCATCCCAGCCGCGTTTCGCGTCGACCTGCTTGTCGAGGGTGTCTTGATCGTCGAAGTCAAATCGGTGGAGCGTTTGAGCAATCTTCACGCAAAGCAGCTCCTTACATATCTGCGTCTGACCGACCGCCAGGTCGGTCTCCTTCTCAATTTCTCCGGGGAAACGATGAAGGAAGGCATCCGCCGCGTCGTGAACAACCATTCGCGCTGAAAGCAATCCTCTGCGCCTCAGCGCCTCTGCGAGCGCAAATCGAAATTTTTCAGCGGGCCCTCATTTTCCGCTCATGCCCCTCATCGCGTGACCGTCCAGGTCGGCGTCTCCCCGCAAGGAGATGCCCGATGCACGTCAAGATGATCCTCCCCGCGCTCACGGAGGCCAGGAGTCCGCTGTTCCGCCCGATCAAGTATTCGCTGTTCCCGCCGCTGGGGCTGGCGACGCTCGCCGGGTTCCTGCCGCAGGAATGGCACGTGGAACTGGTCGACGACCACGTCGAACGGCTGCGGACCGACGATGCGCCCGACCTCGTGGTGATCCAAGTCTACATCACCAACGCCTATCGCGCCTATGCGATCGCCGACCATTATCGCGCGAAGGGGTGTTACGTCGTGCTCGGCGGGCTGCATGTGACCTCGCTTCCGGAAGAGGCGGCCGCCCACGCCGACACGATCTTCATCGGGCCGGGCGAGCAGACATTTCCCTGCTTCCTGCGGGACTGGCGGGCCGGCCATGCCAGCGCTCGCTACATTTCCGGCGGCGGGCGGACGATCGAGGGAATACCCCGGGTACGCCGCGACCTCATCAAGCGGCAGCTCTATCTCGTGCCGAACTCGATCGTCGTCACGCGCGGCTGTCCGCAGCACTGTTCGTTCTGTTACAAGGACGCGTTCTTCGCCGGGGGTCGCGGGTTCTACACCCAGCGGATCGATGAAGCGCTGGGCGAGATTGAGCGCCTGCCGGGCAAGCACCTCTATTTCCTCGACGACCACCTGCTCGGCGACCGGCGCTTTGCCGAAGGGCTGTTCGAGGGGATGCGCGGGATGGGCCGCCTTTTCCAGGGCGCGGCGACGGTGGACAGCGTGCTGCGCGGCGAACTCATCGAGAAGGCGGCGGAGGCTGGCCTGAGGAGCCTGTTCGTCGGTTTCGAGACCTTCAGCCCGCAGAACCTCAAGGACAGCAACAAGAAGCAGAACCTCGCGCGCGACTACGCCCAGGTGACGCGGCGCCTTTCCGATCTCGGCATCATGATCAACGGCAGTTTCGTGTTCGGGATGGACGATGACGGTCCGGACGTGTTCGACCGGACGGTCGACTGGGCGGTGCGGCATGGCGTCACCACCGCGACGTTCCACATCCAGACGCCCTATCCCGGCACCGCGCTTCATCGCGAAATGACCGCGCAGGGAAGGATCACGACGCAGGACTGGGACCTCTACGATACGCGCCACGTGGTCTATCGGCCCGCGAAGCTGTCGCCGGAGGCGCTCGAGGCGGGGTACTGGCGTGCCTACAGGACGTTCTACGGCTGGGCCAACATCGCCCGCGGCGCGCTGAGCCACGAGACCGCCAAGCACAGCCTCAAGCACTTCGCCTACGCGGCTGGCTGGAAGAAGTTCGAGCCGCTGTGGGACGTCGTGATCAAGGCCAGGCGGCTGGGCGCGATGACGCCCGTGCTAGAAGGCGTGCTGTCGAAGGTGACGAAGAAGGGCAGGGCCGCGCCCGCTCCGCGACGGAGTGCGCAGCCAGCGCTGCGCTAGCCGCCGCCGGGTCCGTGGGGCCCGCCCAGCGGCTCGCGGCGGGGGCGGGGCTTGCCGGGGTGCTTGCCGTGCTCGTCCCACTCGATCCGGTAGAGATCGAACCGGCGGTCGGCGAGGTTGCGCACCGTGCCTTCGGCGCGGGCCCATGAAAGGTCGGCAAGGTTGATGTCGCTGATCGTCAGGGTCTCGACGTTCTCGGTCGCTTCCGCCGCAATGCCGTCGCGCGCGAAGGGGAAGTCGCAAGGCGTCAGGATGCAGCTCTGCGCGTACTGGATGTCCATGTTGCCGACGTTGGGCAGGTTGCCGACGTTGCCGCTGAGGACCACGAAGCACTGGTTCTCGATCGCACGCGCCTGCCCGCAATAGCGCACCCGCAGGTAGCCCTGCCGGCTGTCGGTGCAGAACGGCACGAAGATGATGCGCGCGCCCTCGTCGGCGAGGCGGCGGCTGAGTTCGGGGAACTCGCTGTCGTAGCAAATCTGCACCCCGATCGGGCCGCAGTCGGTCTGGATCACGTCGATCTTGTCGCCGCCCTTGATGTTCCACCAGTACCGCTCGTTGGGGGTGGGGTGGATCTTTTCCTGCTCGTGCACCGACCCGTCGCGCAGACAGACGTAGGCGACGTTGTGGATGTCGCCGTCGTCCATCATCGTCGGATGGCTGCCGGCGATGATGTTGATGTTGAACCGCATCGCCATGTCGGAAATGTCGGTCTTGAGGCGCGGGGTGTATTCGCTCAGGCGCTCGATCGCCTCGACGGGCGAAAGTTCCTTTTCCTCGTAGCTCAGTAGCATCAGCGTGAAGAGTTCGGGAAAGAGGATGAAGTCCGCCTCGTAATCGCTTGCGACGTCGACGAAATAGCGGACGGTGGAGAGGAACTCGTCGTAGTCCTTCACCGCGCGCGCCTGGAGCTGGCAGGTGGCGACGCGCACGCTCTCCACACCGCGCGGCAGGCGCTTCTTGGCGGGCTGGTCGCTTTCCACGTAGGGGTTGCGCCAGACCATCATCACGGCGTTGGCTTCCGATGCCTTGTCCTCGGGCAGGTAGTTTTCCAGCACGCGCTCGGGCTCGAACCCGTTGGCGAGCTGGAAGCGCAGGACGGGATCGTGCAGCTTGCCCGCGACGACCTGGTCGAGGTAGTCCTGCGGCCCCGAGACCTTGCGCTTGGCGCGGCGGTATCCCGGCATCCGGCCCGCGAAGATGATGCCCTGGAGGTCGCGCTCTTCCGCCAATGCGCGGCGTTCCTCGTAGAGCCGCCGGCCGATGCGCACACCGCGAACCTTGGGGTCGACGCACATCTCGTAGCCGTAGAGCCAGTCGCCGGTCGGGTCGTGGCGGCTGCCGAAGCCGTTGCCGGTGATTTCGTCCCAGTCGTGGTCCTGGAACGCGAGCCCCTCGGCCACCTGCATCGTCGCGCAATAGCCCACCACCTGCTCGTCGAGCAGCGCGACGAAGCATCCCTCGCGGAAATTGTTGATCTGCCCGCGGATCTCGCCGTGGGTATAGGCGGGCATGTCGTCGTAGACGCGGCGGACGAGCGCGGCGATGCCGGGAATGTCCTTGGCCCGCGCATTGCGGATCTCGAGCCGGCGCTGGCCGAATTTCTCGCTCTTCTTTCGGGGCGTGCGGGCCATGGTCTTCCTTGCGTTCGAATACGAAAGGACCGGGTGCAGCCTCAGGCCGACCCGGTCCCAATGGTCATGCAATGACCCAGCGGCGCGTTGGTTTCACCCTCGAGGCATCACGCCCAGGCGGCCATTTCCTTCTCGAGGTTCTCGACGATCGCCTCGAAGAATTTCTCGGTGGTCATCCAGGGCTGTTCGGGGCCGATGAGGAGCGCCAGGTCCTTGGTCATCTTGCCGCTCTCGACGGTCTCGATGCAGACGCGCTCGAGCGTCTCGGCGAACTTAACCACCTCGGGCGTGCCGTCGAACTTGCCGCGGTAGCTGAGCCCTTGCGTCCAGGCGAAGATGCTGGCGATCGGGTTGGTGCTGGTCGCCTTGCCCTGCTGGTGCTGGCGGTAGTGGCGGGTGACGGTGCCGTGGGCGGCCTCCGCCTCGACGGTCTTGCCGTCGGGCGCCATGAGGACCGAAGTCATCAGGCCGAGCGAGCCGAAGCCCTGCGCGACGGTATCCGACTGCACGTCGCCGTCGTAGTTCTTGCACGCCCACACGAACTTGCCCGACCACTTGAGCGCCGAGGCGACCATGTCGTCGATCAGGCGGTGCTCGTAGACGATGCCCTTCTCCTTGAACTTCGCCGCGAAGCCCTCGGTGTCGAAGACCTCCTGGAACAGGTCCTTGAAGCGCCCGTCGTAGGCCTTCATGATCGTGTTCTTGGTCGAAAGGTATACCGGCCAGCCGAGGTTGAGACCGTAGTTGAAGCTGGCGCGGGCGAAGTCGCGGATCGAATCGTCGAGGTTGTACATTGCCATCGCAACGCCGGCGCTGGGGAAGTCGAACACGTCGAGGTCGATCTTGGTGCCGTCCTCGCCGTCGAACACCAGGCGCAGCTTGCCGGGACCGGGGATCAGCGTGTCGGTCGCGCGGTACTGGTCGCCGAAGGCATGGCGTCCCACGACGATCGGGTCGGTCCAGCCCGGCACCAGCCGCGGCACGTTGGAAATGACGATCGGTTCGCGGAAAACCACGCCGCCGAGGATGTTGCGGATCGTGCCGTTGGGGCTCTTCCACATCTTCTTGAGGCCGAATTCCTCGACCCGTGCCTCGTCCGGGGTGATCGTCGCGCACTTCACGCCCACGCCGCAGGCCTTGATGGCATTGGCGCAATCGACGGTGACCTTGTCGTCGGTCGCGTCGCGGTTTTCGATCGACAGGTCGTAATACTGGAGGTCCACGTCGAGGTAGGGCAGGATCAGCCGCTCGCGGATCCATTGCCAGATGATGCGGGTCATCTCGTCGCCGTCGATCTCGACGACCGGGTTCGCTACCTTGATTTTCGCCATGTCGGTCCTGCTGTGTGAAGGTGTGCGCGCGCTTTAGCAGGGCGGGGCGGGGGTGCAAGGCCAGCCCCGATCGCACGGCGCCGAAACGCAAAAGGCGCCGCTTGCGCGACGCCTTTTCGTTGGGCCCCGATGGTGGGCGTAGGAAGGATTGAACTTCCGACCCCTACGATGTCAACATAGTGCTCTACCACTGAGCTATACGCCCACACCATCGAGCGGAGGGCCATCTAGCGACGGTCCCGCCAAGTGGCAAGTGGTCAGATGCGCGCGACGGCTTCCGAGTGGAACATCCGGTCGACTTCGAGCACCAGGTCCTTGAGATGGAACGGTTTCGACAGGACCTTGGCGCGCGGCTGCTCGCGGCTGGCCTTCAGCGTGACCGCGGCGAACCCGGTGATGAACATCACCTTCGTCGCCGGCGACACCTCGTTGCAGCGCTGGGCCAGCTCGATCCCGTCCATCTCGGGCATGACGATGTCCGACAGCAGCAGGTCGAAATGCGACGATTCGAGGTGCGGTATCGCCTCGGTCCCGCGATCGACGGCGACAACGGAATATCCGGCGTTCTCGAGTGCGCGCGCAAGATAGGTGCGCATCGCTTCCTCATCCTCTGCGAGCAGGATGCGAATCTGGGGCTGGTCGTTCATGGGCAGGACCATACGCCGATGCGATTAAGAAATCTTTCGCGCGCAGCCGAGCGAGCTGCTTTGACACAGGCCTTTGCATGATTACTTCTGCGGTCATGGACGGCGGCACGGCAATCGGCGGCATCGAAGGCGAGGGCGGGGGCGAAATCCCCGGCAGCGCCGTGCCGGCTTTCACGCTTCGCCGCCCCGCCGGTGCGCCGATCCCGGTGCTGATCGCTGCGCCCCACGGCGGCAAGACCTACCCCCCGCAGCTGATCGAACGGATGCGCGACGCGGAGTTTGCCGCGCTGCGGCTGGAGGACCGCCATGTCGATCGCCTGGCTGATGCAGTCGCCTCGGCGACCGGCGCCGCGCTGCTCGTCGCCAATGCGCCGCGCGCGATGCTCGACCTCAACCGTGCGACGGACGACATGGACTGGTCGATGGTCGCTGAAGGAGCGCCGAATGGCGTGCGCCATTCCGCAGCGAATCGCCGTGCGCGAAGCGGGCTGGGGCTGGTTCCGCGCCGACTGACCGGCCTGGGCGAGATCTGGAAGAACCGGCTGGACCGGGAAGAGCTGGAGGCGCGGATCGCCGGTGTTCACGCGCCCTATCACGCGGCGCTCGCCGGGGCGCTGGAGGATCTGCGCGACCGGTGGGGCGCGGTGCTGCTGATCGACCTGCATTCGATGCCCCCGCTTGCCACGCGGCCAGGCGAGCAGCGTCCGGGCGAGTTCGTGATCGGCGACCGGTTCGGGGCGAGCTGCCAGCACCGGCTGGTCCGGTCGGCCTTTGCCTTCTTCGAGCGGCACGACCGCGTGGCGCTGCACAACCGGCCCTATGCGGGTGGCTACGTTCTCGACCGCCATGCGCTTCCTGCGCGCGGTATCCATGCGCTGCAGATAGAGGTGTGCCGGACGAGCTACCTCGATGCGCGATTCGCCGAACCGAGTGGGCGCTTCGCAGGCGTCGCCCGGACGCTGGCCGGACTGGTCCGCGCACTGGCCAGCGAAGTCGCCGACATGGGCGGCGCAAGGCTGCCGCTGGCGGCGGAGTAGGCACCAAGAAAAAACCACCTGGTGCATCGCACCAGGTGGCCAAGGTTCAGGGAGGAGGTGCACCGAAGTGCACCAAGTCCGGACCGGCCATGAGGGAAGCGCGATCCAGATGAACTGTAAGTAGTCTCGGGAGAGACCGGTTTCAAGCCCCGTCCGACCGTGCGGACGGGGCGTTTCGTCGCCTCAGGCGTTGGCTGACGCAGCCTGAAGAGATGCCATCTTGCCCTGGGCGACCTGGCGCCCGAAAATGATCCGCATCCGGTCGAGCGAGAACAGGTGGGCATAGATCAGCGCCAGCATCCCGTTGCCGTTCCATTCGTTGACCAGCTCGGCATCAAGCGCGCGCAGCTTTTCCTCGTTGATCATGCCGAACCCGCGATAAACGAACGGAGCGTCGGGCTTGTCGTTCTGCGTAATCGCGATTTCTCCGTCCATGATGAGGTCGTGCTTCTTGAGCGCCTCCATGAAGGTCTGCGTTTTGGCGCCAGCCTGTTCGAATTGCTCGCAGAATTCGAGCGCGGCCTTTACCGGGTCGGCCGGCTGGCCATCGTCGGCGAACAGCGCCTCGCCATCCTTGTGCGCGCCGATTGCCTTGCAGGTCGGATCGAAACATAGAGAAAGCTCTTGCGCATCGGGCGTAAGCTTGGCCAGCATGTAGGGATAGCGGCGCGCATAAGCCGGAAGATAGAAATCGCCGACAGGCTTGCCTTCGTCGTCGATGAAGGTGTTTACGCCCTCGTTCATGCCCATGAGCGCCAGCGGCACCGGGTCATCGCCGGCGCTAAAAATGATCGGGAAGTCACGCTGCGCCTGGATGAACTCCTCGGCGGTCAGCGGCACGGCGTGCTGGTTCTTCAGCCAGTCGATCGATTCAAGCGGACGGGCGCGCCACTTGGCGTGGTCGCGGCTGTTGAGCGGCATGAGGTCGTTGTAGAACAGGGGAAGGCTGGGCTGCGGCGCGCTGGCCATGATGACTCTCCGGTGAGCTGAATTTCGGTTCGCGCGAGCGCAGGGGGCCGCGCACGGAAGGGCGCGCTTTAGTTGGTGGCGTCCACGGGCGCAAGCGGGACGAGTTTTCCCGGGTTGAGAAGCCCTTGCGGATCGAGCGCGTCCTTGACGCGGCGCATCATCGCCAGCGCGACGGGATCGCCCAGCTTTTCCAGCGCGTCGCGCTTCAACTGCCCGATGCCGTGCTCCGCGCTGATCGATCCGTTCCATTCGGTGACGAGGGCATAGACCTGGTCGCTGATCGCCTTGCCGTCGCCGGTCTGCCACTCCAGCGGGTCGACTCCCGGCGGCGCAATGACGTGGAAGTGGATATTTCCATCGCCCAGGTGGCCGAATGCGACCGCGCGGCTGCCGGGCCACGTAGCCTCCATCAGCGGCACCGCTGTGTCGACGAAGGCCGGCATCCGCTCGACCGCGACCGAGATGTCGTGCTGGACCGCGGGCCCCTGGGCCCGCTCGGCCGGGGCGATTGAATCGCGCAAGGCCCAGAACGCTTCGGCCTGCGTCTCGCTGGCGGCGATCGCGGCATCTTCGATCAGGCCGGCCTCGAACGCGCGTCCCAGCAGGTTCTCGGCAAGATCGGGCAGCCCATCGGCGCCGGACCCGTCCGCGACAAGCTCGATCAGCGCGTGCCATTCGTGCCGGCCGCCGAGCGGGGCGCGGGCTCCGGGAAGGTGCGCCACCACGTTGTCGAGCGTGTGCTGGGGCATGACCTCGAAGCCCTCGAGCGCGTCGCCGGCAATCTCCTGGGCATGGAGGAGCAGTGCGCGTGCCCCTTCGAGAGAGGGCACGCCGGCCCACAGCACGCGCCGCTCGGCGATCGCGGGCAGGAGGCGCAGCGTCGCCGCCGTAACGATGCCGAGCGTACCTTCGGACCCGATCAGGAGCTGCTTGAGGTCGAACCCGCGGTTGTCCTTCTTGAGAGGGACGAGCGCGGAAAAGACGCTGCCGTCGGCGAGCACGGCCTCGATTCCGAGCACCTGGGCGCGCATCGATCCGTGGCGCAGGACCTGCGTCCCCCCGGCGTTGGTCGAGATCAGGCCGCCCACCGTCGCAGACCCCTTGCCGCCGAGGGTAAGGGGGAAGCGCAGTCCCTTCTTCTCGACCGCTTCGTGCAGGGTCTGAAGGACCACGCCTGCCTCGCAGACGATCTGCTTCGCCTCGGCATCGAACGAGCGGATCGCGGCCATCCGCCGCAGCGAAAGCAACAGCGCGTCGCCTTCCGGGTCGGGCGTGGCGCCGCCGCACATCCCGCTGTTGCCGCCTTGCGGTACGATCGGCACCCCGTGGCGGCCGCACAACCGGACCAGCGCGGCCACTTCCGCGGTCGATGCGGGGGATGCCATCGCGAGCGCGCGCCCGGTGAACCGCCCGCGCCAGTCGGTCAGCCAGGGCGCGAGAAGGTCGGGGTCTCCGGTCAGGCCCCGCGGCCCGAGCAGGTCTGCGGCTTCGGCAAGAAAGGCGGAGCGGTCGGTCGGCATCGTCTCGCTATGACACGACGCGGCCCGGGGATGCCAGCACTTCGGAGGGTTCCGCTTGCGGATTAAGCCGCTATTCAAGCGCGTGCGCTATCCGCACAGACGACCGCCGACCAGACAATGCACCCGTCGTTCGCCCTCCTCGCCCCGCTGGCGCTCCTCGTTCCCACGCTGGGAGCCAGCGAATCAGCGCCTGAACCGGTCGCGGTCGAGCGCGAGGCCATCGAAGTCGTCGATTTTGTCGACGGTGTGAATGTCAGGCAGGTACGGATCGAGCAGCGGGTGACGATCCGCATCGCGCCGCGCGATCCCGCGATTCGCCCGTCCATGCTGGCCGAAATGGCGCCCGATGCCGCAGCCCCGGCCAAGCTCAGCGAGCGCAAGATGGGCAAATGCGTGCCGGTTTCGGGCATTGCCGCGGTGCAGGCCGACGCAGGCGGCAGGCTGCTGCTGTTCATGCGCGACCAGCGGCTGGTGGCGGCCAGCCTCGAAAAGGCGTGCCATGCGCGCGATTTCTATTCGGGCTTTTACCTCGAGCGGACGGGCGACGGCCTGCTCTGCATCGAGCGCGACAAGCTCCACTCGCGCGCCGGGGCAAGCTGTGCGATCAGCCGGATGCGCCAGCTCGTCGCCACCGACGACTGATCGGGCCGGTCAGGTCGTCCGCCAACCTTGACTTTCGCCCCCTTTGCGCGCAGGGGCGCGCGCGGAACGTGACGGGTGTCTTATCCGTATACGCTTCGGGCGCTCGCCGCCCACACAACCCGGAAATCCTTATCAGCATGACCTTCGCCGATCTCGGCCTCTCTCCCGAATTGCTCAAGGCGGTCGAAGCGGCCGGCTATACCGAGCCCACGCCTATCCAGGCGCAGGCGATCCCGCCGGTCCTGATGATGAAGGACATCATCGGTATCGCCCAGACCGGAACCGGCAAGACCGCCAGCTTCGTGCTGCCGATGATCGACATCATGAGCCACGGCCGCCGCCGCGCGCTGATGCCGCGCAGCCTGATTCTCGAGCCGACGCGCGAGCTTGCCGCGCAGGTGGCCGAGAACTTCGAGAAGTACGGCAAGAACCACGACCTCAAGATGGCGCTGCTGATCGGCGGCGTGCAGATGGGCGACCAGCTGAAGGCGCTGAACGAAGGCGTCGACATCCTGATCGCCACGCCGGGCCGGCTGATGGACCTGTTCGAGCGCGGCAAGATCCTGCTCACCGGCTGCGAACTCCTCGTGATCGACGAGGCCGACCGGATGCTCGACATGGGGTTCATCCCCGACATCGAATTCATCTGCTCGAAGCTTCCGGAAACGCGCCAGACAATGCTGTTCTCGGCGACGATGCCCAAGCCGATCGAGAACCTGGCGAAGAAGTTCCTCACCAATCCCAAGCGGATCGAGGTGAGCCGCGCGGCATCGACCAACGAGAACATCACCGCGTTCAAGGTGCCGGTGAAGTCCCGCGCCAAGCGCGAGACGCTGCGCTGGCTGCTGAAGAACGACCTCGTCGAAACCGCGATCATCTTCGCCAACCGCAAAACCACCGTTCGCGAGGTCAACAAGAGCCTGCAGAGCCACGGTTTCCGCTCGAGCGAGATCCACGGCGACATGGACCAGGCGAGCCGGATTAAGGAACTCGACCGGTTCAAGAGCGGCGAAGTGAACATCCTCGTCGCGTCCGATGTCGCCGCGCGCGGGCTCGACATCAAGGGGGTGAGCCACGTGTTCAACTTCGACACGCCGTGGCACCCCGACGACTACGTCCACCGCATCGGACGGACGGGCCGCGCGGGCGCCAAGGGCCGTGCCTTCACGTTCGTCGCCGAAGACGATGCCGAAGCGATCGAGAACGTCGAGAAGCTGACCAAGGCGACGATCCCGGTGTTCGGCAAGAAGGACGTGCGGGTCGAACTGAAAGCGCCCGAGCCGCAGGAAGAGCGTGAGGAGCAGGCCGAACGCGCGCCTCGCCGCGAGCGCGAAGAGCAAACGGAGCGCCCGCGCCGCGAGCGCGAACCCCGCGCCGAGCGTGCGCCCCGCGCCGAACGCCCGCGCCGCGACGATCGCCCCCGCCGCGACCACGACGACGGGCCGCCGTTGCAGCCTGGCGAATGGAACGGCCCGCGTCCGAGCTTCCTCGACGTGGGGTTCGGCTGATCGGGCTCAGTACTCGGGCAGGCTCTGCTCGGCGAAGCCCCATCCGGCCAAGGCCTTGGACCCCGCACGGTCCAGCAGGCGCTTTGCGTCGTCGATGCTGAAGGGGTGGGCGTTGTCCATCGTCTTGAGCTCGTTCCATGCGATCGGAACCGCGACCGGTGCGCCGCTGCGTGCGCGGGCCGAATAGGGCAGGACCGCGGTCGACCCGCGCTGGTTGCGCAGCCAGTCGATGAAGATCTTGCCCTTGCGCTTGGCCTTGCTCATCGTCGCGACGAACCGATCGGGCTCGGCGAGCGACAGGGCTTCGGCGAAGTGCCGCGCGAAATCCTTGTGCTCATCCCATGAATGGCCAGTCGAAAGCGGCACGACGACGTGCACGCCCTTTCCGCCCGACAGCATCGCGAAGCTGACGAGGCCCATATCGGCGAGCCGGTCGCGGATGTCGGTCGCTGCGGTCTTCACGTCGTCGAACCCGAGACCCTCGTCCGGGTCGAGGTCGAAGATCATCCGGTCGGGCATTTCCACTGCATCGCTGCGCGCAGCCCAGCCGTGGAATTCGATCGTGCCCATCTGCACGCATTGCAGGAGCCCGCGCAGGTCTTCGACGTAGAGGTAGTCCTCGCTCCCGCCATCCTTTTCGCGGATCGGAACGTGGTGCACCGCGTCGCCGAAACTGCCGCTGTCGTGCTTCTGGAAGAAGCATTTCTTCGCGCGGCCCTGCGGACACCGGACGAGGCTGATGGGGCGGCGCGCTGCGAACGGCAGCATTATCGGCGCTACGGCCGCGTAGTAGTCGGCCAGATCGCCCTTGGTCTGGCCGCTGTCGGGAAATATCACGCGCTCGCGGCTGGAAATCGCGACCGGCTCGTCTTCCTCGGGCGCAGGCGCCGCCTTCTCGGGCACGACATCGGCCGACTTCTTGTCGCCCCGCAATCCCACGAAGCTGCCGTGACGCACGTTTCCGTCGGCGGTGAATTCGGCGAATGCGATCTCGGCGACGAGCTTGGGCGACACCCAGGTTACCCCGCGCGCCGAAGTCCTGTCGACCTCGACCGGCGCGGTCTTGCGTTCGAGCGGCCGCAATCTCTTCGCCAGGTCGTCCATCGTCGTCGCATCGAATCCGGTGCCGACGTTGCCTTTATAGACGAGCTTGTCCCCTTCGTTCTGGGCGAGGAGCAGTGACGCGAACGGGCGGCCCTTCGCGCTCGACTTCTTCCAGCCGACGATAACGAACTCCTGCCGCCGGGTGCATTTCACTTTCACCCAGGATTTCGACCGGCGGCTCGCGTAAGTTCCATCGATCGTCTTGGAGATGATCCCTTCCTGTCCCGCATCGCACATAGTGCGATAGAGCTTCTCGCCCGCTCCGATGACGTGGTCGGCGACGTGGATCGGCGCGTCGGCGGTGCCGAGCAGCGCTTCGAGACGCTCCTTCCTTTCGATGTTGGGCAGTGCGGCAAGGTCCTCTCCGCCAAGCTCGAGCAGGTCGAACGCGTGGAATTCCAGCGCATCGCCCGCCTTCTGGGCACCGTGCCCGCGCTTGAGAACGGCCTGCAGTGCCGAGAAGCTGGGGTTCCCGTCGCCGTCGGTGGCGACGATCTCGCCATCGATCAGCGAGGGCGGAAGGTCGAGCGCGGCGATCGCCTTCACGAGCGGGGAGAACTTGTCGGTCCAGTCCTTGCCGTTGCGGGTATAGACGCGCACGTCCTTGCCCTTGACCGCGACGAGCGCGCGGTATCCGTCGAACTTAATCTCGTGCATCCAGCGGTTTCCGGACGGCACGTCGTCGACCAGGGTGGCCAGCTGCGGCTTGCGGAACTTCGGCAAGGGCGCCGATCGACCGGCCTTGCGCTTGCGGGACTTGCCCGCATTGTGCGCCGCCGCCTTTTCCATCTGGGCGAGGAAAGCGTCGTCCTTCTTGCCGGCGAGCGAGTACTCGCCGGCCTTGTCGGCCGCGATCTCTGCCATGGATCGCCCGGTCAGCACGCTGGTGAGCTCGCGCTCGACAAGGCCGTCGCCTTCCTGCGCGTGTTCGTCGGCGATCTTGCGCAGCAACCAGTTCTCGCGCTTCTCGCCGGGCCGCGGCTTGAGGCGGATCAGCAGCCACTCGCCCTTCATCCGTTCTCCGTCGAGCGTGAAGTGCAGGTGCCCCTTGTCGAGGTCCTTTGCGCTTTTCCCCGCGATCGGCGCCCATGTGCCCCGGTCCCACAGCATCACCGTGCCGCCGCCGTATTCGCCCTTCGGGATCGTGCCTTCGAACTCGGCGTAGGACATCGGGTGATCCTCTGTCCGCACCGCGAGCCGCTTGATGTCAGGGTCGGGCGAGGGCCCTTTGGTGACCGCCCAGCTTTTCAGCACGCCATCGACCTCGATACGAAAGTCCCAGTGCAGGCGGGTCGCATCGTGCTTCTGGACGATGAAAAGGTCGCCGCCGGCGCTGCTCTCGGCCTTGCCCGCCGGTTCGGGCGTCTTCCCGAAGTCGCGCTTGGCGTTGTATTCGGACAGGGGGTCGCGGCGCGCCATGGATCAGGCCGACTTGCGCCGCTTCGCCGGTTCCTTGGCCGATGCCTTCTTCGCCGGGGCCGCCTTTTCGCTGCCGACCGACTTCTTGAGCGCCGCCATCAGGTCGATCACGTTGCCCGATCCCTTGCCCGCGGGCTTCCCTGCATCCTCGATGATCTTCTTGCCCGATTTCGACTTGGCCTTCTTGTCGATCAGCTTGCGCAGGCCATCGACATAGCGATCGTGGAACTCGCTCGCGTCGAAGGGAGCCGATTTCTTGTCGATCAGCGTCGTCGCGAGATCGAGCAGCTCGGCATCGGGCTTCTTGTCGTCGATGTCGGAGAAGAACGACTGGCCCTTGCGGACCTCGTCGGCATAGCGCAGCGTTTCGAGCAGCAGTCCCTTGCCGCACGGCTTGATCGCGACGAGCTTTTCGCTGCCTCGCACTGACAGTTGGCCGAGCCCGACCTTCTTCGCCTTTCGCAGCGCCTCGCGCAGGACCACGAATGCCTCTTCCGCAAGATCGTCCTGCGGCGCGACGTAGTAGGGCTTGTCGTAATAGAGCGGGTCGATCTCGCACGCGTCGACGAACTGGACCAGCTCCAGCGTGCGCTTGCTCTCGATCTTGACCGCCTCGATCTCGTCGTCCTCGAGGAGGACGTAATTGCCCTTCGAGACTTCGTATCCCTTGATGATCTCGTCGCGGTCGACCGGCCCGATGCCCGGCACCACCTTTTCATAGGCGATGCGCTTGCCGCTCGGCTCGTGGATCTGGTTGAAACTGATCTTCGCACCCGACTTGGTGGCGCTGTAGATTTCGACCGGGATCGAAACGAGCGCCAGCCGGATCTGGCCTTGCCAGAATGCCCTTGCAGCCATGGGAGCCTCCTTTTCGCCCGAGTCAGCGAACGGGGGGCCGATTGGTTTCAGCCGCGCGAAACTACGCCGTCACGCGGCGGTGACGAAACTGTCGATCACCCGCTTGCGGCCCGCCTGTTCGAACTCGATTTCCAGCTTGTTGCCTTCCTGGCCCAGCACCTCGCCGTAACCGAACTTGTCGTGGAACACGCGCTGGCCGATCGCGATGTCGGCCCGGGGCTTGGCGGCGAAGCTGGCGGCACTGCGGGTGTTTTCCTTCACGCGGTGCGGCGTGGAATCGTAACCGGTGGTCAGCGCCCGCTGCCATCCGGGGCCGCGGGTCAGGGTGCGCGCGGGCTGGGCGCGGGCGAGGTGCGCGAAGGGATCGTCGTGCTCGCTCATCTGCGCGCGCCAGAGGCTGGCGCCGCCGGTCAGGGTGGTTTCCTCGGTCACGTGATCCGCCGGCAGCTCTCCGACGAACCGGCTGGGAATGCTGCTCGTCCACTGACCGTAGATGCGGCGGTTGGCAGCATGGAGGATCGTGCAGCGGCGGCGCGCACGAGTGATCGCGACGTAGGCGAGCCGACGTTCTTCCTCCAGCGAAGCCAGCCCACCCTCGTCGAGCGCGCGTTGACTTGGGAACACGCCTTCCTCCCACCCAGGCAGGAACAGGTGGTCGAATTCGAGCCCCTTCGCGGCGTGGATGGTCATGATCGTGACCTTCTCGCCATCGTCGGCGCGGTCGTTGTCCATCACCAGCGCGACATGCTCGAGGAAGTCCTGGAGGGTGTCGTATTCCTCCATCGCGCGCGCAAGCTCGCTGAGGTTCTCGAGACGCCCGGCGGCCTCGGCGCTCTTTTCCGCCTTGAGCATCGCTTCGTAGCCGCTCTCGGCGAGCACGGTGCGGATCAGCTCGGCCGGAACCGTCGTTTCGGCCATGTCGCGCCAGCGCAGGAACTGGCCCATCAAACCCGCGATCGTGCCGCGCGCGCGGGGCGGCAGCTCGTCGGTGTCCGCCAGTTGCAGCGAAGCGGCGGCAAGCGGCAGACCGGTGGCGCGCGCATGGCGGTGCATCTGCTCCAGCGTCTTGGCGCCGAGCCCGCGCTTCGGCTGGTTGTAGATCCGCTCGAACGCAAGGTCGTCCGCGGGCTGGGCGATGACGCGCAAGTAGGCGAGCGCGTCGCGGATTTCGGCGCGCTCGTAAAAGCGGAAGCCGCCGACGATGCGATAGTTGAGGCCGATCTGGATGAAGCGGTCCTCGAACTCGCGGGTCTGGTACTGCGCCCGCACGAGGATCGCGACCTGGTCGAGACCCGCCCCCTCGCGCTCCAGCCGCTCGATCTCCTCGCCGACGCGGCGGGCTTCCTCGGGCCCGTCCCACACCCCGATCACGCGGACCTTTTCGCCGGCCGGCACTTCGGTCCACAGCGTCTTGCCGAGCCGCTCGCTGTTGGCATTGATGAGGCCCGATGCGGCGGCGAGGATGTGCGGGGTCGAGCGATAGTTCTGCTCAAGCTTGATCACCGCCGCGCCGGGGAAATCCTTTTCGAATTTGAGGATGTTGGCGACCTCGGCCCCGCGCCACGAGTAGATCGACTGGTCGTCGTCCCCCACCACGCAGATGTTCTTGCGCTCCTGCGCGAGGAGCCGGAGCCAGAGGTACTGGACCTGATTGGTGTCCTGGTACTCGTCGACGAGGATGTACTTGAAGCGCTGCTGGTACTGCTGGAGCACTTCCCGGTGCGACCGGAACACATTGAGCATGTGGAGCAGCAGGTCGCCGAAATCGCAGGCGTTGAGCGCCTTCAACCGCTCCTGGTAGCGAGCGTAGAATTCCTGCCCCTTGCCGTTGGCGTAAGCCTCGTTCTCCACCGCATCGAGGTCTTGCGGGTTGAGCCCGCGGTTCTTCCAGCGGTCGATCAGGCCGGCGAGCTGGCGCGCGGGCCAGCGCTTTTCGTCGAGCCCGGCCTCAACGATCATCGCCTTCAGCAGACGCAACTGGTCGTCGGTGTCGATGATCGTGTAGTTGGCCTGCAGCCCGACAAGCTCGGCATGGCGGCGCAGCATCTTGGCCCCGATCGAGTGGAAGGTGCCTAGCCACGGCATACCCTCCACGGCTTGGCCGATATGCCGCCCCACGCGCTCGCGCATCTCGCGCGCGGCCTTGTTGGTGAAGGTGACGCAGAGAATCTCGCTCGGCCACGCGAGCCGCATCGCGACGAGGTGTGCAAGGCGTGCGGTGAGTGCCGCAGTCTTGCCCGTACCCGCGCCGGCAAGCATCAGCACCGGGCCTTCGGTGGTCAGCACCGCTTGCTGCTGTGGCGCGTTAAGTCCTTGCGCATACGCGGGAATATCGCCTCGATCGGCGTTTGCGGGAAGGGCGGTTTCGGAATTCATGGCGGACGTGAACAGCTAGGGAACATCGACCCTGGGCGCAAGGGCATGGCGGAACCGGCAGCAAGACCCGTGCGTATTCAGCGCAATAGCCATCTCGGAGAGTATGACATGAAGACGTTGATTCTCGCCGGCGCTGCCGCGCTGGCCATTGCCGCCCCCGCCGCCGCGCAGGACGTTGCCGTTACCGCCGACGGTCAGGTCTATGTCCTGACCCAGCCGCAGCAGGTCGTGTATGATGCCTGGCCGGCAGAGCGCCAGACGCTCTACACTAGCTGGCCCTATAACTATCAGACCTACTACTGGACGCTCAGCGAGCCGCAGCAGAATGGCTGGTGGCTGCTGACCGACGAACAGCGCGCCAAGGTCTATGCGATGACGCCGGAAGAGCGTTTCGCCGCCTGGGCCGCGATCGAGAACCAGCTTGCCTCGATGCCGTCTGCCAACGCTTCGGCCACCGCAATGGCCGCGACCACAGCGGCGGCCACCAATGCAGTCGTGGGCAGCCCGCGTTTCGTGAGCAACTCGGTGGTCCAGACCACCCCGGCGTTGACCAACGCCACTGCCAAGACCGAATATCCGCCCTGCAAGGGCGACATGCAGGACAGCTGCATCAACCCGCGCGAAGCCGGGCTGAACTACGGCAACCGCCCCCTCAATTACTGGCCGGGGAAGCCCGCCAGCGAGATCCCGGGCAAGAAGCCGATGAAGACCTCGGCGTCGATGTAACCGCCGCCAGGACGGCAAGCGAGAGGGGCGCTACCCAGGCGGGTGGCGCCCCTTTCCTATTGCTCCAGACGAAGAAGCCGGATGGTCGCCTTGCCGACCTTGCGTTCGGCTTCCATGGCAAGCCCCCGGACCGCCAGATCCTCCTTCGCACCCGTTTCTACTGCGATCCATGTCGCCGGGCCGATCCAGCCGAGCCTCAGCAGCCGGTCGAGCGCGACACCCGCAGCGCCGGTACCATAGGGCGGGTCGAGAAGGAGCAAATCATGCTGCACCTTTGCCGGACCCAGGCTCATCACCGATCCTGCCGAGACCGTCGCACGCGTGCGCGCATCCAGCGCGGCGACATTCGCGCGGATCGTGTCGAGTGCCGCCTTGTCCTGCTCGACAAAAAGACACGAAGCCGCGCCGCGCGACAATGCCTCGAGCCCGAGCGCGCCCGATCCGGCGAAAAGGTCGGCGACAGTGAGCCCCTCGAAGCTTCCGACGCGGCTCACGAGCATGTTGAACATGGTTTCGCGCGTGCGATCAGCAGTCGGCCGGGTCGCCTCGCCCTTCGGTGCGACGAGCTTGCGACCGCGCCATTCCCCGGCGACGACCCTCATTTGCGAAGGCTCTTGCGCAGCCTCTCGACCTGAACCTGCGGAATCTCGGCGACAGCGCCTCGCGGCAGGTCGCCCAGGTTGAAAGGACCATAGCCCACGCGCAGCAGGCGGCTGACCTGCAGGCCAAGATATTCGAGCACCCGGCGCACCTCGCGATTCTTGCCCTCGGTCAGCGTGAGCAGAATCCACTGGTTGCGGCCCTTTCCGCCGTCCAGGTCCGCCTCGATCTTGCCGTAGCGTACCCCGTCGATCTCGACGCCTTCGATCAGCTCGTCGAGCTGCGACTGGCTGACATCGCCGAACGCGCGCGCGCGGTAGGTGCGCGGCACGTTGGAAGCCGGCAGTTCGAGCGCGCGCTTCAGCTCGCCATCGTTGGTGAGAAGCAGCAGCCCTTCGGTGTTGAGGTCGAGCCGGCCGACCGGCATCACCCGGGGTGCGCCTTTCGGCAATGCATTGCGCAATGCAGTGTAGATCGTCGGGCGGCCCCGCGGATCGCGCTCGGCGGTGATCAGGCCGGACGGCTTGTGAAAGGCGAAGACGCGCGCCGGCTCGGCCTGCGCCACCGGCTTGCCGTCGACGCTCACGCCCTTGAGGTTGGGGATGATCGTCGCGGGAGTATCCAGCACCTTGCCATCAATCGCCACGCGACCGTCGGCGATCATCCGCTCGACCTCGCGGCGGCTCGCGACGCCTGCGCGCGCAAGCAGCTTGGCGATGCGTTCGCCTTGCGGTTTGGTTTCGGGGGGCATGGCGCGCAACTAGGCGCTCAATTGGCCGCGCGCAACGCCTCGCTGACGGTCTCGTGGAAGCGGGAAATGCCGCCCTCCAGCGTGCCGATGGTGAGGTGCGGTACCACGCCGGTCGAAAGGCCCTGTTGGCCGAGCTCTGCGGCGCGGAAGTCCTCGCCCGCGAAGACCCCGCCGTCGAGCAGCGCCCACGAGCGTTCCCAATGGTCGCGCGCCTTGTCGGTCGCGGGCGGCTCGGGGATCAGCATGAAATCCTCGACCAGCGTCCCGTCGACCGCCTGCGGCCACAGCGCCATCACGTTGATGTAGTCGGGGCTGGCGATCACGATAGTCGCGGGGAGAAGCTGGTAGGCATAGGTCACCCGGCGGCGCAGCGCGGTCATGTCGGTCAGGTCGACCCCGTCGAGTTCGTCGACCCTGCCCACGGCACTGCGCGCATGCGGGCCGATCATGTCGCCGCTCGTCACTCCGTCCTTGAAGAACGGTCCGATCGTCTTCGCGTGCAGGCGGGTGACGTGGTAGCTTTCGAGGAATGCGTCCATGATCAGCTTCCAGTTTCCCGCGACGCTGTGCGTCTTGCGGCGGAACAGGAAGTGTTCGGGCGTGCCGAACGCCGCCATGTCCGCGCCGAGCGTGTCGGCGAGCGCGAAATCGGCGTGCTCGACCGGCGAATACCAGATGAGGCCCCCGGCCTCGCGGCTCGGCAATTCGACGAGGTGGTAATCGCTTTTGTCGAGTCCCGGGAAGCTGTCGGGGCGGGGCAGGGCGAGCAAGGCCCCGTCGAGCCGGTAGGTCCATGCATGGTAGGGACACACCAACCGCGCGGTGCACTCCGCCTCGCCGCCTTCGACCAGCCGGGTGCCGCGGTGGCGGCAGACGTTCAGGAAAACGTGAATCGCGCCTGCCTTGTCGCGCGTCACCAGCAAGGGTCGCCCGGTGAGGTCGTGCGGCACCGCCATGCCCGGTTCGGGCAGGAGTGCGCTCGGCATGAGAACGCTCGGCACGCGATCGAACAGCGCGGACTTCTCGCGCGCGAAGTGATCGGGGTCGGTGTAGACCGACGCAGGCACAGTCGTGATCCCGCTCGAAGGGCGCTCCTCGCCGCGCGCGAGAGCCTCGGCCAGCGCAAGTTGCCCGTCGGTCGGGCGTTTTCCACGGAGCGTTACGGCCTCGTTCATGGCGACGCTTCCTTATTCCTCTTCCCGCGCTAAGTGTCGCACGAAACGAGGGTCACGGGAAGGACGCACAGGGAATGGCGGAAGAGGCAGTCGCGAAGAAGCCGTCGAGCTGGCGTATCCTGGGGCGTGCGCTGAACAACCGCAAGACCGGCTTCATGCTGCTCTTCGGGTTCGCCAGCGGACTGCCCTTCGCTCTGTTCCTGGGCACGCTCTATGCCTGGCTGACCGAGGCCGAGGTCGATCTCGAGACGATGGGCGTCTTCAGCCTCATCGGGCTGGCCTATGCCTTCCAGTTCCTCTGGTCGCCGCTGATCGACAAGGTCGACATCCCGGGCTTCCGCAAGCTTGGCAAGCGCAAGCAGTGGATCGTGCCGGCGCAGCTCATTCTGGGCGCGATCCTCGTGACGATGAGCCTGCTCGACCCGCGTTCCGCGCTCGGCATGTTCTCTCTGCTTGCCGGGATCGGCGCGTTCGCTTCGGCGACGCAGGACATCGCGATCAACGCCTGGCGCATCGACGTGGCGGACGAGGAAGCGACGCTCGATATCCTCTCGACGATCTACCAGATGGGTTACCGCCTTTCATCGCTCGTCGGCGGCGCGCTGGGCCTCGTCATCGCGGCACGGATCGGCTGGCCCCAGACATATGCCTTGATGGGGGTGATCCTGCTCGCGATCGGCTTCGTCGGCCTGTGGGCGCCCGATTCCGGGATGCGCACCGCGGCCGAACAGGATGCCTACGACGAGACACTGGCCGAGCTGAACCGCGCAGGCGAGATCGCGCCGGGAGTGCGCGCGAAGGCGCTCGCGGTGGTCGCGGCGCTGTGGGCCGGAGCGATCGGCGTGGTTCTGGTATTCATGGTCCAGTCGCTGACCAGCGCGCCCGAGGACCGGCCCAATCCCACCGACTTCACGCTCAACTTCGGACCGTGGATCATCGTCGCGACCGTCGTCCTTCCCGCGCTCGTCGCCGGGTGGCTGGCAGGCCAGAAGAGGAAGGGTGTCAACGTGCTCGCCGAGGATCTCGACGGGCGCAGCGGCTTCGTGGTCGACCACCTTTATCGCGCGCTGCTGTTGCCGCTCGTAGAGTTCGTCGGGCGGCTGGGTTGGTCGCTCGTGCTGATCATGGCGGTGGTGCTCACCTATCGCATCTGCGACGCGATCTGGGGCACCTTCGCCTACCCGTTCTACCTCGGCGAACTGCAGTACACCAACGACCAGGTGGCCTTCGCCTCGAAGTTCTTCGGGGTCGGCGCGATCGTGCTGGGCCTTGCGCTGGGCGGGTGGATGCTGACCGTGATCGGGCGCATGGCGACGCTGCTGATCGGCGGGATTCTCGCTGCACTCACCAACCTGCTCTACGCCGACATGGCGGTGGGTGGTCTCCGGATGGAGGCGGTAAGCAACGCGATCGGCCTCACCAATCTCGTCGCGGGCGCGGGAGCGGACCCGAAGCTCGCCAAGCTGATGGTGACGATCGGCGGCGAGAACCTCGCCATCGGCATCGCCGGCGCCGCCTACATCGCCTGGCTCTCGTCGATCGTGTCGAAGCAGTACGCCGCGGTGCAGTATGCCTTGCTGTCGTCGCTGACCCTGCTGATCGGCACGATCGGCCGCGGCGCCTTGGGCGAGATGATCGAGGATCGCGGGTTCTACGACGTCTTCATCCTCACCACCTGGATCGGCCTTGGCGCGGTGGTCCTCGTCGTGCTGGAGTGGTGGCGCCAGAAGCGCATGGGCCGCGACGCCGGCGTGGTCGCTCCCGAGGCAGGGCAGCCGGTTCCAGCCGAATAGTCAGTCGGGAAGTTCGCCGTTCGCGCGCAGGACCTCGCCCGCGAGGTAGAGCGAACCGGCGATCAGCACCGGAAGGCCATCGTCCGGCAAGGCCGCGAGTGCTGCCGCCACGTCGGGCGCCTCGGCAACCCCGTCACCGAACGCTGCGGCCGAGTGATGGTCGTGACCGGGGACCGGCACGACAGTGATGCTGGCCAGGCTGGGTCCCAGCGGACCGGTCAGCGCCGCCGGGTTCTTGTTGGCCAGCATCCCGATGACAAGATGGATCCGCCTCCCGGCGAAATGCCACGCCAGCATCTCCCCGGCATCCGGGTTGTGCCCGCCATCGAGCCAGACCTCGCGCGTGCCGGACAGCGGGCCCGCGGCGACGCGGTGCATCCGGCCCGGCCACACCGCATGCGTGGCGCCCCGCTCCATCGCGGAGGGCGACACGGTCAGCACTTCTTGGTGCCGCAGCATGGCGACCGCCAGCGCGCAATTCGCGTACTGATGCTCCCCACGAAGCGCCGGGCGCGGAAGGCTCAGTTCGCCCTGCGTGTCGCGATAGGACAGCCGATCCCCGGTGCCGTGGCCGAAATGCCACCAGCGCCCTGCATCGCGTAGCGGCGCGCCCACCCGCTCGGCCTGCTCGGCGATCGTTTCGTGCACGAGGTCGTCGTAGTTGAGGGTGACCAGGGGGACGCCGGGCTTGGAGATGCCGGCCTTCTCGAACGCGATGCGGGCGATCGGAACGTCCGGGGTGCCTTGCTCGGGCGCAAGCAGGAAACGCTCGTGGTCGATACCCAGGCTGGCGATCCCGCACACCGCGGGGCGCGGTATCACGTTCGTCGCATCGAACCGCCCGCCGAGCCCGACTTCGACCACGCAGGCGTCGGCCGGAACCCGCGCGAACTCGGTGAAGGCGGCGGCGATGGTGACCTCGAAGAAGCTCGGCTGGAGGTCGGCGCCCGCATCGAGCACTTCGCCGAGTACCGCCGCGAGGCGCGCGTCGGAGATCAGCTCGCCCGCGACACGGATGCGTTCGTTGTAGCGCACCAGGTGCGGGCTGGTGGTGACATGAACCTTATACCCTTCCGCCTCCAGCATCGCGCGCAGGTAGGCGCAGGTCGATCCCTTGCCGTTGGTCCCGGCGACGTGGAACACCGGCGGCAGGCTAAGGTGCGGATCGCCGAGGCGGGCGAGCAGCGCGCGGATCGTATCCAGCCCGAGCCGGCCCTGCGGCACCGACAGCTCTGCCAACCGGTCGAGCTGCGCCTGGACCGCCGGGTCGGAGGAGGTCGCGAAGTCTTTCACGTCATGCTCCGTGCAGATCGAAAGGCGACACTAAAGCGACACCAAAACCGAACCGCAACTTGTTGTAATCCAACGACATGCCGAAAATGCAGGGTGCGATGACGGCCGGTCTCCCAAGCACGAGGCACACCCTGTAGGAAAGCGAATTCTCCTGGCGCGGTTACGCCGCCTTCTTCGGCGCGAGGTAGTCAATCAGCGTCGCCAGCGTCGCCTTCAGGTCCTTCCGCTCGACCACCATGTCGACCATGCCGTGCTTGTGCAGGTATTCGGCGCGCTGGAAGCCTTCGGGGAGCTGTTCGCGGATCGTGTCCTGGATCACGCGCTGTCCGGCAAAGCCGATGAGCGCGCCGGGCTCGGCGATGTGCACGTCGCCCAGCATGGCGTAGCTCGCGGTGACGCCGCCGGTCGTTGGGTCGGTCAGGACGACGATGTAGGGCAGGCCCGCGGCCCTGAGGCGCCGGGTCATGACGGTCGCCTTGGGCATCTGCATCAGGCTGAGGATGCCTTCCTGCATCCGCGCGCCGCCTGCGGCTGTGACGACGATGTAGGGGCACTTGCGGGTGAGCGCGCGCTCGGCGCCCGCACAGAACGCCGTGCCCACGGCCATCCCCATGCTGCCGCCCATGAAGGTGAAGTCCTGCACCCCGACCACCGCGGGGCGACCGTCGATCACGCCCGAGCCGACGCTGAATGCGTCCTGATGCGCGTTGGACGCACGCGCCTTCTTGAGACGGTCGGTGTACTTCGAAGTGTCCTTGAACTTGAGCGGATCTTCCTTGACCTCTGGCTGGGGCAGCAGGTCGAATCCTGCGTCGAGCAGCAACGCCAGCCGGGTATCGGCGTTGATCCGCCCGTGATGGTCGCAGCGCGGGCAGACGTGGAGGTTCTCTTCGTACTCCTTGACGAAGAGCATTTCCTGGCAACTCGGACACTTGATCCAAAGGTTGTCGGGCGTTTCGCGCTTGGCGACGAACGGGAGCGAATTGCGGACGCGGCTGAGCCAGCTCATGCGGGTACTCTCCGTGACGAGTGAACGGCTTCTGCTAGGGAAGCGGTCAGCGCCTGTATGTGTTCCGGCGCGTTGGCGCCATGCTTCTCGCACAGCTCGACGAGCGCCGAGCCGACTACGACGCCGTCCGCCACCCTAGCGATGGCGGCGGCCTGCTCGGGGGTGCGCACGCCGAAGCCGACCGCGATCGGCAGGTCGGTCGCCTCCTTCAGCCGCGCGACCGCGCCGGCGATCGATGCGGTCGCCGCCTGCTGCAGCCCGGTGATCCCGGCGACCGAGACGTAATAGACGAACCCAGACGATCCATTCAGCACGGTCGGTAGCCGCGCCGCGTCGGTGGTCGGGGTGGCGAGGCGGATCAGGTCGATCCCTTCGGCGCGCAGCGCGGGGCCGAGCGCGTCGTCCTCCTCGGGCGGAATGTCGACGCAGATCACCCCGTCGACGCCGCAGCCTTTCGCTTCGGCGGCGAACCACTCGGGTCCGCGGCGGATCATCGGGTTGGCATAGCCCATCAGCACCAGCGGCACTTCCGGGTGGCGCTCGCGGAACTCGTTGGCGATCATCAGCACGTCGCGCGTGGTAGTGCCCGCGCCCAGACTACGCAGGTTCGCCGCCTGGATCGCCGGGCCGTCGGCCATCGGGTCGGTGAACGGCATGCCCAGCTCGATCACGTCCGCACCCCCCGCGACCAGCGCGTCGAGATTGGCCGCGGTGTCGCCGTCGCCCGCGGTGATGAACGCGACGAAGGCGGGGCGGCGAATCCCTTCGGGTGATTTTTGGACGAAGGCGGAGGCGAGGCGGATCAAAAGAACCTTCTCCGCACCAACCATCCAACTGCAAGAACCGCAGCCAGCGTCGTATTATACGTGATCTGGGTTTCCTGGATGTCCCACGAGGCGAAGTTGAGGCCATGCTGGAAGAGCAAATTGATGATCGTGAAAATGATCATCATCAGCGCAAAGTCGGCTAGGGCGCCTGCAACGGTTCCTTGCTTCACATCTCAACTCCCAGCGCATCCGCCACGGTGAAGATGTCCTTGTCCCCCCGCCCACACAGGTTGGCGAGGATCACCGCGTCGCGATCCATCTCCTTCGCGCGCTTGGCGACGGCGGCGATGGCGTGGCTGGGTTCGAGGGCGGGGATGATGCCCTCGGTGCGGCAGAGGAGCTGGAAGGCGTCCAATGCCTCGTCGTCGGTCACCGCGGTGTACTCTACCCGGCCGATGTCCTTGAGCCACGCGTGCTCCGGCCCGATACCGGGGTAGTCGAGGCCGGCGCTGATCGAGTGCGCCTCGGCGATCTGGCCGTCCTCGTCCTGCAGCAGGTAGGTCTTGTTGCCGTGAAGCACCCCCGGCGCGCCGCCCGCGAGGCTGGCGGCGTGCTGTTTGTCGAGCCCGTGCCCCGCCGCCTCGACGCCGAGCATCTTAACGTCGGCGTCGTCGAGGAACGGGTGGAACAGCCCGATCGCGTTGCTGCCCCCGCCGATCGCCGCGACGAGCAGGTCGGGCAGACAGCCCGTCCGCGACAACATCTGCTCGCGCGCTTCCTTGCCGATCACGCTCTGGAAGTCGCGCACGAGCTCGGGGTAGGGATGCGGGCCGGCTGCGGTGCCGATGATGTAGAACGTGTCCTCGACGTTCGCGACCCAGTGGCGCAGCGCCTCGTTCATCGCGTCCTTCAGCGTCGCCGCGCCGCTGGTGACCGGGATCACCTCCGCGCCCAAGAGCTTCATGCGGAACACGTTGGGCTGCTGGCGGGAAACGTCGGTCGCGCCCATGAAGATCGTGCAGGGCAGGCCGAACCGCGCGCAGACGGTGGCGGTGGCGACGCCGTGCTGGCCCGCGCCGGTCTCGGCGATGATCTTCGTCTTGCCCATGCGGATCGCGAGCAGGATCTGGCCGATGCAGTTGTTGATCTTGTGCGCGCCGGTGTGGTTGAGCTCGTCGCGCTTGAACCACACCTGCGCCCCGCCCAGCGCCTCGGTCAGCCGCTCGGCGAAATAGAGCGGGCTGGGGCGGCCTACGTAGTGTTCGAGCAGGTCGTCGAACTGCGCCTGGAAAGCCGGATCGGCCTTCGCCGCGCGATAGGCGCTCTCCAGCTCGAGGATCAGCGGCATCAACGTTTCGGCGACGTAGCGGCCGCCATAGTCGCCGAAATGCCCGCGCGAGTCTGGCATCTGGCGAAAGCTGTTCGCTTTCGCGGGGGGCTGGTTGCCGAATGAATTGGGGTTCGTTGCCATTGCGCGCTCCCCTTGGCGCTGTCGCGCCGCCGAGTCGA
This sequence comes from Tsuneonella dongtanensis, assembly GCF_001698205.1. Lineage (NCBI taxonomy): Bacteria > Pseudomonadati > Pseudomonadota > Alphaproteobacteria > Sphingomonadales > Erythrobacteraceae > Tsuneonella > Tsuneonella dongtanensis. The sequence continues at coordinate 1,430,340 of NZ_CP016591.1, forward strand.
GATAGAATGGCTCAGGCCGCGCGAACCGCCTCGATGAAGGCGCGGATCTTGCCCACGTCCTTGACCCCCGGCGCGCTCTCGAGGCCGCTCGATGCGTCGAGCAGTTCGGCGCCCGAAATGCGGACGGCCTCGCCCACATTGTCCGGCGTCAGCCCCCCGGCGAGGCCCCAAGGAATCTCGTGACAGAAGCCGGCGAGCAGGGTCCAGTCGATCGCCACCCCGTTGCCGCCCGGCAGCACGCCCGGGGCGGCGTCGTAGAGCAGGCGGTGCGCCGCACCCTTGAAGCGGAGCGCATTCTTGAGCGAGTCGGCGCTTTTTACGCCGATCGCCTTCCAGATTTCCTCCTTCACCGCGCCCTTGAGCATCCCCAGCCACTGCGCGGTCTCGCCGCCGTGGAACTGGACGACATCGGGCTTCACCGCATCGACCATCTGCGCGGTCGGGATCGGCTGCTCGTTGACCAGCAGCAGCACGACCTTCGTCGTCGGCGGGATGCGCATGCGCAGCTTCACCGCCTGATCGACCGGCACATAGCGCGGGCTGGGCGGATAGAGGTTGAGGCCGATGTAGTCGGCGCCCGCATCCACCGCGGCGTCGACCGTTTCGGGCGTGGTCAGCCCGCATACCTTCACGAGTCTTCTGGTCATGATGCTACAGCGTCGCCTCGATCGCGCGGGCGGCCGTCACCGGATCTTCGGCGCGGCTGATCGGCCGGCCCACGACGAGCACGCTCGCCCCGTCGTCGCGCGCCTTGCGCGGGGTGACGACGCGTTTCTGGTCGCCGATCTTGCCCTCCGGCAGCCGCAGGCCCGGCACCACGAAGAAGCCGTGCTTCCACTGCTTGTGCACCGCGGCGACCTCGTGACCCGAGCAGACGATCCCGTCGAGCCCGGCGGCCTCGGAAAGCTCCGCCAGCCGCATGACCTGGTCGTGCGCCGAACCCTGAACCCCCGTGCGGGCCAGGTCGCGTTCGTCGAGGCTGGTCAGCAGGGTCACGCCGACGACCTTGCAGTGCTCGCCCGCGGCGGCCTTCGCGTCTTCCATCATCGCCCTTCCGCCGCTTGCGTGGACGGTGACGATCGCCGGCTCGAGCACGTGAATCGACTGCATCGCGCCTGCGACGGTGTTGGGAATGTCGTGCAGCTTGAGGTCGAGGAAGATCGGCAGGCCGACATGCGCGATCTCGTGGACGCCGTGGTGGCCGTGTGCGCAGAAGAACTCGAGCCCGAGCTTGATGCCCCCGACGTGCGCCTTGACCCGGGTCGCGAGTGCTTTTGCATCCTCGAGCCGGGGCAGGTCGAGCGCGAGGTAGACGGGATTGCTCACGGCTGGCGGTCGTCCCGGTCGAGCGGGCCGTCATCCGGGTCCGGGCGCGGCGGGGTCGGCACGGACGCAACGACAGGGGCGGTGTCGACCGGCGCGGCAGTCGCGGGTGCGGTGGTCGCCGGCGGGGCAACCGCGGCGCTGCGCGCGGCGGACTCGAGACCCGAGATGCGCCGCTGGAGCCGCCACTTGGTACCGCGATGGATCAGCCACATCGGTACGAGGCCGAGCAGGAACGAGACGATGACCAGCGCGGGCACTTTCGTCTCGAGGACCAGGTTCTCCCAGATCTGCACTTCGACCGGCTTCCAGTTGAAGAAGCTGAAGCCGAGAAGGACCACGAGCAGCAGAGCCCAGGCGATGGTGCGGATGATCTGCATTGCGGCGTGGCTCCCCGTTCTGGCCGTTGGTGCGGGCTTAACCGCGAAGGTCTCGCAAGGGAAGGGTGGGGCGCCTCAGCTCCCGAACACCCGCGCGAAGATCGTGTCGACGTGCTTGAAATGGTATTCGAGGTCAAATTTCTCCTCGAGCGCCTCGGCGGATAGCGCGGCGGCGACTTCGGCGTCGGCCTTGAGCAAGTCGAGCAGCGACAGCGCGCCGTCGCTCTCCCACACCTTCATCGCGTTGCGCTGGACGAGGCGGTAGGCATCCTCACGGCTCACGCCCGCCTGGGTGAGAGCCAGAAGCACCCGCTGCGAGTGGACGAGGCCGCCCATCCGGTCGAGGTTCTTCTGCATCCGCTCAGGGTACACGAGCAGCTTGTCGACGACGCCGGTCAGCCGCGCGAGCGCGAAGTCGAGCGTGATGGTGGCGTCGGGCCCGATGAACCGCTCGACCGAGGAGTGGCTGATATCGCGCTCGTGCCACAGGGCGACGTTCTCGAGCGCGGGCAGGGCATAGGCGCGGATCATGCGGGCCTGGCCGGTGAGGTTCTCGGTCAGGATGGGGTTGCGCTTGTGCGGCATCGCCGAAGAGCCCTTCTGCCCGGGCGAGAAGTACTCCTCCGCTTCGAGCACTTCGGTGCGCTGGAGGTGGCGGATTTCGACCGCCAGCCGCTCGATCGAGCCGGCGATCACCGCGAGCGTGGCGAAGTACATCGCGTGCCGATCGCGCGGGATGACCTGCGTCGACACCGGCTCGACCGCGAGGCCGAGCCGCTCCGCGACATGCGCCTCCACTTCGGGCGAGACGTTGGCGAACGTACCGACCGCGCCCGAAATCGCGCAGGTCGCGATCTCGCGGCGCGCATGGATCAGCCGTTCGCGGCACCGCGCGAACTCGGCATAGGCCTGCGCGAGCTTGAGGCCGAAGGTCACCGGCTCGGCATGGATGCCGTGGCTGCGGCCGATGGTGGGGGTGTACTTGTGCTCCTCCGCGCGGCGCTTGATGGCAGCCAGCAGCAGGTCGAGGTCTTCCAGCAGCAGGTCGCTCGCCTTGGCAAGCTGCACCGCCAGCGTCGTGTCGAGCACGTCGGAACTGGTCATGCCTTGGTGCATGAAGCGCGCTTCGTCGCCGACCTGCTCGGCGACCCAGGTGAGGAAGGCGATCACGTCGTGCTTGGTCACCGCCTCGATCGCGTCGATCGCGGGGACGTCGATCTTCGGATCGGTCGCCCACCAGTCCCACAGCGCCTTCGCCGCGCTCTCGGGAACGACGCCGAGCTCGCCCAGCTTCTCGGTCGCGTGCGCCTCGATCTCGAACCAGATGCGATAACGCGCCTCCGGCTCCCAGATCGCGGTCATGGCGGGGCGGGCGTAGCGGGGGACCATCTGAGACTCCGGTTGGGCGTTGCGCGGAGCCGCTACGGGTGCGGGGCCGCTATATCAACCCCTTCGCCTTCAGGCTCGCATGGCCCTGGCGGCCGACGATCACGTGGTCGTGGACGACGATGCCGAGCAGGCGACCGGCCTCGGCGATGCGCCGGGTGATCTCGATGTCCGCGCGGCTCGGCTCGGGATTGCCGCTCGGATGGTTGTGGACGAGGATCAGGGCGGTCGCCCCCACGTCGAGCGCCTTGCGCACGACCTCGCGCGGGTGGATCGCCGCTTCGTCGATCGATCCGTCGCCCACGTGATGGTCGACGATCAGACGGTTGCGCGTATCGAGGTAGAGCACGCGCACGCGTTCGACCGTCAGGTGCGCCATGTCGATGGTGAGATAGTCGATCAGCGCCTGCCAGCTTCCGAGCACCGGCTTGTCCTGGACCTCGTTCCTCGCCATGCGCCGCGCGGCGAGGGCCACGGCCTTCAGCGCGGCCGCTCCGCCTTCGCCCATGCCCTTGACCTGCTGGATCGCGCCCGGCTCGGCGTTCAGCACAGCATTGAGCGATCCGAACCGGGCCAAAAGAGCCTTGGCGAGCGGCTTGGTGTCGCCACGCGGGTTGGCGGCAAAGAGCAGGAATTCGAGTATCTCGTAGTCGGCGAGCGCCTCCGCCCCGCCGTTGAGCAAGCGCTCCCGCAGGCGCGCGCGGTGCCCCGCATGGCCGCCGTCGGGCATTTTCCCTTCAGCCTGCGGCAACCTTTCCCCCGTCACTGCGTTGACTTAGCTGCGCAATGCCTGCGGGCGCGCGCGCACGCAAGTGGGGGTTAATGGCCGAGGGTACCGGCGAAGTCGAACAGGTTGCCCCGGCCCGGCACCGCCGGCGCTGGCCGCGCGTGCTCGCGATCATCGCAATCTCCTTGTTGGTGGCACTGGCCGCCCTCTGGTTCTCGCGTGAGCGGATCGCGGGCAATTTCATCGCGGGGCAGCTGCGCGAATATGACATCCCCGCGACCTACGAGATCGAGCGCATCGGGCCCGACCGCCAGGTCCTCACGAACATCGTTGTCGGCGACCCCGACAACCCTGACCTGACCATCGAGCGCGCCGAAGTCGCGATCCGCTACAGGCTCGGCACGCCCACGCTGGGGCGCATCACGCTCGTACGTCCGCGCCTGTTCGGCACGCTGCGCGGGGGAACGCTGAGCTTCGGGAGCCTCGACAAGGCGCTGTTCCGCGACACCGGCGAACCTCCCGGCCTCCCGGCGCTGGATCTGCGGCTGGTCGATGGCCGCGCGCTGATAGAAAGCGACTTCGGACCGATCGGCATAAAGGCCGACGGTACGGGACCGATCGACGACGGTTTCTCCGGAATACTCGCGGTCGCGGCGCCTCGCCTCGACGGCGGGGGGTGCGAGGCACAAGGTGCGAGCCTTTATGGCAAAGTGACCACTTCGGCGGGCAAGCCAACGGTCGAGGGACCCCTGCGAGTCCGTGCCCTCGAATGCCGCGATCAGGGTATCCGCCTCGCCGATGCGGCGATCGCGCTCGATGCGACGATGGACAAGGACCTTGCCGGCGTCGAGGGCGACGGGCGTATCGCTACCGGTGTGCTCGCGGCGGCCGGCACGCGCGCGAACGGGGTCAACGGCACGGTCCGCGCGGTCTGGCGCAACGATGCGCTGACTGCGCGCTATTCGCTCGCGGCGAGAGGGTTCGCGCATCCGCAAGCGCAAGCAGCGCTCCTTACCGCTAAAGGCACCGTCCGTGGGCGAAACGGCTTCGAAACGCTGGAAGCGCAGGCCGATATCGAAGGCAACGGCGTGCGCATGGGCGACGGGCTCGACCGGATGCTCGCCGAGGCGGCGCGTTCGGCACAGGGCACGCTGCTCGCGCCGCTCGTGGCGCAGGCCCGCACGGCCCTGGCGCGCGAAGGCAGGGCGAGCAGTCTGGTTGCCTCGTTGTCGGCCCGGCGCACGGGCGAGGTGACCAGCGTCCAGATCCCCGAAGCCACTCTTCGCGGTGGCAGCGGGGCCACGCTGCTGGCGCTGAGCCGCGTGCAGGTGACCACGACCGCCAACGGGCTGCCGCGCCTGTCGGGCAACCTCGCCAGTGGCGGGAATGGCTTGCCCCGCATCGTCGGGCGGATGGAGCGGGCCCCGGGCGGTAATGCGGTTCTGAGGCTGCGCATGGCCGAATACTCGGCAGGCGGCAGTGCCCTGTCGATCCCCGAACTGGTTCTGGCGCAGGCCCCGGACGGCGCTCTCGGCTTCTCGGGACAGGCCGTCGCCAGCGGGCCGCTTCCGGGGGGATCGACCCGCAACCTCGCCTTGCCGATCAGCGGCAACTATTCGGCACGCGGCGGGCTGGCCTTGTGGAATCGCTGCATCGACGTGCGCTTCGATAGCCTCGCGCTCGCTTCCTTGAGCCTCGAGCGACGCGGCCTGACGCTGTGCCCGAGCCGCGGCCAGCCGATCGTTCGGCAGGACGGTCGCGGCTTGCGCATCGCGGCGGGAATGCCCTCGCTCGATCTTGCCGGAAGGCTGGCGGACACGCCGATCCGCCTGCGCAGCGGCCCGGTCGGTTTCGCATATCCGGGGGCCATGAGCGCACGGGCAGTCGATGTCAGCCTCGGCCCGGCATCGACCGCGAGCACGTTCCGGATATCGAACCTGACCGCTACGTTCGGCACGGATATCGCCGGCCGCTTCGAGGATGCCGACATCCGCCTGTTCCAGGTGCCGATGAACCTCGAGAACACCAACGGGTCCTGGCGCTACGCGGGCGGGGTTCTGACGGTGGCCGACACGAGTTTCCGGCTGGTCGATCGCCAGGCGGCGCCGCGGTTCAACCCGCTCGTGGCCGATGATGGACGGCTGACGCTTCAGGACAACGTGATCCGGGCGGAGGCGACGCTCAAGGAGCCGGCCTCGCAGCGCGCGGTGACCGCGGTCGATATCGTGCACAATCTCGCCACCGGCACGGGCCACGCGGACCTTGCGGTCAACGACCTGCTGTTCGACCGCAACCTCCAGCCCGATACGCTCAGCCCGCTGGCTCTGGGCGTCATCGCCAACGCGCGGGGAACCGTTCGCGGGACCGGCCGCATCGACTGGACGGAAGGCGGGGTGACGAGCCGCGGCACGTTCACCAGCGACTCGCTCGATTTCGCCGCCGCGTTCGGACCGGTGAAGGGGGCCAGCGGAACCATCGAGTTCACCGACCTCCTGAGCCTGACGACGGCGCCCAACCAGCGGATACGGATCGCGTCGGTCAATCCGGGGATCGAGGTGGGCGACGGCGAACTCGTCTTCGCGCTCCGCGATGGCCAGTTCCTCGGGGTCGAAGGGGCTACCTGGCCCTTCATGGGCGGGACGCTCACCTTGCGCTCGACGAGCCTCAACCTCGGCACGAGCGAGGAGCGGCGCTACGTCTTCGAGATCGAGGGGCTCGAGGCCGCGCAGTTCGTGCAACGGATGGAACTGTCGAACATTGCTGCCACCGGAACGTTCGACGGCACCATCCCGATCGTATTCGACACTGATGGCAACGGGCGGATCGAGGGAGGGTTGTTGATCGCACGGCCGCCGGGGGGCAATGTCTCCTACGTCGGCGAACTCACGCGCGAAGACCTCGGCACCATGGCGAATTTCGCCTTCGATGCGCTGAAATCGCTCGATTACAGGCAGATGTCGATCGCGATGGACGGCAGCCTCACCGGCGAAATCGTGACCAAGGTGCGCTTCGACGGGGTCAAGCAGGGCGCCGATGCCAAGCGCAACTTCATCACCAGGCGGTTCGAGAACCTGCCGATCCGCTTCAATCTCAACATCACCGCGCCGTTCTACCAGCTGATAACCTCGATCAAGTCGATGTACGATCCGGCATCGGTACGCGACCCGCGTGAACTCGGCCTGTTGACGGACGATGGCCGCGTCCTGCAGCGCGCCGTCAGCCCGGCACCCCCGGCGGTGAAGCCCGAAGACATTATCCCCGACCAACCGCCTGTTCAGACCTCGGAAAGCGAGAAAAAGCCATGATGCATCGTGAATTGACCCGGCCTCACGGGCTTGCGACAATCTCCTCGATGACAGGGGACCCAAGGAAGAGCGGATGGGGCAGGGCGCTGCCGGCGATGATGCTGGGCGCGGCGATGCTCGGTGGGTGCGTGCAGGTAACCGCGCCCGACAAGCCGATCGTCATCGAACTCAACGTTAATATCCGGCAGGAAGTGATCTACCGGCTCGCGGCCGACGCGGGCAATACGATCGAGGAAAACGAGGACATTTTCTGATGCGCAAGATTATGATCGCCTTCGCCGCCGCGAGCATGCTCGCCGCCCCTGCGCTCGCGCAGCGCGACCCCGCGTACGACGCGGCGCGGTCCGCTGGCCAGGTGGGCGAGAAGATGGACGGCTATCTCGGGATCGTCGGGGCGAGCACTGCCGCGCTCCAGAGGATCGTCGACGACATCAACATCAAGCGGCGCGCGGTGTACGCCGACAAGGCGCGCGCGGCGAATGCCACGCTCGAGGAATACGCGCTGACCGCTGGCTGCCTCGCGATTGCCAGGACTGCGCCCGGTGAAAAATACCAGGCGCCCGATGGCAGCTGGCAGACGCGCACCAGCGCGCCGCCGATGCGCGACAGCCGCTGTCCCGCCTGACGCCCGCTAAGGGGCTGCATAGTTTCAGGCCGCCGGGGGGTCCTCGGCGGCCTTTTCTTTGCCTTGAAAGAGCCAAATAACGGCTTCTACTTCGGAGCACCTTAATTCCTCTTTAGCTGCCGATTTACTCAAAAGTCAGCACGTTATTAGTTTGACGCTAACGCCGCGGCATGACAAGTGAGGGCCGATCGCGCTAGGCAGTACGGGGGTCGCACTTGCCTGCTGGGCTACTCACGCCCGGGGAATGGCTTGTGCTCGTCGAGCACGAACTATTGCTATTCGCCGGCTTCTTCTTCCTCATCGGCGCTCTCGACGAGTTTGCTGTCGATCTCGTCTGGTTGTGGCTGCGGGTCACCGGTCGGGCGCGCACCGTGCGCCTGCCCCCTGCGGCAGGATCGCCGGCGCCGCTTTCGGGCAGCGCGGCGGTTTTCATAGCGGCCTGGCGCGAGGCCGGGGTCATCGGCGCAACCGTTCGGCACACGTTGTCTGTCTGGCCGCAGGACGACCTGCGCCTTTACATCGGCACCTATCGCAACGACCCGCTTACCGCCGAAGCAGTCATCGCTGCGGCCGACAACGATCCCAGGCTCAGGCTGGTGATCCACGATCGCGACGGCCCGAGCACCAAGGCAGACTGCCTCAACCGGATTTTCCGTGCGCTCGAAGATGACGAAGTGCGAGGCGGCGTGCCGACGCGAATGGTCGTGATTCACGATGCCGAAGACATGGTCGACCCCGCCGCGCTCGGTGTGCTCGATACGGCACTGGAGGATGTCGACCTTGCCCAGCTGCCGGTCCTGCCCGAGCCGCTCGCCCAGTCGCGCTGGATCGCTTCCCACTACTGCGAGGAATTCGCCGAGGCGCACGGCAAGGCAATGGTCGTGCGGGATGCCTTGGGCACGGGAATTCCCACCGCGGGCGTCGGCTGTGCAATCCGCCGCGGCATCCTGACGGAGCTTGCAGACCGGCGGGGTCAGGACGGGCCGTTCGCAGCCGAATGCCTTACCGAGGACTACGAACTGGGTCTCGGCGTGACAGCAATGGGCGGGCGGTCCCGCTTCCTCCGCTGCCGCAGTGCCGATGGCCGACTCGTCGCGACGCGCGCCTGCTTTCCCGCAACCATCGGCAGTGCGGTACGGCAGAAAACCCGGTGGGTTCACGGCATCGCGCTGCAATCGTGGGATCGCCTTGGATGGAGCGCGCGCCCGGCCGACATATGGATGCGCCTTCGAGACCGACGCGGACCGTTGACGGCTCTGGTGCTCGCATCGGCGTACCTGCTCCTCATCGTCGCTGCGGCAGGGTGGCTCGGGCATCGTTTCGGTCTGGCGCCGGCCGTCCAGGTGACCACGGCGGTCACCGTGCTCGTCGGGGTCAACCTGCTGAGCTTTGCCTGGCGTGCGGTGTGGCGCTTCGCCTTTACCATGCGCGAATACGGGTGGGTCGAGGGTGTGCGCGCAGTGCTGCGCATCCCCGTGGCAAATGTCATCGCCATACTCGCCGGAAGGCGAGCCCTGTTCGATTACCTTGCGGTGCTGCGAGGGTCGGCGGTGCGCTGGGAGAAGACCTGCCATATCGTCCACCCGGCATTGCGTCGTGAGGCGAGGGTCGGAGCGTGAGCTATGGGATCACGCCTCAGCGCCGCCGGGGCCAGCCGCTTGCCATGCTCGCCGTTCTGTTCGCAGCGTGGATCGGTGCGCGGGCGGCATTCTGGCAAGCCCCGGACGCGATCGACCCGGCGAGACCGGAAGCGCGAACCTTCGCACACGTCAAAAAGACAGCGGCTCCGCTGACCGAGGCCATACGAAGCGGGCCATCAGCCGAAGGCACCGACGATCGCCCCGCGGCCGACAATCCAGGTCTCCCGGCAGGTCGAGGCGCTCGTCCGGTGCGCGTCGGGGATAGTGTCAACCGGGCACAAGACTGGACGGCACCGACGGCGATCGTGAGGATCGATGTCAACGACGATCCGCCTCCCCGCTCACCCGGCGGATTTCCTATCCAAGTCGCGTCAGGCGGAAGCTCGCCCTCGGCCCCAGCCGACCGTCGCGCGACCGGGCGGCGGTGGCGGGTCGACGGGTGGTACGCCTGGCGATCCGGGGGTAGCCGCACGGGCCTGGCGAATGGGAGACCCGCCGCGGCGGCCTATGGCGGCACGCAGGGCGGTCTGGTCGCCCGCCGGTCTCTCGCATCGCGCAGTGGCGGATTGGATGCCTACCTCCGGATGACCCATGCTCCCGAAGGGATAGCGCAAAGCGATTTTGCCGTCGGTTTGGGCGCAAGGCCGCTTGCGCGGATACCCGTGCGGCTGCAGGCCGAAGCGCGGGCTACGCGCGCCGGAGGCAGGACCGAGCTTCGTCCGGCTGCTGCGCTGGTTACCGAGCTGGCACCCTTGGCGCTTCCCTTCGAGACCAAGGTCGAAACCTACGTGCAGGCCGGATGGGTAGGCGGCGATTTCGCAACCGGCTTCGTCGATGGGCAGGCCCGGCTGGATCGTGCGATCGTGCAGCTCGGTGCTGCGGAGGTCCGCATGGGCGCGGGCGTCTGGGGCGGGGCGCAGAGACTGGCCAGTCGGCTCGACGTCGGGCCCGGATTGACGCTCGACATGCGCGAATCCGGGGTGCCTGCCCGGATATCGATCGATTACCGCTTCCAGGTCGCGGGCACGGCGCGCCCGGGTGATGGACTCGCACTCACGCTTTCGACCGGATTCTAGGGCTCGCCGCCTTTCGCTGCTTAACGCACTCGCGTAAGCGGACGGCGATGGACGTCTACCTTCCGATTGCGAACCTGTCGGTCAACGGACTGTTCATCGTCGCGCTTGGCGCGCTGACCGGGGTGCTTTCGGGCCTTTTCGGGGTCGGCGGAGGGTTCCTGACGACACCGCTGCTCATCTTCTACGGCATTCCTCCGACCGTGGCCGCTGCGTCGGCTTCGACGCAGGTCACCGGGGCGAGCGTTTCGGGCGTCCTGGCCCACAATCGGCGTGGAGGGGTCGACTATCGCATGGGCCTCGTGACGGTTGCGGGTGGCGCGATCGGCAGCGGTATCGGCGCGCTGTTGTTCCGTTTCTTCCAGTCGCTCGGGCAGATCGATACCGTCATCTCGATACTCTACGTGGTCATGCTCGGCACGATCGGTACGCTCATGGCGCGCGAGGCATGGACCGCGATCCGGGCCAGCAAGACCGGAGAGCGTCCGGTTGTCGCCAAGAGACGCCACCACCCCCTGGTGGCATCCCTGCCGATGCGCTGGCGGTTCTATCGCTCGGGGCTGTACATTTCGCCGCTCGCGCCGCTGATCCTCGGCGTGGCGGTGGGCATCCTGACGATGCTGATGGGCGTTGGCGGCGGCTTCATCCTGGTGCCGGCGATGCTCTACATCCTCGGCATGAGCGCGGGCGTCGTCGTCGGCACGAGCCTCTTCAACATCCTGTTCGTGACGATGGTCACCACGATGATGCACGCGCTGACCACCAAGGCAGTCGACATCGTGCTCGCCGGGCTTTTGCTGCTCGGATCCGTTTCGGGAGCGCAGATCGGCTCCCAGCTCGCGCAGAAGGCGCGTCCCGAAGCGCTGCGGCTGGTGCTGGCTGCGATCGTCCTTCTGGTGGCATTGCGGATGCTGTTCGGACTGGGTGTACGGCCCGACGAGATCTACACGGTCAGCCCGTTGTGATGCGACTGCTCGCCCTTGTCGCGCTCCTGCTGGCATTCCTGCCTGCATCGTCTGCCTGGGCGCAGCGCGATCCGATACTGGTGCCCGAGGTCAGCCAGCACGAAGTGCGCGTACGGCAGGGATTCACCGGCACGGAGCTGCTGCTCTTCGGGGCGATCCTCGACCCCGCGGGCACGCGCTCGGCGCGCGGCTACGATGTCGTCGTCGTGCTCAAGGGACCGTCGCAACCGATCCGCCTTCGCGAGAAGGACAAGGTCGGCGGGGTCTGGATCAATGCGTCGAGCACCGATTTCCGGTCTGCGCCTTCCTACTTCGCGGTCGCCTCGTCGAAGCCGATCGAAGAGATCGTCGACGAAAAGACCGCCGCGATCTACGAATTCGGTACGCAGTTCATCCAGCTTTCGCCCACCGGCGTTATCGATCCCGAAGAGCAGGCACGTTTTTCGGCCGGGCTCGTCGACCTGAAGCGGCGGCAGGGGCTCTACAAGGAGAACATGCGCGGCGTCACGATCAGCGAAGGCGTTCTGTACCAGGCCCGCATCTCGCTGCCTTCGAACGTGACGACGGGGACCTACACCGCAGAGACCTTTGCCGTCACCGGCGGGCGCGTCGTGTCGTCCGCCATCGCCGAAGTGCAGGTGCGCAAGGTGGGATTCGAACGGCTGGTCGAAATCTTCGCGCAGGAAAACTCGTTCATCTACGGCCTGCTTGCGGTCGCACTGTCGGTCAGCATGGGCTGGATCGCCGGGCGCCTGTTCGCGCTGATCTGACGCCCGCAACCCATAACGTTGACCCGATCTTAACCGCGCCAAGGCATTGTCCGCGCGGGCAATTGAACGGGATCTTCGCGCAATGGGCGATATGGACAAGCAGGGTTTCCAGGATTTCCAGCCGGTCGAGGCTGGCGACGGAGGGGCACAAGCGAAGGCGCCAAGCGGCGACAACGCTTCCCAGCCGATCGGCGTGATCCTGGAGATTGCCGGCTCGGGATCGCAGATCGCGCTCGACCTTGAGCGCCTGAACGAGTGCATGGAGGACGAAGACCCCTCGGTCGCGCTCGCCGGCCAGGTGGGCAGCCAGGTCAAAATCCGCGTCGGTAACACGTGGCTTCTCGCCAGCGTGCGCAACCAGCGGCAGGACCGGCGCGGCGGCGGGGTTCTCGCGAACATCGACTTCCTGGGCGAGGGCAACGAAGAGAAGCTCACGGGCCGTATCAACAGCTTCCGCCGCGGCGTCACCCGCTACCCGGTGCCCGGCGCGCTGATCTATCCCGCGACCACCGCCGACCTCAGGCAGATCTACGCCAGCGACGGCCGCTCCAACATCCAGATCGGTACGGTCTATCCGACCAAGGACATCCGCGCCGGCCTCTATGTCGATGCCATGCTCGGCAAGCACTTTGCGCTGCTCGGATCGACGGGTACCGGCAAGTCGACCAGCGCGGCCCTGATCCTGCACCGCATCTGCGATGCCGCGCCCGACGGCCACATCGTGATGATCGACCCGCACGGCGAATATTCGGCGGCTTTCCGGAACACCGGCCTCATCCTCGACGTCAGCAACCTGCAGATGCCGTACTGGCTGATGAACTTCGAGGAGCACTGCGAAGTGCTGCTCACCACCAACGGCAACGACCGGCAGATCGACGCCGACATTCTCGCCAAGTGCCTGCTGAAAGCGCGGACCAAGAACCGCCTCGCCGAAACGATGGGCAAGCTTACCGTGGATTCGCCGGTGCCCTACCTCCTCTCGGACCTCTCCAACGAGATCCAGAACGAGATGGGCAAGCTCGACAAGGCGACCAACACCGCGCCGTACCAGCGCATCAAGACCAAGCTGGAGGAACTGAAGAGCGATCCGCGCTACCAGTTCATGTTCTCCGGCATGCTGGTCGGCGACACGATGGCCGAGTTCCTTGGCAAAATCTTCCGCATGCCCTCGAGCGGCAAGCCGATCGCGATCGTCGACGTGTCGGGCGTGCCGTCGGACATCACTTCGACCGTGGTCGCGGTGCTCAGCCGCCTGGTGTTCGACTTCGCGATCTGGGGCCGCGAGGAAAAGACCCGGCCGGTGCTGCTCGTCTGTGAAGAGGCGCACCGCTACGTTCCCAGCGAGAAGAACGCGGACGGCTCGTCGGTCGGCAAGATCCTCAGCCGCATCGCCAAGGAAGGCCGTAAATACGGCATCTCGCTCGGCCTCATCACCCAGCGTCCGTCGGACCTTGCCGAAGGCGTACTGTCGCAGTGCGGCACGATCATCTCGATGCGTCTCAACAACGACCGCGACCAGGCGTTCGTGAAGGCCGCGATGCCCGAAGGCGCGCGCGGCTTCCTCGATTCGATCCCGGCGCTGCGCAACCGCGAATGCATCATCTGCGGCGAGGGTGTCGCGATTCCCATTCGCGTCAGCTTCGACAACCTCGAGGAACAGAAGCGTCCGGCCTCGGAAGACCCGAGCTTCATCGAACTCTGGCGCGAGCACGGCGGCGAGGAGGAGCGGGTTCACCGCATCGTCCAGCGCTGGCGCGCGCAGGGCAGGTAGCCCGGCGCCCTGGAGCGACCGGCTAGATGTCGGTTGCCTTCAGCCTGCTGATCTTGAGCGCCGCCGCGCCGTCTTCGAGCAGCGGGTCGAGCATCGCCCCGAGACCGGTTTCCATGCGCCAGGCGATGTACTTGTCGTAGTGGGCGAAGCTGTCCCACTTTTCGATCAGCACGAAGGTATTGCGCTCCTCGTCGTAGAACACCTTGATGTCGCGGCACCCGTCGAAGGCGCGGGTGTCGGGCAGGGCGCTTCGCAAGGTCGCCTCGAACTCGTCGCGCTTGCCGGCCTTGACCGGGAATTCGGCGATGACTCGGTCTCTCATGGTGTCTCTCCCAGAAAGCGGCCCGCACCGGCCATAGCACGTTTCACGTCCCGCGCGTGTCCCCGTAGAGATGGATGTGGAGCCGGTCCGAAAGGCGGTAGCCGTGCTCGACGCAGAGCGGGGCGAGCCACTGCTCGCGGGCGCGCAACGTGGCGCTGTCGGTGCCTTCGGGCATCAGGAACACGCGGTATGCCGGAATGTGGTGAACGTCACACAGAGCGCGGACCTCGGCGACATCTTCGGGCGCGGCGATCACGAACTTGAACCACGCCCGCGTGTCGGCGGCCCAGGCGGCGAGGCGTTCGGGCGGCAGGGCCAGGTCCGCCGGATTCCCGCTGTGCGCAAGCTTGGGGCTGACGGTGTACTGCTCGACGAAGGCGTCGAACTTTGCGGAGGGCTCCACGGTGCCGTTGGTTTCGACCTCGATCGCGTGGTCGGGCAGCAGCAGCGCCATTTCGGCAAGGGCGGCGGCCTGAAGCAGGGGTTCCCCGCCGGTGATGACGAGGCGGCGCGGCGCCAGCCGGTCGATCGCGCGTGCGGCCTCGAGCGGGCTGAGCGAGACCTGGTTCGCCTTGCGATCGTAGGCCACGCCGTCGCGGTGCGGCCGGTTGTCGCCCGCGAAGCGCCAAGTGTAGGCGGTGTCGCACCAGACGCAGGCGAGATTGCAGCGCGAAAGGCGGATGAAGCTGCACGGCTTGCCCGCCGAGGGCCCTTCGCCCTGCAGCGAGGCGAAAATCTCGGGCCCGCCCGTATCGTCGGTGGCGAGAACGAGGTTCATCGATTGACCCCGGACATGTCACACCTGTCACACAGTCCAGGGGACAAAGTCAGGCGCGTCCCGTTCGCGTAAGGGGCTTCTAGCAAATGGGGCGCGGAGAATTCCATCGCCGCGCCCCATGGCAGATTCGTTGCGAGTAGGAAAACGCTCTCAGCGACCGACCACCGCGCCCCGCTCGGGCGGATCCAGCTCCTTCGCCCCATCGACCGCTTCCGCATCCCCGCGCAGGCTTTCCATGTCGATCACGTGGCGGAAGCGAACGTCTTCCTTCTGCATCCGTTTGAAGGCGTCGTTGATCCCGTCCATCGGGATGATCTCGATTTCCGGCCGGATGTCGTGCTTGGCGCACAGTTCGAGAACTTCCTGCGTGTCGGCGATGCCCCCTATCAGCGAACCGGTAATCCCCACGTGGTTCATGATCATCGCGCCGCTATCGATCTTGTCGAAGCCGATAAGGTTGCCGACGACGGCAATCTGCCCCTTTGCCGCAACCAGCGCGACGTACGGGTTGATGTCATGTTCGTAGGGGATCGTGTCGACGATGAGGTCGATGCTCGCCTTGGCGTTTTCGAGCGCCTTTTCATCGCTCATGTCGATGACTTCATCCGCTCCGAGAGCCATGATCGCCTGCTTCTTTTCCGGGCTGGTGGTCAGTGCCACCACCTTGGCGCCCAGCGCTTTGCCGATCTGAACGGCCATGTGGCCAAGGCCCCCGATCCCGGCCACGCCCAGCGTCTGGCCCTTCTTGAGGCCGAAATACTTCATCGGCTGGTAGGTCGTGATGCCTGCGCACAGTATCGGCCCCGCCTTTTCGGTCTCGATCTTGTCCGGAATGGTGAGCGCGAATTCCTCGCGCACGACGATGCCGGTCGAATAGCCGCCGTAGGTGTTGGTGCCGTCGGGCTCCTTGGGCCCGTTGTAGGTCAGCGTCGCGCTCTTGGGGCCGGTGCAGTACTGCTCGTGGCCCATCTTGCACTGTTCGCATTCCTGGCACGAGTTGACCATGCAGCCGACGCCCGCACGATCACCCACCTTGAACTTCTTCACGCCATCGCCGACCGCGGTGACCGTGCCCACGATCTCGTGCCCCGGCACGCAGGGCCATACGGTGTTGTCCCAGTCGTCGCGCGCCTGGTGAAGGTCGGAGTGGCAAACCCCGCAATGGCTGATCTCGATTTCGATTTCGCCCGCGCGGGCGGGGGTACGGGTAAACTTGACCGGCTTCAGCGTGGCGCTGGCCTTTTCGGTGCCGTAGGCGAGGACGTCCATGGATGCTCCTGAAGGTAAAGGGTTCTTATTCCGAACCTCCAGGAGCGAATTTGGTTGCAGCTATCCCAATCGAGCCAGCGCGGCCTTGAGGCGTTCGGCCTCGGCGGCGTGGTGGGCGTGGTCGGCGCGAGCCTTTTCGACCGCTTCGGGCTTGGCCTTTTCGACGAAGGCGGCGTTCGACAGGCGACCGGCGAGGCTGGCGGCTTCCTTTTCCGAAAGCGCCAGCGCCTTGGTCAGCCGTGCCTTCTCGGCCTCGATGTCGATCAGGCCTTCGAGCGGGATGACCAGCGCATCGCTGCCTGCGCCCACCTGCATTGCCGCGCCGTCGGGGGCGGGGCTGGTGTGGACCGCGGTCAGCCGTGCGACGCGCTCGATCGCGGCGGCGTTGCCCGAGAGAACCCTGCTCGCGGTGTCCGACGGGGTCGCCAGCCACGCCTCAAGCTTCGCACCGGGGGCGAGGCCGAGTTCGTTCTTGGCGGTACGCAGCGAGCGGGTGAGGTCGATCAGCCATTCGACCTCGGCCTTCGCAGTCGCATCGGCGCTTGCATTCGGCTCGGGCCACTTGGCGACGATCAGCTCGTAGGGGCGCTTGCCTTGCGCGTGCCACAGCTCCTCGGTGATGAACGGCATGAAGGGGTGGAGCATGACGAGGATCTGGTCGAGCACCCAGCCGGCGACCGCCTTGGTTTCCTCGTCGATCTGCCCCTTGATGAGCTCGAGGTACCAGTCGCAGAACGTGTCCCACGCGAAACGGTAGATCGCGTTCGCCGCCGCGTCGAAGCGCAGGTCCGCCATCGCCTTGTCGATCTGACCGAGGGTGTCGACCACCTCGCCGACGATCCACTTGTTGACCGCGTGGGTCGTTTCGGGCGCGTGCAGCGTCTGCGATGCGCCGATGCCGTTGGCCTGGCAAAAGCGGGTCGCGTTCCACAGCTTGGTGGCGAAGTTGCGGTATCCCTCGACCCGGCTCTCGTCCATTTTCACGTCGCGGCCCTGGCTCTCCATGGCGCACATGAAGAAGCGCAGCGCATCGGCGCCGAACCGGTCGATCAGGCCCAGCGGGTCGACGACGTTGCCCTTGGACTTGGACATCTTCTGCCCGTCCGCCGCGCGCACCAAGCCGTGGAGATACAGCCGCTTCCACGGCACTTCTCCCATGAAGTGCATCCCCTGCATCGCCATTCGCGCGTCCCAGAAGAACAGGATGTCGAAGCCGGAAATCAGCAGGTCGTTGGGGTAGTGGCGCTGGAGTAGCTCGGTCTGTTCGGGCCAGCCGAGCGTGGCGAAGGGCCACAGCGCGGACGAGAACCACGTGTCGAGCACGTCCTCGTCGCGGGTCAGCGCCACGCCCTCGCCGGCGAGCGCCTGCGCGGCCTCTTCGGTCTCGGCAACGTAGACCTTGCCATCGGCATCGTACCACGCCGGTATCCGGTGGCCCCACCACAGCTGGCGGCTGACGCACCACGGCTGGATGTTTTCCATCCAGTTGAAGAATGTCTTTTCCCAGCTCTTCGGGACGATCTCGATCCGGCCGTCCTTCACCGCCTGGATCGGGCCTTGCGCAAGCGTTTGCGCATCGACGTACCACTGGTCGGTCAGCATCGGTTCGATCACCACGCCGCCGCGGTCGCCGAAGGGCTGCATGATCGGCTTGTCCTCGACCATGACCATCAGGCCCTCGGCGTCGATGTCGGCGACCACGCGCTCGCGCGCGGCGTAACGGTCGAGACCGCGGTATTCGTCGGGCACGAGGTTGAGCGCGTCGATCTCCTTGGCGTCAAACTGCGCTCCTTGCGCGATCTCGCGGGCGCGGGCAGCCGCCTCGGCATAGGGTGCGCCGTCGGTCCGCATCGCCGCGACCTCGTCCATCAGGCGGTACATCGGGATGCCGTTGCGCTGCGCGACGCCGTAGTCGTTCTCGTCGTGCGCGCCGGTGATCTTCACCGCGCCCGAACCGAAGTCGGGATCGGGATAGTCGTCGACGATGATCGGGATCAGGCGGCGGTGCTCCTTGGGCCCCACCGGAATTTCGCACAGCTTGCCGACGATCGGCTGATAGCGCGCGTCGGACGGGTGCACCGCCACCGCGCCATCGCCCAGCATCGTTTCGGGCCGCGTGGTGGCGATCGAGATGTAGTCGCGCTCTTCCTCGAGCGTCACGTTCCCGTCCGCGTCACGCTCGACATAGGTGTAGGTCTCGCCGCCCGCGAGCGGATACTTGAAGTGCCACATGTGGCCGGGCACCTCGCGGTTCTCCACCTCGAGGTCGGAGATCGCGGTCTTGAGCGCAGGGTCCCAGTTTACCAGTCGCTTGTCGCGGTAGAGCAGGCCCTGGTTGTAGAGATCGACGAAGACCTTGGTCACCGCCGCGCTGAAGTGCGGGTCCATCGTGAACTGCTCGCGGCTCCAGTCCATCGAGCAGCCGAGGCGGCGGAGCTGGCGGGTGATCGTGCCGCCGCTCTCGGCCTTCCACTCCCACACCTTGGCCACGAATTCGTCGCGCGAATAGTTGGTGCGCTTGTCCTGGCGCTCCATCATCTGGCGCTCGACGACCATCTGCGTGGCGATGCCCGCATGGTCGGTGCCGACCACCCACAACGCATCACGCCCACGCATCCGTTCGTACCGGATCACCACGTCCTGCAGCGTGTTGTCGAGCGCGTGCCCGATGTGGAGGCTGCCCGTCACGTTGGGCGGGGGGTTGACGATGGTGAACGGCTGTGCGTCGGGGCGATCGGGCCGGAACAGGCCGTTCGTTTCCCAATGGCGGTACCAGCGCGTCTCGATCGCGCTCGGGTCGAAAGTCTTGTCGAGTTCGCTCGTCATAGGGGTGGCGCCATGCCAGCGCGCTTTCGCAGGTGCAACACCGCTTCACGCATGCGCTTGTCGCATCGGCTTTTTCGCCCCATACGCGCTCGGCAATGAGCGACGGGGCAGACTTCGCAATCGAGGATGGGCAAGGGGGGCGCCGGCTGGTGCTCTCGGGCAATTACCTCGTCTCCACGATCGGCGCGGCCGACCAGGACCTGCGCGCGATCGACGGGCCGCTGGCGGAAATCGACATCAGCGACGTGCGCGAGATCGACACCGTGGGCGCGTGGGTGGCGCTGAGCCTTTCACGCACGACCGGCGGCCAGATCGTCGGTGCCAGCAACCGGGCCGAGCGGCTGATCAAGGCGCTGGAGGACATCAAGGCGGGCGATGGGGACCTGCGCCCGACGCGCGCGGAGATGCTGACCCGCGTGTTCGCCGCGACCGGTGAGCAGGTCGGCAAGGCGCAGCGCGGCACCATGAGCGCGATCGGGTTCCTCGGCCAGTTCATCCTCGCGGTCGGCTCGGTCATCCGCCATCCGCGCCGTTTCCGGATGAAGGCCTTCGTCCGCCAGCTTGAGCTTGTCGGCGTTTCGGCGCTGGGGATCATCGGGCTGATGAGCTTTCTCATCGGTATCGTCATTGCGCAGCAGGGCGCCGTCCAGCTCGCGCAGTTCGGCGCGGAGACGCTGACGGTGAACCTGGTCGGTCGGATCACCCTGCGCGAGCTTGGCGTGCTGATGACCGCGATCATGGTGGCCGGGCGCTCCGGCTCTGCGTTCGCGGCGCAGATCGGCACGATGAAGCTGACCGAGGAAGTCGACGCGATGCGCACGATCGGCATCTCGCCGATGGAGGCGCTGGTCATTCCGCGCGTGCTCGCGGTCACCTTCATGATGATCCTGCTCGGGTTTTATTCGGCGGTCATGGCGATCATCGGCGGCGCCTTCGTCAGCGACCTGACGCTGGGCATCCCGTTCATGTCGTTCCTCAGCCGGGTGAAGGACGTCGTGCCGCTTTACGACCTTTACGTCGGCCTGGTGAAGGCGCCCGTCTTCGGCCTCATCGTGGGCATGACCGGGTGCTACCAGGGGATGCAGGTGGCTGGGAATTCGGAGGACGTCGGCCTCAAGACCACCAAGGCGGTCGTCGTCGCGATCTTTGCCGTGATCGTGCTCGACGCGTTCTTCGCGGTGTTCTTCACCAACGTGGGCTGGGCGTGATGGCCGACGAAGTGGAAGATCCCGGCGTCGATCCCGTCGCGGTGGAGGAATACGGCGACCCCGACGTCAACCGCAAGTTCGAGCGGTTCCGTGGGAAGCATCCCATCGTCGTGCGCGGGCTCAAGAACGCCTTCGGCGAACAGGTCGTCCACGAAGACCTCGATCTCGAGGTCAAGCGGGGCGAGATCATCGGCGTCGTGGGCGGTTCGGGCACCGGCAAGTCGGTCCTGATGCGCTCGATCATCGGGCTGCAGACTCCCGATGAAGGCGATATCGAGGTCTTCGGCCGCTCGATCACGCGCGGCGATCCCGAGGACGTCGTCGGCGTGCGCAACCGGTGGGGCGTGCTGTTCCAGGGCGGCGCGCTGTTCTCGACGCTCACGGTGGGTGAGAACGTCGAGGTGCCGCTGAAGCAGTTCTACCCGGACATCGAGCCGGGGCTGATGCACGAGATCGCGCGCTACAAGATCATGCTGTCGGGCCTGCCGGAGGAGGCGGTTGCGAAGTACCCCAGCGAGCTGTCGGGCGGCATGAAGAAGCGCGCCGGCCTCGCCCGCGCGCTCGCGCTCGACCCCGAACTCCTGTTCCTCGACGAGCCCACCGCCGGCCTCGACCCGATCGGCGCGGCCGCGTTCGATAACCTCACCAAGGAACTGCAGGCGACGCTGGGCCTCACGGTGTTCCTGATCACCCACGACCTCGATACGCTGCACGAGATCTGCGACCGGGTGGCGGTCATCGCCGACCGCAAGGTCATCGCGGTCGACACGGTGCCGAACCTGATGAAGCTCGATCACCCGTGGATCCAGGAATACTTCAACGGGCCGCGCGGACGCGCCGCGCTGACCGCCCAGGCACTCGACGAACTGCGCCGCCACATGGATCAGCCGGTCGCGCTCAATGCTATCAAAGCGTTGGACAAGTCGAACGATAGGAAGGCATAGCGAGACCGATGGAGACACGGGCCAATCATGTCTGGGTAGGGGTGGTAACCCTGATCCTGCTCGGTGCGCTGGCGCTGTTCTTCGTCTGGCTCGCCGGGCTGAACAAGGGCGAGCAGAACGAATACGACATCTTCTTCAAGCAGTCGGTCGCCGGCCTTGCCAAGGGTTCGGAGGTCAGCTTCGCGGGCGTCCCGTCCGGCCAGGTGAGCGAAATCCAGCTGTGGGAGAAGGACCCGGAATTCGTCCGCGTGCGGGTCAAGGTGGACGAGGCGACGCCGATCCTCGTCGGAACCACCGCGACGATCCAGGGCAGTTTCACCGGGGTCTCTACGATCCTCCTCGATGGCGCCCGCCGCGGCGCGCCGCCGCTGACCTGCGAGGGCGAGGGCGTCGGCAAGACCGCATGTCCTGAAGGACGTCCGGTCATCCCGACCAAGCCTGGCGGGCTGGGCGAACTGCTCGCCAACGCCCCGCTGCTGCTCGAGCGGCTGGCGACGCTGACCGAGCGGCTGACGCAGACGTTGTCGGACGAGAACCAGGCCTCGATCAGGGGCATTCTCGCCAATACCAATCGCATGACCGGCGATCTCGCGCAGGCGACCCCGCAGGTCGAGCGCACGCTCGCCGAACTGCAGGTGACCCTGCGCGAGGCGAGCGAGGCGCTGAACCAGTTCGAGACCGTTCTTGGCTCGACCGACAAGCTGCTCAACCAGGAGGGGCAGAGCCTCGCCGCGCAGATGCGCGATACGCTCAAGTCCGCCGACAGCGCGGCGAAATCGCTCTCGGCCACGCTCAACGATGCGCGTCCCGCCGCGCGCCAGCTCAGCGAAAGCACGCTGCCCGCCGCCGAGGCGACCTTGCGCGACCTGCGCGAGACCAGCCGTGCGCTGCGCGCAGTGACCGAGAAAATCGAAACCCAGGGTGCAGGCGGCCTGATCGGCGGCCAGAAGCTGCCCGACTACAAGCCCTGACGAACTGGCCTGAATGAGTTGGCCGAAATGAGGCATACGATGACCATGACCCGGATCGCGCTGGCCTCGGCCTCCGTCCTGCTGCTGGCGGGCTGCATCAGCTTCGGCGCCAAGCCGCCTGAAAGCCTGCTCAGCCTGACCCCGGCCTCCACGGTTTCGGCCGGCACCGCCATCAACGGCGACGTCGCGAACGCCATCCAGATCGTCGAACCGTCCGCGCCCGCGAAGCTTTCGGTCAACCGCGTTCCGGTGCAGATCGACGATACGCAGGTTGCCTACGTCGAGGATGCCGTGTGGGTCGACAAGCCAACCCGCCTGTTCCGCAAGCTGCTCGGCGAGACGATCCGTGCCAAGACCGGCCGGCTGGTGATCGATTACGACGATCCCGCGCTCACGCCGAAGAACCAGCTGCGCGGCACCCTGATCGACTTCGGCTACGACGCCCGTTCGTCGAGCGTGGTGGTCACGTTCGACGCGGTCCGCGACGTCAACGGTACGCAAGTGATGACGCGGCGCTTTTCGGCGACCGTTCCGGGCGTGACGCCCGAGGCCACTCCCGTCGGTTTCGCGCTCAACCAGGCGGCGAACGACGTCGCCGGGCAAGTGGCCGATTGGGTGGGGTGAACATCGCCGCTCAAAGATTCAGGGAAAATTGCCTCGATGTCATTGCTTGCCGCCACGTTCCTCGCATCCGCCCCGGTCGTTCGTCCACCCGAGCCCGTCGTCCAACACTACCGGGCCTCGATGAGCCCATCCTGCTCCGAGTGGACGCAGGCGAATAAGGGGGAAGGACCCGATCCAGAGATTGCCAAATTGATCTACACCGGCTGGGTGCGCGGTTATCTATCAGGCCTTAACGTTTTCGGACCCTATCAGACCCGCGACATCATCGGGGGTAGGGCGCCATCAAGCTATTCGAGTATCGTCGATGAGTACTGTGCCCGTCACGCCGACAGGATCGTCGCCGATGCGATGGATAGCGTTGCCTCGGCGCTGTCTGGCGAACCGGCGATCCCGGTTGCGCGCGAGAAGTTCACGGGAAAACGGAAGGCCGTCGTCAACTGGGCGTCGACTTGCGCGGACTGGCAACAACCGAACAAGATTGCGCGCATGGGAGACCGAATCGTTCTTCATGGCTATCTAACTGCGCACAACCGATTTGGGCCTGATACCGATGGCGACGCCACCGGGCGCGTAACCGGTGACGTGGTGGAAGGTTTCGTCGACCGATGGTGTGAAGGTCACCGGGAAGCACTGCTGTTCCTCGCAGTGGAGCCATTGGTCGAATTCATGCGGACCGAGCGCGCGGCAGGCCGCCTCCCGCCCAACGGCAGGTATTCGACGGACGTCGTCTCCGATCGCTAGGACGGGTCCAAGGATTTCGCGAACCGTGCCGATCGCAGGAAATCGGCACGGCGCTTCACCCGCCGTTCCTCGGCGAGTGCGTCGCTGCCCCACAACTCGACTTGCCAGGCCTCCTCGAGCTCGGCGGCATCCCACAGCGCTTCGGCGTCGGCATCCGGGAGGAGCGCCGACAGCCCGACACTGAGCGAGGCGGCGAGCGACGTCATGACTTCGAGCGCGGCAAGCGTGAACGGATCGAGCGCAGCGAGCCGCGCCCGCAGGCATGCAAGGGTTTCGGCGGGCTGCGCGCGGTGGACGATGCCGCTCACCCGCTCCAACCGGACCCCCTCGCGGGCTTCGAACGCGGTCAGCAGCGGTTCCCACACCGCCTGCTGGCGCTTCCACAAGGGCTCGTCGGGATCGGCGCGGTAACAGAGCGTGTCGGTCTCGGCATAGCGCAGCAGCTTGTCGATCGTATCGTCCCGCGCGCCCGCGACCATGTCGATCGCGTAGTCCGCCATGTCGCGCAGCGGAAAGGATGCGGCGTCGATTTCCTCGCCTTGCGAGGCCCATTCGGCCGCCAGCATGTCGGCAAGCGCACGCGTGGGTATCACCTGCGCCGCGCCCATCTGGGTCCGGATAGGCCGTCCGTCGAGCGCGACGCGCCAGCCGCCGTCCGACTCGACGACCGAAACGTCGTTCCAGAAGCGCTTCATTCGGACGGCGTCCGCCACTTGTGCGCCATGATCAGCGGCATGAAAAACCCGTCGAACAGGCCGATCACGATGAAGAAATAGCCGAGGAACTGGTCAAGGTCGCCGGCGACGCTCACCGCGCCCTGGGTGAGCAGGATACCGAAGAGGACCAGTGCGAAGCCGACAAACCGCATCGCGTTGAGCACCACGAACCGCTGCCGTTCCCGGTCGGTCGGCGGGGTCGGGGTGAATTCGGGAGGGCGGCTAGCCATCGAGGAGGTCCTTGAGTTCGCGCGTGTCGCGGGCCACCGCGGCGGCTCCCGCGGCGATGAGTTCGCTGGCGGCGTGGTATCCCCAGTCGACCCCGATCGCGCGGACGCCGGCAGCGCCCGCCATCGCGATGTCGAAGGTGGTATCGCCTATCATGACAGCATCGTCCGCTGTGGCACCTGCCTCGACCAGCGCCGCCTCGAGCATCGCAGGGTGCGGTTTCGAGGGGTGCCGGTCGGCGGTCTGGAGTGATACGAACAGGTCCGCGATCCCGTGTCCGGCGAGACATGCGGCAAGGCCCCGGTCGGACTTGCCGGTGGCCACGGCGAGTGCCCAGCCGTCGGCGAGAAGGGCGCGAAGGAGCGCCTCCATCCCGTCGAAAAGAGGTTCCTCGAGCCGGCCCTGTTCGCGGCTCGTGCGAAACGCCGTCTTGTAGCCCTCGACGGCGGCGACGACCCGTTCAGCCGGGGCGTGCGGGGCAAGCTGGCGAACGGCCTGCGGCAGGCTCAGGCCCACGATGCGGCGGATCGCGTGGCGGTCGGGCGGAGTGAGGCCGGCTCCGGCAAAGGCGATCTCCATTGCCTCGCACACCGGCGCCTGCCCGTCGACGAGCGTGCCGTCGCAATCGAACACCGCGAGTTTCACGCGAGCAGCGTCCGCATGAGCTGGGCGAGGGCGGGGGAACCGGCAGCCTCGTGCCCGGCGGCGATCGCTTCGCGCTCTTCCGCCGATTTCTTCTGCGACAGCTTGAGGGTAGGCCGCCAGGCCAGCACTTCCATCTCGAACCCTACGATCGCGCTCAGCAGCTTGCGCCACATGTCGGGCGGAGTCTCGTTTGCCGACCACTGCTCGCCGCCCGAAGCCGCCGAGAGCCGCCCTTCATGCTTGTCGATCAGCGCATAGAGGAAAGCGTCGGTGCCTTCGGTTTCCATGCGGCGCACGCGGCCTTCCAGCTCGAGCGTGACGTAGTCCCACGTCGGCACCGTGGCCCGGTCGCCGTACCAGCGCGGGCTGACGTAGGCGTCGGGACCGTTGACGACGATCAGCGCGGTCTCTCCGCCGAGCCAGCGGGTGAGCGCGTTCCCGCGCGACAGGTGGAACTGCACCGCGCCGTCTCCGGTCGAGAGCAGCGGGGTATGCGCCACGCGCGGTCCATCGGGAGTCGAAGCGAAGACCATGCCGAAGCTGATCTCGTCGATCAGCGCTTCCAGCAGCGCGCGATCATCGCTCCGGAACAACGGGTTCGGGTGCATCAGCGACGGCCCTTTCCGCCACCCTTTCCGGTCGGCTTCTTGCTTGGCGCCGCGTTGGCCACGGCGCGGCCCCGCCGGGTCGGCTTGCTCTTGCGCATCTGCTTGGCGTGCTGGCGCGCCGCCTGCTTCTTTTCTTCCTTGGAGCGTTCGGGCGGTCCCTCGGTAGGCGCGGCGTCGCTCAGGTTCGGGTCGAAGCCGAGCTGCTCCATGCTCGCCGCGAAATGCTCGGGCAGGTCGGCGGTGACGTCGAGCTTTTTGCCGTACCCCTTGCCTTCGGGATGGTCGATGATCAGGCGCCGCGCGTGAAGGTGCATCTTGCGGCTGACGCTGCCGGTAAGGAACGCGTCCTGCCCGCCGTACTTGCCATCGCCGACGATGGGGTGGCCGATCGCGGCCATGTGCGCACGGAGCTGGTGCGTGCGTCCCGTCAGCGGCTCGAGCTCGACCCAGGCGGCGCGGTTGCCGGCGCGATCGACCACGCGGTACCGGGTCTTGGCGGGCTGGCCGTTCTCTTCGTCGACGTGCATCTTCTCGCCGCCCGTGCCGGGCTGCTTGGCCAGCGCGGCCTCGATGAGGCCATGCGCCACATCGGGCACGCCGGCGACCAGCGCCCAGTAGATCTTCTTCGCGCTTCGCCCCGAGAACCGCTTCGAGAAGAACGCCGCGCTCCCCGGCGTGCGCGCGACGAGCAGAACGCCGCTGGTATCCTTGTCGAGCCGATGGACCAGGCGCGGGCGCGGATCGCCTTCGTCCATGAAGGCGTCGAGCAAGCCGTCGACGTGGCTCGTCGTCTTGGTGCCGCCTTGCGTCGCTAGGCCGGGCGGCTTGTTGAGCACGATCGCCGCCGGAGTCTTTTCGATGACCATCGCCTGCGCGGACGCGATCTCCTCGTCCGACAACTCGCGCCGCTTCGGCGCAGGCTTGCCCTTGGGCGCGTCGCCTCCCGGGGGAACGCGCAGCACCTGGCCTTGCGCGAGGCGGTCCTCCGGCTTTGCCCGCTTGCCGTCGACACGGATCTGGCCGGTGCGCGCCCAGCGGCTCACGGTCGCGAAGCCGACCTGCGGCAGGTGCCGCTTGAACCAGCGGTCGAGCCGCACGCCGTCGTCATCGGCGGCGACGGTGAACTGGCGGACATCCTTGCTCATGCGAGGCGCATCGCGATGAGGCCGAGGTAAAGGCCGGTGAGGCCAGCGAGGACCGATATCGCGGCATAGGCGAGGGCGGTGCCGGCCTGGCCGCGCTCGATCAGCAGCATGAGTTCGAGGCTGAAGGCCGAGAAGGTCGTGAAGCCGCCGAGAAGGCCCACCCCGACGAGCAGCCGCCAGGTCTCCCCGCCGGTTCCGAACTTCGCCAGCCATCCGGCGAGGAGCCCCATCGCGAAACTGCCGATCACGTTGACAGACAGGGTGGCCCAGGGAAACGCCGTGATCGCCGAAGGGCCGAAGGCGTGGCTCATCGCGCGGCCCGTCTGGTACCGCAGCAGGGCGCCCGCGCCGCCTCCGGCAAAGACGAGGGCGCTCGCCGTAAGGGGGGAGGTCGCGTTCATCCCGCGGCCCTTAGCCATGCCGGCCCGTCCATGCAAAGCGCCCGTGAGGGTTGCAGAATCGCTCGTCCGCGGTTAAGGGCGCCCCGGTTCGGACGCGTCCGGGAACGGATGCGCCGCTTTTTTCGTATGTTTACAAAGGCGATTATCCCGCCAGACGATGCGGGCTCTGGGCTTTTGCTGTGAGGTGTTGGACTTTTTATGCAGATCATCGTTCGCGATAACAACGTCGACCAGGCTCTCCGCGCGCTCAAGAAGAAGCTGCAGCGCGAAGGCGTGTACCGCGAAATGAAGCTGCGCCGCCACTACGAGAAGCCGAGCGAGAAGCGCGCCCGCGAAAAGGCAGCCGCCGTTCGCCGCGCCCGCAAGCTCGAGCGCAAGCGCATGGAACGCGACGGCGCGAAGTAAGCGCGACTTGCGCCGATCACGGCACTAAGGCATCGGGGCGCGGAGCAATCCGCGCCCCTTGTCGTTGGGGCCAACGATTCAGGACCCGAGCATGACCGAGATCACCCGCGTTCCCCTCCAGCCGATCGCCAAGGGATCGCTGACGAAACTCTGGCTCGGGGTCATCGCCGCCGCGCTGCTCGGCGCAGGGATCGCCTGGGCGAGCGTGCCCGCGGGCGTGGAGCTTGACACGATCACCGAAGGTAGCGGTCCGACCCCCGGTGCAAACGACGTGGTGTTCATCAAGTATGTCGGCAAGCTGGCCGACGGCACCGAGTTCGACCGGTCGCGCGAGCTTCCTTTCCCGACCAACGGCATCATCCCTGACGGTATGCCGATGCAGGTGTCGGGCGTGGTCCCCGGTTTCTCGGAAGGGCTGCAGAAGATGCAGAAGGGCGGCAAGTACGTGCTGCGCATCCCCGCCGACAAGGGCTATGGCGCCACCCCGCCTCCCGGCGCGCCCATCCCGCCCAACGCCGATCTCGAGTTCGAGGTCGAGCTGGTGGACTTCATGAGCGAAGAGGACGCCCAGCGCCGCTTCCAGGTGCTGCAGCAGATGATGCAGGCGCAGCAGGGCGGGCAGGCTCCGGGCGGGGCCGGGGCCGGCGATGCGCCTGCGGCCACTCCCGCGCCGCCGCAATAAGGGCGATTTCACGCAAATCTCACCGTTCGCTCATGCCTCGTGCATGAAGACGCGTTATCTCCCGGCTGTCTGAGCGAGGGAGCGCGCATGAACGACGAGACGATCGAGCGGCAGGACTGGCCGCTGCTGCCGTGGGTGCTGGCGGGCATTCTGGGCCTGTCGGGCTTCATGATCTGGCTGGTCGGGGGAGAGGACGGACCCGGCACCCGCGACGGCTTGGCCGCAGCGGCCGGCGCGTTCTTCTTCTTCGGCGGCATTGCCCTTGCCTTCACGATCGACCGCGACCGATGGAAAGAGCCGGTCGCCTTTTCGGCGCTGGTCGGCCTCGTCATGGCCGGGCTCGCCTGGCGGACGGTCGGTGGGTCCGAATCGATCGCCGCCCCCGAATATGGCTTCCTTGCCGGGGTGATCGCCACCGGGCTCGCGCTGCCGCTGTTCCAGGCGGGGTTCCATCGCAGTCGCTGGCGGACCCCCTACCGCGCGGTCCACGACAACGTCTGGACCGATGCGATCTGCTTTGCCGGCAGCATGGCTTTCCTCGGCGCTTCGTGGCTGCTGCTGGTCCTCCTCAGTGAGCTGTTCCGCCTGCTCAAGATCGACCTGCTGCGCGACCTGATGGACCAGGCGTGGTTCGGCTGGACGTGGTCGGGCGCGGCGTTCGGCGCGGCGCTGGGCGTGCTGCGCAACGAATCGGGGATTCTCGGCACTCTCAAGCGGGTGGTGATGACCGTGCTGTCGATCCTGGCGGTGCCGCTGGCGGCCGGGCTGGCGCTGTTTCTGGTCGCCATGATCGTCTCCGGACCGGACGTCCTGTGGCAGGCGACGCGCAATGCGACGCCCATCCTGCTGCTGTGCGCCGCGGGCGCGTGGGTGCTCGCCAACGCGATCGTGCGCGATTCCGACAGCGAGATGAGCGGCAACCGCCTCCTGCGCGGGGCCGCACTGCTCCTCGTCGTGATCGTCCTGCCGCTGACGGTGTTCGCCGCGGTGTCGCTGGGCACCCGCATTGCGCAGCACGGCCTCAGTCCCGAGCGGCTCTGGGGCATAACCGCCATCGCGGTCGCGACAGCCTATGGCCTTGCCTGGTTCGTCGCGGTGATCCGCAGCTGGCGAGGAGACGCGTGGCGCGAGAACGTGCGGCGGGCGAATCTCCACCTGGCGGTCGCGATCAGCGGCATCGCGCTGCTGCTCGCGCTGCCGATCCTCGACTTCGGCGCGATCAGCGCCCGCCAGCAGGTCGCTCGGCTCGAAAGCGGCAAGGTGAGCGCGGACGACTTCGATTACGCGGCGCTGCGCTGGGACTTCGGCAATGCGGGCCGCAAGGCGCTCGCCCGGCTTGCGGAGACCGGTGGCAAGGCCGGGGAAATGGCGACGCTGGCGCGCAAGCAGACCGAGCGGATCTACAGCTTCGACCGCGACAACCAGTTCCGCACCGAGGCGGAGATCGACGTGAGGGTCATCCCCGAAGCCGACGCCGCGCTGCGCAAGCTCGTCGTGGATCACCTGCGGAGCCACGCGTATCTCTGCCCGGAATTCTGCATCGCGCTCGACCTGGGGCCCCACAAGGACGGCGGACGCGAGGTCGCCTTCGTGATGAACGGCCGCTACCAGCGCGTCGCGCTGCCGCAGGGCACGCTCGAGCCGACCACCGAAGTGGCGCCGGCCGGGGCACGCGCGTTCGGGCGCGACACCAGGGTAGAGGTGCAGTCCATCGAGAAGCGCTATATCGTGGTCGATGGTCGCCCCATCGGGCCGCCGCTCGATTAGGGGCGCGCGACCCGCTTGATGCAGTGCAGCATCGCCGCTAACGCGCGGGCATGTCCGTAGACCGCGAAACAGTGGCCAAGATCGCGAGCCTCGCGCGCATCCAGATGGATGACGCGGCGCTCGAGAAGCTGGTGCCCGAATTCAACAACATCCTCGCCTGGGTCGAACAGCTCGGCGAGGTCGATACCAGCGGCGTCGAGCCGATGACCGCGGTGATCGAGAACCACCTGCGCCTGCGCGACGACGTGGTCGATGCCGATCCGCTGACCGGCGGCGGCGTGCGCGACGCGGTGCTGGCGAATGCGCCCGCCGCCGAGCACGGGTTCTTCGGCGTGCCCAAGGTGATCGAGTAATGAGCGACCTCACCGAGCTCGGCGTCAAGGCGATCCGCGACGGGGTCGCCTCCGGACAGTTCTCCGCGCGCGAAGTGGCCGAAGCGTTCAACGCGAACGTGGCGGCGGCGCAAGCGGCGCTGAACGCCTTCATCGTCGTCACGCCCGAAAAGGCGCTCGAGGCGGCCGACGCGGTCGATGCGGCGCGCGCGAAAGGCGAGACGCTTGGCAAGATGGCGGGCGTGCCCATCGGCATGAAGGACCTGTTCGCCACCAAGGGCGTCCAGACCACCGCCGCGAGCCACATCCTCGAAGGCTTCGTGCCCGAGTACGAAAGCACCGTCAGCGCCAACCTGTGGAAGGCGGGCGCGGGGATGCTGGGCAAGCTCAACCTCGACCAGTTCGCGATGGGCTCGTCGAACGAGACGAGCTATTTCGGCAACGTCATCAGTCCGTGGCGCAAGCAGGGCAGCAATGCCGCGCTCGCGCCGGGCGGATCGTCGGGCGGCAGTTCGGCGGCGATCGCGGCGCGGCTGTGTCCGGCGGCGACGGGCACCGACACCGGCGGCTCGATCCGCCAGCCTGCGGCATTCGTCGGCATCAGCGGCATTAAGCCGACCTATGGCCGGTGCAGCCGGTGGGGCGTGGTGGCCTTCGCCTCCAGCCTCGACCAGGCCGGCCCGATGGCGCGCGACGTGACCGACTGCGCGATCATGCTCGAGGCGATGGCCGGGTTCGATCCGAAGGATTCGACCAGCCTCGACATGCCGGTTCCGCAGTGGGAAGCGGGCCTCGATCCCGACATGCGCGGCAAGAAGGTCGGCATCCCGCGCGAATACCGGATGGACGGTACCGACCCCGAAATCCTCGCCAGCTGGGATCGCGGGATCGAGTGGCTGCGCGATGCGGGCGCCGAGATCGTCGAGGTGAGCCTGCCGCACACCAAGTACGCGCTGCCCGCATACTACATCGTCGCTCCGGCGGAGGCCTCGAGCAATCTCGCCCGCTACGACGGTGTGCGGTATGGCCTGCGTGACCTGCCAGCGGGCGCGAACCTGCAGGACATGTACGCCGCCACCCGCGCCGCCGGCTTCGGCGACGAGGTCAAGCGCCGGATCATGATCGGCACTTACGTGCTCAGCGCGGGCTTCTACGACGCCTACTACAACCAGGCGCAGCGCGTCCGCACGCTGATCGCGAACGACTTCAAGGCCGCGTTCGAGCAATGCGACGTGATCCTCGCGCCGACGACGCCTACCGCCAGCTTCCCGCTCGGCGACAAGGTCGACGATCCGCTGGCGATGTACCTCAACGACGTCTTCGCGGTACCCGCGAGCCTCGCCGGCCTCCCCGCGATGAGCGTGCCTGCCGGGTTGAACGCCGACGGGTTGCCGCTCGGCCTCCAGATCATTGGCCGCGCCTTTGACGAGCAGGGCGTGCTGAATGCGGGGCTGGCGATCGAGCAGCGGGCGATGTTTAGCGCCAAGCCGGATCGATGGTGGTGAGCAGCCACGCCTCGCCCGGCGCATTGTCGCCGGACGGGAACCTCGGCCGGGCATTACGTGTCGGCTTCGTCGGTTTGAGGTCGCCCTTCGTCAAGGCGAACTGGAGCGGGACGCCGTATTACGCAATGACCGAGCTCAAGCGTCGGTTCGGTGGGCAGATGAGCGTCTATGACACCCCCGAACTCGATCGGCGGCTGTTCCAGCTCAACAAGGTCACGTCCCGCCTCGGTCTCGACATCCAGCGCGAGCCGCTTGTCTCTTGGGTGTACCGCGAGCGCCTCGACCGCATGATCGCGAACCATCGACCGCACGTGATCGTCTCGGTCGGCGCGACACAGAAACTGGCCCTGACCGATGCGCGCGTGCCGATCGTCCACGTTTCCGATGCGCTATTCGCCACGATCACCGGCTACTATCCGAGCTTTCGCAACCTGTCGCAGCGCACCTTGCGCCTGGGCAATGCCATTCAGCAGAAGCTGCTCGATAGGTGCGGCGCGGTCATGCTGAGCTCTACTTGGGCGCGCGACGATGCCATAGCGGCGTACGACATTGCCCCGGAAAAGGTTCATTCCGTACCGCTCGGGGCCAACATCGAGGAAGACCCGGGTTCGGACATCGCCTTGGAGCCGAAGGGCAGGCTCCGGCTCCTGTTCATCGGCATGGACTGGAAGCGCAAGGGCGGCCCGCGCACCATAGAGGTTTTCCGGCACGTGCGATCGCGGCATCCCGATGCGGAGCTGCACATCGTTGGCTGCGATCCGCCAGAGGCGCGCGGCGAACCCAATGTCCGGACGCACGGCATGCTCAGGAAATCGGACAAGGCACAGTATCGGCTGTTCGACGACTTGCTGCGCACGGCGTCATTCTTCGTCATGCCGAGTGAACAGGAGGCCTACGGACTTGCCTATTGCGAGGCAGCGGCGTTCGGTCTTCCGGTCGTCGCGCTGCAGACGGGCGGGGTGCCGACGATCGTCAGGCACGGCGAAACCGGCCTGCTCTTCGAAGGCTCGACGCCGCCCGATGCCATTGCCGACGCCATCATGGACCTTTGGCAAGATCGCGCCCGCTACGATGCATTCCGCGCGGCTGCCCGAACGCGCTACGAGGAGGAGCTCACATGGGAGGCCTGGGGCGACAGGGTAGAGCAAGCTATCCGGGACCTCGGCCGGAACGCCGGCGCAACCGGCTAGCGACCGGCGATTACGCGAGCCGGCAGAACTGCGCCCTTCCAAGGCGCACGATCACACGATAACGGAACAGGCATGAGCACCTACCGCATCCAGGGCGCAACGGGCGAATGGGAGGTCGTGATCGGCCTCGAAGTCCACGCGCAAGTCACTTCCAACGCCAAGCTGTTCAGCGGCGCGGCGACAGCCTTCGGGGCAGAGCCGAACAGCCAGGTCTCCCTCGTCGATGCGGCGATGCCGGGGATGCTGCCGGTGCCCAACCGCGAGTGCATCCGTCAGGCCGTCCGCACGGGCATGGCGATCGACGCGCAGATCAACGCGTGGAGCCGGTTCGACCGCAAGAACTACTTCTATGCGGACTTGCCGCAGGGCTACCAGATCAGCCAGCTCTACCACCCGATCGTGGGCGAGGGATCGCTGACGATCGAGGCGGACGAGAAGGCGGGCATCCCGGCTGACAAGGTGATCGGCATCGAGCGCATCCACGTCGAGCAGGACGCGGGCAAGCTGATGCACGACCAGCACCCGTCGATGTCCTACGTCGACCTCAACCGCAGCGGCGTCGCGCTGATGGAGATCGTCAGCAAGCCCGACATGCGCTCGCCCGCAGAAGCGGGGGCGTACGTGCGCAAGCTGCGCGCGATCCTGCGCTACGTCGGGTCGTGCGACGGCAACATGGAAGAAGGCTCGATGCGGGCCGACGTCAACGTATCGGTCCGCAAGCCTGGCGATGAATTCGGCACTCGGACGGAGACGAAGAACGTCAACTCGGTCCGCTTCGTCATGCAGACGATCGAGCACGAGGCGCGCCGCCAGGTCGACCTGATCGAGGACGGCGGCAAGGTCGTGCAGGAAACCCGGCTGTTCGACCCCAACACCGGCACCACCCGCTCGATGCGGTCGAAGGAAGACGCGCACGATTATCGCTACTTCCCCGATCCCGACCTGCTGCCGCTGGAACTCGACGAGGCGTTCCTCGCCGAATGCCGCTCGAGCCTGCCCGAACTGCCCGACGCGAAGCGTGCGCGCTATGTCGATGCGCTCGGCCTGTCGGACTACAACGCGCGCGAACTGACCGCCGAGGTCGAGACCTACGCGCGGTTCGAGCAGCTGCTGTCCGAGACGGCCGCGAAGCTCGGCAAGGGCGACAGGGACGTCGCCACGCAGGTCGCCAACTGGTCGCTCTCGGTCGCGCCGGGCGTGATGAACGCGCTGGGCAGCGAGGCCAACCCCGCGCACGCCACCGCGGCGGCGCAGGCGGCGATCCTCGGCATGCAGGCCGCGGGCGAGATCAGCGGCGGGCAGGCGAAGGAGATCTTCGAGATCGTCCTCAAGAGCGGTCGCGACCCTGCCGAGATCGCCGACACCGAAGGGCTGAAGCAGCAGTCCGATACCGGCGCGATCGAAGCGGTGATCGACGAGGTTCTCGCCGCCAATGCCGACAAGGTCGAGGAGTATCGCGGCGGCAAGGACAAGCTGTTCGGCTTCTTCGTCGGCCAGACGATGAAGGCGATGCAGGGCAAGGGCAACCCCGCCGTGGTCAACGACCTGCTCCGGAAAAAGCTCGACGGATGAGCCATTTGGGTGAACCGTGCGTTTTCATGCACGGTTCACCGAATTGATGCGAAAACCCCGCCTCCACTCGATCGGGGGGTCGCACCCTATGAAGCATTCAAAGACGGCTCTTGCAGTCGCTTTCCTCGCGCTTGCCCCGCTTGCGCCCGCGCACGCCCAGTTTGGCGGCGGCGAGGCGACTGCGGTACGCGAGGGTTTCACGCTGCCTGCGGGCGAAGTGAAAGTGCTCGTATTTCGTCCCAACGTCTCGGTCGGCGAGCAGACGACCGGCGGGATGAACCAGCCGAGCGTGGAATGGACCGAGGCGGCCAAGGGCCACCTTCTGGCGGCGCTGCAGAAGGAACAAAGTGCACGCGGCACCACGCTCGTCCTGGTGCCCGAGCTCGAGGGCGAGCAGAACCGCCTTGTCGCCGACTACACCGCGCTGTTCCGCACGGTCGCTGAGGCTGCGTTCCAGCACAAGATGTTCCCCGGCAATCGCCTGCCGACCAAGAAGAAGGAATTCGACTGGACGCTGGGCGCGGAGGCGGAGCGGCTGAAGGCGCTCGGCGGCGACTACGGCTTGTTCTTCTTCACTTACGATTCCTACGGCTCGACAGGTCGGAAGGTCGCGCAGATCCTCGGCGCGGTCATGGGCTTCGGGCTGATGAGCTCGGGCGTCCACGTCGGCTATGCCGGCCTGGTCGATCTTTCCAGCGGCGATCTCGTCTGGCTCAATGCGGACCTGTCCATGGGCGGCGATGTTCGTACCGCGGACGGTGCGGAAAAGCGCGTGGCCCAGCTGCTCGAGGAGTTTCCGGTGAAAGGTACCGGGACTGCGGTGGCGCAGCCCGCCAGGCCCGCAGTCGATCGCTCGGGCGAAGCGACGATCGAGCTTCCCGGCACCGGTGCGGTCGACGATCCGAAGACTGTTCCCGAAGCCGACGACAAGGCGAAGGAGCCGCAGCTGTGAGCGCGCGCCGTATCGCGACTGCGTTCGTTGCCGGGGCGCTGGCATTGCAGCCGCTCGCTGCCGCCCAGCCCGCACCGCCTCCGCCCAGCACCACCGGCTACGAGCCGGCCGACGAACTCGAGCGCGGGTTGTGGTACCAGGTCGACGAGGCCGAGCGGGAGATCAAGACGAGCAAGTTCCTCGTCACCGACCCGGCGCTCAATTCCTACGTGAACTTGGTTTTGTGCCGCACGGTGGGCGAGGATCGCTGCAAGGCGACGCGGCTCTACATCGTGCGTACCCCGCAGTTCAACGCGAGCATGGCGCCGAACGGGCTGACGATCGTCAACACCGGACTGCTGCTGCGCATGCGCGACGAAGCTCAGCTCGCTGCAGTCCTGGGGCATGAATTCACCCATTTCGAGAACCGCCACTCGGTGCGTCTGTTCAGGGACATCCGCAAGAAGACCGATGCCCTCTCGTGGCTCAGCTTTATCCCCATCCCGTACCTCGGGATGGCGAGCCAGATCGCGCTGATCGGCAGCGTCTATGGCTTCAGCCGCGACATGGAGCGCGAAGCCGATGCGGGCTCGATCGAGGAGCTCGTACGCGGCGGGTACGACCCGCGCGCGGCAAGCGCGATCTGGTCGCAGCTGGGCGCCGAGTTCGACGCCACCGCGGCCGAGCGCAAGCACAAGAGCCAAAAGGAACGCGGCGGCGGCTTGTTTGCCACCCACCCGCGCACGACCGAGCGCATGGGCACGCTTGCACAGCTCGCCGAAGCGAAGGCAGGGGCCGAGCCGGGGGTCACCCGTGCCGATGAGTTCAAGGCGGCGATCGGGCCATGGTGGGCGCGGCTGATCGACGACCAGATCAGCCTCGGCGATTTCGGCGGGACCGAATACCTGCTGGCGACCCTTGCCGGCGGCGAGCCATCGGGCTGGACCGCCGATCTGCTCTATGCGCGGGGCGAGTTGTATCGTGCACGGGCGAAAGAGGGCGACTTCGCGAAGGCGGCGGATTTCTACCGCCAGGCGATCGCCAAGGGCGATGCCCCGGTCGAAACGTGGCGCGGGCTCGGCCTCGCGCTCATGCGTGGCGGCGACCGCGAAGAGGGCAAGGCGGCATTGCGCGACTACCTGTCGCGCAACCCCGATGCCTACGACTACGCGATGCTCAGGGCGATGGCGGGAGAGGGCGCATGAAGCGGCTGATCGGATTTCTCGCGCTGGTTCTGGCGCTCTGGAGCGTTCCGGCCGCCGCCCAGTGGCGGTTGGTTCCGGCGGGCGAGGCGCGCGCCGTGGTCAACGGGGCGATGACCGTCTCTCCCAAGGGAGAATGGAACCGGTCCACCCAGCGCCCGACGAAACGCAGCGAGATCTGGACCAAGGACGGCACCACGCTCGGCGAGCTCGACTTCTGGCTCGGAGTGAAACCCGGCGAGCCGCTGTTCAAGGAACGGGACAAGAAGAAGGCGCCGTTGCCGAAGTTCGATCCGAACATGCTGCCCACCGACCTGGTGGAGTTCTTCGAGGATACCGCACGCACGGTCCTCGGCGGCTCGCTGTTCGAAACGACGTACGTGAAGCCGGCCATGCTCGCAGGCCATCCGGGAGTCGAGTTCGAGTTCGTCTACACCGGCGGGGACGAAGTCGCACGGCGCGGGCTGGTGCGCGGCGCGATCATCGGCGACCGCCTCTACCTCATCAACTGGGACGCGCCGAAGCTGCATTACTTCGACGAGCACGTGGACGACGTGCGCGCGATCATGGACAGCGCCCGCTTCGGCGGATGATCTAGTGCCAGCGGCGGGCGCGC
This sequence comes from Tsuneonella dongtanensis, assembly GCF_001698205.1. Taxonomy (NCBI): domain Bacteria; kingdom Pseudomonadati; phylum Pseudomonadota; class Alphaproteobacteria; order Sphingomonadales; family Erythrobacteraceae; genus Tsuneonella; species Tsuneonella dongtanensis. Next base: position 1,467,933 of record NZ_CP016591.1, read on the forward strand.
TCCACCCGGTTGCGCCCGCGAGCCTTGGCAGCGATCAACGCCAGCTCGGCCTCGCGCAGCGTCGCGTCTGCCGAGACCGCGAAGCGCGCGACTCCCGCACTGGCGGTCAGGCGCTGGTCGTTCACGCCCTCGTTGAGCTCGGTCATCGCCGCCACGACGCGGGCACAGGCCGCGTGCGCCGTCGCTGCGTCGACTTCGGGCAAGAGCACGCCGAACGTACCCCCGGCTACGCGGCTGACGATGTCGTCGGCGCGGAGAAGGCTCTGCAGCAGGCGGGCAAAGGCAATAAGAACCCTGTCTCCGCCGCTGTGGCCATGGCGCAGGTTGATCGTGCGGAAGTGATCGAGATCGAACAGCGCAACGTGCCCGCCCGCGCCGTTGTCGATCAGGTGGCCCAGCATTCGGACGAACGCCTCGCGGTTGGTCAGGTGGGTGAGCGGGTCGGTCATCGCCGCAACGAACAGCCGGTCCTCGAGCGCGCGGCGATCGTCGATCGAGCGGAAGATACCAAGCGCGCCGGAAAGACCCGGCAGCGCGCCGAGCTTCATTTCCAGCCAGCGCTCGGCCCCGTCCTGCGCCACGGCCAGCACCTCCAGCCAGCCGCTGGCGTCATGCCCCCCGATCGCCGCCGAATGCTCTGCCAGCACCGCCTCGCTGCACGAGGGATGCACCAGCTCGAGCAGGTGACGCCCGACGGGGTCACCCGCGAAAGCGAGGCCCAGACCGGCGGTGGCCGGCGTGGCGTGGACGATGCGACCGGTACGGTCGGTCTTGATCACGAGATCGGTCGGGCTTTCCGCCACGAGTCGATAGAGTGCCGAGGCTTCCCCCGGCGAAATCATGCCCCACATCAATGTCGCCGCCCCTGTTCGGCGTGTCCCGAATCGGCAAACCGGCCCACCCGGAAAACTAACGATGCCCCCGACTGCGCATGCATAAGCTAACGCAACCACTCGAAAAGAGTATTACTACTCTCGTCTTGTCAGCGAAGCGCGTAAGTTTTAGCGTTAATCGGAACTAACGAACTGATAAAACTGACGAAAACGCGATTCGTTAACCACGTTTTATTTCGTCAATTGTGGATAACTTGCAAGCGGTATTTGACCCTACAATTCGATCATGATCCGCACGCGGGCCGGCTCGACTCCATAGGCCTCGGCGATCTGGCGTCGCCCCTGCTCGACCGCTTCGACCGGCCCCGTCGTCGCCGGCTCGAGGCCGCCGGGCGTTACTCCCAGTGCATCGGCAAGCGCGGCGAGCCGTCGTTCGACCGGGCGCGCCTTGCCGTGCTCCCAGGCCCAGACGGTGGGTTTGCTGACGCCCAGCTTGTCGGCGATGTCGGCCAGCGAGAGGCCGCGCTCCACCCGCAAACGGTGGAGGCGGGCACCGAAGCCCTCGGCGACGGGCAGGGCATGGCCGTCGCTGGTCCGAACGGCAGCGCGCAATTGCGCCGCGCTGAGTGCGGCGGCGGAAAGAGGCTCGTCGAAGCGGCAACCGTGCATCGGCGCGTCGACCCACACGACCCGCGCGATCCGCTCGCCGACTTCCGGAAGGTCGACCGAAAAGGAATCGCCTTCGTCCAGCGCGGGATCGCTCTCTACGAGCATGCCGGTCGCCGAGATGTTATGGACGGTGGCCGAGACCGATCGGCCATCCGCGAAGCGTCCGCTGACGCCCAGTCGAAGCGTGCGCCGCGGCGCGCCCCGCTGGTCGTCGGGTTCTTCGGTGTCGAAACGGGCATCGATGGACAAGGCTGTGAACTCCGCGATTGGCGGAGGAAAGGTCGCCCATCGGGGTTAAGACCGAGTTAGCTTGCCGTGAATTCTAGCGCGCGCGCGGCTCGTTTCGGCGGATCATGCCTTCCTGCGCGACGCTTGCGACAAGGCGACCGTCCTGAAAGATCTGTCCGCGATTGAAACCGCGGCTTCCTCCCGACCACGGGCTGTCGCAGGTGTAGAGCAGCCATTCGTCCGCCCGGAACGGCGCGTGGAACCAGATCGCGTGGTCCAGGCTGGCGCTTTTCACCTCTCCGCGCATCCACGACAGGCCGTGAGGCATGATGCTCGTACCCAGCAGCTGCATGTCGCTCAGGTAGGCGAGCACCGCGCGGTGGATACGTGGATCGTCGGGCAGCGTGCTGCGCGCCCGGAACCACGAGTTCTGCACCGGCTCCTGCGGGCCTTCGGTCAGCCAGTGCCGACCGGTCGCCGCGCGTATCTCGATCGGGCGAGGCTCGTTGAAGAAACGCCGCACCCGCTCGGGAAGCGTCGGCGCAATCTCGGCCCGCAGTTCTTCGTCGGACCGCAATTCGTCGGGCGAGGGTACCCGCGGCAGTTCGGCGCGTTCGTGCTCGAGGCCGGGCTGGTGCTTCTGGAAGCTGGCCGCGAGGTTGAGGATTGGCTGCATCCGGCCATCGGGGCCGGGTTGGCTGGCGACGACGCGCCGGTTCGAGAAGCTGCCGCCGTCGAGCTGGCGGTCGACGGTGTACTCGATCGGGTGATCCTCGCTGCCGCCGCGGAGGAAATAGGCGTGGAGCGAATGCGCCGCGCGATCCTCGTCGACGGTGCGTTCTGCCGCGATCAGCGCCTGCGCGATGACCTGGCCGCCGAACACGCGACCGACCCCGCCTTTCTTGCGCGCGCCCTCGAACCGGTCTTCACCAAGCGGAGCGGGATCCAGCAGGGCCAAGAGATCGGCGACGAGTTCGGCATCGGTGGCCTGGGCGGTGGGCGTTTCGGTCATCGCCGGTCGCCTTAGGACCAGCCTTACGTGCGCGTCAATTCGCTCCTGCCAACCGTCGCCATGCCCGCCATGCCCAGGCCTTGCCGCGGTTGGAGGCCGGCCACCGGCCCGGTGCCTTCGGAGCCATCCCCCAGCGGCGCAGGAGCGCATTCCAGCAGCGCGCGTCGGCTTCGGCGAACGACCAGTCGCTGCGCCAGGTGATCGACAACGAGATCGAGCTGGCAGGCCCGTTCTTGACGAAGTGGGGGGCCATGACGGGGACCATCAACGCCTCACCGGGGCCGATCGAGAAGGCGCTCCCTCCTGCCGCCAGCTCATCGCGCCAGTGGAGCTCGCGCGGGCCGCCCGAGTGGTAGCTCTCGTGAGTCTCGTCGGGTGCATAGCGATCGTTGCCGGCAGGGAACTGGGTCATGGTCTTGCTGCCCACGAGCTGGAGCAGGATGTTGTGCTCCGGGTCGAAATGATAGGGCGTGACCGCGTCGGGGCTCGAGATGAAGACGAAGCCCTGCGGACGCAGCATGGCGCCGGTCTTCGCCTCGATCATCGGCTGCAATTCGCCGAGCAGGGCAAGCAGGAGCGCCTGATACTCGGGAACCTGCTCGATGTTCTTGAGGACGGCCCAGGAATTCACCGAGGCGATATGGCGGATCGTGTCCTCGATCCCGATGCCGGTGCCACCCGGTTTTCCATCGATCCCGATCGGCAGGTCGCCCCGGTTGTACTCGATCGATGTCTCGGGGAGCTTGCCCGCGAGGATCGCCAGGGCATCGAGCGACAGGAGCGGGTTGTCGCGCAGGCGGTGCTCGATGACACGCGGCGTTTCGGGATAGGCGGAAGCGAAGGCGCAGCGTGCCGCGGGGCCGAAGACGGCGGTATCGAGCGCGGTGAATCCGGTTCGGGCGTCCATGATGCGTTACAGTCCGTGGTTGGAGCGGCCGGTTTCGGCGCGGAAGATGAGGGCGGCGGCGGCCCGGCGCGCCCGGCCGCCGATGGCCACGCTGACGCGGACGATCTCGCGCTTCTCGCGCCAGATTCGCTCGATCATGGGATGATCGGGCGCAGCGCAGCTGTCGCTCCAGGCCACGCCATCTCGGGCCAGCAGCGAGAGGTTTTCCCGCTGCAGCAGCACGCCGGGCGAGAAACGGGCGAGCCGTTCGTCATAGGCTGTCTTGAACGAGTAGATGCCGGGCAGGGCGACGAAGTTTGCGAGCATCGCGATCGGTTTCCCGTCGAGCGCAATTGCCAGCCGGTCGAGCTTGCCCGCACGCGCGGCGCCGGTGAGCGCGGAGCGGAAGAACGCGGCCGTGGCTGGATTGCAGGCCAGGGCCGATCCGTCCGCGCCCTTCCATCCCGCCGCTTCGAGCGAGAGGAAGTTCTCGATCCAGGCTTCCAGGTCTTCGCAGGCTTCGTGGCGCAGGACCGAAACGACGCCCTCGTCTGACAGGCGATTGAACTGGCGGCGCAGTTCCTTGCGCTTCTTGGTGCTGAGCGATGTGTCGTAATAGTCGCCGGGCGACTGATCGGAGCACAGCAACGCGCGCTCGATTCGATCGACGACGGCCGCAGGTCTTTTCTCGAGCAGACAGACATCGCGCAGGGCGGCGTAGAGCGGTCCATCGGCCGGAATGCCCTCGAGATGAAGGAACAGCGCTCCTCGCGCATTCTCGTCGGCTGAGTGCAGCAGCCCGCGCCAGAATGCGTGCTCGCACCCCGCTGCCACCAGCGGGACGCCGCAGAACGCATTGGTATGAAGCCAGTTGCGCATGTGGGGCAGGCGATGGCTCTCGTAGCGCGATGATCGGACGAGGGGCATAATCCCCGCCAGCCGTCCGCCCATCGTCAGGCTCGCCAGCGCGACCGATCCGGCTTGGTCGAATGCATCGAGGCTCGCTTCCACGAACCAGCGCTCGGCGAAAGAATTGGGCTCTGCCGCTTGTGCGGCGAGTGCATCCCAGCCGGACGGGTCGGCATGCGATTGCCATGGGGCGACCTGGAACTCGGTCGCGCACGCGGCGTCGCTTTCAGCCAGGCCGGCGGTGTACTTCATCCTGCGGTCGTGGTCCCTCGCTTGTCGCGGCCATCTGGCCGCTCGTGCGCTGGATACCGCGGGAGGTTGGCGGAAAATTTAACGCAGGCAAAGAAAACCCCGCCCCGTCTCGAAACGGGGCGGGGTCATCTGGTCCCGTTAAAGGGTCCGCGCGGTCAGACCGCGTGGCCACCCGCCAGCGCCGCGAGCAGCAGCAGCGCGACGATGTTGGTGATCTTGATCATCGGGTTCACGGCCGGGCCCGCGGTGTCCTTGTAGGGATCGCCCACGGTGTCGCCGGTCACCGCGGCCTTGTGGGCCTCGCTGCCCTTGCCGCCGTGGTTGCCGTCTTCGATGTACTTCTTGGCGTTGTCCCACGCGCCGCCGCCGGCGGTCATGGACAGCGCGACGAACAGCCCGCCGACGATCACGCCGAGGAGCAGGGCGCCGAGGGCCGCGAAGCCGTTGGCCTGACCCGCGATCGCGGCGATCGCGAAATAGACCACGATCGGCGCCAGCACCGGCAGCATCGAGGGGATGATCATCTCCTTGATGGCGGCCTTGGTGACCAGGTCGACCGTGCGGGCATAATCCGGCTTGGTCTCGTAGGTCATGATGCCCGGGTTGTTCTTGAACTGGTCGCGCACGTCGATCACCACGTCGCCCGCCGCGCGGCCGACGGCGGTCATGCCCATCGAACCGAACAGGTAGGGGAGCAGCGCGCCCAGCAGGAGGCCGACGATGACGTACGGGTTCTCCAGGCTGAAATCGACGTCGAGGTTCGGGAAGAACTCGCCGAGGTCGGTCGTGTAGGCGGCGAACAGCACCAGCGCGGCAAGGCCGGCCGATCCGATCGCGTAACCCTTGGTCACCGCCTTGGTGGTGTTGCCCACCGCGTCGAGCAGGTCGGTCTTCTCGCGCACGCTGTCGTCGAGGCCCGCCATCTCGGCGATGCCGCCGGCGTTGTCGGTGACAGGACCGTACGCATCGAGCGCCACGACCATGCCCGCCAGCGCCAGCATTGCGGTCGCCGAATAGGCGATGCCGATGAGACCGGCGAGCTGGTAGGCGATCACGATGCCCGCCACGATCACCAGCGTCGGCAGCGCGGTCGCTTCCATGCTGATGGCGAGGCCCTGGATCACGTTGGTGCCGTGGCCGGTTTCCGACGACTTGGCGATCGAGCGCACCGGGCGGTAGTTCGTGCCGGTGTAATACTCGGTGATCCAGATGATGAGCCCGGTGATGATGAGGCCGAGCAGCGAGCACCAGAACAGGTCCATGCCGGTAAAGGTGACGACCTGTTCGGCCATACCTTCTTCAGCGACCGACTCTCCCGCGCCGACATCGGCGAGGCTGCGGGTGATCTCGGTATCGAGGCCGATCGCCTGATCGATGCAGAGCCAGATCAGCGGGATCGAAAGGACCGCGGTGACGAGGAAGCCCTTGTACATCGCGCCCATCACGTTCTTGCCGCCGCCAAGACGGACGAAATAGGTGCCGATGATCGAGGTCAGGATGCACGCGCCGCCGATCAGCAGCGGCAGGCTCATCATCGGCATCAGCAGGTCGCCGAGGCCCTTGAGGAGCAGCGCGGTGAGCACCATCGTGGCGCCCACGGTGACGACGTAGGTCTCGAACAGGTCGGCGGCCATGCCGGCGCAGTCGCCGACGTTGTCGCCCACGTTGTCCGCGATGACCGCCGGGTTGCGCGGATCGTCTTCGGGGATGCCCGCTTCCACCTTGCCGACGAGGTCGGCGCCGACGTCGGCCGCCTTGGTGAAGATGCCGCCGCCCAGACGGGCGAAGATCGAGATCAGCGACGCGCCGAAGGCCAGCGCGACGAGCGCGTCGACAACGGTGCGGCTGTTCGCTTCGTAACCGAGCGAGTTGACCAGCACCCAGAAGAACACCGCGATCGCAAGGAGCGCGAGGCCTGCCACCAGCATGCCGGTAATCGCCCCGGCGCGGAACGCCATCGTCAGGCCTTCCTGCAGCCCGGTCGAGGCAGCCTGCGCCGTGCGGACGTTGGAGCGGACAGAGATATTCATCCCGATGAAGCCCGCCACGCCCGAGAGGATCGCGCCAATGACGAACCCGGTGGCCGAGATCGGCCCGAGGAACCAGCCCACGAGGATCGCGACCACGACGCCGACTATGGCGATCGTGGTGTACTGGCGCTTGAGGTAGGCCTGCGCGCCTTCCTGGATCGCCGCGGCGATTTCCTGCATCTTTTCGTTGCCGGCCGATGACCGCAACACCTGCATGCTGGTCAGCCAGCCGTAGAGCACGGCGAGCGCGCCCAGAAATATGGAAACTAGAACGAAGTCCACGGGAAGTCCCCTCCTGCTTGCGTGGATGATGGCCACCTCTCCCGGGTGGCATTAGAGGCCGCGAGGTATAGGGCAGCGACTCGGGCGCGCAAGTCCGAAACGGCGGGTTTTCGGTGGGTATCGGCGCTAGTGTTCGAAACCGAGCCGGGCGAGGTCCGGTATCTCGCGGTCCACCCGTAACGCGGCACTGTCCGGCCCGGTCACCGTGCCGATACGTCGCGCTGCAACCGGCAGTTGCCGATCGGGGGCGGCAGTGAAGACAAGCTGGTAGTCGTCGCCCCAGGTCACGCACGCGAGAATGCGCTCAGGATCGGCGACGGGAAAGGTGGCGCTGTCGAGATCGAAGGTGACCCGGCTCGCTTGAGCGATCCGGAACGCGTCGAGCAGCAACCCGTCCGACACATCCATCATCGCGTTGACGATAGGGGCGAGCGCCCGACCTTCGGCGAGCAGGGGGCGCGGTCGGCGATAGGCCAGGTCGGCAGCACTGCCCGAATTGCGCTCGGCCTCGGCCATGCCAAGCATCGCGAGACCCAATGAGCCGGTGACATAGACGGCATCGCCGGGTCGTGCGCCCGAGCGCGCCGGAACCGCTGCGAAATCGGTGCGGCCGATGGCGGTGCAGCTCCATGCGCGAGCGCCCGTGCCGCGAACCGTGTCCCCGCCGAGCAACGGGACGTCATAGTTGCTGAGTACTTCCTGCAAGCCTTCGACAAAACGCTCGTCGCCGGGCCCAAGACTGTGGGTCAGCAGCACCCCGACCGGCATCGCGCCCTTCGCGGCCAAGTCGGACAGGTTCACCGCGACCAGCTTCCAGGCGATGTCCGCGGGGTCCTCGTCGGCCCGGACATGCACTCCTTCAATCACGCTGTCGTGAGTGATGACGAGCGTCTCGCTGCCGATTTCGAGAACCGCTGCATCGTCCTCAAGCCCGCGTGCAGCGGGATGCGTCGCGATGCGGCGCAGGGCCTCGATGAAGGCGCTTTCGCCGCTCAGCGGACCACCTTGGCCACGGCATCGAGCACGCCGTTGACGAACTTCGCCTCGCGATCGTCGAAGAAAGCCTTGGCAACGTCGACCCATTCGCTGATCGCGGCGGCGACCGGCACGTCGGCGCGCGCCATGAGCTCGTAGGAGCCGCCGCGCAGGATTTGCAGCATCGTCTTGTCGAGGCGGGCGATGGTCCAGCCCTCGGCCAGCTTGGCGGTCAGGTGGCCGTCGATCTCATCCCGACGTGCGATTGTCCCGGATACGATGTCGTCGAAGAAATCGACCTCGGCGTCGGCAAGTTCTTCCTCGTCGACGGTCATCCCCAGCCGGTGCTGGTGGAATTCGTCGAGCAGGCGCGCGGTGCCGGTGCCCTCCATCTGGTGCTGGTAGAGCGCCTGGACGGCGGCGAGGCGGGCGGCCGAGCGGGCCTGTGAGCGGGGATTGCTGTTCATTTCAGTCTCAATTCGATCGATCGGGCATGTGCCTCGAGCCCCTCGGCATGCGCGAGCGCCACGGCTGCGGGACCGATTGCAGCCAGGGCTTCCGCGCCCAGCTCGATGAAGCTCGTGCGCTTCATGAAGTCCAGGACCGACAGCCCGCTTGAGAAGCGTGCTCGGCGTCCGGTGGGGAGGACGTGGTTGGGGCCCGCAACGTAATCGCCCACCGCTTCAGGGGCCATGCGACCGATGAAGAGGCTGCCCACGTGGCGGATGCCCTCGATGAAGGGTTCGGGATCGGACACCGCAAGCTCCACGTGCTCGGCGGCGAGCGCGTTGGCGAGCGGGATCGCCTGATCGAGGTTGTCGACGACGATCATCACGCCGTGATCGTCCCAGCTCTGGCGGGCGACTTTCCCGGTCCTGAGCATGGCGCACTGCACGTCGACCCGGTCTTCCACCTGCTCGGCGAACTGGGCGTCGTCGGTGATCAGGATCGATTGCGCGTCGGGGTCGTGCTCGGCCTGGCTGAGGAGGTCGGCGGCGATCCAGTCGGGGTCGTTGGCTCCGTCGGCAATGACGAGGATCTCGCTGGGGCCCGCGACCATGTCGATCCCGACGACACCGAAAAGCTGGCGCTTGGCCTCGGCCACCCAGGCGTTGCCGGGCCCGGTGATCACGTCGACGCGGCGTATCCGCTGGGTGCCATAGGCCAGCGCGGCGATCGCCTGCGCACCGCCGATACGCCAGACCTCGTCCACCCCGGCGACGTGCGCGGCGGCGAGCACTAGCGGGTTCGTGCGACCGCCCGGGGTCGGGGTGACCACGGCGAGGCGCTCAACCCCCGCGACCTTGGCGGGAATCGCGTTCATCAGCAGCGACGAGGGATAGGCCGCGCGTCCGCCAGGAACGTAGAGCCCCGCGGCATCGACCGGACGCCAGCGCGCGCCGAGGCGTACTCCGGCCTGGTCGGTCTCGTCGCGGTCGGTCGGAAGCTGGGCCTGATGATATGCCCGGATGCGGTCCGCGGCGAGGGTGAGCGCATCGCGCAACTCGGGATCGAGCGCGTCGAAAGCGGCCTTGCATGCCGCAAGATCGACCTGCCAGTCGCCGTCTTCGGTCAGCTGGTGGTCGTCGAAGCGGTGCGTGTACTCGCTGAGCGCTTCATCTCCCCTCGCCTTCACCCGCTGTAGAATTTCAGCCACGTCCGAGGTGACGTTTTCATCACTTTCGCGGCGGTCCTCGACGATGCGCCGAATGGCCTTGTCGAAACCGGGATCGGTGATCCTGAGCCGCTTCATGCCGCGATCTCGCGAAACCGTTCGACCAGCGCGGCGACGCGCGGGTCGGTCTTCAACGCTGCGCGGTTTACGATCAGCCGCGCGGTGATCTCCATGATCGTCGCGGTCTCGACGAGGCCGTTGTCCTTGAGCGTCTGCCCGCTCGACACGAGGTCGACGATCCGCCCCGCGAGGCCGAGAGCGGGAGCGATCTCCATCGCGCCGTTGAGCTTGACGCATTCGGCCTGCACGCCCTTCGCCTCGAAATGGCGGCGGGTCAGGTTGGGGTATTTCGTCGCGACCCGCACGTGGGTGGACCCGTCGATCGACGCGGCGCCCGCGGCAGGCTCCGCGACCGACAGGCGGCAATATCCGATACCCAGGTCGACCGGGGCGTAGAGGTCCGAATAGTCGAACTCCTCGACCACGTCGGCACCGACGATGCCCGCCTGCGCCGCGCCGTGGGCGACGAAGGTCGCGACGTCGAAGGCGCGCACCCGGATCAGCCGGAGATCGTCGTCCTGGCACGCAAAAGCCAGCCGCCGGTCGGCCTTGTCGTGGAAGCCAGCTTCAGGCACCACCCCGGCGCGCGCCATCAGCGGCAGCGCCTCGTCGAGGATGCGCCCCTTGGGCACGGCGAAGGTGATCGGTGAGGCTGACGATTTTGGCACGGCGCGGCGCACTTAGGGTGCGGGGCACGAAAGGGCAACGCAAGATGGGTCAGGACAGGCCGAAGTACGAGCTGGTCGATATCGACATGACGGGCGACGGCGCGGTGTCGCGCGCGTTCGAGAACCAGGTCGCCTACTGCAACGCCGCCAAGGCGCCGATCACCGCGCGGGTTGTAAATGCGATCCGCCACCTGATCGATGGCGACGAACCGGGCGCGCTGCTCGACCGTATCCGAAAGTGGCAGGGCGCGCCGCTGGCCGACGCGCTGCCGCTACGCGTGGCGGGGGGCATCCATTCGCTCTGGCTGTCGGGCGCCCAGCCGGAACTCGGGACGATCTACCGCGGCGAGGCGGCGTCGAGCGATGTGGAACTGGTTCGTGCAGCGGTCGCGGCGCACGAAGCGGTGCTGATGCCCTGGCTCGACGGACCGCCGCAGACCAACGAGGCGGGGCGCTCGTCGAACTTCATGGCGGCGTTCCTGTGGCTGGCGGGCCAGGGCCTGCCGCCGCGGTTCGAATGCCTCGAGATCGGATCTTCGGCCGGGATCAACCTCATGATGGATCGCTACGCCTACGACCTCGGCGGGACGAAGGCGGGCGCAGCAGACCCGGTAATGACGTTCACGCCCGAGTGGCACGGCGATCCGCCGCCGGCCCACCTGATCGAGATCGCCAGCCTCAAGGGCTGCGACGTGGCGCCGGTCGACCTCACCGATCCCGACCAGGCGCTGCGCCTCAAGGCCTATATCTGGCCCGAGCACACCGTCCGGTTCGAGCGGATGGAAGCGGCCGTCGCCGCCGCAAGCGAGCACGCGCCCGATCTGGTGAGGATGGACGCGGCCGAATTCGTCGAGACCGAACTGGCCAAGCCGCAGGCCGAAGGCACCACGCGAGTCCTCATGCACTCGATCGTCTGGCAATACGTGCCCAAGGATCAGCAGGCGCGGATATCGTCGGCGATGGAGGCGGCGGGTGCCGCCGCCACGCCCGAACGCCCGCTCGCCTGGGTCGCGGTCGAGGCCGACCGCACGGTCCACCGCCACGGTCTGAAAGTGCGCTACTGGCCAGGAGGAGAGGCCGAACGACAACTAACCTGGTCGCACCCGCACGGCGCGGACATCGAGTGGGTGGCGGGCTAGCGGCTGGTTTGAGGGTGCCTCGTTACTGAATTCAGACTGTCGGCTAACGACCCCATTGCGGACACGGGCGGCTTGCGCCACCAGTCGGTGATGGGCCTCTATTCGATCGTATGCGATTATGCGGGAGGGACGTTCGTCTCTCAGGTTCAAGCGACTGATGAGAATGATGCCGTTGCGAAATGGGCGGAAGCGCTCCCAAGCGAGCGGCCCCTCGGCAATGCGTCCGAACAGATTGCGAAAGCGGCTTTGGCCGATCGCGAGCTTGTTCCACTCGACGGGCTGATCGGGGTTTGGTGTTGGACAGAAACGTCGATGATGCGCTCGCGCTAGTCAACATCATCCGCACAGCCGAATGACAGCTTTCCACCCAACATCGGACGATCAGCGCAACAGCGGCGGTGCCGTAAGCGGACAGGCGGGTATCGCGAAAATCTGACCAAAAGTGGTCCAGCGGGTAACGACCCCATTGCGGGCATTAAGGTTGATCGCCAAACCCCTAACAATGAGCACAGGCCTTTCCTTTCGCTACCAACATGACGGCGACCCGAACGACGACTTTGGTTGGTTGGCTGTAGAGGTGAAAGGCGAACAGTTTTCAGGCAAGGGCGGCTTCTGGGTCCAATGGCAGGATGTAAGAGAGTTTGGCGAAAAGCTGGCCACCTATCCCATTTTGCAAGATGCCCCGGTCGAAGCATCTTGGGGATTTGAGCCTTGGGAGGGCGACTCACTTGTCGTCAGCGTCTCAGTCGCGCCAGCGGACACGCGAGGGAACTTATTGGTTCAAGTTTGGCTGCGTGACTACTTTGAGAACGGCGAAGGGAAGCCGCTGAATTGCGTTCGCACGACCTTCAAAACCAATTATCCCGACCTTGAAAATTTCCGCCAAGGTATCGCGACGCTGATGGACGGTAAGGCTGACGAGGCCAATTTGGTCGGGCAGTAAATGTCCGCTTCCCACCCCATAATTGACGCTAGAACCAAATAAGAATCTCGCTAAAAGCCGTCGTATTTCTCGGGCAGACCGCGAACTCTCTACCGCTCCAGAAACGCGTCGATTGCGGCGTTCACCGCCTCGGGTGCTTCCCATGTCACGAAGTGGCCCGAACCCGGCACTTCGACGAGAGTGAGGTCGTCGACCACGTCGGCCATCCCGGCGATGTTCTCGGGCGGCAAGGCGGTGTCGTCCATGCCCCAGATGACCAGCGTCGGGATCGTCAGCTTCGGTAGCGGCGGCGGGGTCCATCCCTCGGGTACGGTGTAGGGCGCGTCGAGCGGCGGCACGTCTATCGAACTGGCGCGGTACCAGTTCAGCATGGCGAATGCGGCGTCCCGGTCCTGCCAGCCCTCGCGCAGGCGGGCGAATTCCGCGGGCTCTATCTTCGATCCGTCGAGCCAGCCGATTTCCTGCGCGAGCAGGCCTTCGAGGCCCTTTTCGCGCACCAGCGCATCGTTCGCCGTGTCGCGAAAGCCGCGCATGTACTGGCTGCAGGTCCGCTGGTGTTCGTTGGTGTAGAGCAGTTTCTGGAAGATCGCCGGGTGCGGTGCGTTGGCGATGACCGCGCGGGTGACGCGCCCTTGTCCACTCTTGGCGTTCATCTGCCCGCCGATCGCCACGCCCCACGCGATCGCACCGCCCCAGTCGTGGCCGAGAACGGTGAATTCGCCGATCCCGAGCGCGTCGGCGAGGGCGAAGACGTCGCCGATGATCTTGTCCGCGGCATAGTCGGCCACGTCCGCCGGCTTCGACGATCCGCGATAGCCGCGCTGGTCGGGGGCGACGCAGCGGAACCGGTCCTTGAAGTGCGCGACCTGGTGGCGCCAGGTCCGGTGGCTTTCGGGAAATCCGTGCAGGAAGATCAGCGCGGGCGCGTCTTCGGCGCCTTCGTCGATGCAGTCGAGTTCGATGCCGCCCGCAAGCGTAACGCGCTTCATCCCTAGCCCTCCTTCAATCGCTCCATGTAACCGCGGGCGACCATTGCCTCGACCTGGTCGAGCAGCCAGCCGGGCGCGCGGCGAGCCTCGCCCATCGCCAGCTCGGCCTCGCGCGCGACCACGATCTCGCGCGTGCCCGCCGCCATCGCGTCGAGCATTTCGGCGGCGGCTTCGTCGGGATCCAGCCCCTGGTCGATCGCCGGATCGCTCTTGCCCCGCGCGGTGCCGTCGGCGGTCAGCGCATTGCGGCTGACGTCGGTGCGGATCGAGCCCGGGAAGATCGTGTGCACCTTGACCCCGGTCTGCGACAGCTCGGCGCGCAGGGCTTCGGCATAGCCGGCAAGACCGAACTTGGCGGCGCTGTAGGCGGTGCGCATCGGCACCCCGACCTTGCCGGCCACCGAAGAGATGAATGCCAGCGCGCCCGTGCCGCGCGCGCTCATCGGCCCGATCAGGCCTTGCGCGAAGGCGATTTGGGCGATCAGGTCCACTTCGATGATCTCACGGTAGACCTTCATGTCGGTCTCGACCGCTGCCGAGCGCTGCGAGATGCCAGCGTTGGCCACCGCGAGGTCGATCCCGCCCTTCCAGTCCAGTGCGGCGGCGGTGGCTTCGGCCATCGTCTCGTCGTCCCGCACGTCGAACGGCAGCAGCAGCGATTCGGTCGGCAGGCCCTGCGCCACGTCGTCGAGCCGGGAGATGTCGCGACCCGACAGGATCACGTGCCCGCCGCGCGCAGCCCACTGGCGCGCGAGTGCCGCCCCGATGCCGCTCGAAGCGCCGGTAATCCAGGCGACCTGTCCTTTCACGCTCATGGGTAGCTCACCGTCTTGGGTTGGTCGGGAATGGGGATGAATGCCTCGCTGTCGCCGGGGACGAGCGGAAAGTTGCCGGCGCGCCAATCGTCCTTCGCCGCGTTGATCCGCTCGCGGCTGGAACTGACGAAATTCCACCAGACGTGGCGCTTGGTGGCAAAGGCCTCGCCGCCCAGCAGCATGACGCGGCCTCCGCTTGCGGATGAAAGACGCATCGTCGCTCCGGGAGCGAGGACCGCCAGAGTGTACGGCGACAGCTCCTGCCCGTCGACCGACGCCTCGCCGCCGACCAGCATGACCGCGCGCTCGTCCGCGTCGGCGTCGATCGGCAGCGATCCTCCCGGGGCGAGAACGATTTCGGCATAGATCGTCTCGGCGTGGGTCGTGGTCGGTGCCTTCCGCCCCCAGAGCGTGCCCATGATCACGGTCGCCTTGGCGCAATTGTCCTCGACGACCGGGAGGCCGGTCTGCGCTTCGAACGCGGGATCGATCTCCTCGCGTCCGTCAGGCAACGCGAGCCAGGTCTGCATCCCGAACAGGCGCGGTCCGCTCGTCCGTTCGTCCGCCGGGGAGCGCTCCGAATGAACGATCCCGCGGCCCGCGGTCATCAGGTTCACCTGTCCCGGGCGGATCGTCGCGAAAGTGCCGAGGCTGTCGCGGTGGTCGATCGCGCCCTCGAACAGCCACGTGACCGTGGCCAGGTTGATGTGCGGGTGCGGGCGCACGTCCATGCCGGACCCCATGTCGAGCTGTGCGGGGCCGAACTCGTCGACGAAGATGAACGGGCCGACCATCGTGCGACCCTTACTCGGCAAGACGCGCCGCACTTCGAACTGACCGAGGTCGTGGGTGACGGGGGCTATCGCCTGCTCGATCATTCGGCATCTCCGGGCGCGAAAGCGCGGATGGCGAGCGCATGGACCCGCTGGCCGGGTATGTCGCCCAGCGCGGCGTTGACCATGCGCTGGCGCTGGAGGCGCGACTGGCCGGCAAAGGCGGCGCTCTCGATCACGAGCGTGAAGTGCGATTCCCCGCTCCCGTCGTCGCCCATGTGACCGCGATGCTTCGCGCTGTCGTTGATCACGTCGAGGCGGGTAGGGGAGAAGGCAGCGGTCAGCAGCGCTTCCATTTCCGATTGCAGCGGTCCGGGCATGGCATCTTTCTTGGGAGTTGTGGCGCGGCTTGTCCATGCCTACCTCGGGGCCGATGCGGTCGATGCGATTTCACGGGCGGCACGAAGACCGTGTCCAGGAATGCCAGGCGCCAGGCTGCGACGAGCCCGGGCAGTTCCGCGCGCCCGGCCCGCGCGCGCCGGGCTTCGACGGACCCGGCGAGCACTTCTGGTTCTGCCTCGACCACGTTCGCGAATTCAACGCGCGGTACAACTACTTCGCCGGGATGAGCGCCGACGAGATCGTCGCCGCGCAGCATCCCGCAGCGGGCTGGGCGAACTCGAGCACGACGCGCGCGTTTCGCGTCGACGCCGGCGTGGGCGGGGTGCCGCGCTGGGCCGATTTCGACGATCCGCTCGAAGCGATCGGCGCGCGGGCGTCCGACATCCGTCGCCGCGCGCAGGGCCGGGCGCAGGCCGCACGCTTCACCCGCGACGAGCAGGATGCGCTGTCCACGATGGACCTTGCACCCGACATCGACCGGGCCGCCTTGCGCCGCCGCTATTCCGAACTCGTCCGGCGCTACCACCCCGACCGTAACGGCGGCGATCGCAGCCACGAGGCACGGCTCACCCGCGTCGTCGAAGCGTACCAGCTCCTTCGCAAGAGCGCAGCCCTGGCCTAGCCGCATCAGGCGGCCAAGGCGGCCTCAGCCCTCCCTCAATGCGCGCCAGCGGGCGGCGTTCGCCTCGCCATAGATCCGCACCACGTCCTTGCCGGAATAGAACACCTCATAGGCTTCGGCGCCTTCGGGGATGACGACCCACGGTTGCTTGCTGCCGGTGAAGATGTGGACGTTCGGCGGAAAGGCGTCGGGATCGTCGAGCGTGCCGACGCGGACGAACGCGCCTCTGTCGCCGACCCCGCCGTAATGGCTCCACAGGGCGATCCTGCAGTCGGGGCAGCGAAAGATCGGCTGGCCCTTTCCGCTCGCGGATGGATTGTCGGTCCGCTCCGGTTCGCCGGCGAGCACTTCCAGCCGCTCGGTTTCGATCACCGCATTGAGCGCAAACGCCGATCCGCTGCCGCGCTGGCACCAGCGACAATGACAGCAATGGACGACCATGGGGTCGTCGGTGAGCCGGTAGCGAACCTTGCCGCAATCGCAGCCGCCTTCGTGCGACGTCATGGCCTCTCCTCCGAAACGACCCACGAGGAACGTTGCAGGAGCGGCCGCACAGGTCAATCGCGGTCCGGAGCACCCAGCGGGAAGTAGTGGCGATAGGGCCGCGCGTCCTCGATACAGCGTGCCGCAGGTGGAAGCGCGATCAGCTCGGCACGCAGGTCCCGGACGCGCGGGCAGGTGTCCGGAATGCGTTCGATCCAGTCGGCATAGAAGAGGCTGGGCATCGCGGCACAGCTGGCGAGGCTGACATGGGCCGGCAGTTCGTTTTCCGCGAGCCAGTTCTCGAGCCAGGCGTAGGAATGGAGCAAGCCGTTCTTTCCGGCCGCCACCTGGTCGGGATTCGGGTTCGCGGCGTCGGCGATATATGCATTCACGACCAACTGGCCCACGTCCATCACGTAGCGATCGAAGACACGGTCCATCATCCGCGCCACGACCGCTTGCCCGGGGTCCTCCGGGATCAGCGGAGCGGCACCCGGATAGTGCGCGGCAAGGTGCTCGATGATCGCGGTCGATTCGATCACGATCGCCTCTCCATCCACCAGCACCGGGAACTTGCCCGCCGGATGAACCTTGCGGCAGAAATCCCAGTTGCCGGGAAAGGCCGGATCGACGTTGCGGAATTCGAACGGAGTGCCGTTGGCGTAAAGCGGCATCAGCGCCTTCCAGGTGTAGCTGGAGAACGGGTGGCCGTAGAGGACGAGGTCGCTCACCAGGTGCCGTCCGCGATGCGCTGCTGGCGGGCCTTTTCGCGTTCGCTGGTCGCGGCGATGGGCGCTTCGTCGGGATAGGGCGGGAGCTCGCCCCCCGGCTTCCAGTGGGCGACGACAGCGCCACGGTCGGTAACGCGGTGGCCCGTCATCTCGAGTTTCGTGACCTTCGTGCCATCGCCAAACAGGCGCTTTCCGTGTCCCAGGATCACGGGATAGGTCATCGTTATCAGTTCATCGATCAGCCCGGCCGCGAGCAGTGCCGGGTAGATCGTGCTCGATCCCTGGATGATGAGGTCCGCACCCGGTTCGGCCTTGATCCGTGCTACATCCTCGATCCCGCGCAGGCGGTGGCTGTTCTGCCATTCCAGCTGCTGGTCGCCTCGGGTCAGAACGTACTTGTTCGCCTTGTCGAACGCGTCGCGCATCGGGCGGTTTTCCGGCTCCTCGGCATAGGGCCAGTACGCTGCGAAGATGTCGTAGGTGCGGCGGCCGAGCAGGAGATCGTAATCGCCCGAGAACAACTGTCCCAGGGTTTCGCCGACACCTTCGTCCCACAGCTTGAAAACCCAGCCGCCCTGGTCGAAACCGCCCTGCGGGTCTTCGGTCGGGCCGCCGGGGGCCTGCATTACGCCATCGAGCGAAAGAAACGCCGCACCGGTTATCTTGCGTGCCATCCTGTCAGTTTCCCTTCCGTGCCGCATCGATCGCGGCGACATCGATCTTGCCCATGGTCATCATCGCCTCGAACGCGCGGCGTGCTTCGTCGCCGCCCGCTTCCTGCGATTCGAGCAGCGTGCGCGGGGTGATCTGCCAGTTGAAGCCCCACTTGTCCTTGCACCAGCCGCAGGCAGATTCCTGCCCGCCGCCCTCGACGATGGCATTCCAGTAGCGGTCGGTTTCGCCCTGGTCCTCGGTGACGACCATGAAGCTCACGCTCTCGTTGGGCTTGAACATGTCGCCGCCGTTTAGGCCCGAGAAGCTGCGGCCGAGCACGGTGAAATCCACCGTCAGTGCGTCGCCCTTCTTGCCCCCCGGAAAGTCCGCCGGGGCGCGAAACACGCGTCCGACCTGACTGTCCGGAAAGGTGTCGGAATAGAACCGTGCGGCCTCTTCCGCTGCGCCGTCGAACCACAGCACCGTCGTCATTTTCCGGTCCATCACGTCGCCTCCTTGCGCGCTCCGACGAGACCGAAGGCCGCCCCTTGGGGGTCGATTGCCATGAGCGAAAATTCGCCGCCGGGTATCTCGATCGGCTCCTGGATAATCGTGCCGCCGTTCGCAGGGATCGCCCGCGCGGCAGCGTCGATATCGGGCACGCGGAAGTAGAAGCTCCACGATGAAACAGGCATCTGCGGCATCTTCGGCATGACCGCGCCGATGCCGTAGTCGCCGTGGCGTAGGAATTCGTAGGTGCCCATCGGGCCCATATCCATTTCCCCGTCCTTCACCCAGCCGAACAACTGGCCGTAGAACGCCTTCGCCCTCTCGGGGTCGGACGTCGCGAGCTCGTTCCAGGCGCAGTGGCCGACTTGCGGCGCGTACTTCGCGAAAGCGCCGCCCGGCTGGCCCGAGCGATCGTCGATGACATAGAACATCGCGCCTTGCGGATCGGCGACCATGGCGAAGGGGCCGACGCCCGGGACCTCGCCGCCTTCCATGGTCACGCTGCCGCCGCGATCCCGGATCGCGGTCAACGCCTTGGGCACATCGTCCACGCGGACGTAGCCGACCCATGCCGGCCGCGCGCCCCCGGCGGTCATTTCGTCGGTCAGCCCCAGAACGCCGCCGATCTGCGTGTCTCCCGCGGAAAACGCGCGGTAGTCGATGCCGGCCGGCCCTCCGGCCTCATACGTCCAGCCGATCAGAGGACCGTAGAAAGCCTCTGCCGCATCGACATCGGTCGTCATCAGTTCGTACCAGACGAAATCGCCGTGCTTCTCGGTCATTGGTCGCCTCCCAGCTCGACGATGGGCATGAACCCACCGAAGATGAGCCGCTTGCCGTCGAACGGCATCGGGTTCTTTTCGGGGTCCATGCGCGGATCGGCCTTGGACGGATCTTCCATCCACTCGGTCATCTTGGCCATCGCCGCGTCGCGCGTCGCCTTGTCGGGCCATTCGATCCAGCTGAAGAGGACTTCCTCGTCGTCCTCCGCCTTCACTGCCATGCGAAAATCGGTGGTCTTTCCTTCGCTGACATCGTCGCCCCAGCACTCCACCACGCGCGTCGCGCCCAGGTCCATGAAAACGCTGTCGCCCAGCTTGGCGTGTTCGATGAACTTGTCCTTGTTGGCGCGCGGGCAGGCGATGACGAAACCATCGACGTACATTCTCACTCTCCTTCGATATCTTGCGACGCGATGAGAATGACATCGCGACTCGACACTTGAGCTTCTTCCCATAATAAGTTACTAAACGCAACTGTGCAGTTACAAAAAGAAACTAGGCAATCCGCACCCGGCCACGGCAAGTGGTACCGCGACGCTTGCGGAACCGCGTTCGCGATGGAGCTGCTGGGCGAACGCTGGTCCCTGCTCATAGTGCGCGAGCTTATGCTTGGGGGACGGCGGTTTTCGGACATCCGCGCCAGCCTGCCCGGAATATCGGCCAAGGTGCTGACGGAGCGGCTGGAATCGCTCGAGCAGTCGGGCGTCGTCGTGCGGCGCCACCTCCCGCCGCCGGGCAAGGCGCAGGTCTACGAGCTGACGGCATGGGGCTATGCTGCCGAGCCGCTGATACAGGAGGCGGGTCGCTGGGCGGCGCAGTCGAGCGCGCACGACCCGACGCTGCCGCTCTCGGCGGTATCGCTCATGCTGTCGATGAGGACGATGGTGGACCGGGCCGCGCTTCCCTCGGTCAGCGGCCGGGTCGGTTTCGTCATAGGGGGCGACAGCTTCGTCGCGGAGCCTTCGGCCGATGCACTCCCGGTCGTGCGGGGCGATGTGGCCGGCGCCGACGCCGTGTTTCGCGCGCCTGTAGCGGCCGTACTTGCTGCGGGGATCTATGCCGGCGTCCCATGGGCCGACCTGGAGCGTGACGGCAGCGTCGTGATCGAGGGCAACCGCGACCTTGCGATGCGCTACGTCGCGCTGTTCTGCCTGCCGCCTCCGCTCGCCTGACGTCAGCGCTGGCGGAATGCCCAGCGCAGGGTTTCCGACATGGTCCGGGTGGCAAGCCGGGCGGGGAGCGCGCTCGCGCTCGGCCGGGCGAGGCCGAGCATGGTGCGCGCATAGGGAGGCAGGAGGTCGACCGCCGCGGTGGCGAGGGCGCGCTGGACGGCAAGCGGTGTCCCCGCGGGTCGCTGCGTCAGCACCAGGCGTGCGACCTCGCTCGCAGCATCGCTGGAGGACAGGTCGGCCCGCAAGTCGGCGATGAGGGATTCCGCCGCAGCGCGGGTTTCCGGGACCGGATCCGCGCCGAGGCTGCGGGCGATCACCGCGAACTGGCGGAAGTACTCGTCCTGCTCTGCGAGCGGCATCGACGGGCGGACATAGGCGAGATGGGCGTCGAGAAAGCTCGTCGCTTCGGCCACGTGGACCCAGGCGAGTGTACGCGGATCGCTCGCCGCGTAGCGAGTACCGTCGGGAAGGGTGCCGCTCACCCGCGCGTGGATGCGATTGACGCGTTCGATGGCCGCCATCGCCTCGTCGCGATGTGCGAAGGTCGTCACCGCGATGAAGCGGGCGGTGCGGCGCAAGCGGCCGTGCATGTCGCGGCGGAAATCGGAGTGGTCGAGAACGCCCTGCAACGCATGGGGGTGCAGCATCTGAAGCAGCAGCGAGCGAATGCCGCCGACCATCATCGACACGACGCCGCTGTGGACCATCCTGATCGGGGAATCGCGTTCGAACAGCGCGTCGTCGCTGATCGCGACCGGTTGCTGCCCCGCGGCCACGTCGTTGAAGGTGGCGCGCACCTTGCCGACGATCCGGCGGCGGACGAGTTCGACGGGGGAGGGCGGGAACATGCTGCCAGCTTAGCCCACGCGGTCAGTGGGCGGCCATCCGTTTCTCGAGGGTCGCGATCGTCCGGTCGAACATCGCCCCGTCACCCGCGGCGCGCGCGGCGAGTTCCGCCCCTTCGATCTGGGCGAGGACCGCGCGGGCCTCTTCCTCGATGTCGCCGGCGACCGAGATCGTACGGTCGCGACGCCCCGCCTGCAGGATCGAGGCGATCCGCCTCAGAACCAGCTCGCGCGCATGACCAAGCGCAGCTCGCGTGGCATCGTCGAGGGCGTCGGCACCGGCGGCAAGCGCAGTGAGAGGGTCGAGCGCGTGCCCATCGTCGATCTGGTCCCGCCGTTCGCGCAGCAGAGTCTTCAGGGCAAGGTACCCCCGGCGATGATCGGCCTCCGCATCGCTCAAGTCCGCTTCGGCAAGTTCGGCGAGCCGTGAAACCAGTGCAGCTGCGAATATCGCCTTGGAGGCGAAGTGGTGATGGACGCTCGCTTTCCGTATGCCCGCACGCTGCGCGACTTCGCCGAAAGAGAGGCCGGCAAGGCCTTGGCGACAAACGATTTCCTCGCCTATCCTGAGCAGCTCATCCCGTGAGGTTTTCATAAACCTACCTGTTAGTAGGTTTGATGGAGGCCCGTCAACTGCGCTCCCTACCTATGAGTAGGTTTGCTTCTGCATCCGTCGGATCCGGTGGACTTCATGCAGGCATAGCGGAAATACCGTTGCGGCCCCCCGCGCGCGCGTATAGGTCGCGCGTCACGATGAACGACATGACCGACGCCCTCGAAACGCACCAGCGCACAATCCTCGCAGCGCCCGACACAACCGTCAGCGCGCGCGAGGTCTTCGGGGTCGATGTCGACTGGCAAGTGCCCGCGTTCTCCAAGGCGGATTCGCGCGTCCCGGATATCGACGACAGCTATGTGTTCGATCCGGACACCACGCTCGCGATCCTCGCCGGCTTCGCGTTCGACCGCCGGGTGATGATCCAGGGCTATCACGGTACCGGCAAGTCGACGCACATCGAGCAGGTCGCCGCGCGGCTCAACTGGCCGTGCATCCGCATCAACCTCGACGCGCACATCAGCCGCATCGACCTGGTCGGGCGCGATGCGATCGTGCTGCGCGACGGGTTGCAGGTGACCGAGTTCCGCGAGGGCCTTTTGCCCTGGGCATTGCAGCACCCCGTCGCACTGGTGTTCGACGAATACGATGCGGGCCGTCCCGACGTCATGTTCGTGATCCAGCGCGTGCTCGAGCAACAGGGCAAGCTGACCCTGCTCGACCAGAACCGCGTCATCCGGCCCGATCCGCACTTCCGGCTGTTCGCCACCGCGAACACCGTGGGCCTCGGCGATACGAGCGGGCTCTATCACGGTACCCAGGCGATCAACCAGGGTCAGATGGACCGCTGGAACATGGTCGTGGCGCTGAACTATCTGCCCGCCGAGACCGAGCAGTCGATCGTTCGCGCCAAGAGCCCGGAAACCGACGCGAAGGTGGTCGCGGACATGGTCAAGGTGGCCGACCTGACACGCCAAGGCTTCATCGGCGGCGACATCTCGACCGTCATGAGCCCGCGCACCGTGATCACCTGGGCGCAGAACGCCGCGATCTTCGGAGACGTCGGCTTCGCCTTCCGCCTCACGTTCCTCAACAAGTGCGACGAGGCCGAGCGGGTGCTGGTGGCCGAATACTATCAGCGTGTGTTCGGCGTCGACCTTCCCGAAAGCGTCATCGGCAGGAACTAGGCGTACTAGTCAGGGCTGTATTGACCTGCTAACACAGTTCTGATGTCGCCGCGCGATCCCTGGTACCGCAGGAAGCCAGCCGAGGAACCCGCGTCGCCCGCGGGCTACTTCGCTGTGCACGGCACGCCCGGCGGCGGATCGCCCGTATCCGACCGGTTCGCCGACTGGGACCAGCGGCTCGAGGCAGCGGAGCCTGCGGCCAAGACCGGATGGTTCGGGCGCCGCAAGCGCTGGTGGATCGTCCGCGGCGCGGGAGCGATCCTGGCGCTGTTCATCCTCATTGTGGCGTGGCTCGCGGTCACCGCGCCGCTGTCGAAATCCCTCGAGCCGATCGCCGCCCCCCAGCTCACATTGCTCGCCAGCGACGGCACGCCGATCGCGCGCAACGGTGCCGTGATCGACGCGCCGGTCGACGTGGACAAATTGCCCGATCATGTCGTCGAAGCCTTCCTCGCGATCGAGGATCGCCGCTTCTACAGCCACTGGGGAATCGATCCGCGCGGGATCGCACGCGCCGCTTTCACAGGTGTGGGCGGCGGCTCGACGATTACCCAGCAGCTCGCCAAGTTCACCTTCCTCACGCCTGAGCAGACCCTGACGCGCAAGGCGCGCGAGATGCTTATCGCCTTCTGGCTGGAAGCGTGGCTCACCAAGGACGAGGTGCTCGAACGCTATCTGTCGAACGCCTACTTCGGCGACAACGTGTACGGCTTGCGGGCCGCGAGCCTGCACTATTTCTACCGCCAGCCCGAACGATTGAAGCCCGACCAGGCGGCCATGCTCGCGGGGCTCGTGCAGGCGCCGTCGCGGTTTGCGCCGACAAAGCACTATGACCGGGCCGCGCGGCGGATGGAGATGGTCAAGGCGGCGATGGTCGATGCCGGGTATCTCACTCCTTCAGAGGCGCGGGCGATGCGGCCGCCACGGCTCGATGTCAGGCCGGCACCGAGCTTGCCCACAGGGACCTATTTTGCCGACTGGGCCCTGCCGCAGGGGCGCAAGCTGGCCGAGGCCGGGTATGGCGGACAGACCCTTACGACTACGCTCGATTCGCGGTTGCAGGCGATCGCGCGCCGGGTCACGGCGCGCGTGCCGGGCAAGGCGCAGGTCGCCCTCGTCGCCATGCGGCCCAACGGCGAAGTCGTCGCGATGATCGGCGGAAAGGATTACGCCCGGTCCCCGTTCAATCGCGCGACGCAGGCCCGGCGGCAGCCGGGTTCCACCTTCAAGCTTTTCGTCTGGCTCGCGGCCCTTCGCGAAGGGATGAGCGCGGACGACACGATCGACAATCGCCCGATCACCACCGGCGGGTATCGTCCGAAGAACGCAGCGGGCAACTACTCCGACAGCATCACCCTGGAAGACGCCTTCGCGCGTTCGAGCAACGTCGCCGCAGTGCGCCTGTTGCAGACTGTGGGCAGTGAGAACGTCATCGCCACTGCACGCGACCTCGGGGTCAGGTCGCCGATGGCAGAGGGCGACCCAAGCCTTGCGCTGGGCACGTCGACGATGACCTTGATCGAGCTGACTGCGGCCTATGCCGGGGTGGCGGGAAACGACTTCCCGGTCGTTCCGCGCGCCTTCGCCGAACCTGAAAAGGGGTGGCTCTCGCAGGCATGGGACTGGTCGAAGCGCGAGCGGCTCTCGGGCCGCACCCACGGCGAGATCGAACAGATGCTGCGTGCCGCGATCAACCGCGGAACCGGGCGGGCAGCCTCACTGTCCATACCCAATTTCGGCAAGACCGGCACCAGCCAGGATTACCGCGACGCGCTGTTCGTCGGGTACGCTGGCGACCTCGTTGTGGGTGTCTGGATCGGGAACGATGACAACACGCCGCTCGGCGGCATAACCGGTGGCAGCGTCCCGGCCCGGATCTGGCGCGACTTCATGGTTCAGGCGCTGGGCAAGGGGGCAAGCCGACCGGCACCAGCGCCTGACGTGCAGGACGACCCCGGAGGTCCCATCGAGCCGATGGACGTTCCGGGCCCAGACGCGATCCCCACCGCGGACTTCCCCTTCGACGAGCGAGGATCGCGGGTCCGCATCGGCGGTGAAGGGGTGACGGTGTCGACCGACATCGAAGGGGTGCCGATCGATTTGCGGGTCAATCGTGAGGGAATAAGGATCGAGCCGGGACCGCCGCCTCCACCGCCGGGTCAGGCACCGAACCAGCCGCCGCAGTAACCCGGCGTTCGCTCTACTCCGGATCGACCATCAGCACGTTCATCACTGCAGTCGCGATCGGCTTCAGCGGGTCGTCCTGCCAGGCTTCGATCGAGAGGTTTGCATTGCGCCGCCCCAGGCGGACGATGCGGCCCCGGGCGTAGCTTTCGCGAGTCCTGCCGGTCGAAAGGTATTGCACCGTCACGTTGATTGGCTTGAGCGTCGGGTGCCTGTCCAATGCATCGAGCGCGCTGCGGAGCGCCGCGTAACCGGCGGTCTCCAGCAGGCCGGCGATGGCGCCACCATGCCAGGCACCCGGGCGACCCTCCATCTCGTGCGCGAACGGCAGCGAGAGCACCGGCGCATCACCTGGAGTGTGTTCACCGACGATGATGCCCATCGAGCGCGCATAGGAGGTGAGCCGCGTATTCATGCCGGCACCATGCGCGAAGGGTCGAGCGTCATGAAGACGGCTGCCATCTGGGCGACCGGATCGTCAGGATCCCCGTCGTGGGCGCTGCCGCGTACGAAAGCTGCCGATCGCGTGCGCCGGTAGCACTCGACCCTGCCGATCACCGACGCTTTCTCGCGGGAAGGGCGGAGGTAGTCGACCCTGAGGTCGAGCGTGGCGACCGGCCGGAACTCGCCGTTCGTGACCCAGATCGCCATCCCTGCGGCCATGTCCATCAAGCTGATGATCGGACCGGACGCGAGAACGGGAGCGCCTTCGTCGCTGATCAGGTCTGCCCGCCACGGAAGCTCAAGCTCGCACCAGTTATCGCCATGCGACCGGTACGTCAGGCCAAGCCATCCGGGGTGCGCACGGGTCAGTATCCAGCGCGAAAGCTGGGATGGATCGAACTGGCCGCCGAACGTGTTCATCGCGCGCTCGTGCCCCGAGGCGGGGTGCCATGCAATCCCGGAAAGCCAAGTGCCGGCACTGCTCTGGAAAATTGCCAAAAAAAAACGGGGCCAGAAGGCCCCGTTTCCAATCCGAAGATCGTAACCCTTACGGGCTGACCGGATCGTCGTCGCCACCGACGGCGATAACGACCGCAGCGATGATCGCCGCGAAGGCGAGGATCGCGATGATCCACGACGAACCGGACATCTCGCTGCCTTCTTCGGCAGGAGCGGCGGTGCGCTGCGGAGCAGCCTGAGCGACCGCCGGGGCCGCAGCAAGCGTAAGCGCAGCCGCGGCGGCGGCAAGGTTGCGGAACTTCATATCTTATCTCCTCGAAGACTGGATTTCTTCAATCTCGTCCCCGCCGCACTAGGCCAACCTGCTGTGGGAGGCAACCCGGAAATTGGCGGGATTGTGTGAAAATTTCAGTTGTTTGACCTGTTCTAACAACGACAGATGCTTTTCGGCAACGGTAGGTAATCGAGCGCTTGATGACTCCCCTCGCTAACGTCCCGGAGGCCTACAGGTTCCTGTATCTAAATCACTGATCTATTTGCGACCTGTTTTTCCCATCGAGGCACCTGTCATGCGGGCGGTTAAAACGGGGTTAACGACCGCCAGCGGGCCGATCGACCTGCGTTCCCGACATGTACACCCGCTCTCCGCCCACCCAGGTCTGCAAAACCTGTGTTTTGCGCATGTCCTCGGGTGAAACCAGAAGGGGATCGCGGTCGATGACGAGGAAATCGGCGCGCAGGCCCGGCTTGATTTCCCCGAATCGCGATTCACCGAACCCGGCGTAGGCGCCGGCCACGGTATAGCCGGCCAGCGCGGCTTCGCGGCTCACGGTCTCGCCCGGCATCCAGCCGCCGAACGGCTGGCCGTCGGGCCCCGTCCGGCTGATCGCCGCCGCCAGCCCGGCGAACGGCTCGGACGATTCGACGGGGGCATCCGTTCCGAAGGCGAGAAGGGCGCCCCCTGCCGCAATGCTCCGCCAGGCATAGGCGCCCGAGAGCCGGTTTGGGCCCAGCCGGGCTTCAGCCATCAATCGGTCAGATGTCTGGTGGACCGGCTGCATCGAGGCGATCGTGCCGGTCTTGCCGAACCGGGCGATGTCGACCGGATCGACGATCTGCGCGTGCTCGATCCGCCAGCGCCGGTCGCCCTTGTAGGTCTCCCCGAGTTCCTCGATCACGTCGAGAACCTCGGCGTTGCCGCGGTCGCCGATCGCGTGCACGGCGACCTGGAACTTGTCGAGCGCGGCACGGCTCATCACGTTGCGCAGTTGGGTCCCGGTCACGATCGGCAGGCCGGTGTTCCTGGGATCATCGGCATAGGGTGCCTTGAGCCAGGCCCCGCGCGAGCCGAGCGCGCCGTCCATGTAGAGCTTGACCCCATTGAGGCGCAGCTTGTCGTCGTAGAGCCAGGGGCTGGGACCCGGACCGCCGATCAGTTCCATCGCGTCGGGTCCGGCGGCGTAGGCCATGATCCGCATCCGCAGCCAGCCCGAATCGCCCGCGCGGCGCATCGACTGCCAGCCTTCGATCGTGGTGCCCATGTCTGCCGCTGCAGTGACGCCGTTCGCGAGCAGGATCTCCTGCGCCTTGGCCAGGGCAAGATCGTAGTCGTCGGGACGGGGTGCGGGTACCGCGCTGTCGAGCAGTTTCATCGCGTTATCGACCAGAACGCCCGACGGGGCCCGCGAGCCGCCGACCCGCTCGATTCTCCCGCCGGCCGGATCGGCCGTCGCTGCGGTGATGCCGGCCGCGGCGAGTGCCTGCGTGTTTGCCCAGTGCGCATGCCCGTCTACTCGCTCCATCAGGACCGGGCGGTCGGCGACGACCGCATCGAGTTCTGCCGCCGTCGGGAACCGGCCGAGACCCCAGGTCTCCTGGTTCCAGCCGCGACCGATGATCCAGCGCCGGTCCGGATTGCGCGCGGCATAGTCCCGGATCGCCGCCTGCGCCTCGGCCAGCGTGCGGGTGCCCGACAGGTCCAGCGTGAGGGCGCCGAAGCCGATACCCATGACGTGCAGATGCGAGTCGACGAGGCCCGGGATGACGTAGGCACCCTTGCCGTCGACCGCGAAGTCGGTCCGCTGCGGACGCTTGTCCTTGCGTTCGAGCAAAGCCTTTACCCGGCCGTCGTCGTCGATCCAGATGCCGGTGAAGCGGGTCACCTTGCCATCGCGGTCGATCGAAACGCCCTGGACGTTGTCGACCAGCGTGTCGGCGGAAGCGGAAGTGGCGAGGCCGAAGGCCGCCACGGCGGAGAGGAGCGCGCGTTTCATGATTGCTCGGTTAGGCAAGTTTCCCTGCGATGCAAATGAACAAGCCCTATGTTTCCCCGCCGGACCAATTCCCCTAGGGCGTCGGAACAATGAACGAGACAACCACCTTGCGCCCGGCTGATAGCGCCGACCTTCCGCTCACGATTGACGATGTTCGCGCCGCGGCCGCGTGCATCGAGGGCGCCGTGGTGCACACGCCAACGATGCACTCGATCACGCTGTCCAGGATCACCGGCGCGGAAATCTGGCTCAAGTTCGAGAACCTGCAGTTCACCGCCGCATACAAGGAGCGCGGTGCGCTCAACGCCCTTTTGCTGCTGACCGAAGAGCAGCGGGCGCGGGGCGTGATCGCCGCTTCCGCGGGCAACCATTCGCAAGGGTTGAGCTACCACGGCACGCGCCTCGGCGTTCCAGTGACAATAGTCATGCCGCGCACTACGCCGAGCGTGAAGATCATGCAGACCGAAAGTGTCGGCGGCCATGTCGTGCTGGAAGGGGAGACCTTCGACGAGGCCTATGCCCACGCGCGCAAGCTTGAGCGGGAACTCGGGCTGACCTTCGTCCACCCGTTCGACGATCCCAACGTCGCCGCAGGTGCCGGAACCGTTGCGCTCGAGATGCTGGAAGACGCACCCGAGATCGATTGCCTCGTGGTGCCGATCGGCGGAGGGGGCCTGATTTCGGGCATGTCCACCGTGGCCAAGGACCGCCAGCCCCCCGTCGAGGTGGTGGGGGTGCAGGCGGCGCTGTTCCCGTCGATGTATGCGCGGATCAACGGGCGCACGATGGATTGCGGCGGCGATACGCTGGCCGAGGGCATTGCAGTCAAGGCGCCTGGCGAATTCACATCGCGCGTCATCGCCGAGCGCGTCGACGAGATCGTGCTGGTTCACGAGGACTCGCTCGAACGGGCGGTCAGCCTCCTGCTCCAGATCGAAAAGACCGTCGTCGAAGGTGCGGGCGCGGCCGGTCTCGCGGCGGTTCTTGCCCACCCCGAGCGGTTCGCCGGCCGCAAGGTCGGGCTGGTATTGTGCGGCGGCAACATCGACACGCGATTGCTGGCCAACGTCCTGTTGCGCGACCTTGCGCGGTCCGGTCGCCTCGCGCGTCTGCGAATCACTCTGCAGGATCGGCCCGGCGCACTCTACAAGGTGATGAAGGAGTTCGATGCGCACTCGGTCAATATCATCGAGATCTACCATCAGCGCATCTTCACTTCGTTGCCGGCGAAGGGCCTGATCACAGACATCGAGTGCGAGGCGCGGGACCGCGAGCAGATCGACGCGCTGATCGCGGCGCTGCGAGCCAAGGGCTACTCGGTCAGCCAGGTCGAGCTCAACTGAACGGGCTCGCGCAGGCTGGAAACCCTTTCGCAACTGTGCAAACTAAGTTTCCGTTAACCGAGATAGATGGTTAAAGGTGTTTTACCGCCGGGCCCGACGGGGCATACCGTGCGGATCGATCGCCAGCCGTGAACCAGCGGCGCCAGAAAGGACCCGAGCCAGCCCGTGACGGCCCCTGTTCGCTTTCCCCGATTCTTCGTCACGAGCCCCGCGCCGTGTCCGTATCTGCCGGGGCGCAGCGAGCGGAAGGTTTTCACCGAGCTCAAGGGCCCTCATGCCGACCAGCTGAACGAAGCGCTTGGACGGATCGGGTTTCGGCGCAGCCAGACCGTTGCCTATCGGCCGAGTTGTCTCGATTGCCAGGCCTGCGTCTCGGTTCGCGTCCCCGTTCGCGAGTTCGCGCCGTCTGGTACCCAGAAGCGCAACCTGAAGCGCAATTCCGACCTGGTGGCGAGCGAATGCCGGCCCTGGGCAACCGGCGAGCAGTTCGACCTTTTGCGAAAATACCTGTCCACCCGTCACCCGGGCGGCGGCATGGCCGCGATGGACGAGATCGATTACGCGGACATGGTGGAACATACGCCGGTTACCAGCTATGTCGTTGAATACAGGGAGCCCTCGGACGGGCTGAGGCCGGGTCGCTTGGTCGGCGCGTGCCTCACCGACCGGCAGGGCGATGGGTTGTCGATGATCTATTCGTTCTACGACCCTGAGCATGAGGCGCGGACGGGTCTTGGTAACTACATCATCCTGGACCACATCCGGCGTGCCGCTGCCGAGGGGCTCGGCTACGTCTACCTCGGTTACTGGGTCGAGGGATCGGACCGGATGCAGTACAAGATCCGCTACCGGCCCATCGAGCTGCTCGGCCGCGAAGGATGGCAGCGCGTCGCGCCCGAACGGCACGAAGCACTCATCGCGGCGGCCACCGCGCCGCGCAACCGCGATCGCGGTCCCGCCAGTCCCGCGAAGGACGCGTCGCTTCCGCAGTTTGCTCTCGACGAGTAGACGCGCTCTCCTCGCTCTGGCGGTGGCGGGCCTGAGCTTCGCTCCGATCGCGGGGCGAGCGCAGGATCGTCAGGCGCCGCCTGCGCTCGAAGACCTCATTCCCGATTCGGCGGTGGCGAACCCCGAAGACTGGGCCCAGCAGGGCGCACCCGCGGCGCCCGACGAGGACGCTGCCGTGGAGGCGATGGCGGACCTCGATCCGGATGCCCCTCTCGCCGAAGTGCCGCCCATCGACGTCGCGTGGCCCGACAACATCGATCTGCCGCAGCTGGCTCCGCTCGAACCGGACGATTCGATCCAGTTCGCCGATGCCATGGACGAAGACGAAGCACGGCCCGGACTGGCCGAGGCAGATGTCGTCGAGATCACACCGGAACTCACGCTGGCGTTCCCGACCGATCCATCGGCTTTTCCCGAGCGGGCTGCATTCGCGGAGCGGTTCGGTCAGCTCTCGACCGTAGCCGAGCTTGAAAGCGACGAGGACAACATCGCCCAGCTGGCGGCGCGGGCGAAGGCGGACGAGGAACTGCTCGCCACGATGCTGCGCGTCTACGGATATTTCGACGCGCAGGTCATCAGGACGATCGGCGCGATCAATCCGGGCGAGACGAACGCGAACCAGCAACCCCAAGTCCGCTTCGACCTGATTCCTGGGACCCGATTCCGGTTCGGCGCGGTCGATCTCGGCCAGCTGCTCACCGCTCCCGACTGGCAGGCCCTGCGCCGTGCGTTCGAGATCGAGACCGGCGATCCGCTGTCGAGCGACACGATCGTGGCGGAGCAATTCGATCTCGACCGGGCGCTTGGCGAGATGGGTTATCCGTTCGCCGCGATCTCCGAGCCCGAACTGCTGGTGGATCACGCCCGCAACGAGGGCGACCTGACGATGAAGGTCGAGCCGGGCGGCAAGTTCGTGTTCGGCAAGGTCAATTCGAACCTGCCCGAGTTCCTCTCGGGACGGCACCTCGGAACCATCGCGCGCTTCGATCCGGGCGACGTCTACCAGCGCAGCCTCGATTTCGACCTGCGCCGAGCGATAATCTCGACCGGCCTGGTTTCGACGGTCACGGTCAGCCCCCGCAAGGTCCGCGATCCGGTTGGCGACCAGCCGGGCGAGGTCGAGCTCGACGTCGAGATGACGAAGGCCAAGCTGCGCACCATCGCGGGTGCGATCGGCTACGGGACGGGCGAGGGCTTCCGCGCGCAGGCGAGCTGGGAGCATCGCAACCTCTTCCCCCCGGAAGGCATGCTGCGCCTTCGCGGGATCGCCGGCACGCGCGAGCAGCTTGCCGGGGTGACGTTCCGCAAGAACAACTTCGGTGGCCGCGACGAGGTGCTGACGGTCGATGCGTTCGCCTCGACGATCGACAGCGATGCCTACGATGCGAACACGGTGTCGCTGATCGGCACCTACGAACGGCTGTCGAACCTCCTGTTCCAGAAGCCGCTCAGCTGGAGCGTCGGGCTCGAAGCGGTCGCGACGGACGAGCGCAATCGCGTCGTCGGGGGAATACCCCGTCCGCGCCAGACCTACTTCGTCGGCGCCATCCCGCTCTATGCGATGCTCGACACCACGGACGACCTGCTCGACCCGAAGCGTGGCTTCCGGACCGGGCTCCGCCTCTCGCCGGAAACGTCGCGCTCACAGGGCGTCCAGAGTTTTTATCTGCGCGGGCAGTTCGACGCGAGCTATTACCAGCCGGTTTCGGAGCGCGTCGTCGCAGCCGGTCGCGTGCGCTTCGCCTCGATCCCAGGCGCGCCGCTCTTCCGAATCGCCCCGTCGCGCCGCCTCTATGCGGGCGGCGGCGGTTCGGTGCGCGGATACGGATACCAGCGGGTCGGCCCCAAGAACGACCTGCTCGAGCCGGTCGGCGGCCGCTCGCTAGTCGAAGTGTCGGCCGAGGCGCGGATCGGAACGAAGTTCTTCGATGGCGCGCTGTCCGTGGTGCCTTTCTTCGATGCCGCGTCCGTGTCGATCGACCCAGTCCCGGACTTCCGCTTCATCAAGTACGGGGCCGGCATTGGCGTGCGTTACAACACCGGCTTCGGCCCGCTCCGCCTCGATGTCGCCACGCCGCTCAACCCGGATGAAGGCGACAGCCGCATCGCAGTCTACATATCGCTGGGGCAGGCGTTCTGATGGCGGAGGAGGGCGTCCCCGCAGAGACTGCGCCCGTGCGCCGCCGGTTTCACCGCACCCGCCGGGTGAGCAAGTGGCTGGTCGGCGGGATCGCGGCGATCCTGCTGTTGCTCGTCGCGGCGCTCGCGCTGCTCAACAGTCCTATTGGACAGCGATGGGTGGTCGATCGGATCGCCCAGGTCGCGCCCGCCTCTGGACTCACGATCGAGATTGGCCGGATCGACGGCGATCTTTACGGGAAAGCGCAGCTTCACGACGTGACGCTGTCGGATCCCAAGGGCCCCTTTCTCACCGTCCCGCTGGTCGACCTCGACTGGCGACCGATGAGCTGGTTCACCCGCGGGCTCGACGTGCGCGAGCTCGTCACGCACCGCGGCACCCTCTTCCGCCTGCCCGAGCTCAATCCCGGCGATCCCGACGCACCGATCCTGCCCAATTTCGAGATTCGCATCGACAAGCTGGAAGTGCGCGACCTGACGATCGCCAAGGGGCTCGCTGGGCCCGAGGCGCACAAGGCCAACCTGCTGGCGAAGGCCGACATCCGCGACGGGCGGGTGATGGTGACTGCCGACGGGCGGCTGGGCCGCTTCGACCGGTTGCACATGCTCGTCGACGCCATGCCCGATGGCGACAGGTTCGACCTGGAGCTGGACTACCTGGCACCCAAGGGCGGCGTCATCGCGGGGCTGGTCGGCACAGAGGCCGGCTATCGCGCGCAGGTGTTCGGTGACGGTTCGTGGAGCCAGTGGACCGGTGGTGGTTACGTCACGCGCGACGGCGCCAACTTCGCGGCTTTTCGCCTGACCAATGCGGCAGGCGACTACACCCTGGTGGGCCAGGCGCGGCCGCAGCCGGCTCTGGCGCCGGGGCTCCTGCGCAATGCGGCGGGGGAGCGGGTCTCGTACAAGGCCACCGGGACGTTCGCAGACAGCGCATTCGACGGCACGGTGCGACTGGTGACCTCCGCAATCGCGGGGACGGCCACCGGGAGGGTCGACCTCGGCGAGAATACGGTCGAGGGGCTCGCGCTCACCGCGCGCCTGCGCGACCCTTCGCTGTTCGGCCCGGGTACGCGGGTGGAGGGCGCGCGCCTCGTTGCCACCGTGGATGGGCCGCTGCGCGACCTGGCGCTCGAGCACCGGCTGTCGGTGGCGAAGTTCATTTCCGGCACGACCCAGGTCGCCGGGCTGGAGCAACAGGGTACCGCGACATACGACGGGACCCGTTGGACACTGCCGCTCGATGTGGCGCTGGCGCGGGTGGTCACCGGCACCGAGCAACTCGATCCCCGGCTGGTGAACGGAACTGTCCGCGGCACGGTGACCTGGCAAGGCAACCGGCTGGCATCGGACAAGCTGGCGATCGTCTTCCCCAATGCCCGCGCCGACCTCGCGCTTCAGGGCGATATCGCGGCGAATACCTACCGCGTGAGCGGGCCGGTGGTCGCCAACGGCCTTGCCATCGACAACGTCGGGACCCTCAACGCCGGCGGCAGGATCGTCGCGACCTTCGGCAGCGCGCCGTGGACCCTGTCGGCCGACATGCGCGGGCGCATTCCTCGGGTGACGAATGCCACCCTGGCCAACCTCGCAGGACCGTCGATCGCGTTCAGTGGCGGCATCACGACCGGCGGTGCCCGGCCGCTCGATTTCCGCGGCGTGCGGATCGATGCCGCGAAGCTGAACCTGACGCTCGACGGCATGATCCGTCCGGATCGCACAAGTGTCGCGGGGCGCGGGAGGCATGTGGACTATGGGCCTTTCACCGTCGAGGGTGCCTACACCTCGCGCGGGCCCGAGGCGGTACTCGTTTTTGCCAGCCCGCTTCCTGCCGCAGGGCTGCGCGACGTCCGGGTTGCCATTGCGCCGATCGAGAACGGATTCGGCATCGAGACGCGCGGCCAGTCGCTGCTCGGCCCATTCGACGGCACGATCGATCTCTACGCGCCGGCGAACGGTCCAACCCGTCTGGCAATCCGCAAGTTTGACGTCTGGCGGACCTCGGTCACCGGGGATCTCAATCTGGGCGATGGCGCGGCATCGGGCACGCTTGCGCTCGCGGGCGGCGGCCTCGACGGTACTATCGCGTTGAGCCCGCGTGGCGGCGGTCAGGCGTTCGATGCGAAGATCATCGCCCGCGAAGCGCGCTTCGGCGGTGAGACGCCCATCTCGATCGGGCGCGCGGATATCGAGGCGAACGGATTGCTGGCCCAGGGACGCAGCACGATCGGGGCGAACGTGCTTGCCCAGGGGATTACCTATGGCACCCTGTTCATCGGGCGACTTGCGGCGCGCGCCGACCTCGAGAACGGGGCGGGGACCGTCACTGCCTCGGTAGCGGGGCGCCGGGGCAGCCGCTTCGCGCTGCAGCTCAATGCAGGAATTTCGCCGAACCGTGTCGCGGTAGCCGCACGGGGCAACTACGCCGGGCGGGCGATCACGATGCCGCGCCGCGCCGTGCTCCTGAGGCAGGACGATGGCGGCTGGCGGCTCGAGCCCACGCAGGTCAACTTTGCCGGCGGGGCGCTGATCGGATCGGGCGAACTCGGTGGCCAGCGGACCGTCATGCGGGTCCAGATGGCGGAAATGCCGCTATCGGTGGCCGACATCTTCATGGAGCTGGGCCTGGGAGGGAAGATCTCGGGCGTGGTCGATTTCGCCAGCGGGGGCGGAGCGCCGCTTACGGGCGAGGCGCGGTTCAAGGTGGATGACCTGACCCGTTCGGGGCTCGTCCTCACCTCACGCCCGATGGACCTTGCGATGGTCCTGCGGCTCACGCCCGACAGGCTTGAGACCCGTGCGGTGCTGGACGAAGGCGGTCAGCGGCGTGGACGGGTGCAGGGACGCATCGTCGGGCTTCCGCCAAGCGGCGCGCTCTACGACCGGCTCCGTGCGGGAGACCTGTTCGCGCAGCTGCGCTACAACGGTCCGGCCGACGCGCTGTGGCGGCTTGCGGCGGTCGATGCCTTCGACCTGACCGGCCCGCTTTCGGTCGCCGCCGACGTGACCGGGTCGCTGGCGACCCCGACGGTGCGCGGCTCGCTGGCGAGCAATGACCTTCGCCTCCGCTCCAGCCTGTCCGGCACCGACCTGACCGGCGTCACCGCGCGCGGGACCTTTGCCGGGTCGCGCCTGCGACTGACGAGCTTCCGGGGCTCCACGCCGAATGGCGGTACGGTCAGCGGCAGCGGCACGATCGTTCTGGAAGACCTGGGCGCCAAGAGTCCGCAACTCGACATCCGGGTGGCGGCGCGCAACGCCCGCCTGCTCAATGCGCAGGGCCTCAGCGCCACGGTCACGGGCCCGCTGCGGATACTGTCCGACGGCGTTGGCGGCACGATCGCGGGCCGCCTGCTCGTCGACAGGGCCAGCTGGAAGCTCGGGACGGCGGCGGCCGATGTGCGCCTGCCGCAGATCCGCACGCGCGAGATCAACCTGCCCTACGACGTCCGCCCGCGCGCGGTCGCGAGCGCACCGTGGCGCTACCTCATCGATGCCCGCGCGCCTGCACGGGTCGACGTGGACGGGATGGGACTAGACAGCGAATGGAGCGCCAACGTCCTCGTGCGCGGGACAACCGACGATCCGCGGATCGGCGGGGAGGCACGGGTGGTGCGCGGTGACTACTCTTTCGCCGGCACGCGGTTCGAGCTGGTGCGGGGCGTCATCCGGTTCGACGAGAACGTCCCGATCGACCCGCGCCTCGACATCGTGGCCGAAAGCGACGCCGAGGGTATCGATGTCGCCGCCAAGGTTCAGGGCAGCGCGCTCAAGCCGGAGATCACCTTCACCTCCACCCCGGCGCTGCCCGAAGAGGAAATCCTCGCGCGGTTGCTGTTCGGAGGTTCGATCACCGAGCTTTCGGCGACAGACGTGCTGCAGCTGGGATCGGCGCTCGCCTCGCTGCGTGGTGGCGGGGGGATGGACCCGATAAACCGGCTGCGGAGCGCGATCGGGCTCGACCGACTGCGCATCGTCAGCGCGGATCCGGCGCTGGGCCGCGCGACATCGATCGCGCTCGGCAAGAACATCGGCCGCAAGTTTTACGTGGAGATCGTCACCGACGGGCGGGGATACAGCGCCACTTCCGCCGAGTTCCGTGTGACCAGCTGGCTGTCGATCCTTGGAACGATCTCGACCCTCGGCCGGGAATCGATCGTGGCGGAAGTCAGCCGCGATTACTGACATGAAAACGCCCGGTGCGCGCTGAGCACACCGGGCGTTTCGTAACCGTATTACGGTCAGCCAGCGGGGGCCGGCGGCACTTTCTTGACCAGCCCGTCGAGCGGCAGGACGACACCGTTGGTCGCCACGAGCGCATCGCCCGCGACAGTCGCCTTCGAGCCGTCGGCGCCCGACACGGTGATGGTGTCGCCCTCGGCAGTGAAGGTCACCTGTCCGTCGTCGAGGGTCGTCATGGTGACGGGACCCTTCTTGTCGGCAACGGCCTTGCGGATCGCATCCGGGGTCAGGTGCCCCGGGAGGATATGACCGCGCAGGACCGCCACCAGCTCGGCGCGATGCTCTTCGCCGGAAAGGGTCTTCCCCGCCTCGCCGAACGCGTCGTCGCTGGGCGCGAGAACCGTGTAGCTGCCCGGCCCGTCGAAGACATCGGCGAGCCCCGCCTCGTTCAGTGCGCTGGACAGGGTGGCGAGCTCGTTGTCGCCCCCTATCGCGGCGGCGAGGGTGTCCGTCGCCTCGGCAGAGGCGGCATCACCAGAGCTCTCCGCCTGCGAACACGCGGCGAGCGGGGCCAGCAGCGAGAGAGCGGCCGCAGCGGCGATAGGCTTGAAAGATCTCATCGTCGCATCTCCCTCAGGTCAACAGCTGGATGGCGGCGGCGACGAGCTGCGTCGTGGGGTCGACCTGGTACACATAGCCGTCCGAATAGCGGTAATAGGCATCCGGGCTGTCGTAGTACCGGTCGCGGTACTGGTAGGGGACGTTGTAGACGTCGTAACCAGTCGGCATCGGCTGCCCGACGACGAATTCGTCACCGGTCAGGAGCGCTGCGACCGAAGTGATCGCAGCGGTTTCCGGGTCGACCCGGTACAGCACGTCGTCGGCGTACCGGTACCCGTTGGCAGGCCCGAGGTTGTAGTAGTCGACGTAGTACTGCGGCACCGAAACCGGCTGGTAATAGCTCGGCCACTCGTTGCCGACCGACAGGGCGCCGCCGAGTAGGGGAATGTAACCCAGAACCGACCCGCGATCGCTTATGCGGTAGAGGTAGCCGTCGCCGTACCGATAACGGCCGTCGCCGAGCGATCCATAACCGAAATACGACGGGCGGTAGAAGCCATCGCTCCAGTCACCCTGCTTCTTGGCCTGGCCCGGGGGCATGCAGCCGTTGTTTTTCTTGGCGAGGCCCGGCGGGCACCCGTCGAAATAGGCGCGCGAGCCGGGTTCGAACGACACCGTGCGGACATCGCGATAGCCGTCCCGGCGATAATCGCGATCCTCGCGACGGTCATAGGTCCTGTTGTCGACACGAACGTCGTTGCCACGCTCGACCTTGCGATCGGCCCGGTATTCGGGCCCACGGTCGACCTTCGCTGGCTTCATCGCCTGTCCGCGATCGGACTTGGCTTCGCGCATGGCGGGGCCGCGATCCTGCTTGCCGCCGCCATTGCCATTTGCCTTCATCGACATCTCGGGCTTGCCGCCCTTGTTTCCGCCGTTCCCATTGCCCTTGCCGGGTTCGGCATGCGCGCCCGTGGCGGCGAGGGCGATGGCGGCAGCGCTGATCAGAAACTTGCGCATTTTGCATCTCCTTTGCCGGGTGAACGGTGCGCGGTGCCGGGCGGTTCCATGAACGGCCTACAACGGCCCGCAAGTGTCTGCCATATTTGGAAGAATTTAAGCGGACGAGCCTTCGCGGTAGAGTGCGGCCTCGGCGGCACGCCGACGGGTCAGACCGGCCAGGACCCGTCCGCCGGCGCGGTTCCAGCGAGCGAATTCCGCTTCCGCTCCGGCAAAATCACCGGCGAGGTGTTTGCGGGTCAGCGTCGCGCGGGCGATCGCACCGGTGTTGTAGTGGAAGCTGACGAGGGCGTCGAACTGCGCCTGGCTGGTCGGAGCATCACCGATCGCGCGGGATACGTCGGCGGCATAGCGGACCAGGTCGGCCGCGAGCCGGGCGTCGGCCTCGGAGCGGGACCACACCGTGCCGGGGCCGATGCCGCGTCCCGTCGCGCCCCAACCGATGGTCCATGGCTCGCCGCCGGTCCCGGGGTCGGGATAGGCTTCGACCGAGCCATCCGGGCGCAATCGCGCGAGCCCCTCGAACTGCTGGATAAGCGCGATCCCGTGCGTCCCGATCGCACGCGTTTCCCGGGGATCTGTCACACCTGTCACACTGTCCAGGGAGGAAACAGCGGCGCCCCGCTGCGCCGCATCGATGGCTGCATCGAGTGCGGCCACCTCGCGGCGCGAGAATCCGCGCTTCAGCAGGCGACGTACGGTGTCGAATATCGGCTTGCGGTCCATGGAATGCCTCCGCGACAAGGGGGGGCACACGTACTACGCACGTGGTGACAGTGTAGGAAAATGAATTCGCGAAGGGCTGTCCGCGCTTGCGGTCGTTTTGGCCTTCCGCGAAAACCCCTATCGCCGCGACGGGTATCGTGAACCACGGTCCGCTATGGGCGATGCGATGAACGGCATGTCCCCGGACGACGCGAGAGTGGGTCAGCGGGCCGAGCCGCGGTGCGAGACCTTCGCGACCGCGCTGATGACATGGAGCTGGCACTCCGCCGCCGTCATGGTCTGCAATATCTCGTCACGCGGGATGATGATCGAAGGGGTGACGCTCCCCGCTCCCGGCGAAGCCGTCGGGTTGTGGAAGGGAGCGCAGTGCCTGAAGGCGCAGGTCGTCTGGCGAGAGGGGATGAGGGCAGGGCTGCACCTGGACGCGGCAATCGATCCGGCGGATTGGCGATCGACTTCTCATCCGGGGCAGATCGCTGTCGATCAGACGTTCCGGCGCCTCAAGCGTCTCGGCCCGTTCGTCGCCGACTTCGCCGAGTTCCCCGATCCCAGCCCGATCGGGGGAGAAATCCTGTGCGATGTGGCGCGCGGGCTCGAAGAACTCGGCGAATGCCTCGCTGCCGACGACCGAGTGATCGCGACCATCGCCGAAAAGCTCCAGGTCCTCGACATCGCATCGCAACTGCTGCGCAAGCTGGCCGCTCGTCCCCAGATCACCTGAGGAAAGGCGGTGGTCGCCTTCCGCCTGTCAAGAGTTCTGGACTGACAAGAGCTCTTTACAGTAAAGAGCTCTTTACAGGCATGGAGGCGATTCGGTGCTCAACCGGTTGCGTGAACAGCGCGAGGCGAAGGGGTGGAGCCAGGGCGAACTCGCCCGCCGGCTCGGAGTGTCGCGCCAGACGATCAACGCGGTCGAAACCGACAAGTACGATCCCTCGCTGCCTCTGGCGCTGCGCATGGCCAAGTTGTTCGCTGTCGCGGTGCCTGATCTCTTCATCGACGATTGGGAGCCGGAGAATGCAGATGGTCGATAACGCGCCGAAACCCTTCTGGTCAGGCTGGGTGAAGTTCGCCGGGCTCGCGCTCGCGGGTGGAGTGACCGGGTTCGTCCTCGCGCGGACAGTCGGACAATCTTTCGAAGCGGGCGGGGCCCTCTCGCACATTGCGGGATCTGAACCGGCTCTGCTGGTGGCGGCGATGTACATCCTGATGGGCGTCTTCGTCGGCCTCGGTACCTTGTCGCCGCGGATTGGCGCCGCGGTCCTGAACGTCGAGGACGCGGACGAGGTGCGCGAGCAGGCACCTGTGCTCCTGCCCAGTGCCATCGGCTGCGTGCTCATCGGACTGTCGCTCGTCGCGCTGGCCCTTGGCGGTCCCGCAGGCCCGCTCTCGCCCACGATGGCAGTGGGCATTGGGGCCGTTTCGCTGGCTATCGCAACCGTGGTGACGGTGAAGACCAATCGCCGCGCCGACGAACTGATGCGCGCGCTGTTTCGAGAGACCGGCGCGGCATCGTTCTATCTGATCTTCATCACCCTCGGCGGCTGGGCAGCGGCGGCGCAAATCGGGCTGGTCCCCGCGCCGAGCGCGATCGCGGTCCTGACCCTTCTCTGGGCCATGCCCCTCGTCGCGTCGTTCTGGGTCATCGGGCGGCGCGGAATGCTCAAGCCGCGCGGCTGAAAAGGCAAGGGGCGCCCGGTTTCCCGGACGCCCCCTTGTTTCCAGCGAGATCGATGATCAGGCGCTGAAATACATATCGTATTCGACCGAGCTCGGAGTGGTTTCCCAGCGGCTCACGTCGGCCCAGAGCAGTTCGGCATAGGCGTCGATCTGGTCCTTGGTGAACACGTCGCCCTTCAGCAGGAACTCGTGGTCCGCCTCGAGGCTCTCGAGCGCTTCCCGAAGGCTGCCGCACACGGTCGGGACCTCGGCGAGCTCTGCCGGCGGCAGGTCGTAGAGGTTCTTGTCCATCGCTTCGCCCGGGTGGATCTTGTTCTGGATCCCGTCGAGGCCGGCCATCAGCAGCGCGGCATAGGCGAGGTAGGGGTTGGCCATCGCATCGGGGAAACGGAATTCCACGCGCTTGGCCTTCTCACCGGCACCATAGGGGATACGGCACGAGGCCGAACGGTTGCGCGCCGAATAGGCGAGCAGCACCGGCGCTTCGAAGCCCGGGACCAGCCGCTTGTAGCTGTTGGTCGTCGGGTTGGTGAAGGCATTGAGCGCCTTCGCGTGCTTGATGACGCCGCCGATGAAATAGAGGCACATGTCGGACAGGCCGGCATAGCCGTTGCCCGCGAACAGCGGCTTCTTGCTGTCCCAGATCGACATGTGCGTGTGCATGCCGCTGCCGTTGTCGTCCTTGATCGGCTTGGGCATGAAGGTCGCGGTCTTGCCGTAGGCGTGGGCGACCTGGTGCACGACGTACTTGTAGATCTGCATCCGGTCGGCGGTCTCGACGAGCGTGCCGAAGGTCAGGCCCAGCTCGTGCTGCGCGGCGGCCACCTCGTGGTGGTGCTTGTCGCAGGGCAGGCCCATCTCGAGCATCGTCGCGACCATTTCGCCGCGGATGTCGACGGCGCTGTCGACCGGGGCGACCGGGAAGTAGCCGCCCTTTGCGCGCGGACGGTGGGCCATGTTGCCGGCCTCGTAGTCGCGGCCGGTGTTGGTCGGCAGCTCGATGTCGTCGATCTTGTAGCCCGAGCCGTCGTAGCCGTCATAGAACTTCACGTCGTCGAACATGAAGAATTCGGCTTCCGGGCCGACATAGACCGTGTCGCCGAGGCCGGTCGACTTGAGGAAGTTCTCGGCGCGCTTGGCGGTCGTGCGCGGGTCGCGCGAATACCATTCGCCGGTCGACGGTTCGACGATATCGCAGAACACGATCATCATCGGGGTCGCGCTGAAGGGATCCATGTAGACCCGCTCGAGGTCGGGCTTCAGGATCATGTCGGACTCGTTGATCACCTTCCAGCCGGCGATCGAAGAACCGTCGAACATCAGGCCGTCCTCGAGCTCGTCCTCGCCCAGCACGCTCGCGACCATCGTCAGGTGCTGCCACTTGCCCCGGGGATCGGTGAAGCGCAGGTCGACCCACTCGACCTCGTTTTCCTCGATCTGCTTGAGCACGTTCTTCGCGTTCGACATGTCATTTCCTCGTAGGTTGCCCGTTTGAGGCCGGGCGGGGATGGGTGCGGTCGGCGGGGTACAGGCCGACCGCGGAAACTAGATGGCGGCGTCGTCCTTCTCGCCGGTGCGGATGCGCAAGGCGGAATCGATCGTCGAGACGAAGATCTTGCCGTCGCCGATGCGGCCGGTCTGCGCGGCGGCAGCGATCGCCTCGACCACGCGCTCCGCCTGGTCGTCGGCGACCACGACCTCGAGCTTCACCTTGGGCAGGAAGTCGACGACGTATTCGGCGCCCCGGTAGAGCTCGGTGTGGCCTTTCTGGCGCCCGAACCCCTTGGCCTCGGTCACGGTGATGCCCGAGACGCCGACTTCGTGCAGCGCCTCCTTCACCTCGTCCAGCTTGAACGGCTTGATGATCGCTTCGATCTTCTTCACGTGACCCCCGCCAGTCGGTCGTTGTTGCGCATCGAGCCGGCCTGTCCAGCCGCGCAAGCGCGCGGGTGACGACCGGTCCGAGCTTTTGCTCCACCTCGGTACTTCAAGAATCGTGCCAAGGCAGACGCAGCGGGCCTAGGACATCGGCGGACCGGTTCAAAGGCGGTTTTTGGCAGAATCCGCGCGGCCGGACCCGCTGACGCGCAATATTCGAGCGGATGCCGCTTGATGCTGCCCGTCCTTGAAGCAGGCATTGCCTAAATTTTGGGCAGTCGCAATCCGGACGCTTCGTCGAGGCCGGCCATCAGATTGAGCGATTGCACCGCTGCGCCGCTCGCGCCCTTGCCCAGGTTGTCGAGGTCCGCGACCAGCCGGACCTGCGATCCGTCGGCGCTCGCGAATACGTGCAGATCCATCGCGTCGGATGGTTCGCGCGAGCGACGGAGGAGGAGTTCGCGATCGGCGGGGGCATCGCCCATGCGGACCACGCGGCGACCCTCATAGAAGCTCGCGAGCGCATCGCGCAGGGCGTCGGCCGTGCCGGCGCCGGGCATGGCCGCGAGGGGCAGGGGCACTTCGACGACCATGCCCCGATGCGCCGGGATCACCGCGGGCGTGAACAGCGGCGCCACCGACAGCCCGCAGCGGGCCTGCATCTCGGGAACGTGCTTGTGCCCAAGGCCGAGCGCGTATCCGCGCCAGGCGATGTCGCTATCCTCCTCGAAACGCGCGATCAGGCTCTTGCCGCCGCCCGAGTACCCGGAGACGGCGTTGCATGTGTACGGCCAGTCGGCGGGGAGGAGCCCGGCGCGCACCAGCGGCGCGACGAGCGCGATGAAACCGGTCGAATAGCAGCCGGGGTTCGAGACCCGCGCTGCTCCGGCGACGGCATCTCGGCCCACAACCTCGGGGAAGCCGTAGGTCCAGTCGTCGGCCACCCGGTGCGCGGTCGAGGCGT
This sequence comes from Tsuneonella dongtanensis, assembly GCF_001698205.1. Lineage (NCBI taxonomy): Bacteria > Pseudomonadati > Pseudomonadota > Alphaproteobacteria > Sphingomonadales > Erythrobacteraceae > Tsuneonella > Tsuneonella dongtanensis. Next base: position 1,511,876 of record NZ_CP016591.1, read on the forward strand.
CGATGACCCGCGTGCCGCTGCCGGGGTCGATCATCGCGACCGCCTCGCGGGCAGCGTCGTCGGGCAGGCAGAGGATCGCGAAGTCAGCCGCGTTGAGCGCCTCGGCCCTCGCGGCGGCGTCCTTGCGCCGCGCCTCGTCGAGCGTGAGCAGTTCGAACTCGCTCCGGCCCGCGAGCCGGTCGGCGATTTCGAGCCCGGTCGTCCCGACCGCCCCGTCGATGAAGACCGTCGCCGTCATGGCGTCAGTCGGCGGGTTCGAGTTCGGTGAGGTGGAGGTAACCCGAGGGCCCCTCCGGTCCGAGGCAGCACCAGCACCAGTTCCCCGCGTAGTCGAGCGCCTCGACCCGGGTTCCGGGTTCGAGCCGCGTGACGACGTCGGTGCGGTCGCGCTGCTGGCACAGCAGGTCGGCCCCGGCGGCACCGACGGTCCGCAGGTGGGGAATTACGTAATGCGCGCACAGGTAGCGCTCGGCGAGCGCGATATGCGCCAGGTCGCCGCGGATCGGCAGCGTCCCGGTCGCCGGGCGCGCGCGCGGGCCGGACAGCGAAAGCTGTCCATCCGGCAGGGAATATGCGCCCTCTTCGATCACTGCTCTTTCCGGCCCCCGGGGAGTTGTCGCGGGCGCTTAGACGCAAGCGACTAACGGAGCAAGTTTGCCGAATCCTTGCCGCCTGCAGAAATGCACCGCGATGCATCGGACGGCGCAGGCCGATGCACCTGCCCGACGACTCCCTTCGAACCGAAACTTCGGTTCGAAGGGAGGCAAGTCATGAACCAGATCAACTCAGAGGTATTCACGCCCGATCCGCATCGCGACCGGCGCCGCGCATTGCTCAAGAACCATCCGGAGATCGCCGGGCTCGTGGGGCGCGATTCCCGTACGGCCGGCTGGATCGCTGTCGTTGTGACGGCGCAGGTCGCGCTCGCAGGCATCGCCGGGCTATTGCCGACGTGGGCCATGTTCGCATTGGCGTGGGGCGTCGGCGCCTTCGCGGCGCTGGCCCTGTGGACGCTCGTCCACGAATGCTCGCACGACTTGGTCCTGGGAAGCGCGAAGGCGAACCGCATGCTTGGCATCGCCGCGTCGTTACCGCTCGTGCTGCCGGTCGGGGCGGCATTCCGCACCTATCACCTGCTGCACCACCGGCATCCCGGCCACGCGATCTACGACGTCGACGTGCCCGCGCCGTGGGAAGCGCGCGCGGTGGGCAGTTGTCCGCTGCGCAAGTCCGTGTGGCTAGCGGCCAACCCGCTGCTCCAGTCGCTCCGTACGGCGCGCATCCGCGACGTGCCGATGGTCGACCGCTGGTTCGTCCTGAACCTCGCGGTCCAGATCGCGTTCGACGCGGCGGTTGGGATGCTGCTGGGCTGGCAGGCGCTCGCCTACCTCTTTGCCTCGAACTGCTTTGCGCTCGGGCTCCACCCGCTCGGCGCGCGCTTCGTGCAGGAACACTGCACGCTGCGCGAAGGGCAGGAGACGACCTCGTACTACGGCTCCGCCAACCGGCTGGTGTTCAATGCGGGCTACCACAACGAGCATCACGACGTGGCGCGCATTCCGTGGAGCCGGTTGCCGGCGCTGCGTGCGGCGGCGCCAGAATTCTACGATACGCTGCACGCGGAAACCTCGTGGAGCCGGCTGCTGCTTCGCTTCCTGACCGACAAGTCCTTAAGGATCGACAGCCGCGTCGTGCGCGGGGAGGTGGGGTGATGAAGAACGCAGGGATCCTGGCCCGCGCGGGCTACAGCATCGCGGGCCTGCGCGCGGCCTGGCGCGAGGAGCGCAGCTTCCGCGACCACGTGGCGCTCTCAATGCTCCTGCTGGCGGGCATGGCGGTGCTGCGGCCGGACGCGTGGTGGTGGGCGGTGATCGTCCTCGCGCTCGCGTGCGGCTGGGCATTCGAGGCCATGAACGCGGCGCTCGAGGCGCTGTGCGACAGGCTCCATCCCGCCCGCGATCCGGCGATCGGGCGGGCCAAGGACATGGCCTCGGCCGCGGCCTTCGTCGTCAATTGCGCCGCCGCCGGCCTGGCGATCGCGATGGTCGTCTCAACCGTAGCGTGACCGGAGCATGTGCCACGTCGCCCGCAGGCCCAGCGCGGCGCCGCCCTTGGGCCGCCCAGGCTTCGCGGCGGGGCGCCAGGCGAAGGTATCGAAGTGGGCCCAGTCGATGCCGTCTCCGACGAACTTGTCGAGGAACAATCCGGCCACGCTGGCCCCGGCGAAACCGTTGGTGTGGCTGTTGTTGATCCCGGCGATGTCGGACTTGAGGTATTCGCGGTAGCTCTCGGGCAGGGGCAGGCGCCAGACCTCGTCGTCGTTCGCCTTGCCCGCGTCGAGCAGGGCCTGCGCGGTTTCGTCGGTCCGCGCCATGAGCGCGGGAAGGTCCGGGCCGAGCGCCACGCGCGCGGCACCGGTCAGCGTCGCGAAATCGAGGATCAGGTCGGGCTTCTCCTCGCTCGCCCGGGTAAGCGCGTCGGCAAGGACAAGGCGACCTTCCGCGTCTGTATTGCCGATCTCGACCGTCAGGCCCTTGCGGCTCTTCAGCACGTCGCCCGGACGGAATGCGTTGCCGGCGATGGCGTTTTCCACCGCAGGGATCAGCAGGTGCAGCCGCACCTTGAGGCCCGCACCCATGACGAGGCCCGCGAGCGCCAGCGCGTGCGCCGCGCCGCCCATGTCCTTCTTCATCAGCAGCATGCCCGCCGCCGGCTTCACGTCGAGTCCGCCGCTGTCGAAGCATACGCCCTTGCCGACGATCGCGAGGACCGGGTGCTTCTCGTCGCCCCAGGTCAAGTGGATGAGGCGCGGCGCATGTTCGCGCGCGGCGGCACGGCCGACCGCGTGGACCATCGGATATTCGCGTTCCAGCGCTTCACCCTTGGTGACCGAAAGCTTCGCCTTGTGGGCCTTCGCCAGCGCCTCCGCCTCGGCTTCGAGCGCAGCGGGGCCCATGTCCTCGGCAGGGGTGTTGACCAGCGTCGCGACCTTCATCGCGGCCTGCGCTTCGGCAACGGCAGGCTCGATGGCCTTGGCGTCCTTCGTCAGCAGCACGCGGGGCCCTGCCGGCTTGTCATCGTCCTTGTAGCGCGCGAAGCGATACTGCGCGGTCTGCCAGCCGAAGAGGGCTGGGCCGGGCTCGCCGCCTTCCCTGCGATAGGTGCCTTCGGGCAGCGCTTCGGCGAGCTTGGCCATGCACCAGCTCGACAGCTCGTCCGGATTGGCGACCCCGCCGACCGCGAACCAGCCGTCTCCGTCGGGCACGATGCCGACCTGGTAGCCGCTGCCGTCGAACTTCTGCGCCTCCAGCGCGGCGCGCTGGCCCTTCGTCAGGGTCTTCGCCCAGTCGGCAAAGCCGGCTTTGTCGACAAGGTGGATCGCGGTTGCGGCCTGGCCGCGGTCGGGCTGGATTAGCTCGGGGGTTTTGCTCATATGCCTGACACCTAGCGACTGCTTCGAGGATTCCAATGCCGCTTCGCTTCATGCTGCCCGCCGTTCTGTGTCTCGCGGGGTGTTCGTCGCCTGCCGAAGTCGCCGAGAAGACCGGCGTCGAACCGACGGCGCCCGACTCGAGCAGTGAATTGGACACGGCGGCCAGATCGGCGGCGGCGTTCGCCTATAGCAAGCAGCTGAGCGAAGCCGGTGGCGGCAAGATGGATTTCTCCTACAGCTGGCCAAAGGAAGCTGCGTCGCAGGCGAAGCTGGCCGAATATCTGAGAGCAAAGCTCGATCGTGATTTTGCCGAGACGAAATCGGGCTGGGAGAGCTCGTTCAAGGATTGTCCCGCGGACGCGATTTCGTGCCGCAACTACTCGCTCGCAGCCAAATACGAGGTCGTGGCCGACCTGCCCGGTTATCTCAGTCTGTCGAATGCGTTCTCCACCTATACCGGTGGCGCGCACGGGATGTACGGACTGGAATCGCTGGTGTGGGACCGCAAGAACCAGGCGGTGATGGACGGGGTTGCCATGTTCCGCTCTCCCGCGGCGCTCGGCGCGGCGATAGGCGATGAACTCTGTTCTTCGCTCGACGCCGCTCGGGTGCAGAAAGGCATGGAACCAGCGGAAGCGGGCGACGGCTTTTTTGATGCATGCCCCGGCCTTGACGAGGCGACGGTGCTGGTCGGATCGTCGAATAAGAAAACGTTCGACCGAATCACCGTATGGTACGGACCGTACGTGGCAGGCTCTTATGCCGAGGGGGCGTACGAGCTCGACTTCCCGATGACGACCGCGATGCTCGAGGCGGTGAAGCCGGCGTATCGCGCGGCGTTCAGCGCGAAGAAGTGACTTTTCGCGTGGTCGGCACTATGTGCAGGCCATGACCGAATACCAGACCGTTACCGGCACCGAGACCGTCATCCGCGACGGCACGATCAAGCTCCACGGACCCGAAGGGTTCGAAGGCATGCGCAAGGCCGGGCGGCTGGCCGCCGAGATCCTCGACGCGCTGGCGCCGATGGTCCAGCCGGGGGTGACGACCACCGAGCTCGACGACGTGGTGCGCCAGATGACGCTCGACGGCGGGGCGGTGCCCGCGACGCTCGGATATCGCGGCTATGCGCATTCGTGCTGCATCTCGATCAACCACGTGGTGTGCCACGGCATCCCGTCGGACAAGGCGCTCAAGGACGGCGACATCGTCAACATCGACGTCACCCCGCTGCTCGACGGCTGGCACGGCGACACCAGCCGCATGTACCTCGTCGGCGACGTGCCGCTGAAGGCGAAGAAGCTGGTCGACGTGACCCACGAATGCCTGATGATCGGCATCGAAAAGGCGCAGCCCGGCGCGCGCCTCGGCGACATCGGCGCGGCGATCCAGGCGCACGCGGAAAAGCACCGCTACGGCGTGGTGCGCGAGTTCTGCGGCCACGGCCTCGGCCGCCTGTTCCACGACGCGCCCGAGGTGGTCCACGCCGCCAAGGCCGGCACCGGCCCCGAATTGCGCCCCGGCATGTTCATGACCATCGAGCCGATGATCAACCTCGGCCGCCCGTGGGTGAAGCTTCTCTCCGACGGCTGGACCGCGGTGACCCGCGACAAGAGCCTCTCCGCGCAGTTCGAACATTCGATCGGGATCACCGAGACGGGCAATGAGATCTTCACGCTGAGCCCGACAGGGCGGGACAAGCCGCCTTACGCGTGATCCAACGGCCTGCGTAGCAGTTGGATAGAGGGGATCGTGTAACGAACGATCCAAAACGTGAGCGCCAACAACCCGGCAATGAGCTTCGCGATTCCGAGCCAATCGCCAACTAGCACTGCAATCAGAGGACCAATTTCAATCTTGATTAGGTAATAAGCGGTTAGAACCAAAGCGGCTATTGGCACACCAACAGCGAGTACAGCCTTTGCGCGCGTGGGTTCCCACGATTTGATCGTTCTCATTGCCTTAGCTTTCCCTGGCCGCCCGCATCGCCGCGCCGCCCGCGAACGGCGCCACCGCACACAATGCCAGGCTGATCGCCCCGCAAAGCGCCAGCCCCGCGCCGTCGGGGTTGGCGAGGGCGCCCGCGCCGAAGATCAGCACCGGCACCGCGAGCGGTATGAGCAACAGGCCGCCGAGCGCCGCGCCGCCGCGCAGGGTGGCGGTGAGGGCTGAGATGACGAGGCCGATCGCGGCGAGGCCGGGGGTGCCGGCGAGGAGGCCGAGGAGTAGCGCGCGGGTTGCCTCCCCCGGCAGGCCGAGCAGGGCGCTCGCGGGGAGGGCGGCGAGGAGGAGCAGCGGGCCGAAGCTCAGCCAGTGGGCAAGCAGGCGCACCGCGAGCACCAGCTCCTCCGATATCCCCCGCAGCGCGAACTGGTCGAAGAACCCTGCCTCCAGGTCGGGTGCGACGAGGCGGTCGATCGGCAGGATCGCGGCGAGCAGCGCCGCGACCCACAGTACCCCGCCGCCGGTCCGCACCAGCAGCGGCGCGTCGGGCCCGACCGCGAAGGGAAACAGCACTGCCACCGCGACGAAGAACAGCACCGGCAGCCAGGGTCCACCCCGGCCGCCGCCGAACAGCAACCCGAGATCCCGCCGGAGCAGCACGGCGATCACGCGGCGAACTCCGCCAGATCGATGCGCTTGAGGCCATCGAGCGTGAACGGCTGGTGCGATGCGATCACCGCGATCCCGCCACGCGCGCAATGATCGGACACCCGTGCCTGCAAAGCCTCAACCGCGCCCGTGTCGAGCCCGTTGAGCGGCTCGTCGAGCAGCCACACACCGCCCTCCCGCGGGTGGCTCTGGACTACCGCCGCGCGCTTGCGCTGTCCGGTCGAGAGAAACCGCACCGGCACGTCAGCCAAGGCGGGTTCGGCGGCGAGCGGCACACCATCCAGCCGCGCCCAGAAATCGAGCGCCTTCCCGAGCGGCAGGTGCGCATCCAGCGGCAGGTTGCCGTCGAGAAGTGCGATCGCCCCGTCGCGCTCCACGGTGCCCGCGTATGGCCGCAGCAGGCCGGCGAGTATCCGCAGAAGGCTCGACTTGCCGGTGCCGTTCGCGCCCACGATCTGAAGCGCCTCCCCCGAGCCGAGCGCGAACGACAGGCCCGCGAACAGCAGCCGGTCGCCGCGGCGGCAGGCGATATCGTGCGCGGCGAGACGGGCCCCTTCCATCGCAGCGAGCGTTAGGCCATGGCCGTCGGACCGACAAGCGAAGGAAAGCGCCCATGGCGATCGCCGAACTGACCCAAGCCGAACGCGCCGCCGCGCTGGATGCGCTTCCGCACTGGTCGCTCACCCGCGAGGGCAAGGCGATCGAGCGCAAGCTGGCGTTCGGCGATTTTGCCGAGGCCTTCGGGTTCATGACGCGCGTGGCGATCATCGCGGAGAAGGCCGATCACCACCCCGAATGGTTCAACGTCTACAACCGGGTGGAGATCGCGCTGACCACCCACGACGCCGGGGGGCTCAGCACCCGCGACGTCGCGATGGCAAAGGCGATCGACGCGCTAGTTGCCTAGCGGCCGCGTCGACTGGCGGGCGGCCTTGCGCATCCGCCCCGGCATCCAGCGCGCGAACAGCGCCGTGCGGCGGGCGCTCTTGCCCACCAGCGTGTGGAGCCGGTTGCCATGGACCGCGTCCCATGCCGCCTGCGCCACGTCCAGTACGGGCACGATTTCCAGTCCGCCCTCGCTCACCCGGTTGCGGATCGATTCGTTGGTGCCCTGGTTGGGCGTCTTGTCGAGCAGCGGGGTATCGATGAACCACGGCATCAGGTCGCGCACCTCGATGCCGAACTCGGCCCACTCCGCGTCGAGCGCCTCGGTGATCGCTCTCACGCCGAACTTCGTCGCCGAATAGACGCTCGCGCCGCTGGTGCCATAGATGCCCGCCACGCTCGCGGTGTTGAGCAGGCACGATCCCGGCGCGGTCTTCTTGAGATGGGGGAGGGCGGCCTGCGCGCCAAACAGCACGCCCTTCAGGTTGATGTCGAGGCAGCGCTCGATCTCTTCGGTTGTGTTGGTGTCGAGTGCCCCGCCCAAGGGAATGCCGGCGTTGTTCGCCAGGACGTCGATGCGCCCGCCCGACGCCATCGAAAACGCGTCGAGCGCCTGCGTCCAGGCCTCCCGGTCGCGCACGTCGAAACGGTGGGCGAAAGTGAAACCGCCGTGCCCCGCGTCGCCGATCCGCGCCTGCGTTTCCTGCATCCCGGCAAGGTCGATGTCGCCAAGCCCGACGAACCAGCCGCGACCCGCGAAATACTCCGCGATCGCCCGGCCGATGCCGGACCCGCCGCCCGTGATGAAGATTGCCTTGCGCACGCTCATTGCCCGCCTCCCTTTCCGGAATGCGTTAGCGATATGGGTGGGGGAGTGCCACTCGATAGATAGGGCAAGATTATCGGAGCAAGTCTTGCGAAGCCTGATTGACGCGATTGCCGATCCGAGGTGAAGACTGTCTCATGACCGAGAACGGTTCCCCTCCAAGAAACGTGCAACTCTTCGAATCCATTTCGATTGTCGTGCTGGCTTGGGATCTCATCATCGATAGCGGCATGACACTCGACGACCTGATATGGGTCCCTCTCTATCTTTGGCTTGTTCTCAGCATAAGCAGGAAAAGAAGCTCGACTGCACGCTTGATCTTGACGGGAATGTTCGTCGCGTCATTGATCTTCGTTGCCGGGATTTTGACGATTGCTCCGTCGGAGGCCTTCTCGCAAATCACCGCGCGCCATTGGACGTTGGGTCTTATCGGCTGGTTCCTCGGGGGTCTCCAGCTTTGGCTGGCCTGGAGCAGACCGACCACAGAATGGCTTCTTGGGCGCGAGATTGTCAGATAACCTGCGAACAGGTTCTGATCACAGCGCCGGGTTGTTGTAGCAGTGCCAGGTGAAGATCGCCGTCGCGCCGCGATGCGGGCGCCAGCTTTCGGCGAGAGCGCGGGTTTCCTTCTCGCTGGGGCGCTCCTCGAGGCCCAGGATCCTGCCAAGTCCCGCCTGAACCGCGAGGTCGCCGGCAGGCCAGATGTCGGGGCGGCCCTCGGCGAAGAGCAGGTAGATCTCCGCCGTCCAGCGCCCGATGCCCTTGATCAGGGTCAGCTGCGCGATTGCTTCCTCGTCGTCGGCGGGCAGCGCCCCGAAGTCGATCGCGCCGGCGGCAACGAGTTCGCACAGCGACCGGGCGTATCCCTGTTTCTGGCGCGACAGGCCGCAGGCGCGCAGCGTGTCGAAATCGCGGGCGAGCAGTTCGTGCGGGTCGACGTCGTCGCCGACCTCGGCCGCCAGCTTGCTCCACATGCTCGCCGCCGCGGCGACGCTCACTTGCTGGCCGACGATCGCGCGCAGCAGCGTCACGTGCCCGCGATCGCGGATGCGCGGTTCGGGATAGCCTGCCGCTTCCAGCGCGCGGGCGATCGCCGGCTCCCGCCTCGCCACGGTGTCGAGGCTGTCCTTGATCTGCGCGGCACTCAGTCCCACCTGCGGCGTCCTCTCAATCTTGCCAAAATGGCGGGCAGCCCCTAGCAGCCGCGCCGGATGCCCGACAGGGGCAAACGCAAAGGACCGCAACGCCATGCCCAAGCTGATCGTCGTCAACCGCGCCGGAGAAGAGAAAGCCGTCGACGTGGCCGATGGGCTGACCGTCATGGAAGCGATCCGCGACAACGGCTTCGACGAGCTGCTCGCGTTGTGTGGCGGGTGCTGCAGCTGCGCGACCTGCCACGTCCACGTCGACCCGGCCTTCAAGGAGCGGCTGCCCGCGATGAGCGAGGACGAGGACGATCTTCTCGAATCGACCGACCACCGCGACGAGAATTCGCGGCTCGGCTGCCAGGTGCCGTTCACCGCAGACCTCGACGGGATGCGCGTGACGATCGCGCAGGAAGACTGACAACCCGGGGGCGAGGCCCCTTCAAGACTGGATAGCAGGTAACAAACCGGAACTGCGTTGCCGCCCGTGCCGCGCGGTCCTAGCTCCCAGCCATGACTGCACCAGTGCGCGCTCAGGCGCTCGACCTCATCGGCAATACCCCGCTCGTTCGCCTCGCCGGCCCCAGCGCCGCTGCAGGATGCGACATTTTCGGCAAGTGCGAATTCCTCAATCCCGGCGGCAGCGTGAAGGATCGCGCGGCGCTCGGCATCGTGCGCGACGCGGAGAGCGCGGGCGAGCTCAAGCCCGGGGGCACCATCGTCGAAGGGACGGCGGGCAATACCGGCATCGGCCTTGCGCTGGTCGGCAACGCGCTCGGTTATCGCACGATCATCGTCATGCCGGACAACCAGTCGGCCGAAAAGATGGCGACCCTGCGGGCGCTGGGGGCCGAACTCGTGCTCGTTCCGCCGACCAAGTATTCGGACTGCAACCACTTCGTCCACACCAGCCGCCGCCTCGCGGAAGAGACGCCCGGCGCGGTCTGGGCCAACCAGTTCGACAACACCGCCAACCGTAAGGCGCATATCGAGACCACCGCGGCCGAAATCTGGGACCAGATGGAGGGCAGGGTGGATGGATTCACCTGCGCCGTCGGCACCGGCGGAACGCTCGCAGGCGTGGCGATGGGCCTCAAGGAGCGCGACGAGAAGGTCACGATCGCGCTGACCGATCCATACGGCGCGGCGCTTTACAGCTACTACGCAACCGGCGAGCTCAAGGCCGAAGGCAATTCCGTCGCCGAAGGGATCGGGCAGGGGCGGATCACCGGCAACCTCGAAGGGGCGCCGATCGACACCCAGTTCCGCGTTTCGGACGAGGAAGGACTCGAATGGGTCGCCCGTCTCCTGCGCGATGATGGGCTGTGTCTCGGCCTGTCCTCGGGCATCAACGTGGCCGGTGCGGTCCTTCTCGGCAAGCAGCTGGGGCCCGAAGCGCGCGTTGTCACGATCCTGTGCGACACCGGCTTCCGTTACCTCTCGACGCTCTATTCGGCCGAGTGGCTGAAAGCCAAGAAGCTGCCCGTTTTCGACTGGCTCCGAACCGAGTGATGCGCCGCAAGTTGACTGGGCCGGGTCATCGGTTAGCTTGGCTGCCGATGGCCGGACGAATGCCCGCGCAGGACCGACCCGACGATACGGCATCATCGCCGCTCGCCGGTACGCGCGCTCAGGCGCTGCAGCGATTGCAGGTGGGCATCTCGCTGTTGCTCGGCATCGTCCTGATCGTCGGCCTCGCCAACGTGATCGAGGAGCGCGCGAAGCAGAGCGAGAATGCGGCCGTGCCCGAAGCGGCGGCGACTGTTGCCCCGTCTCCCACCGCCATGGCAAACGATCCGCTGGCGGATGCCGGCGTGGTGCCCGATCTGCCCGCGGAAGGCGCCGATGCGCCATCGCCCGCCCCGGCCGCAAGCGACGGCGCGGACGATGGGACGTAGAGCGCGGCTCTGGGCGGCAGGGCTCGGTGCCCTGGTCGTTGCTGCAGCCATCGCCGGACAGGTCCTTCCCGGACCGCCCGACCCCGGCGACAAGGAACCGCTGGGCCTCTTTACTTCGCTCCCCATCTACTGGGGCGAGGCCGACGGGATCGGCGAAGCCCTTGACGGGGGCGGCGAAGCGCACTGGGCGCGCGCCGTGCTGGAGCGCAAGAACCGGCTCGTCCCGCTGGATAGTCTCGATGCAGGGGAACTCGAAGCGGTAGACCGGCTGGTGATGGCGCAGCCGCGCCCGCTCGCCCCCGCCGAAAACGTCGCGCTGGATGACTGGGTGCGGGGCGGGGGCAAGCTGCTGCTTTTTGCCGACCCCATGCTCACCGAGCATTCGCGCTTCATGATCGGGGACCGGAGGCGGCCGCAGGACATCGTGGTCCTTTCGCCCATCCTGAAGCGCTGGGGCCTCGAACTGCGTTTCGACGAGGACCAGCCCGAAGGCGAGCGGATGATGGCCGGCGAAGGCGTGACGGTCCCGGTCGAACTTGCCGGTTCGCTGGTGAAGGTCGCGCCGGGCGCACCTTCGGAATGCACGCTGGGGACGGACGGCCTCATGGCCCGTTGCCGAGTCGGAAAGGGCGCGGTCACCGTGATCGCCGACGCCGCGGTGCTCGATCACGAACGCGGTGAGCAGGATGCAGCAGGCGTCCTCGAGGCCATCCTGACGCGCGCGGTCGACTAGGCGCGCCACAACCGCGGGAAATCGCGGGACGACCTCAGCAATCGGCGGAAAACCGCGGTTTCGTGGCTCACTCGGCGGGTGCCATGCGCGCGTCGCGTGCCCGGTTATCCACACGTAAATGAGCTGGTAACCGTCTAATCCCGCAATTTCCCGCACTTTTCCCTTCCATCCCGGGCCGGAGAAAGTTAATACGCTGGTCCATCGGACATTTCGTTCCACGGCGCCCGTCCTTCGGGCGTCACGTGCCCCGCGCTGCTGCGCGGCAGGCGACGGGGAAGGCGTGTCCGCGGGGGTGGGCGTTCGGCTCAGGGACGGGGACGAGTGGCAGCGTTGCTTTTCGGCGGATACAGTGGACAGGCCTTCTCGCCCCTCGGCGAGAAGGGCCGGTTCGTGCTGCCGCCGCTGTTCCGCAACGCCGTCAAGAAGTCGAGCGACGGCAAGGTCCTGTGCCTCGACAAGCACCCGCGCTTCACCTGCCTCGTCGGCTTCGGCCTGTCGCGCCAGCTTGAACTCGAGGCGCAGCTCGACCGTGAGGAAGACCGCGCCGGACCCGAATTCGATCGCGACACCCGGGCGCAGCAGCTGTTCGGCTTCACCCGTGTGCCATTCGACGATTCAGGCAGGTTCGTGCTGCCCGATCATCTCCGGATGCTCGCGAACGTCGATGACGCCCTGTTCTTCCAGGGAGGCGGGCGCAGCTTCACCATCTGGAACCCCGCCGAACTGATGAAGATGGACGACGGCTGGGCCGCGGCGAAAGCGGCCTGCGCGCAGTTCCAGGCCGAGGGAGGGAAGGGCAAGTGACCGTTCCTTCCGCCCCGCATGTACCCGTCCTTCTCGACGAGGTGATCGCGGCGCTGGCGCCGCAGCCGGGCGACGTGATCGTCGACGCCACGTTCGGTGCGGGTGGCTATACCCGTGCCCTGCTTGCGGCCGGCGCAACCGTGCACGCCTTCGACCGGGACCCCGATGCCATCGCCGCGGGCGAAAAGTGGCCGGAAACTGCGGAAAACCCGCCGCGGCTGGTTCTCCATCCGCGGCGATTCTCCGAAATGGTTAACGCGCTCGCCGATTCGGGTTTGGCGCGCGTCGACGGGATCGTGTTGGATATTGGTGTGTCTTCGATGCAGCTCGACCAGGCGGCGCGCGGTTTCGCGTTTTCCGCCGACGGTCCGCTCGACATGCGCATGAGCCAGGACGGACCGACCGCCGCCGACTTTCTCAACGAAGCCGACGAAGGCGAGATCGCCGACGTGCTCTATACCTACGGCGAGGAGCGCCAGAGCCGCCGCGTCGCGCGCGCGATCGTCGCGGCGCGTCCGCTTGAGACGACAGGCGATCTCGCCCGCATCGTCCGCAAGGCGCTGGGCTATCGCGCCGGTGCACCGAAGGACCCCGCGACCCGCAGCTTCCAGGCGGTCCGGATCCACGTGAATGCCGAGCTTGCCGAACTCGAGACTGCGCTCGCCGCTTCCGAGACCCTGCTGGGCGAAGGCGGGCGTCTTGCCGTCGTCAGCTTCCACAGCCTCGAAGATCGCATCGTCAAGCGCTTCCTCCGCGATGCATCCGCGGTGTCCGGCGGCTCGCGCCACATGCCCATTACCGAGGCCGCGCCCGCGACGTTCACTCGCGTGTCGAAGGGCATCCGTCCGTCCGAAGCCGAGCTCGCGCGCAACCCGCGTGCCCGTTCGGCCACCCTGCGCCACGCTGTCCGCACCGCGGCGCCGGCAAGGCCAGAAACGGTGAGGGCCGCGTGATGGTCGCCGGCAGCCGCCTCCGCCAGATCGGCTGGGCCGTTACCCTTGCGATGTGTGTCGCGCTGTTTGCTGCGCTGACCTTCAAGGTGAACTCGGTTCGCAGCGAAGTGCGTCTTGCCGAACGGCAGATCCTCGCGCTGCAGCGCGAGAAGGTGCTCCTCGAAACCGAGTTCGAGACGCGCGCCAGCCAGCAGCAGCTCGCGCAATGGAACGCGGTGGATTTCGGCTACCAGGCGCCGGGGCCCGGCCAGTACCTCGAAGGCGAGCGCCAGCTCGCCGCGCTCGGTGAACCGCGCCTGCCCGCGGCACCCAAGCCCATTCGCGTGGCGCGTGCGCCGGACACCGGAGACGAGCCGCATTTTCCGGCCATGGTTTCTCCTCTGACCGGCAAGCCCGTCAAGGCAGCCGACGACGCTGCATCACTCGCCGACAAGCTGGCCGACGGCGGAGCCTTCCTGGCCGAGGCGGGTCAGTGAACGCGCTGACTTATACCGCCGCGATCCACTCGGGGCGCGTCCAGCTCGTCAACCTTCGCCAGAAGTCGCTCTCGGTCGCGCGCCTTCGGGTGCTGTTCGTGGCGGTCGCGTTCGCCGCGCTCGCCGTGGCGGCGGTCCTGCGCATCGGATATCTGGGCCTGACGGGAAGCGCCCGGGCGACCACCTCGTTCGAAGAAGCCCTGCTGCCACCGCGCGGCGAGATCACCGACCGCAACGGCGAACCGCTGGCCCGGGCCTTTCCGGCCTTCGCGCTGTGGTACAACCCTGAAGCGCTGGGTGCGGACAACCCGCTGGTCAAGTCGCCGCAACAGGTCGCGAAGGAACTCGCAGCGATCTTCCCCGACATCGACGAGACCCAGCTTGCCGATCGCCTGGCCAAGGGCAAGGCAGGCTACCTTCGTCGCCGGGTACTGCCCGAAGAGGCGAACAAGGTGCAGGCCATCGGCGAACTCGCGCTCGAGCTGCCGCAGGAAACCGACCGACACTATCCGCAAGGTTCGATGGGAGCGCACGTGCTGGGCTACGTCGGCGCCGATGGGCACGGCCGGGTGGGCATGGAAGCAGTGCTCGACAAGCAGCTGCTCGATCCCGCGACGAGAGGTCAATCCACCCCGCTGTCGATCGACGTGCGGGTGCAGGGCGCGCTGGAGGACGAACTGACCCGAGGGATGCGCGCGACCAACGCCATCGGCTCGGCCGGCATCATCCTCGATGTGGACACCGGCGAGGTCCTCGCGCTCGCGTCGCTTCCCGAATTCGACCCGAACCACATCGACCAGGCGGGCGTCGCCAACATGTTCAACCGGGTGACGAACCAGGTCTACGAGCTGGGGTCCACCTTCAAGCCGCTGACCGTCGCCGCCGCGATCGATGCAGGCACGATCACCGACTTTGGACGGCGCTATTCGGCGCGGCCGTTCCCGATCGGCGGGTTCACGATCAAGGACAGCCACCCGCTCGGCGATTCGCTCAACACGCCCGAAATGCTGATCCATTCCTCGAACGTGGTCACGGCGCACATGGTCGAGGAACTCGGCGCGAACCGCCTGAAGAAGACGATGGCCGATCTCGGCATGAACGCCCGGCCCGAAATCGAACTGCCGGCCCGCGGATTTCCGCTGTGGGCCAGCGGCGACTGGCCGCTGCTGCGCGGGATGACCGTCGGCTACGGGCACGGCATCGCAGTCACCCCGCTGCACCTCGCCAGCGCCTACGCGACCATGGTCAACGGCGGGATCTATCGCCCCGCGACGATGCACAAGGTCGCGCCGGGCAAGGCCGCCAAGGGCCGCCGGGTGTTCAAGGCGAGCACGTCGGCGCGGATGAACCAGCTCCTGCGCATGATCGCGGTCTACGGCACCGGCCGCAACGCCAATGCTCCGGGCTTCCGCGTCGGCGGTAAGACCGGATCGGCGGAGAAGCCCGGTGCGGGCGGCTATCGCAAGACCACGCTGGTTTCGACCTTTGCGGCGGCGTTCCCCATGGACCGCCCGCGCTATGTCGTGATCGTAATGATGGACGAACCGAAGGGCACCATCGCCTCGAGCTTCCAGCGCACCGCCGCTTACACGGCCGCGCCGGTGGTCGGTCGCCTCGTCCCGCGCATCGGACCGATCCTGGGTGTCGCACCCGACTCTTCGCGTGACGTGGATCTTACCGATCTTGCGCCGCTGGTTCCCAAGGGGAAGGGCGAATGAAGCTGGCGCGGATAGCTGCGGCCGCCGGGTTCGACCCCGGACCGGCCGGCGGCGAGACGATCACGGGCTTCGCGATCGACCATCGCAAGGTCGCGCCCGGCACTGTTTTCGGTGCGTTCGAGGGTGCCCGCGTCAACGGCGAGGATTTCATTCCCGCCGCCATCGCGGCGGGTGCGGTCGCGGTGGTCGCGCGGCCCGAGGCGAAGGTTGAAGGCGCGCTCCACATCGCCGACGCGCAGCCGCGCAGGATGTTCGCTCGCGCTGCCGCCGCGTTCTTCCAGCCCGTGCCCGAGACCATCGTCGCGGTGACCGGGACCAACGGCAAGACCTCGACCGTCGAGATGACCCGCCAGCTCTGGCGCATGGCGGGCCTCAGCGCGGCGTCGATCGGCACGCTCGGTGTGACCACTCCGGACGAAAGCGTTTCGACCGGGCTGACCACGCCCGACATCGTGACATTCCTGTCCAACATGACCGGCCTTGCGCGCGAGGGCGTTACCCACGTGGCCTACGAGGCTTCGAGCCATGGTCTCAGCCAGTTCCGCAACGAAGGGCTGCGGGTCGCGGCGGGCGCCTTTACGAATCTCAGCCGCGATCACCTGGATTACCACGAGGGCATGGAGGACTACTTCGCCGCCAAGATGCGGCTGTTCGACGAGGTAGTCGGCTCAGAAGGCACGGCAGTGATCTGGCGCGACGGTGATGGATGGGCCGAACGCGCCGAGCGGCACGCGCGGACCGGGGGGTTGCGCGTGCTTTCGGTGGGCGGCGAGGGGGAGGATATCCGCCTCGTCGCCCGCACTCCGGGTCATTTGGGCCAGATGCTCGAGATCGAGCATGGCGGGACGACCCGCAAGGTCAACCTGCCGCTGATCGGCGCCTACCAGGCCGCCAACGCGCTCGTCGCGGCGGGGCTCGTCATCGCCACGGGAGGAGACCCGGCTGCCACGTTCGACGGATTGACCCGGCTGCAACCGGTGCGCGGCAGGCTCGAAAGAGCCGCGCTCAACCGTGCAGGGGCGCCGGTCTATGTCGATTACGCGCATACGCCCGACGCGCTCGAGGCGGCGATCGCGGCGCTCCGGCCGCACGTTTCGGACAGCCCGCGTGGACGGCTCATCGTGGTCTTCGGCGCGGGCGGTGACCGCGACGCCGGCAAGCGCGCCGAAATGGGCCGCGTCGCGGCGGAGCGCGCCGACGTGGTCATCGTCACCGACGACAATCCCCGCGGCGAAGATCCTGCGGCGATCCGCCGCCAGGTGATGGACGGTGCCTATGGCGCGCGGGAGATCGGGGATCGCCGCGCGGCCATCGCCGCCGCCGTGGCACTGGCGCAGGCGGGCGACATCGTCCTCGTCGCAGGCAAGGGCCACGAACAGGGCCAGATCGTCGGATCGGGAGAAGACATGAAGATACTGCCGTTCGACGACGTGACCGTGGCGCGCGAAGCCGCCGCGGCGGGCGGCGCCGCATGAGCCGCCATCCCGCCCTGAAGGCCTGGCCGCGGCAGAAGCGCGACAGCCTGCGGATCGCCCTGTGGACCGCCGAGGAGATCGCCGCGGCCACAGGCGGCAAGGCCAGCGGCGCGTTCCAGTGCGCCGGGGTCGAGATCGACAGCCGCGACGTGCGCTCGGGCGACCTCTTCGTCGCGCTGAAGGGCGAAGCGACCGACGGCCATCGCTTCGTCGACAAGGCCTTTGCAAACGGCGCCGCGGCGGCGCTGGTGAGCGAGCCGATCGACTGGCCGCACGTGCTCGTCGCCGATACCACGCAGGCGCTGGAAGCGCTCGCCGCCGCCGCGCGGGATCGCGCCGACGCGGTGCGCGTCGGCGTCACCGGTTCGGTCGGCAAGACCGGGGTCAAGGAAGCGATTTTCGCCGCGCTCGACCGCGCGAGCCGCGGGGCGGCGCACCGGTCGGTCCGCAGCTACAACAACCACGTCGGCGTTCCGCTGAGCCTTGCCCGCATGCCCGGGCGCGCCAAATTCGGCGTGTTCGAGATGGGTATGAACCACGCGGGCGAGATCGACGCGCTGACCGTGCAGGTGCAGCCCCATGTCGCGGTGATCACCACCATCGCCCCGGCGCACATCGAGAACCTGGGGTCGATGGAGGCCATCGCCGACGCCAAGTCTGAGATCTTCGCCGGCCTCGTCGAAGGCGGTACCGCCGTCATCCCGACCGATACGCCTTACTACGAGCGCCTGCTGGTCAACGCGCGCAATGCGGGTGTCGAGGTCATGACATTCGGTCGCGCCGCCGGATCGGACGCGCGGCTGCTCGATGCGATCCCGTCGGCCAACGGCGGCTCGCTCGTCACTGCCGACATCGACGGGACGCGGCTGTGCTATTCGGTCGCCGAGCCGGGCGAGCACTGGATCCTCAATTCGCTGGCCGTCATGGCGGCGGTCAAGGTGGCGGGCGGCGACCTGGCGGCGGCGGGTCTTGCGCTGGCGGAGATGGGCGGTCTCAAGGGTCGCGGCGCGCGCCACCGGATCGCGGTGCCCGGCGGGCACGCGCTGGTGATCGACGAGAGCTACAATGCCAATCCCGCCTCGATGCGCGCGACCCTGCGCCAGCTTGGCCAGACCCCCGCCACGCGGCGGATCGCGGTGCTCGGCAGCATGAAGGAACTGGGCGATTTCGCTCCTGCCATGCACGCACAATTGATTGAACCTGTCGCCGAGGCGCATGTCGACCATCTGGTGCTGGTCGGCGACGAGATGCGCAGCCTCGCGCGCGAACTGGGGAAAGGCGCTGCCACCGCGCTTGCCGCTCCCTTGACCTTCGCGCATTGCGAGGGTCCCGGCGAAGCAATCGCGGCGCTGGAGGAGTTCGGGCTCGCAGGCGGCGATGCGGTGTTGGTCAAGGGATCGAATTCGGTCGGTCTCGGGAGGCTGGTGGCGCACCTCGTCGACCGCGGTCGTTAGGCGAAGAGACGAATGCTGTACTTGCTCGCCGAGTGGATGGGTTTCGAGGGACTGTTCAACCTCGTCCGCTACCAGACCTTCCGCTCGGGCGCGACGCTGATGACCGCGCTCGTGATCGGCCTCATCATTGGACCGCGCTTCATCGACCTCTTGCGCGTGCGCCAGGGCAAGGGCCAGCCGATCCGCGAGGACGGCCCGCAGAGCCACCTCGCCAAGCGCGGCACGCCGACGATGGGCGGGCTAATGATCCTTACCAGCCTGATGCTGTCGCTGCTGATCTGGATGGATTTGCGCAACCCGTTCGTCTGGGCCTGCGTCGCGGTGACGCTGGGCTTCGGGATCATCGGCTTCCTCGACGATTACGACAAGGTGACCAAGGCGAGCCACAAGGGCGTGTCGGGCCGGGTGCGGCTGCTGCTCGAATTCATCGTGGCGGGCGTGGCGAGCTATATCGTGGTCAGCCAGATCAGCACGGTGCTCTACGTGCCGTTCCTCGTCCAGTCGGGCATTCCGCTGGGTCCGTTCTACTACGTCTTCGCGGCGCTGGTGATCGTGGGGGCGGGCAACGCGGTGAACCTGACCGACGGGCTCGACGGCCTCGCCACGATGCCGGTGATCATCGCCGCGGGCACTTTCGCGATCATCTCGTACCTCGCGGGCCGCGCGGACTTTTCGGAGTATCTCGGCATTCCGCACGTTCCGGGCGCGGGGGAGCTCGCGATCTTCTGCGCGGCGATCATGGGCGCGGGCCTCGCCTTCCTGTGGTTCAACGCGCCGCCTGCCGCGGTGTTCATGGGCGATACCGGCAGCCTTGCCCTCGGCGGAGCGCTCGGTGCGATCGCGGTCGCCAGCCACCACGAGATCGTTCTCGCGGTCGTCGGCGGGCTGTTCGTGTTCGAGGCGCTGTCGGTCATCATCCAGGTGTTCTGGTTCAAGCGCACCGGCCGCCGCGTGTTCCGCATGGCGCCGATCCACCACCATTTTGAGCAGCTCGGCTGGAGCGAGAGCAAGGTCGTGATCCGGTTCTGGATCGTGGCGATCGTGCTCGCGCTGATCGGGCTTTCCACGCTGAAGCTGCGGTGATCACGAGCCCCGCCTTCAAGGACAAGAAGTACGCCGTCCTCGGACTTGCGCGCAGCGGGCTGGCGGCGGTCGACGCCCTGGTGGCGAGCGGGGCGCGGGTGACCGCGTGGGACCGGCAGGACAACGCGCGGGCGAAGGTCGATCCGGCAAACGTGCTGCTCGCCGATCCGCTCGAGATCGACCTCACCGGATACGACGGCGTGGTGGTCTCGCCCGGCGTGCCGCTCAACGCCCACCCTATCGCCCCGCGCGCAGCGCAATTCGGCGTGCCGGTGATCGGCGATATCGAACTGTTCGCGCAGGCCCGCGCCAGCCTGCCCCCGCACAAGGTCGTCGGCATCACCGGCACCAACGGCAAGAGCACCACCACCGCGCTGGTCCACCACATCCTTAAGACCGCGGGCGTGCCGACCACGATGGGCGGCAACATCGGCATCCCGATCCTGTCCCAGGACCCGCTTCCGGAGGGCGGGGTCTACGTGCTCGAGCTGTCGAGCTACCAGATCGACCTGACCCAGAGCCTCGATTGCGACGTGGCGGTGCTGCTCAATGTGACGCCGGATCACCTTGATCGGTACGAGAGCTTCGAGGCCTATGCGGCGAGCAAGTTCCGTCTTATTCGTATGCAATCGGACGAGCACTCATGGGTGTCGACCGACGATGCGATGGTCCGCAAGATGGACCATGAAGCGGAAGACTTGATCGGACCTAATGGCGGCGATCGTTCGTTTCCTGTCAGCACAGCCAGCGATGACGGCCTCGTGTCCGTGTTCGAAGGGCTGGCGCAGACACGAAGTGGGCGTATTGGCTTCCAACACAATTGGCCGAGCCTGCAAGGTCCGCACAATGCCCAGAACGCTGCAGCTGCAATTGCTGTCTCTCGACTTCTCGGACTTGAGCTGAACGAAATCTCGGAGGCCCTCCGCACCTTCACCGGCCTCCCGCACCGCATGGAGCGCGTCGCCACCCACAACGGCGTGCTGTTCGTCAACGACAGCAAGGCGACCAACACCGACAGCACCGCCCCCGCGCTCGCCGCCTTCCCGCCCGAAAACGGCCAGCCTCGCATCCACTGGATCGTCGGCGGCCTGCCCAAGGAGGACGGGCTCGGCGCGACCGAGCAGCACCTCGCCAACGTCAAGGCGGCCTACACTATCGGAGAGGCGGGCCCGCGCTTCGCCGAGCTGCTGACCGGCCGCGTGCCGGTCGTGCGCGCCGAGATGATGTGCAACGCGGTCCGCGAAGCGATGGCGGCGGCGGTTCCGGGCGACGTGGTGATGCTCAGCCCCGCCTGCGCCAGCTTCGACCAGTTCAAGGACTACGAGCAGCGCGGCGAGCGCTTCCGCCAGTTCGTCGCCGCGCTGGCCGAGGACCCTGCCGCGGACCCGTGCGCAGAGGACGCGAGCGCATGATCGAGCGGCCCTATATTCCCCGTGCCGGCTCTCCTGCAGCCGCGCAGCCGCGCTATCCGGTCTCGACCGGCGCGCAGTTCAAGGTCTGGTGGCGCGAGGTCGACCGCGTGCTGCTGGGGCTCGTCCTGCTGCTCATGACGGTCGGCACCGCCGCGGTCTTCGCCGCAAGTCCGGCGAGTGCGCATCGGCTTTCGACCGCGAACGTCAAGCTGCCCGAGCTCTACTTCTACTGGGCGCACCTGCGCTGGCAGGCGGTCGGCCTGGTGTTCCTGTTCGCTGCGTCGGCACTGAGCCGCGAGAACGCGCGCCGGGTCGGCATCGTGCTCGCGGGCGCAATGCTGTTCTTCCTGATGCTGGTCCCCATCGTCGGCAGCGAGGTGAACGGCGCGCAGCGGTGGATCAGCCTCGGCATCGCGGGCTTCCAGCCGTCCGAATTCCTCAAGCCCGGCTTCGCAATCCTGCTTGCGTGGATCGTGTCGTGGCGGCTGCGCGATCCCAACCTGCCGGTGCTGGTCATGGTGACGGGGCTGATGGGTTTCGTCGCCGCGCTGATGATGATGCAGCCGGACTTCGGCGGCACCATCCTGTTCGCGGGCGTCTGGTTCGTGATCGTGCTGCTCGCGGGCATCCCGCTGAAGCGTGTCGGCATGCTGATCGGCGGCGGCGTGGTGGCGGTGACGGCGACCTATTTCCTCTACGACAACGCGCGCCACCGCATCGACGCGTTCCTCGGCGGCGGTACCGCGTTCGACCAGGTGGACCTTGCCAGCCGCACGCTGCTCGCCGGCGGATGGACCGGCAGCGGGCTGTGGCTGGGCGTGCGCAAGATGAACCTGCCCGAAGCGCACACCGACTACATCTTCAGCGTGATCGGCGAGGAATTCGGCCTCATCACCTGCGCGCTCGTGGTCTGCCTTTTCCTCGCCATCGTGGTGCGCGTCCTGACGCGGCTGGTGGACGAGGACGACCTGTTCACGCTGCTCGCCTCGGCCGGGCTGATCACCCAGATCGGCGGGCAGGCGTTCATCAACATCCTCGTCAACCTGCAGCTCTTCCCGTCGAAGGGAATGACCCTGCCGCTGGTGAGCTATGGCGGTTCGTCGACGATAGCGGTCTGTCTGGCGGTCGGGCTGCTGGTGGCTTTGACGCGGCGCAATCCCTTCCTCTACCGCGAGACCCCCGGTTTGCGGGAGCTGATCGCGAAGGAGCTGAATGGATGACCGGCGCCAGCCGCCACTACGTACTCGCCGCGGGCGGAACCGGCGGGCACCTGATCCCCGCGTTCGCGCTCGCCGCCGAGCTGCACGCGCGCGGACACCACGTCGCGCTGGTGACCGACGAGCGCGGCGCGAAGCTGCCGGGCAAGCCCGATTTCCTCCCCGCGCACGTGATCCCCGCCAGCAAGCTCGGCAAGAACCCGCTGCGCTGGCCCTCCGGCGTCCGCGCGATCATGGATGGTCGCGCGATGGCGATGCGGCTCTACGAGAGCTTCCAGCCCAGCGCCATCGTCGGCTTCGGCGGCTATCCGGTCTTTCCCGCGCTGCTCGCCGCGATGGCGTGCGAGGTGCCGAGCGTCATCCACGAACAGAACGCGGTGCTCGGGCGGGTGAACCGGTTCTTCGCCGGGCGCGTCGACGCGATCGCCACCGCCTATCCCGAGGTCGCGCGGCTGAACCCCAAGCACGCCGGCAAGGTCCATCTCGTCGGCAACCCGGTGCGCGCGGAAGTCCTCTCTCTGCGCGACGAGCCGTTTCCGGCCTTCGTGGAGGACGGCCTGCTGCGGGTTCTGGTGACCGGCGGCAGCCAGGGCGCGCGGGTGCTGAGCGAGGTCGTGCCCGACGGGCTGGCGATGCTCCAGCCCGCGCTGCGCCAGCGGTTGCAGGTGACCCAGCAATGCCGGCCCGAGGATATCGACGCGGTTCGCGCGCGCTACCGCAGCCACGACATCCCGGCGGAGCTGGCGACCTATTTCGAGGACATGGCGACGCGCCTCGCCGACGCGCACCTGTTCATCGGCCGCGCGGGCGCGAGCACCATCGCCGAACTGACCGCGGTCGGCCGCCCGGCGATCCTCGTGCCGCTGCCGATCGCGACCGACGATCACCAGGCCGCGAATTGCCGGGAAATCGTGAAAGCCGGCGGTGCACGAATGATCCGTCAGCCCATGAGCACCGTGGGAGTGCCGGAGGGGAGCAGCGATTCCGCTAACGCGCGGCGGCGAAAGCAGTCGGAAATCTTCCAGAAACTCGCAAAGGACATCTCGCGCCAGATCCAGGCGATGGCGCAGCATCCCGAAACGCTGGCGACCGCCGCGCACGGCGCCTGGAACTGCGGCCGGCCCAGGGCGGTCGAAGACCTCGCCGACCTGGTCGAGAGCTTCGGCGGGGCCGAACTGATGGACGTGATCCGCGTCGGCGGCAACAACGCCCGCGGCGCGAGCCAGGGCGCGGTGGCGGGGCAGGGCGCTGCGAGAGACCGGGCATGAAGGGCGTGCCCACCGATATCGGCACCGTCCATTTCGTCGGCATCGGCGGGATCGGCATGTCGGGCATCGCCGAGGTGATGAAGAACCTGGGCTACGACGTGCAGGGGTCCGACCTCGCCGAAAGCGCCACCGTGGAGCGGCTGCGCGCGCGCGGGATCGCGGTGCACATCGGCCAGCGGGCGGAGAATGTGGAGGGCGCGGGGGTGGTCGTCACCTCGACGGCGGTCAAGCGCACCAACCCCGAAGTGGTCGCCGCGCTGGAAAACCGCATCCCGGTTGTGCGCCGGGCGGAAATGCTCGCCGAACTGATGCGGCTCAAGAACACGGTGGCGGTGGCCGGCACCCACGGCAAGACCACCACCACCAGCATGATCGCCGCGCTGCTCGATGCAGGCGGGATCGACCCCACGGTGATCAACGGCGGCGTGATCGAACAGTACGGCTCGAACGCGCGGCTCGGCGACAGCGACTGGATGGTGGTCGAGGCCGACGAGAGCGACGGCAGCTTCCTGCGCCTCGACGGGACGATCGCGGTCGTCACCAACATCGATCCCGAACACCTCGACCACTACGGCGATTTCGACGCGGTGCGCCGCGCGTTCGTGGAATTCATCCACAACGTGCCGTTCTATGGCGCGGCCGTTCTCTGCATCGACCACCCCGAAGTTCAGGCCGTGATGGCGCAGGTGCGCGATCGCAAGGTGGTGACTTACGGCCTGTCGCTGCAGGCAGACGTCTGCGCGGTGAACGTCACGCCCGTAGCAGGCGGGAGCCGGTTCGACGTGATCGTCCGCCAGCGGGGTGAGGAGGATCGCCGCATCGCCGATGTCCGCCTGCCGATGCCGGGCAAGCACAACGTGCAGAACGCGCTCGCCGCGATCGCCGTGGCGCTCGAAATGGAATGCGCCGACGACACGATCCGGGCAGGCTTCGGGCAGTTCGAAGGCGTCCGCCGCCGCTTTACCAAGGTGGGCGAGGCCAACGGCGCCACCGTCATCGACGACTATGCCCATCACCCGGTGGAGATCCGCGCGGTGCTCGCCGCAGCACGCGAAAGCGCGGGAGCGAGCGGCGGCCGGGTGATCGCGGTCGTCCAGCCGCACCGCTTCACGCGCCTGCGCGACCTGATGGACGACTTCCAGAACGCCTTCAACGATGCCGACCGGGTCTATGTGACGCCGGTTTACACCGCCGGCGAGGAGCCGATCCCGGGCGTCGATGCCGATGCGTTGGTCGCCGGCATCAAGTCTCGCGGGCACCGCGCCGCATCGACCGTTCCCGACAAGGATGCGCTGGCAGCCGAACTCGCGGCCGAGGTCGGAGAGGGCGACCTCGTCGTCTGCCTCGGCGCGGGCGACATCACCCGCTGGGCGGCCGGGCTCCCCGCCGCCATTGCCGGGGTCAGGGCATGAGCCCGCAGATCGGCGAACGTCGCGGTTGGCGGCACGGTTCGGCGCCCTCTTCGGCGATCGAGGAGAACATGACCGTCCCGTTCTCGACCCGCGGTATCCGCGGCAAGGTTACGCAGGACGCGCCGCTCGCCCCGCTGGTGTGGTTCAAGGCGGGCGGCAATGCCGACTGGCTGTTCGAACCGGCCGACCTCGAGGACCTCAAGGAATTCCTCAGCCGCGTCGGTGGCAAGATGCCGGTGATGGCGCTCGGCCTGGGCTCTAACCTGATCGTGCGCGACGGCGGCGTGCCGGGCGTGGTCATCCGCCTCGGCAAGGCGTTCGCCACCGTCGAGGCGCGCCGCGACAAGGTGCTCGAGTGCGGTGGCGGAGCAAGCGGCATCCTCGTCTCGTCGAAAGCGCGCGACGCGGGCATTGCAGGTGTCGAGTTCCTGCGCGGCATTCCCGGCACGGTCGGCGGCTTCGTCCGGATGAACGGCGGCGCCTATGGCCGCGAGGTCAGCGACGTGCTGATCGACTGCGACGTGGTCTTGCCGAGCGGCGACTTCGTCACGCTGCCCGCCCGCGACCTCGAATACAGCTACCGCCATTCGAACCTGCCCGAGGGTGCGGTGGTCGTCGCCGCGCGCTTCCAGGGCCGCGAGGGCATTCCCGCCGAGATCGGCGAGGAGATGGACAAGATCGCCGCCGCGCGCGAGGCGAGCCAGCCGCTGCGCACCAAGACGGGCGGTTCGACCTTCAAGAACCCGCCCGGCGAGAAGGCGTGGGAACTCGTCGACCGCGCCGGCTGCCGCGGCCTCACGCTCGGCGGCGCGCAGGTGAGCGAGAAGCACACCAACTTCCTCATCAACACCGGCGACGCGACCAGCGCCGACATCGAAGGACTCGGCGAACTCGTGCGCGAGAAGGTCTATGCGAACTCGGGCGTGAGCCTCGAATGGGAAATCCAGCGGGTGGGGCGGCCGTGAACGCCAGGCACCACGTCGCCGTCCTGATGGGCGGGTGGGCCAACGAGCGCCCCGTCAGCCTGATGTCGGGCGAGGGCGTCGCCAAGGCACTCGAGGCGCGCGGGCATCGTGTCACGCGGATCGACATGGACCGACAGGTCGCGGCGCGCATTGCCGAGGCGGCACCCGACGTCGTGTTCAACGCGCTCCACGGCGTGCCGGGCGAGGACGGGACGGTGCAGGGCATGCTCGACCTGATGGGCGTGCCCTATACGCACTCGGGCCTCGCAACATCGGTCATCGCAATCGACAAGGAACTGACCAAGCACGCGCTCGTGCCGCACGGTATCCCCATGCCCGGCGGACGGATCGTCGAGAGCGAGAGCATCTACGAGAAGGACCCTCTTGCGCGTCCATACGTCCTGAAGCCGGTCAACGAGGGCAGCTCGGTGGGCGTCGCGATCGTCACCGACGAGAGCAATTACGGCAACCCGATCCGCAAGGACGTGAAGGGCCCGTGGCAGGAGTTCGAGCGGCTGCTCGCGGAGCCCTACATTCGCGGGCGGGAGCTGACCGCGGCGGTGCTCGACGACGGCACCGGGCCGCGCGCGTTGACAGTGACCGAGCTCGTTCCCAAGTCGGGTTTCTACGACTTCGACGCGAAGTACACCGACGGGATGACCGACCACATCTGCCCCGCGCAGGTGCCGGAGCGCATCTTCAAGCTGTGCAAGGCCTACGCGGTGCAGGCGCACGTGCTGCTCGGCTGCAACGGCTGCAGCCGCACCGACTTCCGCTGGGACGACGAACAGGGCGAGGACGGGCTGTTCGTGCTCGAAACCAACACCCAGCCGGGAATGACCGCGCTCAGCCTCGTGCCCGAGCAGGCAAGGCACTGCGGCATCAGCTACGAGGACCTGGTCGAGGCGCTGGTCGAGGAGGCGCTTGCAAGAGCGAAGAAGCATGGCTGAGACGATCAATCGCAAGGGCAAGGGCGTCCGCCGCTCGGCAGCCGCGCAAAGCCGCGCAGCGACGGCGCGCAAGGCCAAGGCGAAGACCAGCGGCGCGGTCGGCGGCGTACTGGCGCTGCTGCCGTTCACCGAAGAGCAGCTGCACAAGGTATTCCTCGCGGTGATCCTCGGCGGAGCTGTCGCGATGGCATGGTTCGTCGCCAGCCTGGCGGGCGTTCCCGCGCTGGCGCAGGCGCAGGTCGCGGCGGTTGCGAGCGGTGCCGGGTTCGAGGTGCGCCGCGTCCAGGTCAGCGGCGTCGACCGCATGAACGAACTCAAGGTCTACGAGCGGGTGCTGGCCGAGCGGGATCGGCCCATGCCGCTGGTCGACCTCGATGCGATCCGCGGAGACCTGCTCGGCCTGTCGTGGGTGTCCGATGCGCGGGTCAGCCGCCAGCTTCCCGATACCCTGGTGGTCGATGTGGTCGAACGCACCCCGCGCGCCGCGCTGAAGAAGCCCGGACGGCTGGTGCTGATCGACGGCGAAGGGCACGAGCTCGAACCGATTTCGGAAGCCAACGCCAAGGGGATGCTCAAGGTCGCCGGGCCCGGTGCCGCACGCCAGGTCGCCGCGCTCGACGAACTGCTCGACGCCGCGCCCGCGTTGAAGGCCCAGGTCGCCGAGGCCGAATGGGTCGGCAACCGGCGCTGGAACCTGACCTTCAAGACCGGGCAGGTGCTTGCCCTGCCGCACGGGCCCGATGCCTCTGCCGGCGCGCTGGTCCAGTTCGCTCGGCTCGACGGGGTGAACCGGCTGCTCGGCGGCAAGGTTGCCGCTTTCGACATGCGTGCGCCCGATCGCATCTACATGCGCATTCCGGGCCGGGCGCAGCAAGCGCTCGAAACGAAGGCCGCGGCATCGGGAGGGGCGCAGTAATGGGCCTGCCGCGCATCGCCCGCGTGTTCGGGGCCGTCAACGTCGGTAGCTTCCGCATCTCGGCGATGATCATGGGCCTGTCGGAGACGGGCGAACTGATCGTGCTCGGCAGCGGCAACCGCGCGAGCCAGGGGATCAAGCGCGGTTACGTGACCGACATGGCCGCCGCCACCTATGCCATCCGCGATGCGGTGGAGCGGGCGGAGAAGAATGCCGGGACCTCGATCTCGAGCGTCTGGGTAGGGTGCTCCGGAGCAGGCCTCGCCAGCCGGGTCGCGAAGGTCGAGATCGACATCGGCGGCCGCCGGATCGAGGAAGACGACATCGAGCACCTGTTGCTCGCAGCGCGCGATTCGATCCAGCCCGACGGGCGCATGGTGCTCCACGCGCAGCCCGCGCACTACACGCTCGACGGGGCGCACGGGGTCGCCAACCCGCGCGGCCTTCACGCCGAGCGGCTTGGCGTCGACATCCACGTGATGCTCGCCGACGGCGCGCCGGTGCGCAACCTGATCGAAGCAGTGCAGAACGCCCACCTCGATGTCGAGGCGGTCGTCGCCGCGCCGATCGCCGCCGGGCACGCCTGCCTGACGCCCGAAGAGCGCGAGCTTGGAACGGCGCTGGTCGAGATCGGCGGGGAAGTGACCAACGTGGCGCTCTATGCGGGCGGAATGCTTCTGGGGCTGACGGCCATCCCGTTCGGTTCGTCGGACATCACCGATGCCGTCGCGGGTGCCTTCGGCATTCGCCGCGACCAGGCGCAGCGCCTCAAGAGCCGCTATGGCTCGGCCATCGCCAGCCCCAGCGATTACAAGGACATGGTCCCCGTCAACGGGCCGGGTGACGAGAAGGCGGCACCCACCGCACGCGGCGCGGACGACCAGAACCGCGTGCCGCGCGCCGAATTGGTTTCGGTGATCACCGAACAGCTGTCCAAACTCACCGACGAGATCGGGCGGGCGCTGAAGGGCATGGGCTTCACCGGCGCGAAGGGCGGGCAGGTCGTCGTCACCGGCGGCGGATCGGAACTCGCCGGGATCGCCGAATTCCTCCAGATCGCGCTCGGACGCCCGGTCCGCGTCGGCAAGCCGCCCGCCCTGCGCGGTCTCGGCGAAGCGAGTGCGACGCCCAGTTTCGTGACGCTTGCCGGACTTTGCCTTTACGCCGCCGACGACCCGGTCGACATCCGCTCAATCGGCCCCAAGCATACCGCGACGACCCGCTATTCCGGTGTCGGCCTCGTCAATCGCGTGGTTCGCGCGATGCGGGAGTATTTCTGATGGCTAACTGTCGCTGTGGATAAGGAATTCCGTCCTATCCCGAGACGAATCGGTTCGTGTAAGACTGTCGCAGAGCATTTTTCTCCCCGGAGGGGCACCCCATGAGCATCAATATCGGTCCGCCAGCCACTGACGAACTTCGTCCCAAGATCATGGTGATCGGCGTGGGCGGCGCCGGCGGCAACGCGATCGCCAACATGATCGCCGCCGAAATCGAAGGCGTCGATTTCATCGTCGCCAACACCGACGCGCAGGCATTGTCGAACGCTTCGGCCGACAAGCGTATCCAGCTGGGGCCGGACATCACCGGCGGCCTCGGCGCGGGCGCGCGGCCCGAGGTCGGCAAGGCGGCGGCGGAAGAGACCGTCGGCGACATCGAAGACGCACTCGAAGGCGTGAACATGTGCTTCATCGCCGCGGGCATGGGCGGCGGCACCGGCACCGGCGCGGCGCCGGTCATCGCCGAAGCTGCGCGGCGCAAGGGCGTGCTCACCGTCGGCGTCGTGACCAAGCCCTTCCTGTTCGAAGGCACGCGCCGCATGCGCGCGGCCGAAGCGGGCATCGAGGAGCTGCAGAAGCACGTCGATACGCTGATCGTCATCCCCAACCAGAACCTGTTCCTGGTCGCCAAGGCGGAGACCACGTTCAAGGAAGCCTTCATGCTGGCGGACGAGGTCCTGCAGCAGGGCGTCCGCTCGATCACCGACCTCATGGTCATGCCCGGGCTCATCAACCTCGACTTCGCCGACGTGCGATCGGTGATGCAGGAAATGGGCAAGGCGATGATGGGCACCGGCGAGGGCGAGGGCGAGAACCGCGCGCTCGAGGCCGCCGAACGCGCCATCGCCAACCCGCTGCTCGACGGCGTCAGCATGGCCGGCGCCAAGGGCGTGATCATCTCGATCATCGGCGGCGAAGACATGAAGCTGCTCGAGGTCGACGAAGCCGCGAACCACATCCGCGAGCTGGTCGACGAGGATGCGAACATCATCTGGGGTTCGGCGTTCAATCCCGACCTTCAGGGCAAGATCCGCGTTTCGGTCGTAGCGACCGGGATAGATGGGACGGGCGAGGTGATGTCCAGCGAGACGCGCTCGTTCTCGCTTGGGGCGAGCCGCGCGCCGAAGCGGCCTGTGCTGGAATTGCCGGCGGAAGACGAGTTCGACGACGAGGATTCCTTCGAGCCGACGCTCACGCCTCCTGCCGAGCCCGAGACTTATGGCGGCGCCGCGGAAGCAGGCGACGACGAACTCGTGCTCTCTTCATCCGAGGAAGCCGACGAGCGCGCACCGCTCGACCTGGCCGCTCTCGGCGGAGCTTCCGTCGGCGACGTGGATGAGGCGGACGAGGACGCCGAAGACTACGACGACGTCGACGGCATCGTCGATCCGCTCGCGGGTCTGCGCAACGAAGCCGACGACGATGCAGAGGATGAGCGATCCTACGGCGACGAGGACTGGGGTAACGGCGACGAGGCAGACGATGCCGCGCCGCTCGACCTGACCGCCGAGGCGCCGACGCCGGGCATCCAGGACGATCTCCTTGGCGATGCCGACCGCTTGGCGGAGCAGGACGAGCCGGTGAAGGCGCAGCTTGGCGGCGGACGCCGCCGGGGCCTCGTTTCGGGCGGGGCCGGCGAAGGGGCTGCTCCGAGCGCGGGCAGCACCCTGTTCGAGCGCATGGCGAACCTGTCGCGCGGCGGAGCCAAGCCCGACGAGGATGAGGACGACGAGGACGACAGCGGTTCCTCTTCGCTCAGCATCCCGCGTTTCCTGGGGCGGCAGAACAACCAGTAGCACGGCAGTGCCGCCCGTTTGGCGCGGGTTCAGCCGCGGCCGGGCATAGGTACAGGCATGGTGAAACGACCGAACCGACCCCGTAGCCGCGCTGCGGCCGCTTTCCTCGCGACCCTGCCGTTCGCGCTGGTCTCGATGCCGCTGGCGGCGCAGAGCTACGCTGTCGTTCAGCCGGTGCCGAGCCCGGCTTCGGGAGAGCTCAGCTCCGCCCTTCAGCGACTGGCGCGCAATCCGACAGATTTCGACGCGCTCGTGGCGGCCGGACGGGCCTCGCTGGCCCTCGACGATGTCGATGCCGCGATCGGATTCTTCAGTCGCGCCGAAGTGGTCCGGGCCGGCGATGCGCGGGTCAAGGCGGGTCTCGCGACAGCCAACCTGAAGTCGGGGCGGCCGATCGAGGCGATCGAGCTGTTCGAACAGGCGGCCTCCTCGGGCGCGCAAGCGGCGACGATCGCCGCCGATCGCGGCCTCGCGTACGATCTCGTCGGCGACAACACCTCGGCCCAGACGCATTACAAGCTCGCGTTGGCGCAGGCGCGCGATGACGAGGTGCTCCGGCGGCTCGCGCTGAGCCAGGCGATCGCCGGCGACGTGAAGGGCTTCGAAGCGACGCTGCTGCCGCTGCTCCAGCGACGGGACCTCGCCGCCTATCGTGCGCGCGCCTTCGGACTCGCGATCATGGGCAAGGAGGACGAGGCGATCTCGATCGTCGAGGCGGTCATGCCGCGCGACATGGCCGATCGCATGGCGCCGTACCTTCGATACATGCCCCGCCTCACCCGCGCGCAGCAGGCGGCCGCGGCCAACCTGGGCAACTTCCCGCGCGCCGCGCAGATCGGGCGCGACGATCCGCGTTTTGCTCAGTATTCGGGCGCTGCAAACGCGGCGCCGACAGGGGCCGCGGACAGCCGCCTCGCGCCGCAGGGAGAGCCGCTGGGTCCGCGGACCCGCGTGGGCCGCCGGGAAGAACGGCGCCAGCAGGCCGCCGCCCGAGAGAGCAGATCCAATCCGCCTGTCCGTGTCGCACGAGTCGATCCGCCGCGAAGCGCTAACGCACCCGAAACGCTGACGGCGGAAGAGCGGCGTGCAGCGGCGCGCGTCTCGCCGCCGGCGCCGCCGCCGCCACCGCCGCCACCGCCGCCCTCGGCACCGCGAATCGAATTGCCGCCGGTGCAGGAAGCGCCGCGGCCCGTGGTTGTCGCGAGCTTGCCGGCGGCCACGGCCGCGCCCGGCTTCGAACTCAGTCGCGTGAGCGCCGCCCAGGCGGGACAAGCACAAGCGGGACAGGCTCAGGCAGGGCAGGCACCACCGCCGGTGACGATCGTCCCGGTGCCGCGCGAAGCTGCCCCGGCAAGCGCGCCGGAAACGCTGTCGCTGGAAGAGGCCTTTTCCGACATCGGCTCCGCCAGCACGGCCCGGGCCCCGGCCACCGGTGCGGTCGACATCACCGCGATCAAGCCCAAGCGCGAGGTGGCCGCGCCGCCGCCTCCGCCACCGCCGCCGCCTCCGCCGCCTAAACCCAAGGCGCCGAGCCGCATCTGGGTCCAGGTCGCGACGGGCAAGGACATGAAGGCGCTCGCCTTCGACTGGCGCAGGTTCGAAAAGAAGGCGCCGGCGCTGCTCGGCAAGCGCGAGGCCTATACCGCCAAGTGGGGTGTCTCGCAGCGGCTGCTGACCGGCCCGATCGATTCGGCGCGGACCGCCAACAAGCTCGTCGCGGACCTCAAGGCAGCCGGGATCGACGCGTTCACCTTCACCAGCGAGGTCGGCGAGGAAGTCTCTCCGCTAAAGTAGGGACGCCTCCGGTGCCCACCGCTTTTGCACAGGCTGTGAACAGGGTTATCGCGTTGTCCCCAGCCGTTAACCGCGCCGCGATTGCCGGGCGGCGGGCGGCTCGGCATCCAGCGTCGGCAATGACGAACACGGGATCGCCACGATGAGGACCGGGCACGACGATTACCAGTCGGAGGCCGAGGACGCTGCGCCGGTCGACATGCTTGCGGCCCTGTTCGAGGCGCGCGGCTGGCCGCACGAGGTCGTCTCGGCCGACGAGATTTCGGCCGAGATCCAGGGCAGCTGGACCAGCTACCAGGTCCGGGCCATCTGGCGCGCGGAAGACAACGTGCTGCAATTGCTGTGCTTGCCCGACATTCGCGTGTCCGACGACAAGCGGCGGGCGGCGCACGAACTGCTCGCCCTGGTCAACGAACAGCTATGGCTCGGCCACTTCGATGTGTGGTCGCAGGGCGGCATGGTCGTCTATCGCCACGGTCTGCTGCTCGGCGACGAGGGGCTGCTGGGGCTCGGCCAGGCCCAGGGCCTGATCGAGACCGCGGTCGACGAATGCGACCGTTTTTATCCGGCCTTCCAGTTCGTTTTGTGGGGCGACAAGAGCGCGCAGGATGCGCTCGCCAGCGCGATGGTGGACGCAGCGGGCGAAGCATAGCGGCGTGGACCTAGCGCGCGGCGTTTCTGCGCCGTAAGGCGCGACCATGGTCGATCGTATACTTATCGCCGGATATGGCGCCATGACCGGCGCGATGGTCGACGGCTGGCTCGCCTCGGGTGTTCCCGCGAGCGCGATCACGGCTTTCGACCCGTTCGAGAAGCCGGTGCCGCCGGGCGTGACCTTCGTCACCGACGTCCCTTCAGGGCCGTTCGACGCGATCGTGCTCGGCTTCAAGCCGCAGTCCATTGCCGAGGCTGCGCCGCCGATCGAGCCGCTTGCGGGTCCCGAAACGACCGTGATCTCGGTCCTCGCAGGAGTCGAGCTCGCCAGCCTGTCGGGCCATTTCCCGCGTGCAGGCGCCGTCGTACGGCTGATGCCCAACCTCGCCGCCGCACTCGGCAAGTCGCCCAACGCGCTGGTCGCGGGCCCGATCGATCCCGTGGCCAGGGACAAGGTGACCGACCTCGCCGCTCGCCTCGGAAGCGCCGAGTGGCTGGCGGACGAGAACCTCGCCGATCTCGTGATGGCGCTGGCCGGATCGGGTCCGGGTTTCGTCTATCGCTTCATCGATGCGCTGGCCGCAGGCGCGACTCGCCTTGGCCTCGATGCGGCGCAGGCGCAGCGGCTGGCCGTGGCGATGGTCGAGGGTGCCGGTGCGCTCGCCGCCGCCTCGCCGTTGTCGCCGGGTGAACTCGCGCGCAAGGTCGCGAGCCCGGGCGGCATGACCCAGAAGGGGCTCGACGTGCTGGACGAGGGTGAGGCCCTTACCCGGCTGGTGTGCGAAACCTTGCGCGCGGCGCGCGATCGAGGCCGTGAAATGGCCGCAGCCGCACGCGGCGATGGTTAACCCGAGCATGTCCGGTTTTCCTTGAATCTGCGGCGCTAACCACCGATATTGCCGGGACCGGCTTGTCGTCGCTCGGCGCCGGAATGGAGATTGGAATGGCTGAATTCAACGATCCCCGCACGACGACCACCAGCTTCGGCTCGGTGCCGCGCGCCGGTGGGCAGGTCGTGTTCGACGCGGGTCTGCGCAAGCACATGCTCGCGATCTACAACTATATGACCAGCGGCGTGCTGCTGACCGGCATCGTCGCGTTGCTGACGTACAATTCCGGCCTCGCGGTCAATTTCGCGCGCGGACCGCTGATGTGGCTCGTCGCGCTGTCGCCGCTGGCGATCGTGATGGCGATGAGCTTCGGTGCCAACCGCTTCAGCAAGGCGACCCTTCAGATGATGTTCTGGGGCTTCGCAACGCTGATGGGCCTTTCGATGTCGACAATCTTCCTGGTCTTCACCGGGGGGTCGATCGCAGTGACGTTCTTCGCGACGGCTGCGGCGTTCGCGGGGCTGAGCCTTTATGGCTACACCACGCAGAAGAGCCTGAGCGGCTGGGGCAGCTTCCTGATCATGGGCGTCGTCGGCCTGATCGTCGCCTCAATCGCGAACATCTTCCTGAAGAGCCCGGCGCTGATGTACGCGATCAGCTTCATCGGCGTGCTGATCTTCGCGGGCCTTACCGCCTACGACACGCAGCGCCTGAAGAACGAGTACGCAGTGCTCCGCGGGACCGAGTTCGCCGGCAAGGCGATCATCCTCGGCGCGCTGTCGCTGTACCTCGACTTCATCAACATGTTCCAGTTCCTGCTGAGCTTCATGGGCAACCGCGAATAGTCGCACGCAGGACTCGTTTCATCGTGCCCGGGGGACTCTGCGTTCCCCGGGCATTTTCTTTGCCCGGCGGACCCGATAGGCAGGATTCCTTCAGGCGCGCGAAAGGCGCGACCTGCGATCATCCTATGCGGGCAGAGGAGGGCCGCGCCGCATGTACCAGAATTCCAAGTCTCCAATCCGACTGACGATCGTCGCGGCGGGCCTCGCCGCGCTGGCTGCCTGCGCAACGCCGCCGCCACCGCCGCCCCCGCCGCCCCCTCCGCCACCGCCCCCGGTGAAGGTTATTCCGCCGCGGCCCGTGCCGCCCATGGGCGCGGTCGCCGGCATGACGATTCCGGTGATTGCGATCGACGGCACGCGCCAGACGGTGAACTACCAGCTGACGCCTGCGCAGAAGACCTGGAACTTGCGGTCCGCGCTCAACGTCGCGGCGCTCAATTGCCTCGAGCTCGAGTACGACCCGATCCTTCAGGGATACAAGGGCATGCTCAAGACCCATGCGCGCGGGCTTTCTTCCGCTAACCGCACGCTCGAGAGCGAGTTTCGCCAGAAGTACGGCGCGGGCTTCCGCGACGTGCTCGATGGCTACATGACGCAGGTCTACAACTATTTCGCCCTGCCGCCGGCCCGCAAACCGTTCTGCGATGCATCGCTTGCCGTTGCGCTGGAGCTGCCGGCGGTTGCCGCGGGCGATCTGGATGCATTCTCGGCCCGCAGCCTGCCGCGGATCGAGGGCGTGTTCGAGAACTTCTTCCGGGCCTACGAGCAGTATCGCATCGACGTCGCACGGTGGGATTCCGAATACAATCCGACCGTGGTGACCACCACCGCGGCAGGCTACGTCAATCCGCTCGATCCGGCGGTCAACGTGCCGCCCGGTTCGACGACAGTCGGATCGATGCCGGCACTTCCGCCATCGAGCGCTCCCGCGGGCCAGCCGGTCATCGTCCTGACGCCGGGCCCTGCCACCTCTTCGGCATCGCCGACCGGCACCCCGCAAACGTGATGGGCAAGGGGCGGTTTTTGCTCTTGGCAAGCCGCCCCCGCTTCGCCTAAGGGGCGCGCTCGCCGCGGCACGGGCCTCGGCGGAGGAACTGGAACGGGGCCGTAGCTCAGCTGGGAGAGCGCGTCGTTCGCAATGACGAGGTCAGGGGTTCGATCCCCCTCGGCTCCACCAGTTTCTGATCATGGATCAGATACTGGTTGTTTCCTGTTTCCGCACCCGCCTCCGCGGGTGCGTCCTCGGCGCAACTCCCTCAGCTTCGCTTCGGGGCGCCTGCGGGCGGTCGTTCGACCTTTCGAACTTGCTGGTCGCAAGTTCGTGCTCTTGCGACGTGATTGTTGCTCGGTGTAACGGTCCGCGACCAGCGGACCGCAAGCGCGAATGCGCGCCCAAAGCGGCCCGAGCCCGGGCTCGTCCGGGCGAGGACCAGCCGCGAAGGATAGCCAAGGCCGCGGAGGCGGCCGCCGGCGCTTGAGGCGAAACAAAAATGCACTTTCTCGACCAGGCCAAGATCTACATCAAGTCCGGCGCGGGCGGTCCCGGGGCCGTGTCGTTCCGCCGCGAGAAGTACATCGAGTACGGCGGACCCGACGGCGGCAACGGCGGCAAGGGCGGGGACGTGGTGTTCGAGGCGGTGCAGGGCCTCAATACCCTCATCGACTTCCGCTATACCCAGCATTTCAAGGCCGCGCGTGGCGGGCACGGGATGGGCAAGGACCGCACGGGCGCCAGCGCGCCCGATCTCGTGATCGAGGTTCCGGTCGGCACGCAGATCCTGTCCGAGGACAAGGAAGAGGTGCTCGCCGACTTCACCGAGGTCGGCCAGCGCGTGACTTTGCTCGAAGGCGGCATGGGCGGTCGCGGCAACGCCAGCTACAAGACCAGCACGAACCGCGCTCCGCGCCAGCACCAGCCGGGCATCGCTTCGCAGGAAATGTGGGTCTGGCTGCGGCTGAAGTTGCTCGCCGACGTGGGCCTCGTCGGGCTGCCGAACGCGGGCAAGAGCACCTTCATCAACCAGGTCTCGAACGCGCAGGCGAAAGTCGGCGCCTATGCCTTCACCACGCTCGTTCCCAAGTTGGGCGTCGTTCGCCATCGGGGGCGCGAATTCGTGCTCGCCGACATCCCCGGGCTGATCGAGGGAGCCGCCGAAGGCGCGGGAATCGGCGATCGCTTCCTGGGGCATATCGAGCGCTGCCGGGTGCTGATCCACCTGATCGACATTTCCGGGGTCGATCCCGCCGAGGCCCTGCGGATCGTCGAGGACGAGCTCTCCGCCTACGGGGAAGGGCTGGACGAGAAGCCACGCCTGATCGCGCTCAACAAGGTCGATCTCGCCGATGCCGAACTTGTCGAAGGGTTCGCGAAGGAATTGCGCGCGGCGGGCGCCGACGCGGTCTTCCCGATATCCGGCGCGACCGGCGAGGGGATCGAGGCGCTGCTGGATGCGGCGCTGTCCTATCTTCCCGATCGCACGGCAACCGAGACCAAGGGCTCGGAGGTCGAGGACGTCGCCGAGGACGGCGGAGAATGGTCGCCGATCTAGGTGACGTAATCGCGCGGCTTCGCTAAGCGGCGCGCGCATGACCGTTTCCGCGCTCTCCCAGCTCGTCGACCCAGCGGCCTGTCCGCGCCTTGTCCTCAAGGTCGGTTCCGCGCTGCTCGTCGAACGCGGTGGCAGCATGCGGCGGGCATGGCTCGAAGCGCTCGTCGGTGAGATTGCAGAAGCGCGCGCGCGGGGGCAGCAGGTCGTGGTCGTAAGCTCGGGCGCGATTGCTCTCGGCGCGGCCCGGCTGGGGCTTGCCGGAGGCGGCCGGGCCAACCTTGCCGACGCGCAGGCGGCCGCGGCCGTCGGCCAGATCGCCCTGGCGGGGGCCTGGGCGGAGCTGCTGGAAGCCCGGGGGCTGGTAGCAGCGCAGCTGCTCCTCACGCTCGACGATCTCGAGGACCGCCGGCGATACCTCAATGCGTCGTCGACGATTGCGCGGCTGCTCGACCAGGGCGCCGTACCGGTCATCAACGAGAACGACAGCGTGGCCACGGCCGAGATCCGTTTCGGCGATAACGACCGCTTGGCCGCGCGCGTGGCGCAGGCCGCGGGGGGCGATGCCGTCGTCCTGCTCAGCGACGTCGACGGCCTGTTCGACCGGGACCCCAAGGACCCCGCTGCAGAGCTGGTGCGCGAAGTGCAGGGCATCGACGAGGCGGTGCGCGCGATGGCGACCGGGGGGTCCGGCTCCGGCATGGGCTCGGGCGGGATGGTGTCTAAGCTCGAGGCCGCCGAAATCGCCGGACGTGCGGGCATCGCGCTCGCGATCGTCAACGGCACCCGCGAACGTCCGCTCGCGACCGCGATCGACGCGGACAGCGGCACGGTGTTCCTGCCCCAGCGCCGCGACGGCGGACGCAAGGTCTGGCTCGGTGGTCGCATCGCGCCTGCCGGGGTGCTGACGGTCGACGCTGGCTGCGCCGATGCGCTCGGTTCGGGATCGAGCCTGCTGGCCGCGGGTGTCGTCGGGGTGGATGGCGAGTTCGCGCGCGGCGACCTCGTCACGATCCACTCGGCCAAGGGCGACCGGCTGGCGCAGGGTCTCGTCGAATACACCGCGGCCGAATGCCGCGCGATCGCCGGACGCAAGGCGGGCGAGCAGGCCGCGCTTCTCGGCTACGCGCCGCGCGCCGCTGTCGTGCACCGCGACCACATGGTTCTGCTGTGACCGGGGCGCTCGTCGCGCTGACCGGCGCCACGGGGTTCGTCGGCAAGGCCACGCTGGCCGCTCTGGCGCGCTCGGGAATGCAGGTGCGGGCGTTGGCGCGTACGGTGCCGGCCGATCGCGCCGGCGCTGAATGGATGCAGGGCGACCTGTCCGATACCGCGGCCCTTGCAAGGCTGGTGGAGGGGGCCGAGGCCGTGATCCACGTTGCCGGCCTGACGACCGCGCCAGACGCCGCCGCGTTCGAGGCCGCCAACGTGGCCGGCACGCTCAACGTCCTGAAGGCGGCAGCGGACGCCGGTGTGCGCCGCTTCGTCTGCGTGTCGTCGCTTGCCGCGCGCGAACCCTCGCTGTCGGCCTATGGCGCTTCCAAGGAGCGTGCGGAGCGGCTGGTGGCATCGAGCGGGCTGGACTGGACAGTCGTGCGTCCGCCCGGCGTATACGGCCCGTGGGACCGCGACTACCTCGAGATATTCAAGCTGGCGAAAAAGGGGATCGTACCCGTGCCGCCGCCGGGGCGCAGCTCGCTGATCCACGTGCAGGACCTCGCCGAACTGCTCGTCACCCTGCTGCCGGGCGGCGAGGACGTGACCCACGCGGTGTTCGAGCCCGACGACGGCCACGCGGGAGGGTGGACCCACCGTGAACTGGCACGGATCATCGGCTGGGCGGTCGGGCGGAGGCCTTGGGTCGTGCACCTGTCGCGGCCGCTGCTCGAACATGCCTCGCGCGCCGACCGGCTGGTCCGCCGGTCACGCGCGCGGCTGACGAAGGACCGGGTCGGCTACATGACCCATCCCGACTGGGTCGCACGCCCGGAATTCCACGTGCCCCCAACCCTCTGGAAACCGCGCATTCCGACGCGCGAAGGCCTGCGTGCGACGGCGCGGTGGTACCGCGAGAAGGGCTGGCTCTAGCCGCGGATTCGACTCGCGCGCGAGAGCGTGCATAGTCCCGCCTTGGGATCGCGAGTCGCACCGGTGGCAACGACCACCTACCTGCGTCACGTAAAGGGGTAAGCCATGAAAAGACTGATCGCGATGGCCGCAGTGGCCGCGCTCGCCGCCTGTTCGCAGCCGGCACCGGAAGCCGATGCCGAGGCCGATGCAGCGGCAGCCGAAGCCGCCGCTCCGGCCGAGACCACCACCATGGCCGCCGACGGGAAGCCGTCCACCGGCAAGTACGAAGTCACTATGGCCGACGGGACAAAGCACACTGTGGATGTGATGCCCGATGGCACCTACAAGGTCACCGGCGCGGACGGCGCCGCCATCGATAGCGGCAAGTGGGTGCAGAAGTCGCCCGAGCAGTATTGCGAAACCTCGGACAAGGAAGGCTCGAACGAGGTCTGCTATACCGAGAAGTTCGAGAATGGGGTCTACACCTCGCTCAATCCTGAAACCGGCGAGACCGCCACGGTCGTCCGGATCGAAGGCTGAACTCCAGGGGGTATGCAATGAAAAGACTGATCATGGTCGCCGCCTTGGCGACACTCGCGGGCTGTTCGCAGTCTGAAACGGCACCTGCGCCCGAAGCCGAGGCGACTGCCGAAGCGCCGGTCGCCGCGGCCGCACCGCTCGCCGCCGACGGCAAGGCGACGCCGGGCATGTACAAGATCACAACTTCCGACGGCATGACGTTCATGGAAGAGGTGAAGGCCGACGGAACCTACGTACAGACTGACGCCGACGGCAAGGTGGTTGAGACGGGCAAGTGGGTCCAGAAATCGCCGACCGAGTATTGCACGACCAAGGACGGCGAGGGCGAGGTCGAGAAGTGCAACACCGAAGGCATCGATGCCGACGGCAAGTGGTTTTCGACCAATTCCGAGGGCAAGACCGCGACTGTCGAGCGCGTCGAGGCCTGATCCGCGACCGATCGAACAGGGCTCCGGAAGTGCGCTTCCGGGGCCCTTTTCCTGCCTAGAGGAAGGGCTCGTACCCGGGCGGCAGCTCGCCATCGGGCCCGCGCTGGACGGGCGTGTGGATGCCGCATTCGGTCTTGTCCCAGCCTTTCCAGCGCCCCGCGCGCGGGTCTTCGCCGGGCGCGACCTTGCTGGTGCAGGGCGAGCAGCCGATCGACGGGAAGCCTGCGGCAACGAGCGGATGCGCCGGCAGATCGTGGGCTGCGATATAGGCAGCGATGTCGGCGGCCTGCCAGTCGATCAGCGGGTTGATCTTGAGCCGTCCAGCGGTGTCCGACAGATCGATCTCGAACCGCGGCAGGTTCGCGCGGGTGCTCGACTGGAACGCCTTGCGGCCTGTGAGCGAGGCATCGAACCGCGCAAGGGCAGCGGCAAGCGGGCGGACCTTGCGCAGTTCGCAGCAGCCGTCGGGATCGTACGACCAGCGCAGCCCGCTTTCGTCGCGCGCGCGCAATTCGGCCTCATCCGGCGCCAGGACGACGAGGTTGGTCAGGCCGAGCCGGGCAACGAGATCGTCGCGGTAGGCGAGCGTTTCCGGGAAGTGCTTGCCGGTGTCGAGGAACAGCACCGGCGTATCGGGCGCGACCTGCGCGGCGAGATGGAGCAGGACCGCGCTCTCGGCGCCGAAGCTTGAGACGAGCGCGACGCGTCCGGCCACCCTTTGCGCGAGGACAGCCTTCAACAACTCGGCCGTATCGGCACCCGCGAATTCCGAATTGAGGCGCTCGGCGTCATCCGTCGTGAAGCGTGGGGCGCTGTCGATCCGGTCGACGATCCGAGGCACCCCGAGATCAGCCATGCCGCAGCGCCCAGATCGGCGTGCGGCCGTCGGCGGCGGCCTG
The DNA here is from genome assembly GCF_001698205.1 of Tsuneonella dongtanensis. Lineage (NCBI taxonomy): Bacteria > Pseudomonadati > Pseudomonadota > Alphaproteobacteria > Sphingomonadales > Erythrobacteraceae > Tsuneonella > Tsuneonella dongtanensis. Next base: position 1,553,194 of record NZ_CP016591.1, read on the forward strand.
GTAGACGTTGTCCCAACGAGAAAGCGCCGCCTCCGCGTCGGCGGGGTCCAGCGGCTTGTCGGGTTCGAAGGCGTCGAACCCGCAGCGGCGCATCGCGGCGAGCTGGTCGACGAGAACGTCGCCCACGGCGCGCAGCTCACCCTCGTATCCTGCCTCGCGCAGGATGCGCGCGGCGGAATAGCCGCGGCCGTCGGTGAATGCGGGGAAGTTCACCTCGATCAGCCGCAGCGATGCAAGGTGCGGGATCAACGCACGTGCGTCGTCGCCCGGCTCGATCCGCACGGCGGCGGCATTGGTCTGGTCGAGGTAGGAATCGACGGTGACCGCCGGGTGATCGACCGGCTCGTCGTCGCGCAGGCGCAGCGGATGGGCCTTGAAATCAGCCATAGAGCGCCTCCTTGAACGGCTCGATGCCGATGCGGCGATAGGTGTCGAGGAAGCGTTCGCCCTCAGTGCGCCGGGCGAGGTACACGCCGGTCGCGGTCTCGACCGCGTCGACGATGCCCGCCTCGTCGAACCCTGGCCCGACGATCTTGGCGAGCGAAGTGTCGTCGGCCTCGCTGCCGCCGAACAGGAGCTGGTAGTTCTCCACCCCCTTCCGGTCGACGCCGAGGATGCCGATGTGGCCCGCGTGGTGGTGGCCGCAGGCGTTGATGCAGCCCGAGATCTTGATCTTGAGCTCGCCCAGTTCCGCCGACTGCGGTGCGAGCCGCTCGCTGAGCTTCTGCGCGACCGGGATCGAGCGGGCGTTGGCGAGGCTGCAATAGTCGAGGCCGGGGCAGGCGATGATGTCGCCCGCCATGTCGAGGTTCGCGGTGCCGAGGCCTGCTTCGTCGAGCGCGGTCCACAGTGCGTGGAGATCGGCCTTGCGCACGTGCGGCAGGACGATGTTCTGCGTGTGGGTCACTCGCAGCTCGTCGAACGAGTACTGCTGCGCAAGGTCCGCCATCAGCCGCATTTGGTCTGCCGTCGCATCCCCGGGATTGCCGCCGACCGGCTTGAGGCTGATGACCGCCGCGACGTATCCCGGTGCCTTGTGGACCACTGTGTTGGTATCGACCCACAGCGCGAAGTCCGGATCCGAGCGGTCGAGCGCGTCGGGTGCATTGGCGTCGAAGGCGGGATCGGCGAAGTACGCCTCGATCCGCTCGAGCTCGGCGAGCGGCGGCTCGATGCCCTGTGTCAGGAGATGCGCGAACTCCTCCTCGACCTGGCGGCGATATTCGTCGGCACCCAGCTCGTGGACGAGGATCTTGATCCGCGCCTTGTACTTGTTGTCGCGCCGCCCGTGGCGATTGTAGACGCGCAGGCAGGCCTCGGAATAAGTCACCAGGTGCTCGATCGGCACGAACGGGTTGATGCAGGGCGCGATCATGGGGGTGCGTCCCATGCCGCCGCCGACCCAGAATTCGGCGCCGATCTCGCCCGCATCGTTCTTCACGATCCGGATGCCGATGTCGTGCAGCTTCATCGCGGCGCGGTCGGTTTTCGACGCGATGACCGCGATCTTGAACTTGCGCGGAAGCGTGATGAACTCCGGGTGGAAGCTCGACCACTGTCTGAGCAGTTCCGCGTAAGGCCTTGGATCGACGACCTCGTCCGCCGCGGCGCCCGCAAAATGATCCGAACTGATGTTGCGGATGCAGTTGCCGCTTGTCTGGATCGCATGCATCTCGACCGCCGCCAGATCGGCGAGCAGGTCGGGCGTCTCTTCCAGCTTGATCCAGTTGTACTGGATGTTCTGCCGGGTGGTGAAGTGGCCGTAGCCGCGATCGTACCGCTCGGCGATATCGGCGAGCGCGCGCATCTGGCGGCTATCGAGGGTGCCATAGGGAATGGCGACCCGCAGCATGTAGGCATGAAGCTGCAGATAGAGGCCGTTCTGCAGCCGCAGCGGCTTGAACTGGTCCTCGGTGATCTTGCCGGCGAGGCGGCGCGAGACCTGGTCGCGGAATTCCGCGACGCGGGTGTCGACCATCTGCTGGTCCCATTGGTCGTACTTGTACATCGTCAGATCACCCAGTTGCCGGCCTTCGGGTCGGCGGGCTTGAGGGTCAGGTCGGGGCGAACGGTCGGGCCGAGCGCGCGGATGCGATCCTTGATGTGCGCCGGGCGCACGCCATTTTCGTCGCGCGTGCCCTCGATCACGTAAGGCGCGTTGACCCGGCGCGCTGCTTCCTCGCGCGCGGCGATGGCCTCGGCCTCGGGCCCGGCATCCACCGCGTCCTCGACATGGAGCGACCAGTCGTACCCGGTCCACCAGGTGACCGCGCCGCTCTTGAGGTCGTTTCCGGTCAGGATCTTCATGCGTGCGCCTCCACCAGCGCGGCGAGCGCGATATCCTCGCGCGCGGTAACCTCTCCGATCACGATCAGCGCAGGACTCTTGACGCGCTCGGCCACGACGAGGTCGGGCAGCGCGGCGAGCGGCCCGCGCAGGACGCGCATGTTCGGGCGGCTGGCATTTTCGATCACCGCCAGCGGCATCTCGGGCGAAAGGCCATCCGCCATAAGCTTTTCAGCGATTTGCGGGGCGGTCTTCACACCCATGTAGATCACGAGCGTGCGCCCCTTGCCGGCGAGACCGGCCCAGTCCTGTTCGGAGAGGCCCTTGCATTGCCCCGCGACGAAGCTGACCACGCTCGAAGCGTCGCGGTGCGTCAGCGCGATCTGCGCGGCGGCGGCAGCACCGTTGGCAGCGCTGATCCCCGGCACGATCTCGACCGGCACACCCGCCGCTTGGCACGCTTCGGCTTCCTCGCCGCCGCGTCCGAAGACGAGCGGGTCGCCGCCCTTGAGGCGCACGACGTCGCGGCCCGCCAGCGCCTCGCGCACGAGCAGGGCGTTGATCGCGTCCTGCGGCAAGGTGTGCCGCGCACGGCTCTTGGCGACCGAGACGAGTTCGGCATCGGGCCCCGCCATCGCCAGGATCGCGCGGTCGACGAGCCCGTCGTGAATGATGAGGCCGGCGGATTCGATCAGCCGCGCGGCGCGGAGGGTCAGCAGGTCGGGATCACCCGGCCCCGCGCCCACGAGATAGACGGTTCCAGTTCGTACCATGGGCGCGAAATGCGCCTGCGGCCTGGCGACCGCCAGTCAGATTGCCTGTCAAACGGGGAAGGCGCGATTTTGAAATCTGCGTTTGCCGCCCGCGAAGCTAGTCTTCCCGCGGGTCGGGTTTCTCCAGCCGCTGCGATATCGCCGCGACGAGTTGCTGGAATTGCGCGTTATCGCGCAGGTTGATGTCGCGCTGGGGGAAGGGAATCTCGACGTCGTTGTCGGCAAACAGCTTCCACAATCGCTTGAGCACGTCGGACTTCACGTTGCCGACGCCCTCCTCGGGATCGTTGATCCAGCAGTGGATGATGAAGTTGACCGAGCTGTCCCCGTACGCATCGAGCCATACGGTCGGCGGCGGGCTCGTCAGGACGCGGGTCGCTCCCCGTGCCGCCTCGAGCATCAGCTTCTCGGCAACTTCGAGGTCGCAGTTATACGATACTCCGACGGGCACCTGTACCCTGACGTTGCGGCTGGAATAGGACCAGTTCTCGACCTGATTGACCATCAGGTTCTCGTTCGGGATCAGGTATTCCTTCTGGTCGCGCGTGGTGAGCGAGACGGCGCGGATGCCGATCTTGCGGATCTGTCCGAAGGTCGAGTTGCCCGCCTGGTCGGCGATCGCGATGACGTCGCCGGGCTTGATCGACCGGTCCATCAGCAGGATTATCCCTGCGATCAGGTTGCCGAAGGTCTTTTGCAGCCCGAAGCCGATGGCGAGGCCGAAGGCGCCCGAGAAAACCGCGAGCGCGGTGAGGTCGATCCCGAGGATGTCGATGCCCAGCAGGATGGCGATCGCCCAGACGGCGATGGTGATGAGCTTCTCTGCCAGCAGGCGCTGGGTCTCGTCGAACCGGGTCAGCCGGCGCAGCAGCCGCCGCGCGAAGCGGCTGAGGAAAAACGCGACGAGGTAGATGCCGACAAGGACCGACAGGAACACGATCGCGTCCCACAGCGAGACGTGGAACGAGCCGAGGTCGATGGCGATCTCGTCGAGCGTTTCGACCACGCCGGCCGCGGTGCCGCCTTTCTCGGCGACGACTTCCTTGATGCCCTCGGCTGCCTTGACCGCGGGCTCCGGAGACGGCGAGGGCGAAGGCGCGGGTGCAGCGGCGGTGGCCACCGCGTCGATTGCTCCCGTTGCGGCGTCGGCCGGAGTGTCGGTTGCGGTCTCGGTCGGCAGCGGGGTAGCGGTCATCAATTCTCCATCGCGGCGAAGGCCTGTTCGAGGTCCGCGATGAGATCGTCCGGGTCCTCTAGGCCCACCGAGAACCTGATAGCGGCGCCGTCCCCGCTTGCCAAATCGGCGTCCGGGACGCGGGTGATGGTCCTCTTCGCCTCGAACGGGACCACGAGGCTTTCGTAGCCGCCCCAGCTATAGCCGATCCCGAACAGCTCGAGCGCGTCGACGAAGCGCGCGCGGGCCTCGATGCCTCCTTTGGCGAGGACCACGCTGAACAGGCCGCACCCGCCGGTGAAATCGCGCGCCCACAGGTCGTGACCCGGCGCGCCGGGCAGCATCGGACACAGGACACGGGCGACTTCCGCTCGCGCTTCCAGCCAGGTCGCGATCTTGAGTGCAGCGGCCGTCGAGTGCGCCAGCCGCACCCCCATCGTCCTCAGGCCCCGCAAGGCGAGCGATGCATCGTCCGGCGAGACGACGTTGCCGAGCTGCTGGGCGCAGAGCCGCAGGCGGGCGTGCCATTCCGCTCCCGCGCTCGCCGAGCCCATCATCAGGTCCGAATGGCCGCCGACGTGCTTGGTCAGGCTCATCACGGAAATGTCGCAGCCGTGCGCCAGCGCCGGGAATCCCAGTGCGCTCGCCCAGGTGTTGTCGATCACGCTGGCCGCGCCCCGCTCGCGTGCGATGCGGGCGAGGGCGGGGACGTCGGAGACTTCCATCGTCAGGCTGCCGGGGCTCTCGAGCATGACCGCCGAAGTACGTTCGCAGAAGAGCGCGGCGTACGCGTCGAGGTCCAGCGGATCGAAGAACCGCGTCTCGATGCCGAAGCGCTTGAGGAAGCCGTTCGCTAGATTGCGCGTCGGCTCGTAGGCGTTGTCGGTGACGAGCAGGACGTCGCCTGGCTTGAGCACGGTGAGCAGCGCGCCCGCGATCGCCGCCACCCCGCTCGGGTAAAGCACGGTGCCCTCGGCCCCCGGCTCCAGCTCGGTCAGCGCATCGGCGAGCGCCCACTGGGTCGGAGTGCCGCGACGACCGTAATAAAAGTGGCCGTCCGCATTCGGCCGTCCCGCGGCGAGGTCGGCGCTGCTTTCGTAAAGATGGGTGCTTGTACGCCAGACCGGCGGATTCACCGCGGCTCCCGTCCATTCGCTGCGCCGTCCACCGGTGACGAGCCGCGTCCCGGCCGCGCGGTCCTTGCCCCCTTTGGCCATGGTCAGGCGGCGGCCCCCGTCTCCTTGGGGGTGGAGGGATCGGCGCCCCATTCGCTCCAGCTGCCGTCGTAGAGCGCGGCGTCTTCGACGCCCAGCCGGTGCAGCGCGAAGAGCAGCACCGAGGCGGTCACCCCGCTGCCGCAGGAAGTGACGATCGGACGGTCGAGATCGACGCCCGCGCGCTCGAACAGCGCGCGCAGTTCGTCTTCGGAGCGGAACGTGCCGTCGGCATTGTAGAGATCGCGGAAGAACAGGTTGCACGCGCCGGGAATGTGTCCGCCCGGAAGCCCGTGGACGGCATCGACCGTTTCGCCGGTGAAGCGGCCCGCATCGCGGGCGTCGATCACCTGCTCGGCGCGGGTATCGATATTCGCGAGGACCTGGTCCTTCGAGCGGACCCGGCTCCAGTCGCCGGCGATCGGCCCGGGCGTGCAGCCGTCGCATACGGTCTCCCCGGCTTCGAGCGGCCGACCTTCCGCCTTCCACTTTGCCAGCCCGCCGTCAAGGATGGCCACATCGGCCACGCCGTTCATGTGCAGGATGAACCACGCGCGCGCGGAGGTCTTCACCGCGCTGTCGTCGTACAGGACCACCCGGCTGTCCGGTGACACTCCGAGCGAGGCGAGGCGGGCCGCGACCTGCTCGTGCGTGGGGAGGGCGTTTGGCACGCTCGATCCGGCGTCCTTGAACGTCCCAAGGTCGAGGAAGCGCGCGCCGGGAATGTGCCCGGCGAGAAACTCTGCGCGGGCATCGCGATCGGGCTGGGTGGCGTGGGCCGAGGCGTCGAGCACGACGATGGTGCCGCCATCCAGCTCGCGCGCCAGCCATTCGGTCGTAACAAGGCTGTCCATGGCGCGCAGGCTAGCCGCCGCGCCGCGGCTTAGCCAGCGGCTATTCGCGCCTAGTCGAGCGCCTTCTGGCCGACCGCGTGATAGGTCTGGGGCATCTCGTCGAGCCGGAAGGGCTGCAGGCGCTGGCTGGCCCCGGGCGACTTGAGGCCGACGATGAAGGTGCGCGCGATCGGTTCCATCCCGTCGGCTTCCGCGCGCACCCTGAGCAGCGGAACGTAGACCACCGCCGTGCCGTGCGGGATCGGCCGTATCTCGCTCACCGGCAGGCGGAACTCGCCGGAGAACGACGCGCTTTCGCCCGGGTCGAGCTTCGTCAGGGACTGGACCGGGGTGAGCGCCACCGAAGGGTCGGCCAGCTGCTGGTCGGCCGGGACGCGGGCGTGCGCGGTGACGAAGTCGCCGCCGAAGCTCACGTTCTCGAGCGGATGCGCGCCCCGGTTGGTCACGCGCACATCGTAGGTGAGCGTCGCGAACATCACGCTGCGGGCAAGCTGGCGCACCTTCGCCTCGATTATCAGCGGTGGCCCGCCAATTGCCGGAGCGGGCGGCGATGCGCCCTGGCCGCCCGAAATTCGCGGCTTCTCGATAACCGGCACCGCGACGCTGCTGCTGACTCCGGAGCGCCGGCGCAGGAAGAAAGCGCCCGCGCCGAGCACCGCAAGGGCCAGCAAGCCGACCAGCGCAAAGAGCCAGCCGGGGGTTCCCTCATCGACCGGAGCGTCGCTTGCCGCAGGGCTCGCGGCGCTCTCGGCGCCCGGGGACACCGGCGGGAGCACGCTCGGCTCGGCTCCGGGCGCCGCCGAGGGAAACGGTGCCGGGCTATCGGCAATGGCCTCCGCGGCAGGCGAATCGGCGGCGGCAGGAGGCGTGAATCGCGGGGGCAGCGTGCTGCTGCGCGGCGGCAGGATCGCGCGCTGGGTCGGCGTCGCGGCCGGCGCGGGGGTCGGAGCCGGTGCGGCGGTGGCGCGCGGCGTCGGGGTAGGCGTCGGCGTGCGAGGGCGCGTCAGGATCGGTGCGTCGGGATCGACCGGGCCCTGGATGTCGGTGGGCGTGGGCGTCGGGTTGGTCGGCAGGCGAAAACCGCCCGGCGCCGGGGTCGGCGTCGGAGCCGCGTCCTGCGCAAGGCCGGGCGCGGCAAGAATGCCGACGGCAAGCGCGAACAGGCTGACTGGTCCGAAGTGTCTCATGGCTCCCGGTGCCGCGTCCAAAGCGTGGGAAGCGCTGAATAGGCACTGAATTGCCCGAGTCCACCGCCGCCTTGCGATGAAGCGCGATTCCCGTCAGATGCGCGGCATGAGCGACACACCTGCAACCATGCACCTCGGCCAGACGAGCGCGCTGCCTGCTTCTCCGCAAGAGGCGGTGCTCGACTACGTGCCCAACCCGCGCGCGGGCATGCTCTACCTCGTCCGTTTCGCCGCGCCCGAGTTCACCTCGCTGTGCCCGGTCACCGGCCAGCCCGACTTCGCGCACCTGGTGATCGACTACGCGCCGGGCGAGACCATCGTCGAATCGAAGAGCCTCAAGCTGTTTCTCGGCTCCTTCCGCAACCACTGCGGTTTCCACGAGGACGTCACCGTCGGCATCGGCCAGCGCCTCGCCGAGGAGATGAAGCCCCGCTGGCTGCGCATCGGCGGCTACTGGTACCCGCGCGGCGGCATCCCAATCGACGTTTTCTGGCAAACCGGCACGCCGCCCGAGGGGCTATGGGTGCCCGAACAGGGCGTGCAGGGGTATCGCGGGCGGGGGTGAGGGGCGGTCAGGCCTACGGCTGTTATCGGGTGATAACGCGGGTGGTCGGGACGTCTACTTTTGGGGTGGAAAACGGACGTCACTCTAGCAGAAGATGGACGCCGTCTTTTGCTTCTTCGCCGTCACCGCCATGGACACGGATGATCTCTACAAGCCAGTCGAAGACAGTAGCTCCCACGCCCTGCTGCGCGCGTCTCAGGTCCGCTTTCACGGTATCTCGGTAAGCGGGATGACAGCGCCTCAGCCGTTTCTCGAGTTGTCTCGCAGTTTCAGGATAGCCAAGGTTGGCACGCGACGCGGCAGAATGGGTCCATCGAAGAACGAAACCATCTGCCGGAGTGCCAAAGCCCCCGCGCAGTATGTCGTTGAATGCGTCGAGGTTGCGCCCCCAATCCGCATCGGGAATGAGCACGCTGCTGACTTGGTCGTAAAAGGTTTCAAGCGAAGTAATCTTGGCACCGTCGAGAACATATTCCTTCGTCATTACCTACGCGTAGTGCGGGTGGACCAACGTCCGCAATGGGGTCGTTTGCTGTCCGACCGTTTTTCTCGGATCAAGGGCAGAAGCTGCCAGTCGGCTTTCAGACGCGGCTCGGATGAGATCGAACGTCTGCCATGGGGTGGAAAGCGGACAGATTCCGATCGCGGCGGCGGCTTAAAGCTGAGCCAAGTAATTAGAGGGCGCCCAAGCCAGGGCGCCCCCCAAGAACGTGCAGCTAGCCCTTACTTGCGCCATTGTCCCGTGCCGCTTCCCCCTGCGACTTTGCCCGCATATGTAATTCCGCCCCCCTTGCCAGCGTACATACCGGTCTTGCCGTAGAGCCCGCCAACGCAGCCCATCATGGTGCGTTCTTTATCCTGAAAATTGCACCCCCAGACCGAGGTATATGCGCCTGCGGGACTGGTCGCGTCGCAAATCGCGTGCATATGAAAGATGGCGTCATTTGGCGGCTGAGTTGTGCTGATGCAGGTGTAGGTCTCAGCAGTCTTTTTGCCGTCTGCCCAAACTGTATTAGTTGATCCTGTCCAATATGAACCGGCAACAGGTACCCCGTCCGGACCGGTCGTGCCAACCGTCGTCGGAGTTTTCGCTACAGCATCGAAGGTGAATGTTTGCGCTTGGGCGGGCATTGCGATTGCAGATGCCGCTGCGAGGCAGGTGACGAAAATTGAACGCATGTCGAAAACCCCTTCAATGAGTCCGACCAATCGTCCGAAAACAAGCTCAAAGATCTCTGCGATACATCTTGCGACCGCAAGGCGTTGCATCCACGACGACGGCCCAACCGTCGATTCGCGGCCCGAACAAAGTGTACGGCTCTGTCGGACAATGTCTAACCGTTTTCCCCTTCCCCGCTATTACGGCGAGCCTAACCTTGGTCGGTCCAGCGTTCGGAGTCCAACGAGGCTCCAAACCATGCAATAGAATGGACGAGCCGGCAGCTTGATCTCACGTGGCGGGCGCTCGATCAGTTTCGAACGTCCGCAATGGGGTCGTTAGCGGTCTGGCTGCTTTCCGTTCATTCTCCGCACTCATCACCAAGGGTTTGACCAGACCCCCGCTGCCGTTACCGACTCTGCACCACCGCCGCTCAGCCCGAGCATGTTTTGGCGGCAGTTCGAGATGTGCCGGTGAGCACCGCTTGTGCCCTGCCGAAACCATTTTCCTACGCTCCTGATAGTGCATACAGGTCTTGCTTCGCTTTTTTTCGAACGGAGCAGCGGATCATGATCGCGGCCGCCAGTTTCACGCCGACCTTGACGCCGCGCACGGCAGCGCCGGTGCGATTTAGGTGTGTACTTCGTGTCGCCTTTCGCCGCCTTGCGCCCCGGCTTTCTCGGGCCCAGAACCGGCCCATGACCACCCGCACCGAAACCGACACCTTTGGCCCCATCGAGGTGCCCGCCGACCACCTCTGGGGCGCGCAGACGCAGCGTAGCCTGCAGAACTTCCGCATCGGCGGCGAGACCATGCCTCTGCCGCTGATCCGCGCGCTGGGGGTGATCAAGCGCGCCGCGGCGGAGGCCAATCGCGAGCTCGGGGTGCTCGACGGCAGGCTGGCCGAAGCGATCGTCGCGGCGGCGCAGGAAGTCATCGACGGCAAGCTCGACGGCGAATTCCCGCTGGTCGTCTGGCAGACCGGATCGGGCACCCAGTCGAACATGAACGCCAACGAGGTGATCGCCAACCGGGCGATCCAGATGCTCGGCGGCGAACTGGGTTCGAAGGCGCCGGTCCATCCCAACGACCACGTCAACATGTCGCAGAGCTCGAACGACACGTTCCCGAGCGCGATCACCGTCGCGGCGGCGGGGGAGGTGGTGCGGCACCTGCTCCCAGCATTGAAGGCGATGCACGCCGAGCTGGCGGCCAAGGCGGCCGGGTGGGACGACATCGTCAAGATCGGGCGCACGCATACTCAGGATGCGACCCCGCTGACGCTGGGACAGGAATTCTCGGGCTATGCGGCGCAGGTCGAGGCGGCGATCGCGCGGATCGAGCTGGCGCTGCCGGGCCTCTACGAGCTGGCGCAGGGCGGCACCGCCGTGGGCACCGGGCTCAATGCGCCCGATGGCTTCGCGGAAACTGTCGCCGCGAAGATCGCCGCGATCACCGGGCTGCCGTTCGTCACCGCGCCCAACAAATTCGCCGCGCTCGCCGCGCAGGACGCGCTGGTGTTCGCGCACGGCGCGCTGAACGCGCTCGCGGCGAGCCTCTACAAGATCGCCAGCGACATCCGCCTGCTCGGTTCGGGGCCGAGGGCGGGGCTAGGGGAGCTGGCGCTGCCCGAGAACGAGCCGGGCAGTTCGATCATGCCGGGCAAGGTCAACCCGACGCAGGTCGAGGCGCTGACCCAGGTCTGCGTCGAGGTCTTCGGCAACCACGCCGCGCTGACCTTCGCCGGGTCGCAGGGGCAGTTCGAACTCAACGTCTATCGCCCGGTCATGGCGTGGAACTTCCTGCGCTCGGTGCGCCTGCTCGGCGACGCGGCGGCGAGCTTCACCGAGAACCTGCTGAAGGGTCTCGAGCCGAGGCGCGAGAGCATCGCGCGCGGGGTGGAAAACAGCCTGATGCTGGTCACCGCGCTCGCGCCCGAGATCGGCTACGACCGCGCGGCGGCCATCGCCAAGGCTGCGCACAAGTCGGGCAGCACCCTGCGCGAAGCGGCGTTGGAAGCGGGCGTAAGCGCGGAAGACTTCGACCGGCTGGTCCGGCCTGAGGACATGGTGGGGCGCACTTGACCTCGCCCTTCGCTGTCGCTCGGGAGTTTCGACCCAAAACCATCCCCCGGATGGTTTTGTGCAGTCGAAACTGGTGCCGGCTGAGGGATTTGAACCCCCGACCTTCGGTTTACAAAACCGCTGCACTACCACTGTGCTAAGCCGGCTCCCGGAAACGCGCCTTTCGATCAGAGCGCGCCGAATGTCCAGCCCTCGGTGCGGGCGATGTCGGGAGTGAGGCCCGCCGGGCTCCAGTACTCAGGGCGATGGGCAACCGAACGCAGCCAGGCCGCGGTAACCAACGCGTCGGACGAGTGGTCGTCGATCGGGCCGGTCCCTGCAACGGGAGGAGAGCCAAGTTCGGCGAGCCTTTCGCCGAGGTCCTCGAACGTGCGGATCTTGCTAGCGCCCTTGCGCACGCCTGCACCGCGCGCGGCGATCGAGGTGTACATCTCCACGATCACCGACCCGCTCTCCGGCAGCGGGTCGACCGGCCAGACCGGCACCCGTCCCCGAAGCCGGTGCAGCATGCGCATGCCGGTCAGGCTCGACTTGCCGACCTGCGCGGCGCCAATGAGGTTGAAATTGCTCACCGGGCGAACGCCCTGCGCGCGCTGGGCGTGCTCGCTCCGCCGGAAGCGGCCCTCGCGAGTGGGCGCGTCGGCGAGATGGAACCGGTCGCCGACGTGCTCGGCGGAATGCCGGAAGAAGCGCGAAGCCTCTGGATGGCGCACGAAGCCGGACGCGGCGAGATGGTCGTCGGCGGCGCAGGTCTCGTCGATCAGCCGCCACAGGCTCCGCGCGTCGGGTGGACTTGCGGCCCATCCCGGAAAGTACCCGCCCGCATCGGCGAAAGGCAGCGCGATCCCGAGGTCCATCCCGACGAGCGTGTCGGGGGGAAGGTCTTCGGTCAGGATGGCAAGCACGTCGGTTCGCGACCAGCCTCGACCCGGATTGACCAGGACCGGCGGACCGCCATCGAGGTGCGCCAGTGCGAGTGCGATGCCCTTCTGGCGCTCGCCGGCCGCGCCCGACCAGTCGATCGCCAGGAAGTGCCTGAAGCGCCCCGGCCTCATTCCTGCTCGCGCTCGGCGCGCAGCCTGGCCCAATATTCGAGGCGCTTCCTCACTTCGCGCTCGAAGCCGCGCTCGACCGGGGTGTAGAACTGCTGCCGCCGGATCTCCTCTGGCCAATAGTCCGCGCCGGAGAATCCTTCGTCCGCATCGTGGTCGTAGGCATATCCCTTGCCGTAGCCGACATCCTTCATCAGCTTGGTCGGCGCGTTGAGGATGTGCGCTGGCGGCATCAGGCTGCCGGTTTCCTTCGCGCTGCGCCACGAGGACTTGAAGGCCATGTAGGCCGCGTTCGATTTGGGCGCGGTGGCGCAATAGAGGCAGGCCTGAACGATCGCCAGTTCGCCCTCGGGGCTGCCGAGAAACTCGTAGGCGTCTTTCGCGGCGAGGCACTGGACCAGCGCCTGCGGATCGGCGAGGCCGATGTCCTCGCTCGCCGCGCGGACCAGGCGCCGCAGCACGAACAGCGGCTCCTCGCCCGCCACCAGCATCCGCGCCATGTAATATAGCGCCGCGTCGGGATCGGACCCGCGCAGCGCTTTGTGCCACGCGGAAATGAGGTTGTAGTGCCCCTCCCGGTCCTTGTCGTAGACTGCGACGCGGCGCTGCAGGAACTTGCCGAGCTCGCCCGGGTCGAGCGGAGCCGGGATTTGCGCTGCATAGAGCGTTTCGGCCTGGTTGAGCAGGAAGCGACCGTCGCCGTCCGCGCTCGCGACCAGCGCCTCGCGCGCATCTGGCGTAAGGGGCAGGAGGCCCTCGAGCGCTTCGGCCTTGTCGAGCAGGCTGCCCAGTGCCGCCGCGTCGAGCCGGCGGAGGATGAGCACCTGTGCGCGGCTGAGCAGCGCGGCGTTGAGCTCGAAGCTCGGGTTCTCGGTCGTCGCGCCGACGAGCGTGACGGTGCCGCGTTCGACGAAGGGCAGGAAGCCGTCCTGCTGCGCGCGATTGAAGCGGTGGATCTCGTCCACGAACAGCAGCGTCCGTTGGCCCGCCTGCGCGGCCTTGTCGGCTTCGGCGAACGCCTTCTTGAGGTCGGCAACTCCGCTGAAGACCGCGCTGATCGAGGCAAAGCGCATTCCCACCGCATCAGCCAGCAGGCGGGCGATGCTCGTTTTCCCGGTACCGGGCGGGCCCCACAGGATCATGCTCGACAGCCTGCCGGCCGCGACCATGCGCCCGATGGCGCCCTCGGCGCCGGTGAGGTGCTCCTGTCCCACGACCTCGTCCAGCGCACGCGGGCGCAACCGGTCTGCAAGAGGCGCATCCTCGCGGGGCTGGTCGAGGCCGGGCGCGGTCGTCGCAACGGTGTCTGGAAATAGGTCGGCCATCGCGATCGTATGTAGGAAACGAAGCGGCGGACCGCGAGGGGGGTTGAACTTCGATGCATCTAAGATATATCGTGAAGCATCGTAAGGAAGGATCTAAGATGCGACATGGATTTCAACGCGACATGAAGCGCGCGATGAAGGCAGCGATCGCCGCCAAGATGGCGGCGCGCAGCGCGGGACGTGGATGGGGCGATGAGGGTCCGTTCGGGCCGCACGGCCCGTTCGGCGCCAATGGGCCGTGGGGGCCCGGCGGGCCATTTGGTCCCAACGGCCCTTGGGGCGGTGACGGCGGTGGGCCTCGCGCTCGACGCCGGCGGATGTTCGGGCAGGGCGAGCTGCGTCTTGCGCTGCTCAAGCTGATCGCCGACCAGCCGCGTCACGGCTATGAACTGATCAAGGCGATCGAGGAGATGACCGGCGGCGGCTATGCCCCGAGCCCCGGTGCTGTCTACCCGACCCTCCAACTCCTCGCCGACGAAGGCGTGATCGAGGAGAAGGCCGACGACGCCAGCGCGCGGAAACCGTTCGCGATCACTCCAGCCGGCGAGCAGGAACTGGTCGACAAGGCGGACGAGGTTTCCGCGCTGTTCGAGCGCCTGTCCGAGCACGGCGAACACCAGCAGCGTACCCGCAGCCCGCACCTGTTTCGCGCGATGGGCAATCTTGCGCAGGTCCTCAAGCACAAGGCGCGCGGCGGCGGTCTCGACGAGGACGCGATAAACGAGATCGTCGACATGATCGACGAGATGGCCAAGCGCATCGAGCGGCTCTGACCTGCACGCGATTGGCGGACCCGCTGCGGCGTGATAGAAACGCCGCAGCGGGTCGCTGAACTGTGGAGGGGCAGTTATGGACGAAACGATCGAAACCGGGCCAATGCGGGCGGGAACGCCATGGCATGTCTGGGTAGTCGGCGTGCTGGCGCTGCTGTGGAACACTTTCGGCGCTTACGACTACATCATGTCGAAGACCGGCAACCGCGACTATCTCGCCTCGATGATGGAGCCCGTCGGCGTCACGGTAGACGATGCGATCGCATACATGAACGCCATGCCGCTCTGGGCGAACATCGGCTGGGGCCTGGGCGTGTGGGGCGCGGTGGCGGGATCGCTGCTTGTCCTGCTGCGCAGCCGCTTCGCATTCCACGCGTTTGTCGTGTCGCTTATCGGCCTCGTGCTCGGCACGTTCCACCAGCTGTCGAGCCCGATGCCGGGAATGACCGACACCACCACGCCGATGATCTTCACGGCAGTGATCTTCGTGATCACGTTGCTGCTGATCTGGTACACGCGGCGGCAGAGCGCGAACGGGGTGCTGCGCTGACCTAGCGCCTCTTCAGATCGTTTCGCACCGCCAGCACCCTCAGATAGGTGTCGGCGACCGCCTTGTTTATCGCGTCCCATTCGAACGCCTTCGCGCGGTCCGCGCCCGCTTGCCCGTGGGCGATACGTAGTGCCGGGTCGGCCACGTATCCGGCTATCCTGTCGGCATAGGCCCCGGCGTCGCGCGGAGGGACGAGGTAGCCGTTGATCCCATCCTCGACCAGACTGGCAGCGCCCGTCGCGTCGGCTGCCACCACGGGCACACCGCACGCCATGGCCTCCAGCGTGACGTTGCCGAACGTTTCGGTCACGCTGGGGTTGAGCAGCACGTCCATCGAGGCGACCGCGCGGCCGAGATCGGCACCGCCCTGGAAGCCGACGAAGCAGGCGGTCGGCATCTTGTCCTCGAAGGCCGCACGGGCGGGACCGTCGCCGATGACCAGCACCTTGTGCGGCACTTCGCGTCGTTCGAGCTCGGCGACGACGTCTCCGAAAACGTCGAGGCCTTTCTCCAGAACGAGCCGTCCGAGGAATCCGACGACGACATCGCCATCGGCAAACCCCAGTTCCCGCCGCCATGCATGGTCGCGCCGCTCCGGATTGAATATCTGGTGTTCGACCCCGCGAGACCACAATCCGATGTCCCGGTTCATCTTTTGCTCGCGCAGCGTGTCGATCATGCTGGGCGAAGGGGTGACCAGCGCGTCGCAGCGCCGATAGAGTTTGCGCAGCCATGCCTCGACGGCCGGCTCCATGAAACCGAGCCTGTAATAGCGCGGGTAGGTCTCGAACCGGGTATGGACGCTGGCAACAACCGGCAGGTTGCGTTCGCGCGCCCAACTGGCGGCCTCGCGCGCCGCGAAATCCGGCGAGGAGATATGCACGACATGCGGGTCGAACGCGGCAAGGTCCTCGCGCACGCGTTTGCCGAGCCAGGCCGGCACCCGATATTCGCTGCGACCGGGTATCGCGATCGAGGGCAGGCTGACGAGCTCACCCTTGGGTTCGAACGGCGGTTTTTCGATCGTCGGCGAATAGACGCGCACCTGCGCCCCTTGCCGCAGCAGGTAATCGACTAGGCGATTGAGCGCCTTGTTCGCGCCGTCGACCGTCATGGCGTAATTGCCGCTGAAAAGCGCGATGCGGAGGTCGGATACCTGCATTGCGCGGCCATATGAGCGTCACATTGGTTTGGCGAGAGGGGAACCGACGCTGCGCAAAGGCGCTTTGCCGGATAATCCGATTGCGCGCTTGACTTGCTGCGCCGCAACATTAGTGCGGCCGGCGGGCCACGCGGTCCCAACGCCGCGCGTGCTCTCTGCAAGGAGAGACTACATGACTGATACCCCGCCGTTGCCGGCTTTGAAGCCGGCGCGCCCCTATTTCTCTTCCGGTCCCTGCGCGAAGCCGCCGGGCTGGTCCCCCGACAAGCTGGCCACCGAATCGCTCGGGCGTTCGCACCGTTCGAAGATCGGCAAGGCGCGCCTGCAGTACTGCATCGACCTCATCCGCGAAGTGCTCGAGGTGCCTGAGACGCACCGCATCGGCATTGTGCCCGGGTCGGACACCGGCGCGGTCGAAATGGCGATGTGGACGATGCTGGGTGCGCGCGGCGTGACCACGCTGGCGTGGGAGAGCTTCGGCGAGGGCTGGGTGACCGATGCGGTCAAGCAGCTCAAGATCGATCCCACGGTGATCCGCGCCGACTACGGCCAGCTTCCCGATCTCGGCGAGGTGAATTTCGCCGACGACGTGATCTTCACCTGGAACGGCACCACTTCCGGTGTTCGCGTACCGAACGGCGACTGGATCGCCGCCGACCGCGTAGGCCTGACCATTGCCGATGCGACCAGCGCGGTGTTCGCGCAGGACATCGCCTGGGACAAGGTCGATGTGCTGACCTTTAGCTGGCAGAAGGTGCTGGGCGGGGAAGGCGCGCACGGCGTGCTGATACTCGGCCCTCGCGCGGTCGAGCGGTTGGAGAGCTATACTCCCGAATGGCCGTTGCCGAAGGTCTTCCGCCTCGTGTCGAAGGGCAAGCTTGCCGAGGGCGTCTTCAAGGGCGAGACGATCAACACCCCGTCGATGCTCGCGGTCGAGGATGCGATCTTCGCGCTCGAGTGGGGCAAGTCGCTCGGCGGCCTCTCCGCCATGAAGGCCCGGGCAGATGCCAACGCCGCTGCTCTCGACGCCATCGTGCAGAGCCGCGAATGGCTGGGCCACCTCGCTGCCGATCCCGCGAGCCGCTCCAACACCAGCGTCTGCCTGACGGTCGACGGTGCCGACGAGGCGCGCATCAAGGCGATGGCCAAGCTGCTCGAAGAGCACGATGCCGCCTACGACGTCGCGGGCTATCGCGACGCCCCGGCGGGCCTGCGCATCTGGTGCGGTGCCACGGTCGAGACCGCCGACATCGAGGCGCTCGGGCCCTGGCTCGACTGGGCCTACGCGGCGACTGCAGCCTGACTTTCGCGTGAGCGGGCCCCGTGCCCGCCGCGTCTTTTCATTTGCATTCAAGGAGGCCGACGATGGCCAAGCCCAAAGTTCTCATCAGCGACAAGATGGACCCCAACGCCGCGAAGATCTTCGAAGAGCGCGGCTGCGACGTCGACGTGATCACCGGCGAAACGCCCGAACAGCTCATCGCCCGCATCGGCGAATACGATGGCCTCGCCATCCGCAGTTCGACCAAGGTGACGAAGGAAATCCTCGACGCCGCGACCAACCTCAAGGTCATCGGCCGCGCCGGGATCGGGGTCGACAACGTCGATATTCCCTACGCCAGCGGCAAGGGCGTGGTCGTGATGAACACCCCGTTCGGCAACTCGATCACCACCGCCGAACACGCCATCGCGCTGATGTTCGCGCTCGCCCGCCAGATTCCCGAGGCCAACGAGCTGACGCAGAAGGGCGAGTGGCCGAAGAACGGCTTCATGGGCGTCGAAGTGACCGGCAAGACCCTCGGGCTCATCGGCGCGGGCAACATCGGCTCGATCGTCGCCAGCCGCGCGCTCGGCCTGCGGATGAAGGTCGTCGCCTACGACCCGTTCCTGACCGAGGAGCGCGCTGTGGAACTGGGCATCGAGAAGGTCGACCTCGAAACGCTCCTCAGCCGTGCCGACTTCATCACGCTGCATACCCCGCTGACCGACCAGACCCGCAACATCCTGAGCCGCGAGCGGCTCGAAAAGACCAAGAAGGGTGTGCGCATCGTCAACTGCGCGCGGGGCGGTCTGATCGACGAAGCGGCGCTGAAGGATCTGCTGGACAGCGGGCACATCGCGGGCGCCGCCCTCGACGTCTTCGCGGTCGAGCCGGCGAAGGATTCGCCGCTGTTCGGAACGAAGAACTTCATCTGCACCCCGCACCTCGGCGCTTCCACGACCGAGGCTCAGGTCAACGTCGCGCTGCAAGTTGCCGAGCAGATGGCCGACTACCTCGTCAACGGCGGGGTCACCAACGCGCTCAACATGCCGTCGCTCAGCGCCGAGGAGGCGCCCAAGCTGCGCCCCTACATGAAGCTCGCAGAAAACCTCGGCAGCCTCGTCGGCCAGCTCGCCCACGGAAACCTCACGCAGATTTCGATCGAGCGCGAAGGTGCCGCAGCCGAGCTCGCCGGCAAGCCACTCGAGGCAGCGGTGCTGGCGGGCTTCATGCGCCGCTATTCGGATAGCGTGAACATGGTCAACGCGCCGTACCTCGCGAAGGAGCGCGGCATGGACGTGCGCTCGATCCGCCACGAGCGCGAGGGCGCGTACAATACCCTGCTTCGTGTCACCGTCGGTACCGATGCCGGTGACCGCTCGGTTGCAGGTACGCTCTTCGGTCAGGACAACGCCCGGCTGGTCGAGATTTTCGGCATCGGCATCGAGGCGGAACTGGCCGGCCACATGCTCTACATCGTGAACGAGGACGCGCCTGGTTTCATCGGGCGCATCGGCACCCTGTTGGGCGAGAGCGGGATCAACATTGGCACGTTCCACCTCGGCCGCCGCGATGCCGGGGGCGAGGCGGTGCTGCTCTTGAGCGTCGACCAGGCCATTCCCAAGAACGTGATCGATGCCGCGTGCAAGCTCGAAGGCGTGAAGACCGTCATGGCGCTCGAGTTCTGACCGCGCTAGGGCGCCGCCTGTGACCGATCCGACCGCCGACCTGCTGCCCATCGGGCTCGAGGACCGCTTGCCGGCCTCGGCCCGCGCGCTCACGCGGGCCCGACGCGCAGCGCTCGATGCCATGGACGCCCATGGATACGACAGGGTCATCCCGCCGCTGATCGAGTTCGAGAAGTCGATGGCAACGCGGATGAGCGGGGTGGCAACGCGCCGCATGTTCCGCTTCGTCGACCCCGCGTCGCTGCGCACACTGGCGCTGCGGAGCGACATAACCGTGCAGGTCGGGCGTATAGCCGCGACCAGCATGGCAGGCGCCCCGCGGCCCTTGCGGCTGTGCTATGCAGGCGAGGTTGCGGTGATTGCCAGCGATCAGCTCGATCCGGCGCGCGAACGGCTGCAAATCGGGGCGGAACTGATCGGCAGCGATAGCGCGGCGGCAGCGGCGGAGATCGTGGTTCTCGCGATCGAGGCGCTGAGCGCGGCGGGGGCCACAGGCATCTCGGTCGATTTCACCCTGCCGGACCTCGTCGACACGCTGGCCGCCTCAGCCCTGCCGATTGCGGCCGATCGCATCGATGACGTTCGCCGGGAGCTTGATGCGAAGGACGCCGGTGCGCTGAAAGCCGCAGGCGGCGAGAGCTATCTCCCACTGCTCTATGCCGCGGGGCCGTTTGATGATGCGGTCTCCAGGCTCGCGGAAATCGATGCGGGCGGCGCGCTCGCCTCGCGGATAGCCGGCCTGAAGGACATCGCTGCGCGCGTGGGCGACAAAGCGCGCGTCACGCTCGATCCGGCGGAACGGCACGGCTTCCAGTACCAGAGCTGGTTCGGCTTCACGCTCTATGCCGAGGGGGTGCGCGGCACCTTGGGGCGCGGCGGCACCTATCGTGCCGGCGGAGACGAGCCCGCGACCGGTTTCTCGCTCTACATCGATCCGCTGGTGGACGCCCTCGGGGGCGCCCCGCAGGGCGATCTTCTGTTCCTTCCTCTAGGCCACGATCCAGAAGTCGCGGCGCGGCTGCGCGCGATTGGCTGGCGGACCCTGCAGGCGCTGGATGCCGAAGAGGATCCCAGGCGGTTGGGCTGTACCCACGTACTCGACGCGGGAGAGACCCGGCCCGCCTGGGGTCGTGTCAGCCCGTTTCGGCAAGCATGATCGAATCCTTCGGCAGCGACAGCCCGAACTGCTCGCCGCGCTTCCAGATGATCGTGCCCCAGATCGGTTGGCAGCCGGCAAAACGCACCTCCAGTGTTTCGCCGATCTCCTGGCCGATGGACCCACTCGCCATGACCCCGCTTCCCGAGATGTTGGCAATCTCGGCGGGCCGGTCCGCGGGACCAATCGCCATTTCGGCGTCGTC
Source organism: Tsuneonella dongtanensis (assembly GCF_001698205.1). Taxonomy (NCBI): domain Bacteria; kingdom Pseudomonadati; phylum Pseudomonadota; class Alphaproteobacteria; order Sphingomonadales; family Erythrobacteraceae; genus Tsuneonella; species Tsuneonella dongtanensis. The sequence goes on from NZ_CP016591.1 coordinate 1,573,662, forward strand.
CGGAGCGGGATAGCGGGGCTCATGCCGGTGATCGGACATGCGTGCCGTGTTCCTCCGGACCAAAGTGAAGATCGACTTGCCGCCCTCGATCGGCTGCTTGTCGAGGAGCAGGCCAGGGTCCGGTACGACGTAACCCGACCGGATCTGGTCGCGTCGCGAGCCGCTGGGGCGCTCTTTCGGCGGGTCCTGCGGACGGCTGGGGGCTGTCCACGACAGCATCGGCGCAGGCGGCGCGCCGTGACCGTGCAAGGAGATCAACCGCTGGAAGACGGCGGGATGAAGCCGCCTTTCGAAAATAAGCCCACTACGTCCTTCCTCTGTCCAGCAGACCCGGGCGGTGAGGCTTTCAAGACCCGGAATCCGTACGAAGACGTCGGCGTCGGGATCAGGGATGAGATGCATGCCGCCAATGCGGCATCCAGCGGTCGAAAGTTCGTGGAGCGTCGCGGGCACCTGGCTCGCACCGCGCTTGCGCACTGCCGCAGTCACTTCGAGCGAGAACCGCCCTTCGCAGCGCCGTTCGCCCTCCGTCTGCTCGCTGCTGCTCATCATCGCATTGTCCTTTGTCTGCCGAACCTGGCTCGGCTTCCGACGATGAATGGCTCTGGTGCGACCCGGCATGTCCATTCCGTGCGGAAGCCGGTGGGAGCATTCTCCCGTGGCGAGCAGAAAGGCGACAAACCTGTCGCGGGGCAACGCGAAAGCGACGGACGTCCCAGGTTGGGGTTAATCGATAACGAGGGGTTAATTACCCGCCTTCGGCCGCTTAACTACGTAAGCGTCTGCAAGTGGGCGCTTGCTGTCGATTGACCTGCCGCCCCGACCTTTTTGGCGCGCTCTATCAGCCCATGAAGCCGAGATTCGGACTGGCAAAGCGGCCGATGTTGGGTGCGATGCTCGAAAGCTCGCTGTCGGCGACTCCGAACCACCGGGCAAGGGTCGCGGAGTACTGATCGACGGACGTCGAAGGAAGCAGGCGGCCCTGGCCGACTTGGTCGTCGGATGTGACCGACACGCTCGGCGCGCGGCCGTAGAATCGGCCGCCCTGAACCGCACCGCCGAGGATGAAATGGTGGCCGCCCCATCCGTGGTCGCTGCCATCCCCGTTGGAGCTCAGCGTGCGTCCGAAATCCGAGGCGGTGAAGGTGGTCACCTGGTTCGCCACGCCCAGTTCGACGGTCGCCCGGTAGAATGCGTCCATCGCGAAATCGACCTGGCCGAGCAGCGCCTCGTGCGAGCCGATGAGGTCGTCGTGATGGTCGAACCCGCCAAGGCTGACGAGAAATACCTGACGAGTCACCCCCAGCGCGCTGCGCGCTGCGATCATCCGGGCAACCACCGACATCTGGGTAGCGAGACGGTTGGTGGTAGGACCGAAATCGGTCGTGAGCGAGGTCGTCGCGAGCGCGTTGTTGACGAAGCCGCCGAACTCGATCGAGCGCGCCATAACCTGGGCGTAGTCCATCTCGAGGACATGACCGTTGTGCGCACGCAGCAGGGAGGAAAGAGCGGTCTGTGCGGCGGATGAGTTGTATATACGCCTCCCAAGCCCGCTGATCGTCACCGCGCCGGAGGTCTGTACCTGATAGGGCAGGGCGTTGCGCCCCGACAGGAAGACTGCGTTGCCGGTCGCGTTGATCGCGGTGAACATCGAATTCGTGTTCGAGGACAGCGCCAGGTCTCCCATCCGTCCGCCCCAGCCGGTCACCGATCCCTCGGGCGCGGAACTCTGCCAGGTCGATTGCTGGTCGTTGTGCGAGAACAGCTTCGGCGGCTTGGGGAAGCTGACGTTGTTGCTGCTGTTGTATTCGGCACGGGTCAGCGGAACGATCAGCGGGCCGACGTTGAGCAGCGGCGCCATCTTGCCTTCGTCGAACCGCGCCTTGAGCCGGGGCATCGTCGGAGCGATCGCATAGCGGATGTCGTCGGTCAGTACCTGCGACTGGGGCTGGACCAGGACAGTGTTCGCAAGGCTCGACTGCGACAGGGCAATCCCGCTCGTCCCCCCGCGGATCGTCGAATAGCGGCCGTAGTTGAGGTTGTCGTAAGGGATGAGTGTGTTGGCGTAATCGTTGCCTCCGTAAAGGAAGACGCAGACCAGCGCCTTGTATCCGCCAGCCGAACTGAACGCTGCCGCCTCGCCGATCCCGGCAAGGCCGAGGGCATAGGCGCTGGCGGACCCGGCTACCGCCAGGTGCCCGGTACGCTGGAGGAACGCGCGCCGCGAAATCTCGTCGCTCTTGCCGATGAACATTGCCGCGCCCCCTACTTCTGGACCAGGTAGTTGTTCGACGCCATCGCCAGAAGCACGCCGATATGGATGCGACGTCGCTTGGTCGCCTCGTCGGATGCCTCGGTGACCGTTTCCGCCTGCATCGCCGCCAGGATCGTGTCCCGGGTCCCCTGCGAAAGCTGCTTTCCGGTGAGCAAGAGGTCGATGCGGTCGAGGAGGGCGGGTGCGTCGTGGGCGATCGCCAGTTCGCCCGCGTAGGTCGCCTTGACGTCCGACATCCAGCCGCCGGTTCCGTCCACCGTTCGCTCCATGAAGTTGACGTACGAAGCCACCGTGCTCTCGTTCACGAGCTGGAATTCCGGCGCGAGGAGGTTGGCAGCGGAGGCTGACGAGTTGAGCGGCACGTATCCCGGCCGGAAGAAGTTGAAGACCGATGGCGAGCGGAGCGGCGACTGGCCCAGCCGTGCGGCAGTGTCCGACATGTCGGACAGGGCCCAGTCCCCGCTCGCGGAGGCAGCTCCGAAAGTCCGGCCCCACTGGGCGAAGCGCAGGATAGGCTCGCGCAGCTTGCCGAAGCGCAGGTCGGTCAGGCCGGTAGGGGACAGCGCCTCGTCGTCCAGCAGGATCGCCTTGAATACCGCGCGAAGGTCACCGCGGGCGCCGCTGCCGTTGTTTGCGAAGGCGGCCGCGACGCGCTGGACGTAGGCCGCCGAGGGATTGCTCGTGACCAGCCGCTGAATCATCTGCCGGGCAAAGAACGGGCCGACATTGGGGTGATTGAACAGCGTGTCGAGCGTCTGCTTGAGCGTCGCCGCCGCGGACGTTCCGGCCGGCACGGTGGTGCCGAGGAACGTCTTCGCCTCGTCGGAATGCTGGCTTGTCGTACTCGGCCGCCGCCACTTGGATGGGTCGGCGGTCATCGGCTGACGGACGTAGCGTGGGCTCTGGATCTGCGCGGTCGAGCCAGGGGGAGAGGCGAAGGTGACGCCGGTGTAGTCGTAGTCGTAGCCGGTGAACGCCTTGGCGATCCCGGTCACATCGGCGTTGGTATAGGTTTCCACCGGGGTGCCGCCGCCCTTGAGCGACCCGTCGGGGTTGAGTTCGAACAGGCCGATGGTGAAAAGCTGCATCACCTCGCGCCCGAAATTCTCGTCGGCCACGCGGCCCGTCGACGGGTCGGCCTTGCGGTTGCCCAGCGTGTTGAGGAACACGCCCATGGCCGGGTTGAGAGTGATCGCCTCGAGCAGGTCGCGGAAGTTCCCGAAGGCGTGCTCGTTCAGCGTGTCCCAGTAATACCCCATCGCTTGGCTGCGCCAGGTGATGTTTACCGAGGTCAGCGAAACGACGAAGAATTCCGAAAGCGCCAGCGCGACCCGCTTTCGGACCCCGCTGTTGCCGTTCATCAGCTGCTTCCAGATCATCCGGTCGGCGATGCCGGAGCTGTTGTAGTACTGGTTCGCGTCGACCGCGTCGTAGCCCCGGGCGATGAAATAGGCCTCTGCGCTCTGGTCGTTGCCGAGGCTCATCTGTGCGTTGAGCCAAGGCTCGTAGCCTTGCGATTTCACGTCGGCGATCGCCGCGGTCGATGCTGCGATCGAGGCGTGCAGGATGAACCGGGCGGCCTCGGCATCGGTCTGGGGCTTGAGCACGGTGGGCGCGGGCGTGCCGCCGCCGATGATTCCACCGATAATGCCGCCGCCCGATCCGCCGCCACCGCCACCACCACCGCAGGCGGCCGCAGCAAGCGCAAGGGAGGATACCGCCAAGCCCTTCGTCGGGGATGACCCTGTCTCTTCGGGCGTCTCGGTATTGTCGTCCGCGCCGGCGGAGTCGGCCGCTTCCGGTACTTCGTCCCTCATGCGACCCCTCTTCCACCGATCCCGGGTGGACCATGTCGTGTTGGACGACCCCTTATCGCCCCGGCCCTGCGTAATTTCCTTACGCTTGGACTTAAGCGGACTTTTACTATGCTGCGCTGCGTCGCACGATTAGGACTAACGGCGTCCGGGCGCGCATGAGGAACGGACGGGCGCAATCTACCGGTCAAAGACGCGGGCCAGCCAGGCATCGACAAGCTTCGTCCCGGCGTAATCCGGATCGCCGAGCCGACGGTTTATCTCCATGTGGCCGCGCAAGCCCCGGCCTTCGAGCGCCACCACTTCCGCACGCACCCCTGCCTTCTGCAGCGCGGCAGCCAGGCCCTCGCTCTGCCTCGCGGCGTCGGCGCGCTCGACATGCGGAATGAGCCAGTCGGACACGTCGGGCGCACCCGCGTGCGCCGAAGGGGACAGGGCGCGCTGCCGCGCGGGGTCGGTCCCGAACGCCTGGGCATAGGTGTCGCCCATTAGCCTGGCATTCTCTCCCATCTGGGAAGGTACGTCATAGCCCGCGCCGTCGAGCGGGATCACACCAGCCACCGCATCGGTCGAAAGGCCCGCAGCACGCAAGTACCGCGGGTCGGTCGCGACCAGTGCCACAAGGTGAGCGCCTGCGCTGTGACCCATCAGGACGACCTTGCGCCGGTCGATCCCGAGAGAGTCGGCACGCGCAAGCAAGGCGGCCAGTGCGCTCGCGACGTCGGCCGCCTGCTGCTCGACGGTTGCCGACGGCACCAGCCTGTAGTTCGTCGAAGCGAAATGATAGCCCGACGCACCGAAATGCGGCACCTTGAATGCGCCGGTCGCGTTGCGCTTGTCGCCTCGCTTCCATCCACCGCCATGCACGAAAAGTATCAGGGGAGCCGGTCCGGCAGGTCCTGTCGCGGGGTAGAAATCGAGCCGCTGGAGCGGATCGGACCCGAATGCGATCTCGGCTGGAGAGGCTGTCGCGAAGTCTTGCCCCGTCTGGGCCACGGCAATCGTACCGCCCGCCAGCCCCAAGGCAGCGATGGACCAGAACAGACGCCGCAACGATCCCTCCCGACGATTTTCGTGCGGGATGCACCGTTTCCGCGACACCGCAAAGTCGCGAATTGTCGCAGCCTTCAATGCGTGGCGCTGCCAGAGTGCCGCTGCCGGGGCAAACAGGCGTTTCCCAACGCGCTGTGCCATGCCATAGGGCCGCGCCGTGCGCCGTTCCCTTATGGTGCGCCTAGCGACGAAAGAGGAAACCGGCTTTGGCCAACGTTACCGTTATCGGTGCCCAGTGGGGCGATGAAGGCAAGGGCAAGATCGTCGACTGGCTCGCCAGCCGGGCGGATGCCGTCGTGCGCTTTCAGGGTGGGCACAACGCCGGTCACACGCTTGTCGTCGGCAACACCACCTACAAGCTCAGCCTCCTGCCCAGCGGAATCGTGACCGGCACGCTCAGCATCATCGGCAACGGCGTGGTGCTCGATCCGTGGGCGCTCAAGGCCGAGATCGAGAAGCTCGAGGGGCAGGGGGTCACCATCAACCCCGACAATTTCGCGATTGCCGACAACTGCCCGCTTATCCTTCCTATCCACCGCGATCTCGACGGCTTGCGCGAAACGGCAGCAGGCTCCGGCAAGATCGGCACAACCGGACGCGGCATCGGCCCGGCGTACGAAGACAAGGTGGGCCGCCGGGCGATCCGGGTGTGCGATCTGGCGCATCTCGATCAGCTCGAGCCGCAGCTCGACCGGCTCTGCGCCCATCACGACGCGCTGCGCGCTGGGTTCGGCGAGCCCCCGGTGGACCGCGACCGCCTGCTCGCGGACCTGTCCGAGATCGCGCCCTTCGTGCTGCAATACGCGCAGCCGGTTTGGAAGCGCCTCAAGAAGGTGCGCAAGGCTGGTGCGCGCATCCTGTTCGAGGGCGCGCAGGGTGTGCTGCTGGACGTGGACCATGGGACCTATCCGTTCGTGACCAGCTCGAACACGGTGAGCGGCACTGCAGCAAGCGGCTCCGGCCTCGGCCCCAATTCGACGGGCTTCGTGCTCGGCATCGTCAAGGCCTACACCACCCGTGTCGGCAGCGGACCTTTCCCGACCGAATTGGAGGACGAAACCGGCCAGCGGCTCGGCGAGCGCGGACACGAGTTTGGCACCGTCACCGGGCGCAAGCGCCGTTGCGGCTGGTTTGATGCCGTGCTCGTGCGCCAGTCGTGCGCGATCTCGGGCGTGACCGGCATTGCCCTGACGAAGCTCGACGTGCTCGACGGGTTCGACACGGTGAAGATCTGCACTGGTTACCGGCTGCGCGGCAAGATTCTCGACTACTTCCCTTCGCATTCCGCGGATCAGGCCGCGGTCGAGCCGATCTACGAGGAAATGGACGGCTGGCACGAAACCACTGCCGGCGCGCGTTCGTGGGCGGACCTGCCGGCCCAGGCGATCAAGTACATCCAGCGGGTGCAGGAACTGATCGAAACGCCGGTCGCGCTCGTATCGACGAGCCCCGAACGGGAGGACACCATCCTCGTGCGTGACCCGTTCGTGGATTGAGCGAATGCGCGTACGGCTGACCGCCTTGCTGATATTGGCGGGATGCACGTCGGCCCAGGCCCATCCTCCCGTCGCGGACCTGGTGCTGGTCGACAAGTCGGATCGTACGCTGACGCTCTACACCGCAGGACAGCCCACCTGGACGATCGCCGGCATCCAGTTCGGCGATGCGCCCGATGGGCACAAGCAATTCGAAGGCGACGAGCGCACACCCGAGGGACGCTATACGATCCACACCCGCAACCCGCGAAGCGCCTACCACCTGAGCCTCAGGATCGACTATCCGAACGCTGCCGATCGCGCTTTCGCCACGGCGCAGGGCAGGTCGCCCGGTGGAGACATCTTCATCCATGGGCAGCCCAATGCGCTCCCAAGCGATCTGCGCATGGTCGGCGACTGGACCGACGGCTGCATCGCGGTGTCGAATGCCGAGATCGAGATCCTGTGGGAGGTGATCGAGGACGGGACGCCTATCGAGATAAGACCTTGATCCACATTGACTTCAGGTTCTCGCGTTCTACTCCTGTTCGTCTGGGTTGCTGAGGAGGTCGCGACATGAGGCAGGAGGATTTCGCCTACGGACCGGCGGTTGCCGATTCGATTGCATCTGTCGTCGGGATTTACTCAGCGCGTCCGACGATGGTTGCGAACCTCCGCGAAGATGCCGTCGTCGCAGGGTACGGGACGGTGGAGTACGACCTCCTCGCCGAACTCGACGAAACGGCGCCGCCTTTCCGGTGCGATGTCCTCCTCGTCGATTGCCCGGTCCACGACGGCGCGACGATTGCAGCGATCATGCAACTCGACCAGCGCGCGGCCGAGTCCGGTCTACCGCTGATCGTCACCACGTCGATGGCGATGCTGGAGACGGTTTTCGGGTGTCTCGACCGGTCGGGCGCGGAGATCATGGTCGAGCCGACTAGGGGGGAACGCGTAATTGCCCTCGGGCGCGCATTGCTCAAGATTCCGCGCATGAGGTTGCGCGAACTCGACGAGCAGGATCGCCTTACCCTGCATCGCCTGACCGAGCAGGTCGCGCAGATTGCGGCGCAGATCGATCGTCTCTCATCTGACGAGCCGCGCGCCTTCCGGCTCGAATCGCCTGGCGACGAATTTCGCGGCGACGGCGACGAAGGCGAACGCAGGCTGATCCGCCCACCAAGACCCCCGCTTCCCGATCCACGGCTGGTGCGCAAGATCATCCGCCAGCGCCAGCTTCGCGCCGAATTCCTCGGGGGCGACCTCTTTGCCGATCCCGCTTGGGACATCCTGCTCGATCTCACCGCAGCGCGGGCAGAGCATACCCGTGTCTCGGTCACTTCGTTGTGTATCGCCAGCGGCGTTCCCCCGACGACGGCCTTGCGGTGGATCGCGCAGATGTCCGAGGCGGGCTTGCTCGTGCGGGTGGAGGACGAGACCGACCGCCGCCGCGCCTTCATCGAGCTTTCGGACAAGGCGGTCGACGCGATGGCGCGATATTTTCACGAGCTTGGCAAGGACGGCAAGTCGGCAATCTGACTCGCGAAAGGCAACGCCCGGCAAGTTGAAACTTCGGCAACCATTTCGCTTTAGGGTGACCCTCAATCAAGGGGTGCCGCACCGGTGATCGAAGTCGAAATCCAGAACGAAACCCATCAGTCCCAGCATCGCATCCGCTTTGCCGCGGTGCCGCGCATCGGCGAAGGTATCCGGCTCCTGGAGCCCGATGGGTGCTGGGCCAGCTACGACGTCCTCGACCTGTGGTACCAGAAGGCTGATTTCGGCGATGTCTGGGTGCCCTACCTCCATGTCTGCATGACGCCCACGGAGAAGGCGAACCTGGGTCAACCGGCCCCGGCACAGCGCCCGATCGGGGATACCGAGCTCGCGCCCGACTATCTCGCTGGCGAGCGGCCGGTCTATGGCGAAGAGGAGTTCGTGCCATACACGGGTTGATCAAGCGCATGAACGGTCCGCAAGGAGCCGTTCCGCCGCAGTCTGCGACACATGCTGACTCGCCTTCTCCCGCTCCCGCACAAGTGGCGGCGACACCGACGCAAGCCGGCCAGCGCACTTGCCTGGTCGTCGACGACTCGCGGATGATCCGCAAGGTCGCGCGGCGGATCGTCGAGAGCGTGGGCTACACTGTCATCGAGGCGGAGAACGGGGAAGAAGGGCTCGCACGCTGCCGCGCAGCAATGCCGCACCTCGTCATCACCGACTGGAACATGCCGGTGATGAGCGGGATCGATTTCGTTTCCGCGTTGCGTGCCATTCCCACCGATCGCCGTCCGCGAGTCGTGTTCTGCACCACCAACTCGGGCGCGCGCGATATCCACAAGGGTATCGAGGCAGGCGCCGATGAGTATGTGATCAAGCCGTTCGACGACGCGTCGTTGATCAGTCGCCTCGCTGCAATCGGTGCTGCCTAGAAGCTACTGCAGCGCCAGCGAAACCTGCTTGCGAGTCGCGCCGATAGTCGCGACAATACGGGTTCAGGATCGCAACAGGACGAAACTCATGCGCCGTATTGGTTCGATGGCCGCCTCGATCGGGGCTGCGCTGCTCGTCGCTTTGCCGGCGCAGGTTGCCGCGGCACCGCTCACGTTCGATTGCGATGTGCCCGAGGCGCATTCGTCGTCGGTTTCCAGCGCGATCGGTCCCGCCGTGAGAATGACCGCGATGGTCACCGCGCGCACATTGCGTTCCGGCAAGACACCGCCGCTGGCAGGTCTGCTGGTGACCTCGGCGGATGGCAAGAATGCAATCGGCGTCCGTGCAGTAAAGGCAAAGGCCGATGCAACTGCACTCTCGGTAGCGATCGTCGGACTTACCGATGGCAAGCCGGTGCAGCAGGCAGTGCGGGACATCCCGCTGAACGGTTCTTTCCGGTTCGGACTCGATCTCGATCCGGCTGGCGTGGGCCGCCTGACGCTTGACGACCTGGTCGTGCCGATCACCTTCGCCAACATGGGCGTGGGCAGGGCCCAGGCTTTCTGCGGCTCGGGAAATTTCCGGTTCGATAACCTCGAGATGACGACGCCCTGACGAAGACATAGCTCAGGGCCCGAAACGGATCACCACCGTCAGGCCGCCGGGATCGCCGTCGACCGGCCCGCGGACCGCGTCCGCACGCGCGCGATCGAGAATGCTCGCGGGCACGCCGTCATCGTGCAGGACCGTATCCGCCTCGCCGAGCCAGCGCGCCTGACGTAGCGTCAGATCGTCGGGGTCGGCGCTCGCAAGCAAGATCTCGCGCGTCCCGCTCGCGTTCGCGTCGTGCGAGCCATGCAGCCAGCTGTCCACACGCTCGTCCGCACCGTCGCTGAGCGGGTCAAGCACACCTCCCGGCGCAAGCGCTACGTCGAGCGCCCGGCGGCGGCCGGCGGCATCGGGCCAGCGTTCACGCATTGCCGCGCGGGCAGACTGAAGCGCGATCGCGAGGCGACCGAGCGACGGCGGCAGAAGCCGTTCGAGCTGCAGGCGCAATTGCTTCGCCAGTCCCGCCGAAGCACCTCCGGTCCCAACCGCCAGGATAACGGGTTCGCGATCGAGAATGCTCGGAACAGTGAAATCGCACAGCTCGGGACGGTCGGTGACGTTCACCAGCAGCCCCTTGCAGCGCAAGCGAATGGCTGCAGCTTCGGCCTGGCGCTGATCGTCGACGGCAACGAAGGCGAGCGATGCGTGATGCGCCTCCGGCTCTCCGCAGCAGATCCCGCCCGCGCGCTCGACCAGCCTTCGCTTGGCTTCTGCAGCGTCTCCATCGCCGAGCACAACCACCCGCTTCCCCGCAATGCGATGGAAGAGCGGGAGGGAATTCAAAGCCATTCGGGGACCCGCTCGGCGTCCATGATCGAATGCGGCATGATCCGGTCGGCAACCACGGCGAATCTGTCCCCGTCGACCAGCACCTCGGCAACGTACCCGCGGCTGTTGTAGCTCGAAGCCATCGTCGCGCCGTAGGCGCCGGCGGTCCGGAACACCGCGAGGTCCCCCGCCGACAAGGCATCGATTTCCCGGTCCATGGCGAAGGTATCGCCAGTTTCGCAGATCGGACCGACTATATGCGCGGTCATCCGCTCGCCGGTGGGTTCCACGGCATCGAAATCGTGCCAGGCGCCGTACATCGCGGGGCGGGCGAGGTCGTTCATTGCGGCATCGACGATCACGAACGGCGGGCCGTTTCCGCTACGCTTCGAGCGGATGACGCGGGTAAGGAGAACCCCCGCGTTGCCCGCGATTACCCTGCCCGGCTCGAACGACAGGCGCACGCCCCAGTCCCGGGTCACCCGCGCCACCATGGCGCCATATTCCGCCGGGGTCGGATAGGTTTCGCCCTTTTTGTACGGAACCCCAAGCCCGCCGCCGAGGTCGGCATGGGTGACCGTCTGACCGTTGGCGCGCAGTTCGGCGATCAGCGCGCCGAGCTTGGTGAATGCCGTCTCGAGCGGATCGAGGTCGCCCAGCTGGCTGCCGATATGAACTGCCACTCCGCGCATCTCTAGCCCGGGCTGCTCTGCAAGCGTGGCATAGATCGAGGCCGCGCGATCGAGCGGCACACCGAACTTGTTCTCGCGCTTGCCGGTCGAGATCTTCTCGTGAGTGCGGGCATCGACGTCCGGGTTGACCCGCAGCGCGCAAGCCACGCGGACCCCGCGGCGCTGGGCGATGAGCGAAAGCTCGTGGCCTTCCTCTTCGCTTTCGATGTTGAATTGCCCGATGCCCACCTCGATCCCCTGGACAAGCTCGGCGTGGGTCTTGCCGACGCCGGAGAAGACCACGTCGTCCGGCTTCATGCCGGCCGCCAGCGCACGTGTCAGTTCGCCGCCGCTCACGACATCGGCGCCGAAGCCCTCCTTCGCGAGCACCCGCAAGACTGCGAGATTGGGATTCGACTTTACGGCGAACGCAATGTGCGGATCGTCGAGGCCGGACAGGCCTTCGCGGAAGACCTGCGCATGACGGACGAGGGTCGCGCGCGAATAGACGTAGACCGGCGTACCGACCGCCTCCGCAATGGCGGGAAGGGGTACGTCCTCGACGTGGAGGACGCCGTTGCGAAGCGCGAAATGATCCATCGGGGTGGCGATTAGCCGCGTCGGGCAAGCGCGCCAAGCAAGCCTTGCTTGGCCGGGCATGGCCGCAGGTTATCGGGTGTCAGGGCCCGACGTTCATTCCGGAGGAAGGTCGAAAGGGTCGTCCTGACGTTCTTCCGAACGCTTGCGCAGTTCGACCGAGCGCTCGGGCGCGGCCAGCGGATCGGGTGCCAGCAAGTCCTGCGCGTCGGGTTGCGCCTTCGCCCCGAACGGTGCCGGCGGCAGAGCCTGCCCCGGGAGCGGTTCGAGATCGGCTTTCTGACCGCACGCGCCGAGCATCAGGACGAGGGCGAGTGCCGGGAAAAGAGCAAGCGTGCGCTTCATCTAGGACTCCATGTCGAGCACGATCTTCGCGTCGGCGATCTGTTCCCTTACCCGCACCGGCGCCGTGCCGCCATAGCTGGCGCGCGCCGCGACCGATGCATCGACAGACAGCGCGGCAAAGACCCGCTGGTCGATCCGCTGGTCGATTGCCTGCAGCTCCGCGAGGGTCAGCGCATCGAGCGCGACACCACGGGCCTCGGCAAGCTTGACCGCCGCGCCCGTAATGTGATGCGCTTCACGAAAGGGCACGTCCGCCTCGCGAACGAGCCAGTCGGCGAGGTCGGTTGCCGTCGCGTAGCCGAGCTCGGCGGCCTGTCGCATCCGGTCGGTGCGAAAATCGCTTCCCGACACCATTCCCGTCATCGCCGCGATGCTGAGGGCGAGAAGCCCGTGCGCCTCGAAAACCGGCGGCTTGTCGTCCTGCATGTCCTTCGAATAGGCGAGGGGAAGACCCTTCATCGTCACCATCAGCGCCGTGAGACAGCCGACGATGCGCCCCGCGTGCCCACGTACGAGCTCGGCTGCATCGGGGTTCTTCTTCTGCGGCATGATGGAACTGCCGGTACTCAGCGCATCGGGCAGGCGGACGAAGCCGAAGGGCTGGCTTGCCCACAGGATCAACTCTTCGGCGAGGCGGCTGAGGTGCAAGGCGCACTGGGCAGCCGCCTGCAGGTAATCGAGCGCGAAGTCGCGGTCGCTCACGGCATCGAGGCTGTTCGCGGTAGGCCGGTCGAAACCGAGAGCGGCGGCAGTCGCGTCGCGATCGAGAGGAAACCCGGTACCGGCAAGTGCTGCCGAGCCGAGGGGGCTTTCGTTCATCCGCGTGCGCGCATCGGCAAAGCGACTGCGGTCGCGCCTGATCATTTCGTAATAGGCCATCAGGTGATGCCCTAGCGTCACCGGCTGCGCGGTCTGCAGGTGGGTGAAGCCGGGCATGATGCTGGCGGCGTGTTCGCCCGCGCGGCCTACCAGTGCGCGCTGGAGGTCGGCGAGGCCCGCGTCGACCTGGTCGATTGCATCGCGCACCCACAGGCGGAAGTCCGTCGCCACCTGGTCGTTGCGGCTGCGGCCTGTGTGGAGCCTGCCCGCGGGCGCGCCGATGAGCTCGGCCAGGCGGCTCTCGGTGACCATGTGGATGTCCTCGAGATCCCAGTTCTCGGGCACTCCGTTCGCTTCGTACTCGGCGGCGACTTGGTCGAGACCATCGGCGATCGCCTGCGCGTCTTCCGCCGAGACGATCCCCTGGGACCCCAACATCGCGACATGCGCCTTGCTCGCGGCGATGTCCTGCCGCCACAGTGCCTTGTCGAACGGAATCGAGGCGTTGATTTCGCGCATGATCGCGCTAGGTCCCTCGGCGAAGCGCCCGCCCCACATCGCATTGGCCGCGCCGTCATGGGAGTTCGTCTTGTCGCTCAGACTATCGCTCACGCTGGTTCTTTCGGCTTGCCTGGTTGGCGCGTGCAGTAGGGAAGACCCCGCCGAGCCGCAAGCGGAGGCGCAGGGAGCTGCGCTGACCGGAACGATAGACCGCAGCCGCGCAGGCGATCTGCTCCCCGCGGTGGCGTTGGCTCATCCGGATGGCAAGGAACTCAACACAGGCGCGCTGACGGGGCAGCCGGTCCTGCTCAACCTCTGGGCGACGTGGTGCGCACCGTGTGTCGAGGAAATGCCGTTGCTCGATGCACTTGCCGGCCAATACGAAGGCAAGATGCGGGTGATCGTCGCGAGCCAGGACCTTCAGGGTGCGGAGAAAGTCGTGCCGTTCTTCGCCAAGGCCAAGTACGCCCACCTCGAGCCTTGGCTTGACCGTGAAACCGACCTTTCGACCGCGCTGGGGGGCGACGGGGTCTTGCCGACTACCGTGCTCTACGATGCGAGCGGCCAGGAAGTGGCGCGGGTCGTCGGGGGTTACGACTGGCAGAGCCCGGAGGCCAAGGCGCTGGTGGACGAAGCCATCGGAAGCTGACCGGGGCGGCGGGGCTCAGGCCTGCCCGATGTCCCGCAGAAGATCGGCAAACCACGGCGTTTCGATGTCGAACCGCTTGCCGCCCTTGATCCGTTCGAACTCGATCGTGCGCAGTTCGTCGCCGCGCTCCTCGTCGTTGCCGATCACGCCCGATTCGCCTGCGAGGGCTGCATCGACCGCGTTGCGCACGCAGGCATCGATCAGGGCACGATCGGTCTCGTTCGCAGGCGCCGAGCGCGAGAAGTAGCCGCTCTTCTGCACGAGCACCTTCTCGGCCCCGAGCTGTTCGGCAAAACGCTTGCCGAACCACTGGCCGGGATTGACCTTGTCGAGCTGGACGTGGCCGAAGGGATCGCGCGGTACCTCGTCACCGGCTGCTTCCATTGCGGCGACGATCTCGCTCACGCCCGCGCCTTCGGCAACGAACAGGTTCACGCCGCCCTGCGAGTCCATGATCGCCTTCAGGCGATGCGCCTCGCCCTCGATGTCGAGCGCCATTTCGGGCACATAGACGCCGTGCACGTCCCAGCGGGCCGCGGCGTTTTCCATCCATTCCGCAAATGGTGCGCTCTTGACCCATTGGTGGTGCTCGAGCGCGGTTGCCGCGGTCAGCCAACCGCAATTGCGGCCCATGACCTCGTGGATGGTCAGCATGCGCGGATTGGCGGTGTGTTCGGCGATGACGTTGCGAGCGAAAACGGCGCCCTGCTCGGCCGCCGTCCACGCGCCGAGTGATTGGCGGATCGGGATGACGTCGTTGTCGATCGTCTTCGGAAGGCCGACGACAGTCAAATCGTACCCGTTTTGCTTGAGAAAGGCGGCAAGGTCGGCTGCGGCACCATTGGTATCGTCCCCGCCGATCGTATGGAGCACGTCGACCCCGTCGCGCGAAAGCTGCGCGGCGGCGACGGCCAGCGGATCCTCGCCCTCCTGCACGAGGCCGCGCTTCACGCAGTCGGCGACGTTGGTCAGTTTGACCCGGCTATTGCCGATAGGGCTGCCGCCAAAGGCGTGGAGGCGCGATGCGGCGGCGCGGACCTGTTCGGTTGCCTCGATCCAGTCGCCGGTCAGCAGGCCGGCGTAGCCGTTGCGATACGCGATGATGCGGACTTCCGGCGCTATCTCGGTGTAACGCTCGATCAGCCCGCCGACGGCGGAAGAGAGGCACGGCGCGAGACCGCCTGCGGTGAGGATTGCGACAGTGTTCACGGCCATGGCCGCGACAATGCCAAGCCGGAGGCGCTGCGCCTAGTCGAATAGCTATGCGGAGGATTGCGTGGTGGGCGCTGACGGGCTCGAACCGCCGACCCTCTCGGTGTAAACGAGATGCTCTACCAACTGAGCTAAGCGCCCCTAGAAAACGGGTTCACGCGGTTGGGCGCTTTAGCCGGTTGGCGCTGGGCGTCAATCGGGGCTAGTGCGCTGGCGATGGACACACCGCGTATCCGCATCCTCGCCACAGGCGGTACCATCGCGGGCAGCGCCGGCTCGGCGATCGAACGGGGCTACCGGCCGGGACAGATCGGGGTCGCCGAACTTCTCGGGGCTGCCGAAACGCTTGGTCTGGACGCTGCCTTCGCCGGTCGGGACATCGCAGCGATCGGCTCCCAAGACATCGGATGGCCGCAATGGGACGCACTCCACCGCGAGATCGTGGCGGCAATGGCCGATGACGGCGTGGACGGGGTGATCGTTACCCACGGCACCGACACTGCAGAGGAGACGGCGTTCCTCCTCGACCTGACGCTTCCGGCAGGAAAGCCGGTGGTGCTCGTCGGCGCGATGCGGCCGGCGGATGCAGTGGGCAGCGACGGGATGCGCAATCTCGCCAACGCCGTCCGCGTGGCCGGCGACACAGCGGCTGCGGGCCGGGGCGTGCTGGTGGTGATGAGCGACCAGGTCTTCGCTGCGATCGATGTCCGCAAGGCGGCGACCGGAGGGGCCGAGGCCTTTCGCGGGTTCCCGCGCGGTCCTATCGGAAACGTCACCCCAACTTCGCTCGACTGGTTCGGACCGCCCGACCGCAGTGGGCGCGGGGCGCGGTTTGCTTGGCCCGATGCGCTGCCGAAGGTGGCGATTCTCCATGCCTATGCCGGAATGGACGCCGACGCAGTCGGTTGCTCGCTCGGCAACGGAGCTGCCGGACTCGTGCTTGCCGGATTGGGGCAGGGCAACGCGCCGGGCCCGGTGATCGAGGCTCTCGCTATATCGGGAGTGCCGGTCGTCCGCTCGAGCCGGGTCGACCAGGGCTCGGTCGATCGCAATCTCGAAGTGGACGATGATCGGTACGGCTTCGTGGCCGCGCGAGGGCTGGGCCCGGCGAAGTCGCGGATCCTGCTTCAGGTCCTCCTCGCGAGCGGGATGCGCGATCCCGCCCGCATGCAAGAAGAATTCGACCGACGTTAGCCCCAGGGCGTCACGAGGTATTTCTCGCCCGTCTTCATCTGGCGGTAGTCGAGGATCGCGTCCTTGGTCAGCATGCCCTCGAGATCCACCTTGCTCTTGTAGTGGCTGGCGAAGGTGGTCGTCAGATTGTCGAGCACCCGCTTGCGCATCCGCATCGTGGTTTCCATCCCGGCCATCTGGAGGAACGGGGTCAGGAGCCAGCCAGACAGCGTCCAGCCGAATCCGTATGCCGGGGCGAGAATGGTCGGGCCGAAGTCGAGACGGCCATAGATGAACATCCGCTTCGCCTGCGTGGAGCCGTAGCGCGAGTATTCCTTCATCTTCGATACAGCGACCTGCTCCATCGCCTTGAAGCAGGAATCGACCATCGATCCACCTCCGATCGGGTCGAAGCCGTAGAATGCGTCGGTGGCGTCGATGGCCGCGCGCAGGTTCGCCATGAAGTCCCCGTCGGACGAATTGACGACGTGCTCCGCGCCCTGCGCCTTGAGCTGGTCGACCTGCTCCTGTTTGCGCACGATGTTCACCAGGGCCATCCCGTCCTCGCGGCAGATTCGATCGAGCATCAGGCCGAGGTTCGATGCACCGACAGTGTGGAGGATCGCATTCTGACCGTCGATCTTCGCGTTCTCGACGAAGCCCAGCGCCGTCATCGGGTTGACGAAGCTCGACGCGCCGGCTTCCGAACTGTGGTCACCGAGCGGCAGGCACATCGCGGCATCGGCGATTGCGTATTGCGAGAACGCCGTGCCCGGCACGCAGGCGACGCGCTGTCCCATCAGTGCCTTGGCCATGTCCGAATCGCCGGTCGCGACGACGGTGCCCGCACCTTCGTTGCCGGCGGGCAGGCGCTGGCCGTGGCGCGCCCTCTGACCCGACAGAAACGGGTCAGGCATCTTCGCCACGACCTTGCCGGCGGAATACTCGGCGTTCTCGAAATCTGCGGCGCTCGTCAGGATCGCGAGATCGGACGGGTTGATCGGGGCCGCCTCCATCTTCACCAGCACCTGGTTGCCGGTCGGCTCGCGGAATTCGCTCTCGACTACCTCGAGCGTCAGGTTGCCGTCGGGGGTGAGGGTGGTGAAGAGCTGCTTGCCGGTGGTCGCCATGATCCGAGTCTCCCAGTTGCGGTTTGAAACTGTCGCTAGGCCCGCAGGGCGATGTTGGCTAGCCCTCGCCGGGATAGACCGCGCGCATGAAGTAGAGTCCATGCGGCGGCGCATTGAGGCCGAGCGCCTGACGGTCGCGCGCTTCTAGGGCCTCGGCAACTTGGCCGATGCGCCAGCGCCCCATGCCGACGAGCGCGAGGCAGCCCACCATGCTGCGCACCTGGTGATGCAGGAAGCTGCGCGCGGCGGCCGCGACGATCACGTGCTCTTGCTCCCGCCGTACGCTGATTTGATCGAGCGTCTTTACGGGGCTTGCCGCCTGGCACTGGACCGACCGAAAGGTCGTGAAGTCGTGGGTTCCGACAAGCGCTTGCGCAGCCTCGTGCATCGCCTCGGCGTCAAGCGGCTGAGGCACCTGCCAGGCGCGGTTCGCCTCGAGGGTAAGCGGCGCACGGCGGTTGGCGATGCGGTACTCGTAGGCGCGTCCAATGCATGAAAACCGCGCGTGCCAATCGTCGGCCACCACCTCGCACGCCAGAACGGCCACCGGGTTCGGTCGCAGGTGTGCGTTCAGCGCCTCCATCAACCGGAAGGGTTCGATTGCCTTTACGATGTCGAGGTGCGCGCGCATCGCAAGCGCATGCACTCCGGTGTCGGTGCGGCCGGCCGCACGGAGCGTCACCGTCTCGCCGGTCACGCGTGCGGCTGCCTCCTCGACTGCCTGCTGCACGCTCGGCCCGGTGGCCTGGCGCTGCAGGCCGAAGAACGGGGTGCCGTCGTATTCGAGGGTCAGCGCAAAGCGGGTCACCCGATCGGGGTTCCTGCCGGTATCGGCTTGCCGCGAAGGAAAGCGTCGACGTCCATCGCCGGCTTCCCGGCGCGCTGGATGCGCACCGGGCGCAGCGCTGCATAGCCGCAAGCGATCGTGAGCCGGTCGTCGAGTGTCGTCCCCGGCTTGCCTTCACGCGCGACGACCTGGGCTTTCAGCACCTTGATCCGCTCGCCATCCAGCTCGAACCACGCGCCGGGAAACGGGGCGAGGCCGCGCACCTTGCGCTCGATCGCTTCGGCGCCGTCGATCCAGTCGATCCTGGCCTCGGCCTTGTCGATCTTGGGTGCGTAGCTCGCCTCCGCATCGTCCTGCGGCACGGCATGGAGCATCGGCAGGTCGATCAGCGTACCCACCAAGAGCTGCGCACCGATCTCGGCGAGCTCCTCGGTCAATTCGCCCGCGGTCTTGTCCTCGATCGGCGTGCGCGCCGTGGCGAGCATCGGGCCGGTATCGAGGCCGGCCTCCATCCGCATGATCGTGATGCCGGTGACGGGATCGCCCGCCATGATCGCGCGCTGGATCGGTGCCGCACCACGCCAATGCGGCAGCAGGCTGGCATGGACGTTGAGGCAACCGTTCCTGGGAATGTCGAGCACGGCTTGCGGCAGGATCAGGCCATAGGCCGCGACGACCGCGAGATCGGGCTCCAGCGACGCGAGCTCGGCCTGGGCCTCCGGCGACCTGAGCGAGGCAGGGCAGCGCACCGGGATATGGCGGATCTCCGCCTCGACCTGCACCGCGCTGGGCTGGAGCTGCTTGCCGCGACCGGCGGGGCGGGGCGGCTGGGTATAGACGGCCGCGATCTCGTGCCCCGCATCGTGGAGCGCGGCAAGCGTCGGCACCGCAAATGCCGGCGTACCCATGAAGACGATGCGCATAAGCGGTTCGGATACCTTTCGCGGGGGGAGGGCAGCCCCTATCTCCCGCTCCATGGCATCGCAAGAGATCGAGACGCTGGCCGGAGCGCTGGCGCGCCTGCCCGGCTTGGGTCCGCGCAGTGCGCGGCGGGCGGTGCTGTGGCTGGTGAAGCGGCGCGAGACGGCGCTTCGCCAGCTCGTGTCCGCACTGCAGGAAGTGCAGGACAAGCTCGTCGAGTGCGGTACCTGCGGCAACGTCGACACGCAGAACCCCTGCGGCATTTGCACCGATCCCCGCCGCGACCAGCGCAGCCTGTGCGTAGTCGAGGATGTCGCCGACCTCTGGGCGCTCGACCGCGCGAAGCTGTTCACCGGGCGCTACCACGTGCTCGGCGGGCGGCTGTCGGCGCTCGACGGCGTAGGGCCGGAGGACCTGTCGATCGGGATCTTGCTCGAGCGGGTGCGGCAAGGCGGGATCGACGAGGTCGTCCTGGCGACCAACGCTACGCTCGAGGGGCAGACGACCGCGCATTACATAGCGGAAAGGCTCGAAGGGATGCCGGTGCGCATCACCCAACTCGCCCACGGCCTGCCGGTCGGCGGCGAGCTCGACTACCTCGACGAAGGGACTTTGGCGCAGGCGTTGAGGGCCAGGCGACCGGTGGGCTGACACTCACTTGTCGTTCAGCGGCAGTGTGATTATCTGCGGCGCATGGCCATCCGCGAAATCCTTGAAGTGCCGGACCCCCGGCTGAAGACCGTATCGACGCCCGTCACCGAGTTCGACGACGAGCTGCGCACGCTCGTCGACGACATGTTCGAGACGATGTATGCCGCCAACGGCATTGGTCTTGCGGCGATCCAGGTCGGCGTGCCCAAGCGGCTGCTGGTGGTCGACCTCCAGCCCGAGGATCCCGACGCCGAGCCGGTCGCCTGCGACCATGACGGCCACCATCATCACCATCAGCCGACCAGGAAGGAACCGCGGGTCTTCGTGAACCCCGAGATCCTCGATCCGGCGGACGAACTGGCGACCTATCAGGAAGGATGCCTGTCGGTCCCGGACATTTACGCCGACGTCGATCGCCCGGCCCGGTGCCGCGTTCGCTGGCAGGATCTGGACGGCAATTTTCATGAAGAGGTGATGGAGGGGCTCGCTGCCACGTGCATGCAGCACGAGATGGATCACCTCGAAGGGATCCTGTTCATCGATCACCTCAGCCGCCTCAAGCGGCAGATGGCCTTGAAGAAGCTGCAAAAGCTGCGGGCGGCCTGACGCGCAGACCGCCCGCGCGCCGGGTCAGGCGTGCGCCTTCATCCCTTCAAGCGCCTTGCGGCAATCGTCGGCGCATTCACGGCACATCCGCGCGCAGCGGCGGCAATGGTCGTTGTCGTGCTTCTCGCATTCGTCGGCACAAGCCTCACACGCCGCGATGCACGTCTTCAGCATCGATTCGATAACCGCAACGTTGCCGGAGGTGCGCCGCGTCGCCACGCGATAGGTGGCGGTGCAGATGTCCGAACAGTCGCTGCACAGCCGAATGCACCGGCTCATGTCCATGCTCTCGGCGCTGCACGCGTCGGCGCACGAATTACAGATCGCCGCGCAATACATCGCGTGTTTGACCGCCTCGGCGAGGGCCTCGTTGTAATCGGCACCGACTTGCGGGTGCTCGCGGATCATTTCCTTGATCGACATGGGTTTGTCTCCTTTGCAAGGGACTGACGAACGAGCGCGGTGGATAGTTCCGCCGGGGGCTTCCCTGCCGCAGGCGTTCCGCCTATGTTCCCTGCAATGGATGCTCTGGCAATCGGATTGATCGTAGTGGCGCTCGCCCTTGGCGTGGTCGCGGGGTGGCTGGTTTGGGGACGGGCAGCTGCGGACTGGAAGGCGCGACACGGCGAGCGCGACACGGAGGCGCGCGACCTGTCCGACAAGCTGGCGCGGATGGTCCCCGAGCTTGCGACCATGAGCGAGCGCGCAGCCCGCGCTGACGGACTGGCGGCATCGCTCGATGCCGCGCGCAATGAACTCACCGGGCTGAAGGCGCAGGCCGCTGGCTTTGCCGAGCAGAAGCGTCTTCTCGAGGAAAGCCGCGAGAAGCTCCTCAAAGAATTCGAGAACACCGGCGCGCAAGTGCTTGGAAAGGCGCAGGAAATGTTCCTCGCCCGTGCGGCCGAGCGGTTCGGCCATGCCGAAAAGTCGAACAAGGAAGCGATCGCCGCGCTCCTCCAGCCGGTCGGCGAAAGGCTGAAGGCGTACGAGACCCAGGTCGAGACGCTCGAGAAGCAGCGCGTCGACGCCTTCGGCCAGCTCGCCGGCATGATCGAGGCGATGCGGGCCGGGCAAGAAGAGGTCCGGCGCGAGGCGGCGCGGCTCGGCAATTCCTTGACCAATGCACCCAAGGCGCGCGGCCGCTGGGGCGAGCGTGCGCTGCAGAACGTCCTCGAGCAGTGCGGCCTTTCCGAGCACACCGATTTCGAGCTCGAGCATTCGATGGATACCGACGAAGGTCGGCTGCGCCCTGACGCGATCGTCCGCGTCCCGGGTCAGAAGAAGCTGGTGATCGACGCGAAGGTATCGCTCAACGCCTATCAGGCGGCGTTCGAAGCCGACGACGAGGATGAGCGTCGCCGTCACCTCGATCTCCACGCGCGCTCGATGCGCAACCATGTCCAGACCCTTGGCGCGAAAAGCTACCAGAGCCAGTTCGAGGAAGCGCCGGATTACGTGGTGATGTTCGTCCCCGGCGAGCACTTCGTCGCAGCGGCGTTGGAACACGATCCGGAGCTTTGGGATTTCGCGTTCCGCAACAAGGTCTTGCTAGCCACTCCTACCAACCTGGTGGCGATTGCCCGCACCGTCGCCCAGGTCTGGCGGCAGGACACGATCGCCCGCGAGGCGGTCGAGATCGGCAGGGCGGGGGCGGAACTCTACGACCGGCTTGCGGTCGCCGCCGAGCACATGAAGCGCGTGGGCGGTGGGCTCGAAACCGCAGTCAACAACTACAACAAGTTCGTCGGCAGTTTCGAGCGCAATGTTCTTTCCGCCGGGCGCCGCCTCAAGGACAAGGGCATCGAGATCGGCAAGCGCGAGATCGAGGACATTCCGCTCGTCGAAGCCGCACCACGCTATGTCGAGGCTTCGACGGAGGACGCGGAGCCAGTCGCTGACGATTGAGTTGCACGGTATGCACTTGGATGGTTAGTGGATGCCCATGAGACACTTAGTTGCCGTTGCAGTTTTTCCAATGGTGCTTGCTGCCTGCAGCCAGGAGAACGCGCCGTCCGAGGCGATCAGCAAGGCCGCCGACAAGGTTGTCGAGCAGGTGCAGGCACCGCCGCCCAAGCTCGCCAAGGGGCCTTACGCTCCGCGCGACGAATGCGGCGATGTGAAGGGCGCGGCGGAATTCCGCGCGGCCCTGGCAAGGGCCGTTTCAACGCGCGACACCGATGCGCTGATCGCGCTGGCGGCAAAGGACGTCGAGCTTGATTTCGGCGGCGGGTCGGGCACCGCGGAACTTCGCAAGCGCCTCGCCGATCCGACTTATGACCTCTGGGACGAGCTTGCGACCCTCGTCACCCTCGGCTGCGCCAAGAGCGAGGTCGGCGGCATCACGCTGCCTTGGTACTTCGCTCAGGACTTCGGCGAACTCGACGTCCTCAACTCGATCATCGTGATGGGGGAAGATGTGCCGCTGCGCGAGACGGCCGATGCATCGGGCAAGGTCATTGCGCCGATCTCGTGGGACGCGGTCACGCTGGTCGGCAGCTTCAAGCCCGATGCCGCGTTTCACCAGGTCAAGACGTCGGACGGCAAAGTCGGCTTCATCGAGGCGGACAAGCTGCGGCCGATCGCGGGATACCGGCTTCTTGCCTCGAGCCGCGACGGGAAGTGGAGCTTCACCACCCTGATCGCGGGCGACTAGCCAAGCGAGTCGAGCACCTCGTAAGCGAGAACCGCTGCCGCGATGGCGGCGTTGAGGCTGTCGGCGCGCCCGCGCATCGGCATCGTGACGCGCAGGTCGCAGGCGGCCTCGTACTCTTCGGGCAGACCGCGAGATTCGTTTCCGATGAGGATGAAACACGGCGCTGAGTAGGGCGCCCCGCGATAGGGCACGGCGTCCCGCAGCGACGCGGCGACGAGTTGGCCGGGACCCGAGCGCAACCAGGGAAGGAACTCGTCCCACCGCGCCTGCGCAATCGCTTGCGTGAATATCGCTCCCATGCTCGCGCGGACTGCTTCGACCGAGAAAGGGTCCGCGCAGTCGTCGATCAGGATGAGGCCGCCCGCGCCGACTGCGTCGCCGGTCCGCAGCATCGTCCCAAGATTGCCAGGGTCGCGCAGCGCCTGCGCCACGAGCCAGATCTCTGCCGAGCCGCGATCAATCGAAGCGAGGTCGGTGGCCATTTGTTGGAACACGCCCGCCACGGCCTGCGGATTGTCCTTTCCGGTGATCTTCGCGAGGATATCCGGCGATGTCTCGATCACCTCGCCGCCGCTCGCGAGGACGTCTGCTTCGAGCGCATCGAGCAGCGCGTGCTGCTCCCGCCCTTCGGCCATGACCAGCATCTGCGGGAGAATGCCCGACTCGCGCGCATCGGTCAGCAGGCGCAAGCCTTCGGCGAGGAAACGGCCATCGCGCTGGCGATGCTTCTTGTCGCGCAAGGCCCGGAGCGCCTTGACCGTGGGGTTGGAAAAGCCGGTGATCGTCCTCCGGCCGGGCGCGTCCATCAATCTTCGCCGAACCCGTCGTCGATCATCGCGCAAAGTCTGTCGAGCACGGTCCCGGTTTCGTCGCCTGCGACGATGATTTCGACGCTGTCACCCTTGGCCGCGCCCAGCATCATCAGGCCCAGTATCGACCCGCCCACGGCCTCGTTACCGTCTTTCGCGACACGCACCGAACAGCCATCCGGAAGCACCGACACGGCGTTCACGAACTTCGCGCTCGCGCGCGCATGAAGCCCGCGCTGGTTGACGATCGTGCAGGTCCGGCGGGACTCGCTCACGAAGCCGCCTTCTTCTTGGCGCAGGCGTCGGCGGAGAGGAACTCGGACGCGATCGTGATGTAGTTTTTGCCGGCATCGCGCGCGGCGGAGACTGCGGCGCCGACATCCATCGACTTTCGCGCTCCCGCGAGGCGGATGAGCATCGGCAGATTGATTCCGGCGATCACCTCGACGCGCCCCGCGTCGAGCAGCGAGATCGCGAGGTTGGACGGCGTACCGCCGAACAGGTCGGTCAGCACGATCGCGCCTGCGCCCGTATCGACGTCGCGGATGGCGGTGGCGATTTCCTCGCGGCGCTTTTCCATGTCGTCATGCGGCCCGATGCAGATCGTGGCGATCCGCTCTTGCGGGCCGACGACGTGCTCCATCGCGCTCACGAATTCCTCGGCCAGTCGGCCGTGTGTGACCAGGATCAATCCGATCATTGTTTGGAGATGCTCTGCCTGCGACTTCGTTCCGCGGGACCGCTTCGCCGTCGGTCGCCCGTGTGTTGCGGGTTCGTCATGCCTGCGGCTGCCCTTCGAGCTGGTCTGCGGCGCGCGAACCCAGATTGCGATGGATGACAGTGGGCGAAAATCCGGCCCCGCGCAAGGCCTCCGCGACAGCCTCGGCCGTATGGACCGAGCGGTGTTTCCCGCCGGTACAGCCGAAGGCGATATTCACGTAGGTCTTTCCCTGCGCCGCATAACGCGGAAGCAGCAGCAGGATCAGGTCGCGGATTCGTTCGAATGCCTCGCCCCAGGCGGGGTCGCGCTCGATGTGCCGCGAAACCGCGTCTTCCAGGCCGGTGAGCGGGCGCAATTCGGGATCCCAGTGCGGATTGTCGAGAAACCGCATGTCGAACACCAGGTCGGCGAGGGGCGGCATGCCCCTTGCGAAGCCGAAGCTCGATACGCTGACCGTCATCGCCTCGCCGGGTGCGTCGGCGAAACGATCGCGGATCGCCTGCTGCAGTTCGCTCGAGGTAAGCCCGCTGGTATCGATCACCGCTTCGGCCCAGCGCCGCAGCGGCTCCATCAGCTCGCGTTCCGCCTGGATGCCCTCGATCACAGGGCGGCCGCTTGCCATCGGGTGGCGCCGGCGCGTTTCGTTGTAGCGTCTCTCCAGCTCGGCGCTGGTGCAGTCCAGATATAGGGTGGTTACCGCCAGGTCAGGCCGTGCGGACAACTTCTTCCAGCGCGCGATGATCGCATCGGGGACGAAGCCGCGGGTCCGCGAATCGAAGCCGATCGCAAGCGGCGGGCGCGCTTCTCCGGACGCCGCTTCGGCGCCGACCAGTCTCTCGAGCAGCCGGATCGGAAAATTGTCGATCGCTTCCCAGCCAAGGTCCTCGAGAACCCGCAGCGCGGTGGTCTTGCCCGCGCCGCTGAGCCCGGTCACCAGGACCACGCGCTGGCGCTGCGCCTCAGGACTGGAGTCGGAATTCACGAAACCGGCTCTGACGCAACCCGGACCACATGGAAAGCGGCTCCGGTCATATCGACCCGCCGTGGGGCAACCCGTGAAGGGTCAAGGCATATTCGGCCCGCAACGCTGCTCCGTCGGCGTGCAGGTCGAAGGGGAGGCTGGGAATGGCGAAACCGGCAATTTCGGTCTCCCCCGCAGCTTCCACGAAGCGCGGTGGATCGCCATGCGCCTTCAGCACCAGGGCTACGGGAGCAGCTGCTGCCGGCACTGTCACTAGCCCGACGCCGCGCACTTCCAGTCGGCCCTCGGTCGCCAGCGGCGGGCCCGCCCACAAAACGCCGCCGCGCTCTTCCAGGGCCACTCCGTCATCGCCCACGAGGATCGCTCCCCGATCGATCAGGGTCAGTGCAAGGGTCGACTTCCCGCTTCCCGGGGGCCCTTCGATCAGCACGGCGCGGCCCTTGATCGCGACCGCAGTGACCTGGCGAAGCACCTCGGTCATCGTCTAGCGCCGATTGGCCAACGCATCGGGAAGAGTGAGGACGAGGCATGCGCCTTCGTCTCCGTCCGCGCGCGATTCCGCGATCAATGTCCCGCCGTGTCCCTCGGCGATGGTCCGCGCGATGGCGAGACCCAGGCCGCTATGCTGCCCGAAGCCCTCGTCTTCCGGCCGGTCCGAGTGGAATCGCCGAAAGACCTTTTCGCGCGCCTCCTCCGGAATTCCAGGACCGCGGTCGCTGACAGACAGCGTCACGAGACCGTCTGCACGGTCGATGACGACTTCGATCGGCGCGCGCGACGGAGAGAACGAGACGGCATTGTCGAGCAGGTTGTCGATGACCCGCTCGAGCCTGACGGGCACGCCCATCACGGTCGCGCCGCCAATCGGCTGCGCAATCGTCACGGGTCGACCGCCGTTCTCGTCCCGGGTTTCGCGGCGCCCGACGATGTTCTGCGCCAGCGCGACCAGATCGATCGGTTCGAAGGTCGCGCGCGATAGCTCGGCGTCGATCCGGCTGGCTTCGGATATTTCGCTGACAAGCCGGTCGATCCGCCGGACATCATGCGCCGCGATCGCGTTGAGCTGGTGGCGGAGGTCGCGGTCATCGACGGTCCCGAGAGACTCGAGCGCACTGCGCAAGGACGCGAGTGGGTTCTTGATCTCGTGCGCGACGTCGGCAGCGAAGTGCTCCACCGCGTCGATCCGCTGGCGCAGCGTGTCGGTCATGTCGGCGATGGCGCGGGCCAGCTGGCCGATCTCGTCGCGCCGTCCGGGCAGGCGGGGCACTTCGACCTGGCGCTCCCGACCCAGCCTGACTCGGTTGGTCGCGCTCGCGAGCATCCGCAGCGGCGTGACGATCGTGCGCGCCATGTAAAGCGACAGGAGGGTCGACATGAACAGCGCGAGAAGCACCGCGAGGATCAGCGTGCTGCGCGCTTCGCGCACCTCTTGCGTGATGTCGACCGCGTTGCGCGTGGTCAGCAATGTCGCGCCTAGCAGGCCGACCGGAGCGGCGGTGTTGATCACGGGCGAACCGTCGCTTGCGTCGCGCAACTGGATCTGGGTCAGGTTTTCCTCGCGCGCCCGCTTCAGTTCCGGCCACGCGTCGGCATCCGGGTCGTCGGGTTCGACGTAGTCGGGGATCGGATCGGCACCGACGATGGTGTCGACCGCGCGATCCATCCAGCGCGCAAGATCTTCCTGCCAGGTCTCGTCACCCGGTTTGTCGAAGGCGAAGCTGGGCTCGGCGAGGGCGAAGCTGTCGGCCCACAGCTTGCCCTCGGCATCGAACATGCGCAGGCGCATGGTCTGTTCCTTGCCGATCTGGATCAGCAGGGCCTCCTGCCGTTCGCGCGATGCGCCGGCCAGCGCTTCGGCCGTGATCTGCGCTTCGACCCGCGCCAGCTTGTACCGCTCGTTGAGCAGCTGCTTGCGATAGCTGTCGAGGTAGAAAACCCCGCCGCCCAGCAGCAACAGCGGCAGCAGGTTGATGATCAGCAGGCGAGGGGTGAGCGACAGCCGCCGCCCCGGTTCGAAGCGCAGCAACCGCTCCGAAGGGTCAGCCATCGGCGAAGCTGTAGCCTGCGCCGTAGAGCGTTTCGATCGCGCCGAATTCGCGGTCTACGCTGCGGAACTTGCGGCGCATGCGCTTGATATGGCTGTCGACCGTCCGGTCGTCGACGAAGACGTCGTCGGGGTACGCCGCGTCCATCAACTGGTTGCGACTCTTGATGACCCCCGGTCGCTGGGCGAGCGCCTCGAGAATGAGGAATTCCGTTACGGTGAGCGATACCGGGCGTCCCTCCCACGTCACCTGGTGACGCGCCGGGTCCATCCTCAGTCGACCTCGCTCGATCACCGGGCCCGGTTCAGGCGCGATGCCGCCGCCAGCCTCGGGCAGGTCCGTCGCACCGCTTCGTTTCAGGATCGCGCGGATACGCGCGATGAGCAGGCGCAGCGAAAAGGGCTTTGCGATGTAATCGTCGGCCCCGATCTCGAAACCGGCTTCCTCGTCCTGCTCCTCATCCTTGCTGGTGAGGAAGATGATGGGCAGCGTCGGATGCTGTTCACGCACGCGGCGGAGGAGCTCCATTCCGTCCATCCGCGGCATCTTGATGTCGAAAACGCCGAAATCGGGCGGATTTTCGGTGATGGCCTTCAGCGCTGCCTCGCCATCCGAATAGACGCGGGTGGCGAATCCTTCGGCCTGGAGCGCGATCGAAACGGTCGTCAGAATGTTGCGATCATCGTCGACCAGCGCGATCGTCGTGCGGTCCGAAGCGCGGGGGGTGCCGGGCGAAAGTGGCTCTGTCGCGTCTGCCTGCATGTGGGATTGCCTAGCCTTTGCGCTCGTTCGCCGCAACGCGGCAATGCTGCACCTTTGGGCCGCACAACAAAACGCTTCGTCTGTCCGTCAACGGGTCGGTTTGACGGGAATCGGATTGCCGACTATGCGCCGGGCCAGGGCCCCGCGCATTCGTATGCACAGCGACGGATGGCAGGGCCGGTCGCACCGAATTTTCGCCTGATACCAGGAGAACCCAAGTGACTGCCGCGCTTGCTGACCCGCTGTCCGCGCAGGGCATCGAAACCCCCGCCGCCATCCACGCCAACCTCGGCACCGCCGCGCTCGTCGAAGAAGCGCTGAAGCGGGGCGAGGGTCGACTGACGAAAGACGGTGCGCTGCTGGTCGATACCGGGAAATTCACCGGACGCAGCGTCAAGGACAAGTACGTCGTCCGCGACGCGACGACCGAGAGCACGATCAACTGGGGCGCGATCAACCAGCCGATGGACCAGGCGCATTGGGATGTGCTGAAGGCCGATTTCCTCGCCGAGCTCAAGGGGCAGGACGAGCTGTTCGTCGCCGACCTGTTCGGCGGCAGCCAGCCCGAATACCGCGTCAACGTCCGCGTCATCAACCAGCTCGCCTGGCACAACCTGTTCATCCGTACGCTGCTTGTCCGCCCGACCGCCGACGAGCTTGCGGACTTCACGCCCGAATACACGATCATCAACCTGCCGAGCTTCAAGGCCGATCCCGAGCGCCACGGTTGCCGCAGCGACACGGTGATCGCGGTGAACCTGACCGAGAAGCTGATCCTGATCGGCAACACCGAATATTCGGGCGAGATGAAGAAGGGCGTGTTCGGCCTCCTGAACTTCCTCCTGCCCGCGCAGGGCGTCATGCCGATGCATTGCAGCGCCAACATCGGCCCCGACGGCAAGAGCGCGATTTTCTTCGGCCTTTCGGGCACCGGCAAAACCACCCTTTCGGCCGACGCGAGCCGCACGCTGATCGGCGACGACGAGCATGGCTGGTCGGACCAGGCGGTCTTCAATTTCGAGGGTGGCTGCTACGCCAAGATGATCAATCTCTCGGCGGAAGGCGAGCCCGAGATCTACGCGACGACGAAGATGTTCGGCACGATCCTCGAGAACGTGACGATGGACCCGGACACGCGCGAGCTCGACTTCACCGACGACAGCAAGACCGAGAATACGCGCGGCGCCTATCCGATCGAGTTCATTCCGAACACGAGCGAGAAGAACCTCGGGCCGCCGCCGTCGAACATCATCCTGCTCACCGCCGACGCGTTCGGCGTGCTGCCTCCGATCGCGCGGCTCACGCCCGACCAGGCGATGTATCACTTCCTGTCCGGCTACACCGCCAAGGTCGCCGGCACCGAGATCGGCGTGACCGAGCCGACCGCGACGTTCAGCACCTGCTTCGGCGCGGCGTTCATGCCGCGTCACCCCAGCGTCTACGGCAACCTGCTCAAGAAGCGCATCGCCGAGGGCGGCGCGACCTGCTGGCTGGTCAATACCGGCTGGAGCGGCGGCAAGGCGAGCGAGCCGGGCATCAAGCGCATGCCGATCAAGGCGACCCGCGCGCTGCTCAATGCCGCGCTCGACGGCAGCCTCAACGACGTCGAGTTCCGCAAGGATCCGAACTTCGGCTTCGAGGTGCCGGTCAGCGTGCCGGGCGTCGACGCCAACCTGCTCGACCCGCGCGCCGCGTGGGCCGATCCGGAAGAATACGACCGCACCGCGCACAAGCTGGTGCAGCTCTTCGTGGACAATTTCGCGCAGTTCGAAGAGCACGTCGACCAGGGCGTGCGCGATGCCGCGCCGGTTGCTCAGGCCGAGAACGCCTGACGCCTCACCAGTTGGAGAGGAGGGCCCCGGCCGGGAAACCGGACCGGGGCCTTTTCTTGTCTGGTGCGTTGAGTGCGAGAAGTAACATGCCGGATAGGGAGCCAATCGCCATGAACCTGAGCCAGGTCCTCCAACAGTCGGGTGCCATCGATTCGATGGCCCGCGAACTCAATATCGACTCCGCAACCGCCAAGACCGCTGCCGGCGCGCTGTTGCCCGCCATCGTCGCGGGTATGGGACGCAGCCAGGCCGGGCCGGGTGGTAGCGGCGGCGGCCTCGGCGACATACTCGGCGGCGGGCTGGGCGGCGGCCTGCTCGACAGCGTCCTTGGCGCCGGGCCGACTCCGACAGGGCCGGGCAACGACATCCTCGGCCAGATCTTCGGCAGCAAGGACGTAAGCCGCGGCGTCGCCGAAGAAGTCGCCGGTTCGACAGGTCTGCCGCCCGAGCTGCTCAAGAAGATGCTGCCGATCCTCGCGATGGCGGTGGTCGGCTACATGATGAAGGGGAAGGGCAGCGGCACGCAGGGCGGCGCGGGCGGTGCCCTGGGCGGCGCAATTGGCGGAATTCTCGGGCAGGTCGTGACCGGGATGTTGAGACGCTAGGATCTCGCTCCAGCCACGTATCGACTGACCGTGCGTGCCATGACGTCGAGCGGCACGTTGCCGCCATCGACGACGGCCTGGTTGAATGCCCGCAGGTCAAAGCGCGCCCCGAGCTCCGCCTTGGCCCGGGTGCGTTGACGGTTCATTTCCGTATGGCCGATCTTGTAGCCGCACGCCTGACCGGGCCACGAACAATAGCGATCGACCTCGCTCGCGATGGAGTCCGCGTTGTCGCCGTTTCGGTTGACGAAGAAGTCGACTCCCTGCTGCCTGCTCCAGCGCTTGTGGTGGAGGCCGGTGTCGACGACCAGACGGCAGGCCCGGAAGGCCTGGCTCTGAAGATAGCCGAGCCGCCACTGCGGATTTTCATCATAGGCGCCAAGCTCGTCGGCCAGCTGCTCGGCGTAGAGCGCCCAGCCTTCGGAAAACGCGCTGAAAGAGAGGATGGAACGGATCAGGGGAAGCCGGTTCGAATATTCCCCCTGCCAGATATGGCCGGGCACCATTTCGTGATGGGTAAGAGTCGGCAGATCGTACTTGCGGTGAAGGTCTGTCGTGCGAAGGTTGATCCACATCCTGCCGGGGATCGTACCATCCTTCGACCCGGCGCCACCGTATGCGCCCGGACCGCCCGGTTCCTCGGCGAGCGGAAGCCGGCGGACTTCCATGTTCGGGTCGACGACATGCGCAAAGGCGCGCGGCATTTGCGCCTTTATCCAGGCGAGCCGCTGCTCGATGAATGCCATGATCTCGGCGCGTCCCGCGTCGCCTTGCGAGAACTTGTACCGCGGGTCTTCCGCAAGCGCCTTCATGCGATCGCCGACCGAACCCTGCGCATAGCCTGCCTGCTGAAGCAGCGTGTCCATGCGGGCATGGATCTCGTCGAGTTCGCGCAAGCCGATGGAGTGAATCTCGTCGGGAGTGAGGCGCGTTGTCGTCGCCGCCCGCAGGCCCCAGGCGTACCACTCGTCACCGCGGGGCTGGCTCCACATGCCGGGGTCCATGTCCGCGACCGAGCGCTGTGTCTTTAATTCGACAAGCAGACGATCGAGGGCTTCGGCGATGGCGGGTGTCAGTGCACGCGCACGTGCGCCCCAGTTGCCGGGAATGGCTTCGCTGCGTCTTGTCAGACCCGTGACATATGTGCCTTCGGCGCTGCGAGCATCGGCGATCGAGCGCTCCATTGCGCCAATGGCCTTGTCGAGAAGGAACCCGGGCGGAACGAGGCCGATGCTGCGTGCAGCCCGGATACGGCCGAGCTCGCCTTCGAACACCCGCGGTATCTGCTCGAGACGGGAAAGATACGCTTCGGCATCGTCGCGGTCACGCACCGGATGCTGGGCGCTCATGAACCGCGGAAGATCAAGGTAGGCGCCGACGTTCTGGAGCACGACGTAGGGGCTGTTCCGCCAGCTGCCGACGGCGACATCGCCATAGGGAAGGGCAAACCCGTCGAGGGCGGTCGAGTATGCGCTCTCGACCACCTCGAAGCTGGTGCGGCTTGCGGCATCGAGCGGGGCGGTGTCGACGGCGCGCGCCCGCGCCAGGTCGCTGCGAAGGGTGGCCGCTATCTCCGCCTGTCCTTCGGCCGAGGTATCCTCGAGAAGGCCGCGCAGCCGAGCGCGGGTACCGGTGTCGACCCCCAGCGAGGTAGCGCGGCCCGGTTTGTGTTCGAGCAGGTTCCACGCAATCTCCTCGAGGAGGAGCTCGGGAGAAATGCCGGGCGTTCTTAAGGCGGTAGTCGCGCACCCGCTGAGTGCGGCGACGGAAACGCCGCCAAGACCCGCGAGGGCCTGGCGGCGCGTGAAATCGCAATGGCTCGTCATTCCGGCCCTGTGTCGCGACCTTCAGTGACTGTCAAAGTCGTTAGTCGAGAAATTCCGCAGGGACCTTGCCGCCGTTGCGCGCAAGTTCGCTCATTACTTGCCTGTGCAGCCAGACATTGTCCTCTGCCGTGCCCGAATAGTCGGTGCGACCCATCTCCTGGGCCAGTGCCTTGCGGCTGTCGTAGTCCGAATCGACGTTGATCAGCTTCATCAGGTCCACGATCGAAGTACGCCAGTTGAGGTGGTCTGCGCCCGGCATCGAATCGAGGCTGTTGGTGACGTCGATCTCGGTGACGGCCGCTGCTTCCGAGGGTTCGGGCGCCGGGGAGCCGGGTGCCTGTGTGGTATCGATCGTCGGGGAGGGCGCAGGAGCCGCTTTCGCCTTGCCGAAGATTGCGTCCCTGATCTTGCCGAAAATGCTCATGTATTGCGCTCCCGCGGGAAAGGGCGGCCATTCCGCCCGTATGCGAGTAAAACCCCTTCGCGGGCGGGCTGTTCCGGGTGATCGGCAACAGCTATGGGAAGCAGATGATTTCGACCGTGCTCTCGCTGCTCGTCCTTGCCGCCCTGGCGCTGGTCGCCGGTGCGGTCTGGCTGTGGCGCAAGCCGGGCATGCGCAGGCAGGCGATGCTGATGCTCGTGCTGGCCGGGATCGCGGTGATCAACGTCGCGATCTGGACGCTGCCCGACGACGAGGGGCGCTCGCCGGTCGGGCAGCTGGGCACGCGGTAGGATCGGGCCGACCGCGTACCTTTCGCGTCACTCCGGTAGTTCCCAGCGGACCGAGTTGCTGTAGCTGCCGGTTGTCTTTGCGCCGGCCTCATCCTTCGCCGGATCGAACCGCGCGCGTTGCGTCACGAGCGCACATGTCGCCTGGTCGAGCTCAGGGTGTCCGCTCGAGGACGTTATCGTGCAGCTCTCTACCCTGCCGTTGGCGCCCACCTGAAGCCGGAAGCGCGCGGTCCCGGTCCATTCGCGGTTGATCCAGCTCGAACGATAATCGTTCACCGTTACCCAGTTGCCCGGGTTGTTCTTGGGCTTCGCGCCGACCGGGTCGAACGCCGGCCGCGCGGCGGGAGTGAAGGCCGGCGTCGGGCTTGGAATGACGCGGGGCTGGATATCGGGCGTCGGGATGATGATCGGCGTCGTGTCGATCACCGGCTTGACCGGGCTCACGTCGATCAGCGGCTTGGGAGCCACGATCGGCCGATCGATTACCGCTTCGTCGGGCTGGGGCTTCGGCGGTTCCGGCGGTGGCACGGGGAGCGGGACCACCACATCGACTGCCTGGGGGTTCTTCACCCGCTCGATGATCTGCGTGAAGCTCAATCCCGTGATCAGGGCGTAGCCGATGACCCCGTGGATCGCGACGACCCCGGCGATCGCTCCCGGACGATCCTTCCAGCTGGTGTTCTGCAGGTATGCCATGTCGAGTCTCCTCTCTCGACATTTGATGTTACAACATCACATACCTAGCGCAAGCAGTTTCGCGTCGCAAAGCGCCACCGAACGAACGGTATCAGCGGATCGGGCAGTCGGGCGAGAGCCGGAAGTCGAGGTACTTGTCGACCGACAGCATCATGTCGTCGATCTCGTGTTCGAAGAAGTGGTTCGCCCGCGGGATCACGTCGTGGTGGATCGTGATGTGCTTCTGCGTGCGCAGCTTTTCGACCAGCTTCTCGACCGAATTCGGCTGCACGACAGTGTCCTGCGCACCGTGCACGAAGATGCCGCTGGCCGGGCAGGGGGCCAGGAACGTGAAGTCGTACATGTTCGCCGGAGCCGATACCGAGATGAACCCGCGCACTTCGGGACGCCGCATGAGCAACTGCATTCCGATCAGTGCGCCGAAGCTGACGCCGGCAACCCAGGTGGTCTGCGCCTCCGGGTGGATCGACTGGACCCAGTCGAGCGCCGACGCCGCATCGCTGAGCTCGCCCACACCGTTGTCGAAGCTGCCCTGGCTGCGGCCCACGCCGCGAAAGTTGAAGCGCAGCACGGCGAACCCGCGATCGACGAAGGTCTTGTACAGCCGCTGGACGATCCGGTCGTTCATCGTGCCCCCGCCGTGCGGGTGCGGGTGGAGGATCATCGCAACAGGCGCGCGCGGACGCGGCCCCGGGCTGAAACGGCCTTCGAGGCGGCCTTCGGGGCCGGGAAAGATCACTGAGGGCATGAAATCGCCTTAGAAGAAAAGAGTTCGCTGAATTGGTTACACGAGGCGGCGCTGGCGCCTCGCGGGTGCGCGGCTATATAGGCACGGAGGCAAAAATCGCAATCGTGACGATACCTTCCCGAATCTATCTCGATCATGCGGCCACCACCCCGCTGCGCCCAGAGGCGCGCGCGGCGCTCGAAGAAGGCTTTGCCCTGTGGGCCAACCCTTCCAGTCCGCACGCGGAAGGGCGGGCGGCACGCAGTGCGCTGGAGAATGCCCGGGACCGGATTCGTAATTCT
This sequence comes from Tsuneonella dongtanensis, assembly GCF_001698205.1. NCBI lineage: Bacteria > Pseudomonadati > Pseudomonadota > Alphaproteobacteria > Sphingomonadales > Erythrobacteraceae > Tsuneonella > Tsuneonella dongtanensis. Next base: position 1,608,843 of record NZ_CP016591.1, read on the forward strand.
CTCGGCTGGACAGGCGAGGTGATCTTCACGTCCGGCGCAAGCGAGGCAGCCGAGATTGCGCTCAACGCGGCGAACGCCGTTCACGACATAGCGACCGCTGTCGAACACGATGCGGTGCTGCGCGGCGACCGGCCCGAATGGACACTGCCGGTGCGCCCCGACGGAGCGGCCGACCTCATGGCGCTGTCGGCCGAAAGTCGCCCCTCCGACCTGCTGGTCGACGATCCCGAAAACCGCTCGCTGGTCGCGGTCCAGCACGTCAATTCGGAAACGGGCAATCGCCAGCACATCGGATTCGGTGCCGAGCTCGTGCACGACAACGGAGGACTGCTCCTGGTGGATTGCGCGCAAAGCGCCGGCAAGTTCGAACTGCCGCAGATGGCGGACATGGCGATCGTGGCGGCGCACAAGTTCGGCGGGCCGGTCGGTGTCGGAGCGCTGCTCGTCAAGGATTACGCTATGCTCCACCCGTCGGGCGGGCAGGAGCGTGGCTACCGGCGCGGGACCGAGAACCTGCCTGGTATTCTGGGCATGGCGGCCGCGCTGGAAGCCTGCACCGATCCCTACATAGACCCTTCCGTGCTCGAACCGCTCGATGCGTTTGCCGGCGAGGTTCGCGCGCTCGGCGGCGAATGGCTGTCCGATCGCCTGTCCGATCCCACGCCGTACATCCGTGCGATCGCCATGCCCGGGATGTCGGCGCAAGCGCAGCTCATGCGCTTCGACATGGCGGGTATCTCGGTAAGCCAGGGTTCGGCGTGCTCGTCGGGCACGATGAAGCGCAGCCATGTGTTGACTGCCATGGGCGTGCCGGACGAGATCGCCGACCGCACCATCCGGGTGAGTTTCGGCTGGACAACGACACGTGCGGAGGTGGAACGCTTCTGCGAGGTGTGGCTGGATATGGCAAACGCATGATCTATCTGGACTACCAGGCCACGACCCCTCTCGCGCCCGAGGCGCGGGAGGCGATGCTGCGATGGCTCGACGGGCCCGGCGGCGAGGGGTTCGGCAATCCGCATTCGGCGCACCGGATGGGCCGGATGGCCAGGGCCGCGGTGGAGCACGCCCGCGACCAGGTCGCCGCGCTCATGCCGCCGGGCGGACGGGTGATCTTCACAAGCGGCGCGACCGAAGCGATCAACCTTGCGATCCGCGGCACGCGCGGCGAGGGCAAGGTCGCCGTATCGGCAATCGAGCATGCCGCCGTTCTCGACACCGCAGAGGGCGCGCACGTGCTGAAGGTCGACGGCGAAGGACTGTGCGATCCGGCGCAGGATCTTGCCGCAAGGACGCGGCTCGTCGCGGTGATGCAGGTGAACAACGAGATCGGGACGATCCAGCCCACGCTCGACTGGCATCGCAAGGCGAAGGCGGCAGGAGCATTGTTCCTGTGCGACGCGGTGCAGGCCTGCGGCAAGCTGCCGGTCACTCTTGCCGACATGATCGCCGTCTCCGCGCACAAGTTCCACGGGCCCAAGGGTGTCGGCGCTCTGTGGGTGCGCAATGGTGTCGAGTTGACCGAAGTGCAGACCGGCGGAGGGCAGGAGCACGGCTTGCGCTCGGGCACCGTCAGCCCCGCTCTCGTGGCCGGGATGGGCGCCGCAGCGGCTCTGGCGAAAGAGCGGATGACGGCGGACCGCGCGCACATCGAAGCGCTGTGGGACAGGGTGGGCGAGCTGTTCGGCGATTGGGAACTGAACGGCAGCGCTTCGGCCCGCTGGTTCGGCAATCTCAATATCCGCAAGGACGGCCTCGACGTCGCCCGGCTGATGAGCGATTGTCGCGAGGTGATGTTCTCCGCCGGCAGCGCCTGCGCCAGCGGCTCGGGCCGGCCAAGCCACGTCCTAAAGGCGATCGGCTTGTCGGATGCCGAGGCCAGGAATTCCATCCGGCTTGGGTTCGGACGCTATACGACCATGGACGAAATCGACGAAGCAGCCGCCATGATCAACGCCGCGGCGGACGCGCAATGATAAAGGTTACCTTTACCGAGCCGCGCGGGGGCGTGATCGAGGCCGAGGCCGAGCCGGGCGACAACCTCCTCCGCCTCGGCCAGGCGAAAGGTCTGCCGCTGGAGGGTACGTGCGAAGGGCAGATGGCCTGCTCGACCTGTCACGTGATCGTCGCGGCCGAATGGTTCGACCGCCTGCCTCCCGCGAGCGAAGAGGAAGAGGACATGCTCGACCTTGCCGCCGGCGCCTGCCGCACGAGCCGGCTGGCGTGCCAGATCGAGCTGACGCCGGACCTCGACGGACTTGCCGTGCGGGTGCCCGCCGACAGCCACGACGCCCGGCGGCTGTAGGACGAGGCGTGCCGATCAGTGGACAAGAATTGGTGACGGCGTGATGGCGAAACCACTCCGCCTTGCGATGACCTTGATTGGTCTGGCTGCCCTGGCAGGGCAAGGGGCGATCGCAGTGGCCAGCAGCACCGGCACGTCCGCCCCGGAACCCCAGAAGACTGGCGGGATCGTCTACGGCTTCGGCGCTACCGAGAATGGATCGATGCCGCTCCATCTCGATCTCTATGCGCCGCAGTCGCCCTGCACGTCGCCGCGACCGGCGGTCGTCTTCATCCATGGCGGCGGTTTCGTGGAGCGAAGCAACAGCGGCAATGCTGTCCCCACGATCGCTGCCGCCCTGGCGGCGGAGGGCATCGCGACCCTGTCGATCCAGTACCGCCTGCAGGGCGACCGCCCGGCGGCTTCACCGCGCTACGCCAAATTCCCCGAAGACTTCCGCAAGGCCGATCCCGACCGGTTCGGCGCGCGCAGCGCGGCTGCCGCGGCGGCTGCGGAAGATACGGTCGCAGCCATGAACTGGCTCGCCGTCAAGGGTAAGGAATTCTGCCTCGATTCCGGACGGGTCGGGTTATGGGGCGCATCCGCCGGAGCGATGACTGCCCTGAATGTCGCCTATGCGCTGGACGATTTCGGGATCGATGCGCCGCGACCGCGGGCGGTGGTCGATTACTATGGCCAACTGTTCCTCGACGGCGTCATGGATCTCGGCGAGCCGCCACTGCTCATCGTGCACGGCGATGCCGATGAAGTGGTCTCCCCCTCTGCAGCCACGGCACTGGCCAAGTCGAGTGCAGCCGCCGGCATCCCGTTTGCGCACACGACCATACGCGGCGGCGGGCACGGCTTCGGTCCGCTCGGATTCTTCTCCATTCGACCGGGCGGCGCCAGTATGGCGCAGGCGCACGCCCGGTTCGTTGCCCGGCATATGTTCGACGGAACACCCGACTACGTTGTCCAAACCCTGGACCGCTGACGCCGACGCGGGCGAGAGCGCGACGGGGATCAGCTCGGCACTGCCGCCAGTCTGCGCCGCAACCAGATCGCGCCAGCGACCAACCCGCCCGTCGGCAACGCGATGGCGAGCAGCACGATCAGCACCGCTACGATGTTGCCGAGGATGCTGCCGAGCGAGCCGAGTGCCCCTTCGATCGGCGCCGTGAAGTCTCCGGCAACCGCGGTGGCCGGCGCATAGTCGATGTCCATCCGGCTGAAGGCGACCCGCCCCTTGGTCTCGGCGAGCCATGAGCGCGTCTGGTCGATCTCCTCGTTGACCTCGGCGACGCTGCGCTCGGCCGCCACGAGGTCGTTCACGCTGCCCTTGCGGGTGCGCAGGACCTCGAGCAGCCGGTCGCGCAGTTCCTCCCGTGCGCGGATGCGGGCCTCGGTATCGACGATCTGCTTGGATACTTCCTCGCTGCCGATGGTCGCCTTGGCTTGCTCGGCTCCGGCGCCCTCGGCTTCGTCCTCGATCAGCGCGCTCACAGCGCGCGCGTGGCTTGCGGCGACGGCGAGCTGGAGCGTGCCGCGCACGGTGTCTTCCTCCACGTCGCCCGAAAGATCCATCCCGACAATCCGGCACGAGGACGGGCCCTGCTGCTCGCAGAGGTTCGCATGGCTGCGCATGAGCTTGCCGATCTGATCGGAAGGGAGCCGGTACGAAAGCCCGTACGCGTAGGCGAGCTTGGGCATGTTCGCGGGAAGCTCGGCACGACCGGCGATCTGGTCGTCGGCGGCCGCAGCGGGCTGGGCCATCTCCTCCGCGACTGCCGAATCGGCGGCAGCCTCCATCGCGGCACCCACGCCATCCTGACGCTCGGCGTTTTCGCTGCAACCGGCGAGGACGAGCGCGAGCGCGCACGAGCCGAACAGAACCTTCTTCATATGCAAATCCTCTCTTGCCTTATTTCAGCCTTAATCATGCCCTGGTTTTGCCATAATTCAAGAGGGATGCAAAAAGGCCCCGCCGGTCGCCCGGCGAGGCCTTGAATTTCAATGCTTTGTTTCGAACAGATCAGGCGTCTTCGGGCACCTTTTCCTGCTGAAGTGCGGCGATGAGGGCCTCGCTGAACGCCGGAATGTCATCGGGATTGCGGCTGGTAATGAGGTTGCCGTCGATGGCCACTTCCTGATCGACAACGTTTCCGCCCGCGTTCTCGAGATCGGTGCGCAGGGAGGGCCAGCTCGTCACGGTCTTGCCGTCGACGATGTCGGCCTCGATCAGCAGCCACGGTGCGTGGCAGATCGCCGCGATCGGCTTGCCCGCGTCGTTGAAGTCCTCGATCAGATCGATGACCGTGTCGTTCATCCGCAGGATATCCGGGTTCATCTGCCCGCCCGGAAGCAGCAGCGCGTCGTAATCGCCTTCGCTGACTTCCTCGACCGTCATGTCGACCTTGACCGCGCGGCCCCAGTCCTTCTGGTCCCAACCCTTGATCTCGCCATCCTCGAGGCTGGCGACGACCGTCTCGAAGCCGGCGGCTTCCAGGTTGGCCTTGGGCTTTTCCAGTTCCGACTGCTCGAAACCGTCGGTGGCGATGATGAGTACGCGCTTGGGCATGGGGAGTCTCCTTTGCCCACCATACGCGTGGGGATAGCGGAGCGTTCCGGCGTTGAGCGTCCGCCCGTGCCGCTGCTAGGGCGACCCGCATGGCAGACCTCATCGAAGCCGAGAAAGACCCCTTCGACGCGATCGTCGACGCCCCGTTCGACAGCGCGCTGTCTGAACGGTACCTCGTCTATGCGCTGTCCACGATCACGGCGCGCTCGTTGCCCGACCTGCGCGACGGGTTGAAGCCGGTCCACCGCCGCCTGCTGTGGGCGATGCGGCAGCTGAAGCTCAACCCCACCGAAGCGTTCAAGAAGAGCGCGCGCGTCGTCGGCGATGTCATCGGCAAGTATCACCCGCACGGCGATGCGTCGGTCTACGACGCGATGGTGCGCCTCGCGCAGGACTTCGCGCTGCGCTATCCGCTGGTCGAGGGGCAGGGCAACTTCGGCAATATCGACGGCGATAACGCCGCCGCCTACCGCTACACCGAGGCGCGGCTGACCCGCACCGCGATGCTCCTCATGCAGGGTCTCGACGAAGGCACGGTCGACTTCATCCCGACGTACAACGGCGAGGAGCAGGAACCCGAGATTTTCCCCGGGCTGTTCCCCAACCTGCTCGCCAACGGGTCCAGCGGCATCGCGGTCGGCATGGCGACCAACATTCCCAGCCACAACGTCGCCGAGGTGATCGACGCGACGCTCGAACTGGTCGACAACCCGCACGCCGAGCACGCGCGGCTGATGGAGCTCTTCCACGGGCCCGATTTCGCCACCGGCGGCCTTGTCGTCGACAGCGCCGAGACGATCGCGGCGGCTTACGAGACCGGGCGCGGCAGCTTCCGGATGCGCGCACGGTTCCACGCCGCCGAGGCGAAGGAGGAAGCGGACCGCCAGGCCGGGATCGAGCGGCTGGGCGGCGGCCAGTGGCAGCTCGTGGTCAGCGAAATCCCCTACCAGGTGGCGAAGGGCAAGCTGATCGAGCAGGTCGCCCAGCTCATCGCGGACAAGAAACTGCCGATTCTCGAAGACGTGCGCGACGAGAGCGACGAGAATATCCGCATCGTCTTCGTGCCGCGTAGTCGCAACGTCGATCCGGAACTGCTCAAGGAATCGCTCTACAAGCTGACCGACCTCGAGACGCGCTTCGGGCTCAACCTGAACGTGCTCGATGCGCAGCGAGTGCCGATGGTGATGGGGCTGAAGGAGCTGCTCCAGCACTGGATCGCGAGCCAGATCGACATCCTCCAGCGCCGCAGTCGTCACCGGCTCGACCAGATCGCGAAGCGGCTCGAACTCGTCGAAGGCTACATCGTCGCCTACCTCAACCTCGACCGGGTGATCGAGATCATCCGCACCGAGGACGAGCCCAAGCCGATCATGATGGAGGAATTCTCCCTCACCGACCGCCAGGTCGAGGCGATCCTCAACATGCGGCTGCGCAGCTTGCGCAAGCTCGAGGAGATGGAGCTGCGGCAGGAGCGCGACGACCTCATCAAGGAGCAGGAAGAGCTCGAGAAGCTGCTCGGCTCGCCCGCGCGCCAGCGCACGCGACTACGCCGGGACCTCGAGGCCTTACGCAAGGAATACGGTCCCGACACCAAGCTCGGCGCACGCCGTACGACGATCGCCGAAGCCGCCCCCACCGTCGAATTCAATCCCGACGCGATGATCGAGAAGGCGCCCATCACCATCATCCTGTCGCAGCGCGGCTGGATCCGCGGGGCAAGCGGGCACCTCCCGCTCGACCAGGACTGGAAGTTCAAGGAGGGCGACGGTCCGGCGTTCGCGCTGCACGCCCAGACGACGGACAAGCTGCTGCTCGCCGCTGACGACGGGCGGTTCTACACGCTGGGTTGCGACAAGTTGCCGGGCGCGCGGGGCTTTGGCGAGCCGGTGCGCACGATGATCGATATCGACAGCGAGGCCCAGGTCGTGACCGCGCTGGTGTACAAGCCCAAGGGGCAACTCCTGCTCGCCGCGACGAGCGGCAAGGGCTTTGCGGCAGAAACCGACGAATTGCTCGCCGAAACCCGCAAGGGGCGGCAGGTGGTCAATCTCAAGGCGGGGCAGAAGGTCGCCGCGGTGCGCGAGATCGCCGCCGAGCACGACCATGTCGCGGTGGTCGGCGACAACCGCAAGCTCGTCGTCTTCCACCTCGAGGAACTGCCGATCCTCGGCCGCGGGCAGGGCGTGACGCTCCAGCGCTACCGCGACGGCGGTCTCAGCGACGCGACCACCTTCAAGCTCGACGACGGCCTCAGCTGGGCGATGGGCGGCGAGAGCGGCCGGACCCGGACCGAGACGGACATCTGGCAATGGAAGGTAGCGCGGGGGGCGGCCGGCCGTCTGCCGCCGACGGGCTTTCCGAAGAGCAATCGCTTCCAGAACTGAAAACGGGCCGGCTGCGCGTTTTCGCTGCCGACCCGTTCCACGACCCGAAGGGCTCGAGGGGTTTTGAGCCTTCGGTTATTCGGAGGTCTCGCCGCTATCGGTCGCGGCGGCAATCTGGTCTGCGGTGAACAGAGCCATCAGAGCGCCTTGCGGATTGACCGCGAAGTGCTCGCGCTTCAGCGCGACCGGGCCGGTCGGGCTTTCGAGCACGACGGCATCGCCCTCCACCGACTTGATCGTGCCGGCCGGCGCGCCCTTGGCGGTGACGACAGCGGCACCGGCGAGCAGCGCATTGTCGCGGGCGGCCTTCGCGGCGGCGACCTGCTCGTCCATCATGGCATCGATCTGCGCTTTCGTGACGGTGATCGTCGGCCCGTTGTCGCCCTTGCCGAAGGCGTCTTCGGGCAGGGGAGCCTTGTGCGCACCCGTGTCGAGAGTGACGATGCCCCCTTCGACCTTGACGATCGTGCCAACCTCATTGCCTTGCGGCCCATAGACCTTGGCCCCGGCGGCGACCTGCGCGAACGCGGCTGCGGGAAGAAGGATGGCGGCAATGGCTGCGCTGGCGGCCAGACGGGTAAATTTCATTGTGGTCTCCGATCGGTTCACATGGCGCCGCGATCGCAGGCACGCCCGCTTCACGGCCAGACTTGGTTGTTCGCGCGGGTGATACGAAGCGCTGCTTCGCGAGGTGTCCCGACCGGCGGGACGGACGGCCCCATGGGCCGAAACGCGCTGGCGGCCGCTCGGCGGCCTGCTCCCTTATCCGCGGGGCGAATGAAAAGGCAACCTCGGGACCATGGCACAGGAAGCCTGAAGCCTGGCTGAAAGGTCAGGCCCTGCTTGCGATCGCCTCTTCGAGCATCTCTTCCACGCGCGTTCTCACGGGAAATCCCTCGCTCACCCAGCGCTTTTCGATGCCTTGAAGGATTCGCGCGACCTCCGGCCCGGCCTTCACGCCGCGGGCGACGATCTCGCCGCCCTTGAGCGGGAAGACGGGCACATCCCAGTTTTCCAATGGTGAAGGGTCAGCGCCGGTCAGCAGCAGCCGGTCGATGGCGCACGATAGCCCGATCCCATAGGCGAGCCCGCGCGGGTCGTCGCCATCGCGCATGTCGCGCGCGGCCACGCAGGCGAGCCGGTCGCGCTGGCTTCGCGACAGCCGCAGCCGCGCCGCGACCGTTTCCGCCACCGGCGGCACCGCGGGCAGGAGCGCGGCCAGCCGGCGCATCGCGTCGGGCGCTATTCGATGGCTCTTCTCAGCCGCGACGAGCTGCGCAAGCTTGTCGACCTCGTTCCGGCCAGTCTCCGGCAGGATCACCTGCAGGACGCCGAGTTCGCGCATCCGCATGACCGTGGCGGAAGGATCGGGCAGGCACAGCAGGTTCTGCAATTCCCATCCGACGCGCTCGCGGCTGAGACCCTTGAGCATGGGGGCGAATTCGGCGCAGGCCTCCTCGGCCTCTGCGTCCAGCTCTGCCCCGAAGCGCGCCTGGAAGCGGAAGTAGCGCAGGATACGCAAGTGGTCTTCGCGGATGCGCTGGCGTGCGTCGCCGATGAAGCGCACGCGGCGCGCGGCAAGGTCATCGACCCCGCCGAAATAGTCGTGGATCTCAAGGGTCAGCGGGTCGGCATAGAGCGCGTTGATCGTGAAATCGCGCCGCGCCGCATCGTCCTTCCAGTCGTTGGCGAAGGCGATCGTCGCGCGGCGGCCGTCGGTTGAGACATCGTGCCGCAGCGTCGTGATCTCGACGTTCCCGCCATCAATGATCGCGGTCACCGTGCCATGATCGATGCCGGTCGGAATCGTGCGGATGCCCGCGGCATCGAGCCGGTCGATCACTTCGACCGGCTCCAGCGGGGTCGCGGCATCGATGTCGGCGACCTCGTGACCGAGCAGCGTGTCGCGCACCGCGCCGCCGACCCATCGTGCGTTGCCCGGACCGAGAGCGGCAATAAGCCGGGCGAGTTCCGGGCGCTGGGTCCATTCGGCCTGCGGCAGTTCAGCCATCGAACAGCTCCGCCAGCTCCAGTCGGCGCGACAGGTTGCCGATAATGGCCGCGGTCACGCCCCAGATGCGATGCCCCTGCCACACGATCTCGAAATAGGTGCGCTGGGCTCCCTCCCACTCGACCGTCCGCGGCATCCGGTTGGCCGGGTCGAGGACATAGGCGAGCGGCGGCTCGAACCAGTCGGCGACTTCCGCGGGGTTCGGCCGGATCGGCAGGTCGGGCGGCACGACCGCAAGGACGGGGGTGACGTCGTAACCGGTGCGGGTACGGAACGGATCGGATGGACCGATCACCCGCACGTCGCGCGGGTCGATGCCAAGCTCCTCGTGCGCCTCGCGCAGGGCCGCCTCGACCGCATCCTCGCCCGGATCGATCTTGCCACCCGGAAAAGCCGCCTGTCCGGCGTGGCTGCGCATCGTCTCGGGCCGGTGGGTGAGCAGCACGCCCGGGTCGCTGCGTTCGGTCACCGCGATCAGTACAGCGGCAGGGCGCAGAAGATCGGGCGGCGCCATCGCGTCGGTCAGAAGTTCGACCTCGCGCGCATGACCGGCATGGAGGACCCGCGAAAGGCGATCGAAAAGCGCGCTCACCTCGGCACCAGGGAAAAGGTCGCGCCCTCGCTCGAGACCCGCCAGTCGCGATCCGCGAGGAGCGCCAGTTGCTCGTAGGTCGACCGGTTGAGACGCGCTTCGCACCCGCGTCGCACCGCGAGGTAGAGCGCGGGGGTCTCCGCATCCCCACGCGCAAGCAGCGGATGATCGGGGCCGGCGATCACGATTTCGTCGGTGTTGAGGCGGAAGGCGAGCGCTCCATCGCGCTGGGTTACATCGGTGGCGACGAACGCCGCATCCTCGACTTCGACCGAGAGCTTCTGCACCGGCGTCACCAGCCAGTGCCGGCCGGCCTCGTCGCGCATCAGGAGCGATGCGAAAGCGCGCACCATTGCAGGGCGCGAGATCGGCGATCCCTCGTGGGTCCAGGTTCCGTCCGCAAGGATCGCCATGTGACTGTCACCGACGTGCGCGGGGGACCATTGCTCTACCGGCGGCAGCTTGCGCTCCGCCACCGCCGCCGCGAGTTCGGCGAGCGACATTCCGGCGATTTCGGGAGGCGGCTCGTAGGGCATCGGCGCGGCGATGCCAGAACCGCGTCAGTTCGCCAAGCGGCTCGCGGCTCCTGCCCACGGACCCAGCATGCCCGCCGGGGGAAGGATGGCCGGGTTGTTACAGCGCACGAGCAGGCGCTCGGGCTCCCACGGGCCGGGGCAGTGCCAGCCGCGGGGAGCTTCGACGAAACCGAACCGGCCATAGTATGGCGGATCGCCGATGAGGACCTGGGGCAGGGCGGCGGCCGGATCGATGGCGCCGAGCGCGGCAGCCATCAGCGCCTTGCCATAGCCCTCTCCCTGGTGCGCCGGCAGGACCGCGACGGGGCCGACCATGAGCAGGGGATGCGCGCGTCCGTCCGGCGCTGCCAGCGCGACCGGCCAGACCTGGATCGAGCCCACCAGCCAGTCCTCGTCGTCGAGCGCGGCGAAGCTCAGCATCGGCAACCAGTCGGTGCCCTCGCGGATGCGGTACGACGTGCGGCCCCGCCGTTCGGGTTCGAACGCCGCGTCGAGCAGGTCCTCGACATGCTGCGGGTCGACCGCGGACAGGGGCACGATAGTGGGCATGGGCGCGCGCCGATACGGGCGAGCCGCAGCGGAGTCGAGGACGTTCGCGCTAAACTATTTGTTGGGCCGCAGTTCGAGCAGCCTTCCGCCCGCCTTGTCCTCGAGCAGCCAGAGCGCTCCATCGGGCCCCTCGACAATCTCGCGGATGCGCTTGTCCATCGCGTAGCGCGCCAGCTCGGTGGCCCGGGTGCCATCGATGCCGACCCGCACCACGCTGGCGGGCTTCATCCCGGCGATCAGGGCTTGGCCCTTCCACTCGGGCCACAGCTTGCCCGAGTAGAACACGAAATCGCCGGGAGCGATCACCGGGTTCCAGCTGATCGCCGGGGCGGCGAATTCGGGCCGGGTGGAGTGCGCGGGGATCGCGCGCCCGTCATAATGCTTGCCCTCCGAGACGACCGGCCAACCGTAGTTGGCGCCCTTCGTGACAAGGTTGAGCTCGTCGCCCCCGGCCGGTCCGTGCTCGAGGTCCCACAGGCGACCCTGGGCGTCGAACTGCAGGCCGAGGATGTTGCGGTGACCGAACGACCAGATGTCCTGCGCCTTGCCTGCCTGCCCGGAGAACGTGTTCCCGGCTGCCGGGGTACCATCGAGGTTGAGGCGGACCACCGAACCGAGGTTGTTCGCGGTATCCTGCGCCGGGTCCATTTTCTGCCGGTCGCCGCTGGCGAGGAAGATCGACTTGCCGTCGGGCGCGATCGCGATTCGATGCGAATAGTGCCCGCGGCCGGACACCTTGGGCTGGCGCCAGATCACCGTCATGCCATCGATGCGGCAGGCATCCGCCTCCTCGCAAACCAGCGTCCCGCGGCCCAGGACGGCGCCGCGCGTATCGTCGGGTCCCGCTTCGGCCCAGGTGAGGTAGATCGTACGCCGCGAAAGCGTGGCCGCCTTCTCCGACGGTAGGAAGGCGATGTCGCCAAGCCCGCCCTGGCCGCCGGAATCGACCGTCGGGAGGCCCGTCACCGTGCCACCCCGACCGGCGCGGGTATCGAAGAACTTCATCGTCCCGCTCTTTTCGGTGATGAACAGGACCGGCGTGCCCGGGGCGAACGCGGCCGCCCACGGCTCGTTGTATGCGCCGTGCGGTTTGATCGCGAAGGGAGTCGCCATCGTCGAGACAGGGGCCTGCGTCGATCGCGCCCCGGGGGTATCCCCGGTGGTCTGCGCGCCGCAGCTTGCCGCGGCGAGGGCGCTGAGGGATACAAGGGCGAGTACGGTCGGGCGCATGGTCATGTTGGCAGGAACACCTCATTCGCGATTTGGCTCCACGCCGCTCGTCGTCGGTGTCGACGAGGCGGGAAGGGGGCCGTTGGCCGGTCCAGTCGTCGCAGCGGCGGTAGCGCTTTGCAAGCCTCGACCGGGCGGTATCGGCGACTCCAAGAAACTGTCCCCCGCGGATCGGGCGAAGGTCGACGTGTCAGTCCGGCGGCGCTGCGCGTGGGGCGTGGGTATCGTGGATGTCGACGAAATCGACCGGCTGAACATCTTCGGCGCGACCATGCTGGCGATGACGCTGGCGGTATCCCGGCTGGTCGAGGCGCTCGGGCGCGATCCCGAGGTGGTGCTGGTGGACGGCAACCTGACACCGCATGGGAGGTGCGTCGAGTGGCGCTGGGCGGCGAAGCCCATCGTCGGCGGCGATGCACGTGAGCCGGCGATTGGCGCCGCTAGCATCATCGCCAAGGAATGGCGCGACCGGTTGATGCGCGACGCGGCTGCCGCGCACCCCCACTACGGCTGGGAACGCAACAAGGGCTACGGTACGCCCGACCATCTCGCCGCCTTGCGGGAGCACGGTCCATGCCCGCTCCACCGCCGCAGCTTCGCCCCCGTCGCGCAGGCGGACCTGTTCGCGGCCTAGCCGAATGCCTTGATCTTCAGCTGGTCGATGTACTTGCGGCCGAACCGCTCCGCATCTTCGGGCGAGGGAGGCAGGCCGCCGCGATCGTTCCTGGCCGCCAAGATCTCGTCCCGGCTGTTGACGCGCGGAAACTGCTCCGCCGGCACCGGAACGCCCAGGAACGCGCACAGTGGCTCCCAGCCGTCCTTGGGGTGGAACACCAGCAGGCGGTCGGCCGGCAGGCCGTCGATGACTGCCTGGTTCCGCTGGCGGTACCAGTCGGTCATGAAGGCGCGATCGGTCAGCGATCCGCCGTCGAAGTGCCGGAAGATGTTGCCGTGCATCATGTCGCCGGTCGGCGTTCCGCGCAGGCCCCCCTGCAGCGCCTCGGAAAAGATTGTCTCGCTCACCGATTCGAACCAGCTGTCGGGGTCGCGGTGCGTGAGGACGACTTTCGCGTCCGGGTAATAGTCCGCCAGCTCGCGCCAATAGGTACATGCGGGATAGTCGGTCGTTGAGCGGAAGCCGCGGAACACTTCGTCCCAGTCGGGCTTCCCCGCCGCGACGTCGATCCACAACGGCACCTGCCGGCGTGCATCGGCGAACACTTCCGACATGTGGTGGCATGGACCGAAGCCCAGATGCTCCAGCGCGAATTTCAGCGAAAAGGTCGCATTGCGCCCCAGGCCCGCACCGATCACTTCGAGAGCCATTCCGCTCCTCCCTCCATGCGTCCCGCTGCGGAGGATGGCATCTGCCCGAGAGGAAACAAGCGAAATCGCCAATCCGAGTCTTCCGCGCCACACCCCACGATATCGAGTCCGGCGATTCCACATGGACTCAACATCTTGTGCCGGACACCTTCTGTTCTTTCTCGGTTGATTCCGCGTTAACCATATCGCGCCAAACTCCCCGCTTGACGCCGAGTCCGCGAGGACTCACCCTGTGGATAAGTTGAATCAGGGGGAATGAAGGATGGGGGTCATCGAGACCACGAAGGTCCGCGCGCGGCGCGCGCCGGAAGCCCCGGTGGACCTGCCGATCGGGCGGATCCTGCCGGGCGATTGCGTGGAAGCCATGCGGCGGCTGCCCGATGCGTCGGTCGATCTCGTCTTCGCCGACCCGCCCTACAACCTCCAGCTCGGGGGCGACCTCAACCGGCCCGACGGCAGCCACGTGGACGCCGTGACCGACCATTGGGACCAGTTCTCCAGCTTCAAGGCATACGACGATTTTACCCGCGCCTGGCTGACCGAGGCACGCCGCGTCCTCAAGCCCGACGGCGCGCTGTGGGTGATCGGCAGCTACCACAACATCTTCCGCGTCGGCGCGATCCTGCAGGACCTCGGCTTCTGGATCCTCAACGACGTCGTCTGGCGCAAGACCAACCCGATGCCCAACTTCAAGGGCACGCGCTTCACCAACGCGCACGAAACGCTGATCTGGGCGAGCATGGGCGAAAAGAGCCGCTACCAGTTCAACTACCGCGCGATGAAGACGCTGAACGACGAGCTCCAGATGCGCAGCGACTGGGTGATCCCGATCTGCTCGGGCGCCGAGCGGCTGAAGGAAAACGGGACCAAGGCGCACCCGACGCAGAAGCCCGAGGCGCTGCTCTACCGCGTGCTGCTGGCGACCACCGAAAAGGGCGACGTGGTGCTCGACCCGTTCTTCGGCACGGGGACCACCGGTGCGGTCGCCAAGCGGCTGGGCCGCGAGTGGATCGGCTGCGAGCGCGAGGAATTCTACCGCGGCGTCGCCACGAAGCGCATCGAGAAGGAGCTGCCGCTCGACGAAAGCGCGCTGACGACGATGCAGAGCGCGCGCGCCGCGCCGAAGGTCGCCTTCGGAGCGGTAGTGGAAGCTGGCTTGATTCCGCCCGGGACGCAGGTTTTCGACAAGAAGCGCCGCTGGGTGGCGACAGTGCGTGCCGATGGGTCGCTGGTGCACGAGAAGGCCACCGGGTCGATCCACGGTCTCGGCAAGGACCTCCAGGGCGCGCCGAGCTGCAACGGCTGGTCGTTCTGGCACTTCGAACGCGGCGGCAAGGTCGAACCCATCGACGCCGCCCGGCAGGACTGGCTGCTGGCGAACGAGGATTGACCTGAGCAATCAGACTATCGGCGGCTTGCCAGCTGGCCGGTCGCCCGCTCGCTGCGCACGAAACATTTCGATCAGCTTGCCCACTTCTTCTGGCGAGGGCTGATCCGGTGATTTCGAGGGCGGGAGGGTCCATTGGACCCCCGCCAACCGTTTCCGCAATTCGTCCATGTCCTCGGGCAGCCATTGCCACGGCAAGTAGCCGTATCGTTCATACGTATCGACCATCGCGAGCGCGAATTTCTCGGTCTCTGCGTCATAGCGCGTGAGCTCGTCCTCGCGGTATTGTCGGAAGGCTTCCCGCGCACGCGGATCGCCCGTGGTCACCCGGCAGTCCACGAAACGAGCCATCATCGGCTGGGCCGAGTAGAGCGCCTCCGGCCCACTGTAATACTCCGACCCGGCATCGAGCTGGATTGCGAACGGCAATCCATACCGGTTCGCTCGCATCTCCACCGCCTCGATGAAGCGCAGAACGACGAGAAATTCGACAAGCATCCGCAATTGGACTGCGCGCGCCCTGCCTGCCCGATGGTTCGGATGCGTCTGGGATCGGGGATAGGCTATCAGCGGCCCGAGACCCATCGCTCGCATGGGAGAATGGATGCTGCTCGAGCGCCATTCGCCGGGTCTTCCCAGCTTGCGCGTGGGAGGGTCGGGGCGCCTTTCGTCGATGCGCTCGTACTGGCGCTGTATCGCTGACCGGTTCGCGCTGTTGTGCGAGAGGCGCAGGCTCGCGGCGAATATCGAGCCATCGTCGGTGGCGGACAGATCGGCGCGAATGGCTGACGCCTCCGCGGCAAAGGCGAACCAGTCGAACGAACAGCGACGCGATTGCTCGTCGGCCGCGGTCAGGGCGGGCGTGGCGAATTGCGCCAGCTGCGAAAGCACGACTTCGAGCGTGGGCTGCGTTCCCTCGACGCGGGCGATCTGTTCAAGCTCGCGGCCGTAGCGATCGCTGGCAGCATTATCGAATTGCGGGCCATAAGCGGGCTTTTGCGCGAAATGGGCAAGCGCGAACGGTGAGACGAATTCCGGTTCTTCAATCATTCCGCGGGGTGCGGGGAATTTGCGCCTCGCGGCTTTGGACTGAATCCCGCCGTCACGACTGCCAGGATCGACCGAACCGCGAGGTTCGATAATCACCTTCACCAGTTGACCTGCGCCATACGCCATTGCGAAGAAGCCGGCGATGATGGGAACTCCGAGCAAGCGCCACGGGGAGCTCGCGCGGAGGGACAAGTCGAAGATAGGAATGGCAACGATCGGCAGGATGAAAGCGAGGATGCCACACAGCAGGTACGCGATTGCGCGAAAGGTCCGTTGCGACCGAAACATCCGTCTCGCTTAGCAGGAAATGGTGAACGCGTTCCTTCGCCGCTTGGCCTGAGATGATCGGCTGGGCTAGACGGCTCGGATGACCGACCGCCTTTACCTCATGCCCATCGGCCTCGCGGCGAGTCCGCAAAGCGAGGAGGGCGATTGCATCCGGCTCGCGGGCGGACTGGTCTATGCACACCGGTTCGCGGCTATCGTGCGGAGCGACAGCGGGGTCGTGGCGCGACACCGCTTTACGTCTGGGGGGGCCGCCGAAACCTTCGCCCGATTGCCCGAAGCGTTGGGCGCGGAGGCCGAGGCGCAGTGGGCTGCGCTGCGGACCGCGCACCCGCCGCTGCAGCTGGGTGAGCGGACGATCCGGCTCGACCAGCCGCAGATCGCGGGCATACTCAACGTCACGCCCGACAGTTTCTCCGACGGGGGCAAGTTCCTCGACCGGCCAGAAGACGGCGCAGCCCATGCAGCCGGGATGGTGGAGGCGGGCGCGGCGCTGGTCGACATTGGCGGCGAAAGCACCCGGCCCGGTGCACCGGCGGTCTGGGAAGGGGACGAGATCGCCCGCGTCGTACCGGCGGTCGAATACTGCGCGCAGATGGGCGCGGCGATCAGCGTCGACACCCGCCGTGCGGCGGTCATGCGGGCTGCGCTCGATGCCGGGGCGCACATGCTCAACGACGTGACCGCGATGCGCCACGATCCGACGATGGCGGAGCTCGCGGCGCAGCGCGGCTGCCCGATCGTGCTGATGCATTCGCCCGGTGCGGACGACGACGTCCATGCGGACGCCGACTACGCGAACGTGGTTTTCGACGTGTTCGACGCGCTGGCCGAACGCCGCGATGCCGCGATCGATGCGGGTATTGCGCGCGAACGGATCGTGCTCGACCCGGGTATCGGGTTCGGCAAGTCGCTTGCCGACAACCTTGCGCTCATCAACGCGCTCCCGCTGTTCCACGCGCTCGGCCAGCCGCTGATGTTCGGCGGGAGCCGCAAGCGGATGGTCGGCGCTCTTTCCGGCGAGGCGGAGCCCCACGAGCGGCTGGGCGGCAGCTTGGCGCTGGCGGTCAGGGCCATGGACGCCGGCGTACAGCTCGTCCGCGTGCACGACGTTGCCGAGACCGTGCAGGCGCGCAACGTATGGCGCGGCCTGCGCGATGCGGCGCTCACCGATTTCACGATGCTGGCGGACTAGCGCCGCGCCAGTCAGGCCGCTTCGTGATTCTCGATGTAGGTCTCGGGATCCTTCACCTCGCGCTCGTATTCGTCCTCATGCGCTGACTCGAACGCAAGGTACTGGATCGCGAGTTCGACCCGCGTCTTGAGTGGTACCGTCCGGCGGAAATCGGTCAGTCCCTGCCGCTCCTCCTCGCTCATGTGCGACGAGTTGTTGCAGTTGCACTGGTCCACCCAGTGCCACCATTTTTCCGAACCCGGCTTGTGGCGCATGGCCTCCTCGGCCGCGATGGCGATCTTGTTGTGATCGTCGATCGCGTCCTCGGTCGTCTCCTCGGCGCTGTCGGAATCGAGCGCGCCTTTGCCCTTCTTGAGCAGGGTGGGGTAGAAGAACTTCTCCTCTGCCTCTGCATGCGCCTCAAGGAAGTTCTTGAGCTTGGCGAAAATCTTGCCGAGCGCCTCGGGGTCGTCCTTCGCTTCGTCGAGCGCGGCGAACATGCGCCGCTGGCGGTCGTGGTCGGCTAGGATGCAGTCGACGATGTCCATTGCGGAAAATTCCCTGTTGCGGATGCTTGTGGACCGAACGGGGAAGGGGCGCGGGAGTTCCGCTAGAGCGAAAAGCCCCCGTCGGTATTGAGCACCACGCCGGTGACGTTGGCGGCCATGTCGCTGAGGAGATAGCCGATGTCGCCCGCTATCTCGTCTGCGGTGGCGAAGCGGCCGCGCGGCGTGCCCGCACCCATCGCCGCTATCGCGCCTTCGCGGCCATGGTCCTCGACCGCCTTGCGGAACGCCTCGCCCGAATCCCAGATGGCGGTATCGACCCCGCCCGGAGCCACGGCGTTTACCCGGATGCCGCGCGCCGCGTTTTCCGCCGCGGCGATACGGGTCATGTGCGCGACGCCGGCCTTGGATACGCCGTATGCCCCGATGCCCGGCACCGGCTTGATCGCGGTGATCGAACTGGTGACGACAGCCGACCCGCCGCCGTTCGCCTGCATCAGTCGCAAGGCCGCTGCCAGGGTCAGGAATGCCCCGTCGAGGTTGACCGCCATGACCCTGCGCCAGTGTTGGAACGTCTGCTCCGCGATCGGAGCGCCGCCGAGCGCGATCCCGGCGTTCACGACCGCATGGTCGAGCGTGCCTGCCGCCCGCTCGAAACCGCCCCAGAACTGGGGGTCGGAAACGTCGTGGACATGCCGGTGGACTTCGCACGAAAGGTCGAGCGCGGCCATGCCCTCGGCATTCACGTCGACGAGATGGAGCGTCGCGATCCCGTGTGCATCGAGCCAGCGGGCAACGGCTGCGCCGATGCCGGAGCCGGCGCCGGTGACGAGTGCGGAACGGCCGGAGAAATCGAGGGCGGGTTCGGTCATGCCCGCCGCTTAGCGCGTCAGGCGGCGTTGTCGATGCCCCCGCGGCCTTTAGGCCGCGTTGTCGATCCCCAAGTCGCCAAGCTTGCGGTACAGCGTCGACCGGCCGATGCCGAGCCGCCGCGCGACTTCGGTCATGCGTCCGCGGTAGTGCCCGATGGCGAGGCGGATGACGTCTGCCTCGATGTCCTCGAGACTGCGGAGGTTGCCGTCCTCGGTGTAAAGCATCACGCCGACGCCGTCCTGCCGGGGGTCGCGCGTCTCCACCGTCTCGCCGAGCATTTCGCAGAGTTGCGGGAAGCTGTCGGAGGTCAGGGCATCGCCGTCGCAGAAGACCGCCGCGCGGAACAAGACCGCCTGGAGCTGCCGGACGTTGCCGGGCCAGTCGAACGCCGCCAGAAGCGCAAGCGCGCCGTCGGTGATCGTGAGGCTGCGAAGGCCCGGCTGCTCCCCGATCCGGGTGAGGAAATGGCGGGCCAGCGCCTGGATATCGCCGGTGCGTTCGCGCAGCGGCGGCAGGGTGATCGTGGTCGGGGCAAGGACTTCGTGCAGCGCGGGGTGGAAGAAGCCGGCATCGCCGAGCGACTGCACCGGCAGGTTGCTGGCCGACAGCACCCGCACATCGATCTTGAAGCCGTGGCGCGCGCCGATCGGGCGCACGACCCCTGTCGAGAGCACTTCGGCGAGGCGCTCCTGCACGTCCATCGACAGGCGGTCGACCTCGTCGAGCACGAGGGTGCCGCCGTCGCATTGCTGGATCGCGCCGACCTGCCGTTCGAAGGCGCCCGGGAAGGCGTTCTGCTCGTGCCCGAACAGGACCGACTCGATCGAGTTGGCGGGCACCGAGCGGGCGTTGATCAGGCGAAACGGGCCCTTCGCGCGGGGGCTGGCGGCGTGCACCGCGCGTATCAGCATTTCCTTGCCGGTCCCGCTCTCACCCTCGATGAGCACGTTGCCGTGGCCGCGCGCCGACTTCGCCGCCTTGGCGAGCGCTGCGCGGAAATTGGGCGCGGTGCCGATCATCGCATCGAAATCGAGAACCGTTCCCAGCTTTTCGGTCAGCGGCTGAAGCTCGTCGCGCGGAGCCTCGCGCTTGGCGGCGGTGCGCAGCGCATGCATCAGGCGGTCGGGTGCGACCGGCTTGATCATGTAATCGTTGGCGCCCGCGCGCATCGCCTCGACCGCGAGGAGCGGCGAGGCGCTGGCGGTGAGCATCAGGATCGGAAGGGCGGGGCGGCGCGCCTTCAATTCCGCAATCAGGCGGCAGGCGTCGTCGCCCGGTACCCACTGGTCGAGGATGATCGCGGAAAGCTGCATCCCCTGGCGCGTGCCGAGCGTGGCGATCGCGGTTTCCGAATCGCCCACCACGATAGTGCGCCAGCCCTCGCGCGCGGCGAGCGCGGTGATGAGCCGGCTTTGCGCCGGTTCGTCGTCGATCAGCATCAGCAGGCGGTTTTCGCCGTCGGTCATTGTCCCATGTGTCCCGTCCCGAAACAGACCGACCCAATAGGGGACAGGGGTAAAGGTCCGCTTAAGAGGGAAAAGCTCCGCGCAAGAGGCCTCAGCGGGCTTGAGCGGGCGGGCGGGGCGCGATAGGACCGCCGCGCAATCCGAAAATTCTGGGGTGAGTGAATACTATGGCAACCGGCAATGACATGAAGGCGCACAAGGGCACCTACGGCGGTTTCATCACGCTGCTGAAGTGGTCGGTTCCGCTGATCGCGATCCTTACCATCCTCATCATCATCGCCATCGCCGAGTGACGGTCATCCCGCTGCGGATCGCCGTCCTCAAGGAAACCGCTCCGGGCGAGACCCGGGTGGCGCTGACGCCCGAAACGGCGAAGAAATTCATCGGCCTCGGCGCCGCCGTGGCGGTCGAAAGCGGGGCCGGCGTATCTGCCAGCATTCCCGACGCGGCCTACGCCGAAGCAGGTGCGGAAGTTCGTTCTTCCGCCGAAGTGGTCAAGGGTGCCGACATCGTGATGGGCGTGCAGGCCCCCGACGTGGCGGCGCTTTCGGGCGCCAATCCGGGAGCCTGGGTCGCGGCGACCTTCGATCCCTTCGGCCAGCGCGACCGGGTGGACGCCTACGCCAGTGCGGGGCTCGAGGCGCTCTCGATGGAGTTCATGCCGCGCATTACCCGTGCGCAATCGATGGACGTGCTGTCGAGCCAATCGAACCTCGCGGGCTACAAGGCGGTGATCGCCGCTGCTGACGCCTATGGCCGCGCCTTCCCGATGATGATGACCGCCGCGGGCACGATCCAGGCGGCCAGGGTCTTCGTGATGGGCGTCGGCGTCGCGGGCCTGCAGGCGATCGCGACCGCGCGCCGGCTGGGTGCGCAAGTCTCGGCAACCGACGTGCGTTCGGCGACGAAAGAGCAGATTTCATCGCTGGGAGCGAAGCCGATATTCGTCGAATCCGTCGCCGGGATCGAGGGCGAGGGGGCCGGCGGTTACGCCAGCGAGATGAGCGACGAATACAAGGCCGCGCAGGCAGAACTCGTCAGCAGCCACATCGCCAAGCAGGACATCGTGATCACGACAGCGCTGATTCCCGGCCGCGCCGCGCCGCGGCTGGTGTCGGACGCGCAGATCGCGACGATGAAGCCCGGCAGCGTGATCTACGACCTCGCGGTGGCGCAGGGCGGGAACGTCGAGGGTTCGGTGGCCGACCAGGTAACCGAGAAGCACGGCGTGAAGATCATCGGCTATTCGAACACACCCGCGACCTTGCCCGCCGACGCATCGGCGCTGTTCGCGCGCAACCTGTTCAACTTCCTCTCCGCATTCTGGGACAAGGAAGCGGGAAGGCCCGTGCTCGACGAGGAAATCGGCGACGCCATCCGGCTGACGCGGGGCGGCCAAGTGGTGAGCGAACGGCTCAAGGGGGGCTGAGCAGTGGATTTCATTTCGATCCTGTCGATCTTCGTGCTGGCGTGCTTCGTCGGCTATTACGTCGTCTGGTCGGTGACACCGGCGCTGCATACGCCGCTGATGGCGGTGACCAATGCGATAAGCTCGGTGATCATCGTCGGCGCGCTCATAGCGAGCGCGGCGGCGGGTAGTCCGAGCGCGAAGTGGCTCGGGCTGCTGGCGGTGGCGCTGGCGAGCGTGAACATCTTCGGCGGCTTCGCGGTGACCGCGAGGATGCTCGCGATGTACAAGAAGAAGGACAAGCCTGCGCCGCAGGTGGAGAAGAAGGCGTGAGCCTCGCCCCGATGCAGACCACCGACCTGTCGGTCGCGGCCGACGCGGCGCACGCGGTGAGCCCGTGGGTGGCGCTGGCCTATCTCGCGAGCGGCGTCCTTTTCATCCTCGCGCTGCGCGGGCTGTCGAGCCCGGCGACCAGCCGTGCGGGCAACCGCTACGGCATGGTCGGCATGCTGATCGCGGTGGTGACGACGCTGGTGACGCACGACGTTGCCTCTCTGCCTGAAATCGTTGGCGCGATCGTGGTCGGTGGCGGGATCGGCTGGGTCATCGCCCAGCGGATCGCGATGACCGCGATGCCGCAACTTGTCGCCGCGTTTCACTCGCTGGTCGGCCTCGCGGCGGTGCTCGTCGCGGTGGCGGCGTTCC
The DNA here is from genome assembly GCF_001698205.1 of Tsuneonella dongtanensis. Lineage (NCBI taxonomy): Bacteria > Pseudomonadati > Pseudomonadota > Alphaproteobacteria > Sphingomonadales > Erythrobacteraceae > Tsuneonella > Tsuneonella dongtanensis. Next base: position 1,631,187 of record NZ_CP016591.1, read on the forward strand.
TCAATCCGGGCGCGTTCGGCATTCTCGGGATGGACGGCAACATCCTCGCAGTCAGCCGGGTCGAGATGGCGCTGGGCGCGGCGATCGGTGCAATCACCTTCTCGGGCTCGGTGATCGCCTTCGCCAAGCTCAACGGCAACATGAGCGGGGCACCGATCCTGTTGCCGGGGCGACACGTGATCAATCTCGGCACCCTGGTGGCAATCCTCGGCGCAACCGCCCTCTATGCCGTGTCGAACGATGCGGGGGCGGGCGAAGGCTGGCTGTTCTGGGCGCTGCTCGCCGCGGCCTTCGTCATCGGCTTCCTGCTGATCATCCCGATCGGCGGGGCGGACATGCCGGTCGTTGTCTCGATGCTCAACAGCTACTCGGGCTGGGCCGCGGCAGCGATGGGCTTCACGCTGCACAACACCGCGATGATCATCACCGGCGCGCTGGTCGGCAGTTCGGGCGCGATCCTCAGCTACATCATGTGCCGCGCGATGAACCGCAGCTTCATCTCCGTGATCGCGGGTGGCTTCGGCGCGGACGCGGCGATCGCGGGCGAGGCGAAGGAGCAGCGCCCCTACAAGACCGGCAGCGCGGCCGACGCGGCCTTCATGCTCGAGCAGGCGGAAAAGGTCATCGTCATCCCCGGCTACGGCATGGCGGTCGCCCAGGCGCAGCACGCACTGCGCGAGATGACCGACATGCTCGAGGAAAAGGGTGTCGAGGTGAAGTTTGCGATTCACCCGGTCGCGGGGCGCATGCCCGGGCACATGAACGTGCTGCTGGCGGAAGCGCAGGTCCCCTACGACAAGGTCTTCGAGCTCGAGGACATCAACTCCGAATTCGCACAAGCCGACGTCGCCTTCATCATCGGCGCCAACGATGTGGTGAACCCGGCGGCCAAGACCGACAAGTCGTCGCCGATCTACGGCATGCCGGTGTTCGACGTCGACAAGGCCAAGCAGGTGTTCTTCATCAAGCGCAGCATGGGCGGCGTGGGCTACGCCGGCGTCGACAACGACGTGTTCTACATGGACCAGACGATGATGCTGCTCGCCGACGCGAAGAAGATGGTCGAGGACATCGTCAAGTCGTTCGACTAGGCGGGTTTCGGCTCAGCGCCGATCGTATCGGCGTGCCGCAGCGCGATCCGCCATTCGCCTTCTTCGCGGCGAACGATAGTCGTTACTCGTAGCGAGCGGCGGGCGATTTCCCCGCTATCCGCTCGCTTGGCTTCAACGCGCTCGAACCACACCAGCCAAGCGAAATCCTCCGCGACGTAGCGCACGACCTCTTCGAATGATACGCTGCCGCCGGCATAGAAACGCGCAACGCGCGCCGACTCCTGGACGATACGGTCCAGCCCCACAATCGGCGGCCCGAGGGGATTGGCAAGCGTCACGTCGGGCATTCGCGACTGGAGCGCCATCACCGCCGAGTTGTCGCCCTGCACCATACCCTGGAGGCCCTGCTGGTACGCCGCGACGAAAGTATCGAAGTCCGCGGTATCTGGCCGCTCTTGCTCGCTGTCCGGTTTCCCGACCGGATCGATGCCGGCGAAAACCGGAGCAGGCGATGCCGGACCGCCTTCGACTTCGGCGATGAACCCCCGGGTCAGCATGGAGTTGCTCTTGTCGGCCTCCCAGATTTCACGGACCAGCGGGATTGCCATCACCGACCGAGCATAGCCGCGACGCAGCGTCCACAATTCCTCGCCCAGGATACCGTGCTGGTAGAGCGCGAACTGTGCCTCGAGCCGCTGGAGGAACGCCCGCATGAACCGGTGGATCAGGTACTTCTCGTAGTCAGTGACCGGCGCCGTACCGGTCAGGTTGCGATACATGATCTCGCTCAGAGGACCGCCGTCCGATAACTGGTCGTTGATCGCGACGAACGAGTTTTGCGCGTCCCAGGCGGCCTTGGCGCGCATCACTTTCGTGTTCTGGCGCGTCTGGATGCCCAGGAACAGCAACGACGCGACGACCGCCAGCGCGGCCGTGATCTGCGCGATGTAGTTCAGGTCCTCGAGAGTCATGCGGCCAGCTCCGAACCCGCGAGGTTATCAATAGAGGCGCGAGTGGTCGCCGCCCTGTACGGGCAGGGCGATCCCGCTGACGAAGCTCGCCTTGTCGGACAGCAGGAACTCGATCGCGTCGGCAATGACATGGCTTTCGCCGATCTTGCCGGTCGCGGTGTACCGTTCGAGCAGCTTTTCGAATAGCGCCGGCTCGGCCTCGTAGTACGGGTCGACCATTTCCGAATGGCAGTATCCCGGGCAGATGGCATTCACCCGGATGCCTTCCCGGGCGTAATCGATCGCGCCGGTCTTGGTGAGGCCGATCACACCCCACTTGCTTGATACGTAGGCGCAGTTGCCGATGTCGCCGCCGTTGAGTCCATAGGCCGACGAAATGTTGATGATCGACCCGCCGCCGCTGGCCAGCATGGCCGGGATTTCCGCGCGCATCGACCTGAATACGCCCGTCAGATTGATGTCGATCGCGCTGTTCCAGTCGTCGTCGGTGAACTCGGCAACGGGGATGAACACACCGCCGGTCACGCCCGCGTTGTTGACCGCCCCGTCGAGCCGGCCCCAGCGATCGACCGTGCGAGCGACCATCGCGTCGACGTCGGCCTGCACGGTGACATCGCCCCGGATGAACAGACCTTCTCCGCCAGCTGCTTCGATCTGGGCGATCATCGCATCGCCCTGTTCCTGCCGCCGGCCGGTGATCGCGACTTTCGCGCCCTTCGCTGCCAGCTGGATCGCTGCCGTGGCGCCCAGGCCCGAAGTGGCACCGGTTATGAGGACGACCTTGCCGTTGAAGTCCGACATCGCGTTCACCATCATTTGGCGCGGCAGACGATGTCGGCCGGGCGGGGATGCGAACCCTGCGACGTCACCAGCTTCCCCATTGCCGGGGAATTGGCAAGCGAATTACTGTCTAGGTGCCCTTGACCGACGGCGTCCCGCCGTTGAGCGCGAAGTCACCAAAGGCAAACTTGCAGGTGTCGAACCCGGTCCAGATGATCGGCGTCTCGTCTCCCTCGAAGGTCATGCGCACGTCGTACTTGCAAACCTTGGGGTCCTTTTCGAAGTGGACGGTGTAGTCGTCTCCGGGCTTGATCGTCCCGGGGCCCTGGTCTTCTTCCCGCTTGTCCTTTTTCCAGTCGCCCGATCCGGCGACCGATACCTCGACCATCTTGATCGTCTTGCCGGTCTTGTTGACGAGCACGAAATCCCAGTTCTCGGCCAGAGCGGGGGCGGCGAGCGTCAGCAGCATCCCCCCCGCAAGCAGTTTCATGCGCATGGCATTTGCTCCGGTGCTGTAACCTGCTGAGGATGCTCCCCGATTGCGAGTCGTGCAAGGGCTCTGGCGGATTGACTTACATGGCGGTCAGTTGCAGCCTGCGACCCATGAGGATGACCTGTCTTGCCGCCCTGGCTCTGAGCGCCGCGGCTTCGCCCCTGTATGCCGCCACGCATGAGGTCGCCGCCGGCGACGGTGCGCAGACCCGTCTGCAGGAGGCCCTGATCCTGGCCGAACCGGGCGACGAGATCGTACTCGGCGCGGGCCGCTTCGCACTCGATGACGGTCTCAGTCTCGATGTCGACCGGGTGACCGTGCGCGGATCGGGCATGGATACCACCGTGCTCGACTTTACCGCTCAGAAGGGCGCGGGCGAAGGACTGCTGGTCACCAGCGACGGCGTGACCCTGCGCGACTTCGCGATCGAGAACCCCAAGGGCGACGGGATCAAGTCGAAGGGCGCGGACGACATCGTCTACCACCGGGTACGCGTGACCTGGACCGGCGGGCCGCTGTCGACCAACGGCGCCTATGGCATTTACCCGGTAGAGTGCACGAACGTCCTCATCGACGGGGTACAGGTTTCGGGCGCCTCCGATGCGGGAATCTACGTGGGCCAGAGCCGCCGGATCACCGTGCGCAATTCGCTTGCCGAGGCGAACGTCGCAGGAATCGAGATCGAGAACAGCCGCGACGCGCTGGTCGAAGCGAACCTCGTTACCCGCAACACCGGCGGCATCCTCGTGTTCGACCTGCCCAGCCTGCCGGTGATGGGCGGAGGCAACGTACTCGTCCGCGACAACCTCGTCGTCGACAACGACACGCCCAATTTCGCTCCGCCCGGCAACATCGTCGCCGGGGTGCGCCGGGGGACCGGCGTGATGGTCATGGCGAACGATGCCGTGACCGTGGAGCACAACACGATCACCGGGAATCCGACGTCCGGGATCATGGTCGTCGCCTATCCGCTCGCCTTCGAGGATGCGCGGTACAATCCCTATCCCCGCAAGGTGGCGATCGGCCCCAACCGGGCGAGCGGCAATGGCACCCAGCCGCAGATCGGCGGCGGCGAGCAGCTCGTCGCGATGTTCGGCGGCGCTCTGCCGGCGGTCATGTGGGACGGCCTGGGCGAAGGGGCGATCACGGTCGATCCGGCGTTGGCGGGCTGGACCCTCGCGCTGACCAAGCAGGGTCAGGGCCCCGACGATGCCCGTCCGGCACCTGCACGGTTTGCCGCTTATGCGGACGCGGTCGACCGGGCCACGGCGGGCGCGCCCGCGGAGCTCGACGCGCGCCTCAAATGATCCGTTCGGCCATTCTCGGACTGGCGCTGGCGGCAGCCGCGGCGGCGATGGCGACCGCGCGCGACACGCCTGCGCCGAGCGACGCGGTGATCCAGGGCGACTCCATGCCCCGGACATTGTCGGCATTCGGCTTCTTCGCCGACGCGGCCGAGCAGCTGCCGTCCGAGCGGGTGATGCCCTACCGCCTCAATACCCCGCTCTATTCCGACGGGGCCGACAAGCTGCGCTTCGCCTATGTGCCGTTCGGACAGCAAGCCAAGGCGCGCGGCGAGGGGTTGCTCGACCTGCCGGTCGGCTCGGCGCTCATCAAGACGTTTGCCTTCACCGAGAACGGGGAACGCCGGCTCATCGAGACCCGCGTCCTCCTGCACCGCGCAGACGGGTGGATCGCGCTGCCGTATCTGTGGAATGCCGAGCAGACCGAAGCCACCCTGGCCATCGCCGGTGCGCGCGTGCCGGTCGTGACCCCTGCCGGAGAATCGATCGAATACCGGGTGCCGAACAAGAACCAGTGCAAGGAATGTCACGGGCTCGAAGGCAAGGTCGTGCCCATCGGTCCCAAGGCGCGCAACCTGTCGCGCGGATGGCTCGATGATTTCGCGAGCGCGGGCCTGATCGACAAGGCGCCCGAAGTCGCGGCGCTCGTGCCGCTGTGGGAAGAGCGCGCCAAGGCACCCGTCGATGCGGTCGCCCGCGGCTATCTCGACGTCAATTGCGCGCATTGCCACCGGCCGGGGGCAACGGCATCGAACTCGGGTCTCGACCTGCGCTGGGAGCAAACCGATCCCAAGGCTCTCGGCATCATGAAACGGCCCGTCGCTGCAGGCCGCGGGGCTGGCGACCTGTTGTTCGGCGTGGTGCCTGGGCATCCCGAGCAGTCGATCCTGACCTACCGGATGGGCAGCCTCGAGGGCGGGGTGGCCATGCCCGAACTCGGCAAGTCCACGATCGACAAGGAGGGCCTCGGCGCCGTCGAACGCTGGATCAGGGGGCTATGAGGCGCTTCGTCAAGATTATCGCGATCATCGTCGCGGCATTGCTGCTCGCGTTCTTCGTATTCCGGACTCCCGATACCGACCCAGGGGAAATGCGGGCGAAGTACGGCGCGGCGCCCTCGCGATTCGTCGAGCTCGCCAGCGGCCCCAGGGTGCACCTGCGCGACGAGGGCCCGCGTGATGCGCCTGCGATCGTGCTGCTCCACGGCTCGAACGCGGACCTCCACACGTGGCAGCAATGGGTCGATGGCCTCAAGGGCGACTACCGGGTCATCCGGTACGACCAGCGCGGCCACGGGCTGACGGGCGGCGCGCCCGATGGCGACTACCGGACCGACCGCTTCGTCGCCGATGTCGACGCGGTGGCCGACAAGCTGGGACTCGACCGGTTCGTGCTCGCCGGCAACTCGATGGGCGGGGCGATTGCCGCGCGATACGCGATGAAGCATCCCGAAAGGCTTGCGGGACTGGTACTGGTGGACGCGGGCGGTGCCGCGATCCGCCGCGAAGGCGGGGGCAACCTGGCCTTCACTCTAGCGCGCATGCCGGTCGTGGCGCCCGTCGCGTTCCAGATCATGCCGCGTTCGATCGTCGAGCGAAGCCTCAGGCAAAGCGTAGCGAACCAGTCGATCGTGACGCCCGAAGCGGTCGACCGGTACTGGGAGCTCGCCCGCTATCCCGGCAATCGCGACGCGACGATGGCGCGCTTCTCGCTCGGCTGGCAGCAGTTCACCCCGCAACAGGTGGCGGGGATCCGCGCGCCGACGCTGGTGATGTGGGGCGAGGAGGACTCGCTGATCCCCTATGAAGCGGCAGGATGGTACATGGACCACCTGCCCGATGCGCAGCTCGTCCACTATCCCGGAATCGGGCACATTCCGATGGAGGAGGCGCCCGAGCAGAGCCTCGCCGACCTGCGCGCGTGGTTGGGCACGCTTACCCCCACCGCAGAACCCGCCGTCGCTGGACGCACCGCCGATTGACGCGCTAGCCTCTGGCCAAGGCGCGTACGATGGATCGAGGGAGTGTTGCTTTGCGCAAGTTGGGGCTGATCGGGGGCATGAGCTGGGCCTCCACCCGCGACTATTACGAACTCATCAATCGCGGCGTACAGCGCAAGGTCTCGCCAGGGTCCAGCGCGCCACTTCTCATCGAAAGCCTCGACTTTGCCACCCTTCGCGCAATCCAGGAGGATGCCGGTTGGGACCACGCGGCCGAGGTCCTTTCGGACAGCGCCCGCAGGCTCGCCGATGCGGGCGCGGGCGCGCTTCTCATCTGTGCGAACTCGATGCACAAGGTCTACGATCGCGTGGCCGAAGCTGCAGGCGTACCGGTGCTCCACATCGCCGACTGCGTGGGACGGGAGATGAAGGCTGCCGGTATAAAGAGTGCGGCGATCGTCGGCACCCGCAACGTCATGACCGAAAGCTTCTACCGCCGCCGACTGGTCAGTCACGGCGTGGACCTCTTGCCGCCAGACATGGAGCAGGTCGAGAAGATCGACCGGATCATCTACGACGAGCTGATGGTCGGCAAGGCGAGCCGCGAGGCGGAGCGGACGATGAAGACCTGGATCACGTTCAAGGAACGCGAAGGGGCCGAAGCGATCGTGCTCGCCTGCACCGAACTGTCGATGGTGGTGGACGTCGACGCCAATGTCTTGCCGGTGTTCGATTCAACCCGAGCCCATTGCCGGGCGGCCGTAGATTGGCTGACCGGCGACGAATAGTTGCACTCTTGCGACAGGGCGCATGGTTACGAAGGCCCTAATGATCTTTGTCTATTCCAATTGATGCGGCACGCGGCATTCTCGCCTTTCCTGATAGGGAGGGACCATAGATGAAAAACCGGGTTGTCGGCCGCCTCGCGGCCGCGAGCGTTGTTGCATTGGCGATGGGGATCGCCGCCACTCCGGCGCATGCTGAAAAAATCGCGAACCAGTACATCTGCGTGTTCAAGAACGACCGCGTCGCGAAGGACGAGGTTAATGGTCGCGCCAACGCCGCGGCCAAGGCGCACGGCGGTGCGGTCAAGTTCGTGTACCGCAAAACCATTCGTGGCTTCGCCGCCAACATGAGCGAACAGGCCGTGACGGCGATGCGCCGTGCGAATCCGTCGATCGCTTACTGCGAGCAGGATCAGGTCGCGCGCATCCCGCCGATCGACGCGGCGGCGCGTCCCGGCGGCGGCGGTGGCGGTTCGACCGGGCAGTCGGTTCCCTGGGGTATCCAGGCGGTCGGCGGCGCGGGCAACGGAGTGGGCAAGACGGCCTGGATCATCGATAGCGGGATCGATGCCGACCATCCCGACCTGAACGTCGACCAGACACGCAGCCGCGACTTCACCGGTTCGCGCAGCGGCTGGAACGACGAGAATGGCCACGGCACGCACGTGGCGGGCACCGTCGGGGCAATCAATAATTCGACCGGCGTGGTCGGCGTGGCGGCCGGGGCAACCGTGGTCGCGGTACGCGTGCTCGATCGACGTGGCTCGGGTTCCTATTCCGGCGTGATTGCCGGCGTCGATTATGTAGGAACCGCCGCAAGCGCCGGCGACGTCGCCAACATGAGCCTTGGCGGGCCCGTGTCGCAGGCTCTCGACGATGCAGTCCTTGCGGCCGGCTCGAAACTGAAGTTCGCGCTCGCGGCGGGTAACGAGACCGACGATGCCAAGAACCACTCTCCGGCGCGTGCCGGCGGCGTCTCGAAGACCGACAACGTGTTCGCGGTATCGGCGATGACCCAGTCGAAGGCGCTTGCCAGCTTCTCGAACTACGGTCTCGGCGTGGAATGGGCCGAGCCCGGCGTCAGCATCCCGTCGACCTGGAAGGATGGGGGCTACAACACGATCTCCGGCACTTCGATGGCATCTCCGCACCTCGCGGGGATCCTCCTGCTCGGCACGCCGCGCAGCGGCGGCGTGATTTCAGGCGACAAGGACGGCAGCCCGGATCCTATCGGCGTTCGCTGATCCGAACGATCTCCGGCGGGTCGCACCTGGCCGGATCCCTTGCGGGCCGCGCGTCTTTTCGATGCGCGGCCCGTTTTATCGGGCGCTTTCCGAGTGTTCCGGACCTGTTCCCGTTGCCCGCGTGAGGCGCCCCGCCTAACCGCTGGCCACCGATGACACTCGCACCCTACGCCGCCGATCCTGCCGCCAGCCGAGGGCGTGAGTTCGCGGAGAATAGAGAAGGTACCCGCGGCCCGCGCAGCGAATTCCAGCGCGACCGTGACCGGATCGTGCATTCGATCGCTTTTCGCCGCCTCAAGGCCAAGACGCAGGTGTTTATCGCGCCGGACGGCGATCACTACCGCACCCGGCTGACCCACAGTATCGAGGTCGCGCAGATCGGCCGCGTCATCGCCCGCGCGCTCGGCCTCGACGAGGACCTGACCGAGGCTTTGTGTCTCGCCCACGACATCGGGCACCCGCCCTTCGGCCACGCCGGCGAGGAAGCGCTGCAGGAAGCGATGGCGACGCGCGGCGGCTTCGATCACAACGCCCACACGCTGCGCGTCCTGATGCGGCTCGAGAGTCCCTATTGCGACCACCCCGGCCTCAACCTGTCGTGGGACCTGCTCGAAGGCCTCGCCAAGCACAACGGGCCGGTCGCGACGCCCAACTGGGCGCTCGCCGAACTCGACGAAACATTTCCGCTTGATCTCGGCGCATGGCCCAGCCTCGAGGCGCAGGTCGCCGCGATCGCCGACGACATCGCCTACGACAACCACGACATCGACGATGGCTTGCGCGCCGGGTTCCTGCTGCTCGACGACCTGCTCGAACTCGCGCCGATCGCCGACCAGTACCGCGCGATCGAGGCGCGCTATCCGAACGCGAGCGTCGACCAGCGTCTGCGCGAACTCGTGCGCAGCCGGATCGGGCTGATGGTCAACGACGTGATCGAAACGACCCGTGCGAACGCGAAAGGCATGCGCAGCGTGGCGGACGTGCGTGCACACGAGGCGCCGCTTGCCGGTTTCTCGACGGGAATGGCGGAAGAGGAACGGGCGCTGAAGGCGTTCATGTACGAGCGCCTTTACTATCACCCCGAACAGCTCATGGCCGCCACTCGCGCCCGCGATGTCGTTTCCCGCCTGTTCGCCGCCTATGACCAGAACCCGGACTCCTTGCCGCAGGAATGGCGCGCGGCCTTGCCGAAGGACGAGCCGGAGCGCAGCCGGCACCTCGCGGACTTCATTGCCGGGATGACCGACCGCTTCGCCATTCGCCAGTGTACCGCCATCTTCGGCCGCGAGCCCGAGGGGCTGCGGAATGTCTGATCCCCTGCGCATTGCGCTTGTCGGCTCCACCGGCCTGATCGGCGGAGAGATCATGAAGCTCGCCGTCGGGCGCGAGGATGTGCGGCTGGTCGCCATCGCCCGGCGTGAGGCGCCGCTGCCTGCCGGCGCGCGCATGGAGATGTTCGTCGCCGATCCGACCAAGTGGGGAGAGGTCTTCGAGGCGATCCGCCCGACCGCGGTCATCTGCGCCCTGGGAACGACTTGGAAGAAGTCGGGACGCGACGAGGCGGCTTTCCGCGCGGTCGATCACGATCTCGTCATCGCCACTGCCCGTGCGGCCAAGGCGCAAGGGGTGGAGCGGTTCGTGACGGTCAGTTCGGCAGGCGCCGATGCCTTGTCCAAAAATCGCTACCTTCGCACCAAGGGAGAGGTCGAGCGGGAGTTGGCGGCAATCCGCTTCAAGCGGCTCGACGTGCTGCGGCCCGGCCTCCTGAAGGGACGACGCACCGGTGACCTGCGGGCCGCCGAGCGGATCGCCATTATGCTCAGCCCGCTTGCCGACATGGCGATGCAGGGGAAGTATCGCGCTTACCGCTCGATCAAGGCGGAACTGGTGGCCAAGGCGGCCATGGCGCTGGCGATGCGCAAGGCGGCAGGTCGGTTCGTCCACGACAATGACGCCATACTGCGCGCGGCAGCGAGCCTGTCGCTGGTGCATCTCGACGAGTGATCACATTTTGATGTCGCAATCACATTAGGATGTGATATTGCGAGTCGCATGAACCAGACCATCGACCGCGTACGCGAGCTTGTCGCCGAAAACCGCATGAGCCGCGCCGCGCTGGCCAGAGCCGCAGGCCTGCATGCAAATTCGCTGCGCGATTGCCTCGAAGACAGCTGGAATCCCACCGCGGACACACTCGGCAAGCTCGACGTGTTCCTCTCCGCCAACGACGAGCGTCCGGTGATCGTATCCGCCGAAGAGATCATCGACGAGGCTCGCAACGGCCGTATGTTCATCCTGGTCGACGACGAGGATCGCGAGAACGAGGGTGACCTGATCATCCCGGCGCAGATGGCGACGCCCAACGCGATCAATTTCATGGCGCGGCACGGTCGCGGGCTGATCTGCCTTGCGATGACCCGCCAGCGGGTCGACCAGCTCGGTCTCGACCTCATGAGCCGCAACAATCGCACGCGGCACGAGACGGCATTCACGACTTCAATCGAGGCGCGTGAGGGTGTTTCGACGGGCATTTCCGCCGCCGACCGCGCGCGCACCGTTTCGGTGGCGATCGACGGCACCAAGACTCGCGACGACATCGTCACCCCCGGCCACGTCTTCCCGCTGGTAGCCCGCGATGGCGGAGTGCTGGTGCGTGCGGGCCATACCGAGGCTGCGGTGGACATCAGCCGCCTTGCCGGGCTCAACCCCTCGGGCGTGATCTGCGAGATCATGAACGAGGACGGCACAATGGCGCGCCTCGGCGACCTCGTCCGGTTCGCCCGGCTGCACGATCTCAAGATCGGGACGATTCGCGACCTCATCGCCTATCGCCGGCAGCACGACCATCTGCTGGAACGGCGCGCCGAGCGTCGGTTCGCGAGCCGTTGGGGCGGGGAGTGGCAGGCTGTCGCATTCTTCAACAAGGCTACCGGCGAGGAGACGCTGGCGCTGGTCAAGGGTGCAGTGCGGGCGGACCAGCCCACGCTCGTGCGGATGCACAGCCTCTCCCTGTTCCCCGATGTCTTCGGCGAGGAGAACCTGCGGGGCGGCATGGTCGAACGCGCCATGCAGATCATCGGCGAGGAAGGCGCGGGTGTGATCGTGCTGATCAACCGGCCCACGGCCGAATACGTCAGCGCCTCGATCCGCATGGGCCAGCTTGGCCAGCAGAGCCCCTCGGTGCTGCCGTCGAGCGAGCAGCGCGACTATGGCGGCGGGGCGCAGATCCTGGCCGAGCTGGGCGTGCACGACATGGTGCTGCTGACCAACACCGAGCATTCGCTGGTTGCGCTCGAAGGGTACGGCCTGAGCATCGTGGGCCAGCGGTCGCTGACCTAGAAGCCGCTACCCGAAAGCGCGTCGATCGCCGCCTGGAGGATCACCGCCGCTGCGTGCGCGTCGATCCGCTCCTTGCGCTTGCCGCGGCTCATGTCCTGTTCGATGAGCGCGCGTTCGGCGCTCGCGGTCGACCAGCGTTCGTCCCATAGCAGGATCGGCAGGCCGAGCGCTGCGGACAGGTTGCGGGCATAGGCGCGACTTGCCTGCGCCCGCGGGCCCTCGCTGCCGTCCATGTTGCGCGGCAGGCCGATCACGATGCCGCGAACCGTTCTCTCCCGCGCCAGCGCGGAAAGAAGTTCGCGGTCGCGCCCGAACTTGCCCCGCTCGAGCGTCTTGTGTGCGCTGGCGAAGCGCCAGCCCGCGTCGCACAGCGCGGTGCCGATGGTCTTGGTGCCGAGGTCGAGCGCGAGCAGGGCTCCGCCGTCGGGCAGGGCCGCGGCATAGTCGCGCGCGCTGTCGGTGATCAGCGGGGCGGGGTCCATGCCGAAACCCGGCGCCGCACGTCCTCCCGCAGGTTCGCCCAGAACAACGGGATGTCGTAGACATGGTAGTTGTTGCCTGGGAGTACGGCATCACCCATTTCGGGCGGGGCACCGATCAGCAGCAGCCCGCGATCGTCGCAACGGGCGGGCGCGTAGCCCCGGATGAGCGAGCCATGTGACAGGTCGCCGTTCGGCACCAGGGCGCCCAGGTTTGCGCCCGCGTCGGCAGAGCCGCCGATCCCGCCGGTGAGCGGATTGGAGCAGAGGAACGCGCTATCGCCGCGCAGCTGGCCATCGAAACCCTTCGATTCGCTGTAGGATTCCAGCAGCGGTCCCGGATCGGCGGGCTCGGCAAAGGTCGACCAGCTCATCACGCAGCCGGCCTGTTCGGCGGTCGCACAGGCGGGGAGACCGAGCGCGGGCAGGTCGTGCTCCAGCGAGATCGGCCAGCCGACCGCGTAGACCGCCGCCACCCGTGTCGCGAGCGGCTTGCCCGCGACTTCCTCGCGCAGGAGGCGCAGGAGATGCAGCGAGCCCTGGCTATGGCCCGCCAGCACGATCGGGTCGTCGGGATCGACACTGGCGAGGAACACGCGGAACGCATCGCGCACGTCGCGGTAGGCCGCATCGATCGCCTTGGTCGCTTCGGGACTTTCGGCGAGGAACGCGCCGAATGTCGCCTGCCGGTACTTGGGCGCCCAGATCTCGCTCGACTGGTTGAACGGGCTCGCCATTCCGCGGGCATAGATGCGCGCAATGCGATTGGCCTCCGCATCGTCGAGCGGGGCGTTCCAGCGGTTCCTGTCGAGGAAGCTGGTTGGATGCACGAAGAACACCGCGAATTCGCGCGGTTTCTCTTCCTCAGGATCGGCCGGGGTCGGAAGGAGCGAGCGGTCGTTTTCGTCCTCGAAGGCGGGCTGCCAGCGCGCGGGGTCGTTCACGCCCATCCCGGGGCGCGACAGCCACATCGCCGGATCCTGATACGCATTGGCGGCCAGCGGCGACTGCTCCACGAACTCTGCCGAAGGAACGAATGCGAGCCGGGTCAGCTGCTGCGACCAGATAGCCAGCGCAAAGGCGCCGGCGATCACGACGACGATGCAGAACGCGACGAAATAGAGAAACTTGCGGGCCATCAGGCGATCGCCGCTTCCGCTCCATCAGCAGACGAGGCTTCACCCTCGTCGTCTTCCTCGAGCCTGTGCGAGCGACGCTCCAGCGCGACCTTGATCATCGCGAGCATGGGATCGGCGAAGGTCAGCCCGAGAACGCCGAACAGCACGCCCATGATCAGCTGGAAGCCGAGAACCAGCGCCGGCGCGAGATCGACCGTCTTCTTGGCGATCATCGGCACGAGCACGTAGCCGTCGAAATTCTGCACCGCGAGATAGATCCCGATCGTCCACAGGCCCATCTCGGTCCCGCCCGAGAAGCCGACCAGGACCATCAGGACGCCCGAGATGATCGCCCCGATATTGGGAATGAAGGCGAGGATGCCGGTGATGAGGCCCAGCAGCGCCGCCATCGGCACCCCGACGAGCGTGAGCGCGACGTAGGTGAAGATGCCTTCCGCGAACATGCCCAGAAGCCGGCCCGCGAGCAGTCGCCGCATGGTGTAGGCCATATGGCTGAGCGTGTCGGCGAGATCGTCGCGCTTGGTTTCCGGCACCATCCACGAAAGACCGCGCTCGTACGGACGCGGATCGATCGCAAGGTAGATGCCGATGATGACGATCAGCAGAAGTGTCGTCAGCGCGCCGAAAACGCCCCCGATGGCACGGGTGACGGTCCCGACTCCGCTGACGAGGCTGCCAGCGATGCCCTGGATATCGTCCTGGCTGATCGCGACGCCTTTAGACCGGAGCCATGCAACCGCCTTGGCCGCCTGCTCGGTAATGAGCGCCGGGAACTGGGCCGCCTGCTCCGCGATCTGCGACCCGGCGAACATGACCAGCCACACGGTGAACAATGTTCCCAGCAGCAGCACGATGGCGACGCACCAGCCGCGCCCGATAGGAAGAAACCGACCGAGCAGGCGCGCGCCGCCGTCGAGCATGGCCGCGAAAACCAGCGCCCCGAAAATCACCAGCAGCGACTGCGCCAGGTAGACCGCGAGCACGGCCAGCCCGATCACCCCGGCCCAGATCGCCGCGCGATTGGCCTCGAGGCGAAGAGCCGGGTTGGCGATTCGCGTGGGACTGGCGCCGACGTCGCCCTCCGCGTGCGGGTGGCTGTGCTCGTGCGGCGCGGTGTCGCTCATTCGCCCGTCGTCCCCTTTGCGATGGCCGGACGCAAAGTGGACCATGCACGGCCTTCACGCAAGGAACTCCACCATGTCAGGGGGTTGAGCGTCGTCGTGCCGTCGAGCGAGAAGGTTATGAACTCGGCGCGGCCGCCGACATTCTCGAGCGGGACCGGCCCGCCGAGGCCGCTCTCCCAGGTTTCCGCGCGGCTGTCGGCCGAATGGTCGCGGTTGTCGCCCATCAGGAATACGTGACCCTTGGGCACCGAAATTTCGGGCATGTCGTCGAGCGGCTGCTGGCGGTGGTCGACGATCCGGTAGGTCGCACCGTTGGGGAGCGTCTCGCGCCGGGCGGGGACTTCGTAGTAATCCTTGCCGTCGGGCGAGCGGACGCGGAAGCCCTCGAAGTAATCGAGGCACGGGGTGCCGTTGCAGACCTGCGAATCGACCGGGATTCGGATATCGGGCTCGACCTTCTGCGGCACCGGCTTGCCGTTGAGAACGATCTGGCCGTTGACCACCGCGATCCGGTCGCCGGGCAGGGCGACCACGCGCTTGATGTAGTCCTCGTCGCGCGTCGGCGGCACGGCGATGACGATGTCGCCATACTCGGGGGTCGATCCCAGGATGCGCCAGTCGCCGCGCGGCAGGACGTGGAACGAGGCCGAGACCCAGCTCCAGCCATAGGGATACTTCGAGACCACCAGCCTGTCGCCGACCATCAGGTTGGGCACCATCGAGGTCGATGGGATGTAGAAAGGCTTGGCGACCAGGCTGTGGAACGCCAGCACGGCGAGCAGCATAAGGCCCAGGCCGCGCAGTTCGGCCAGCCAGTCTATCTTTTCGCGCTTCTTGTCGGAGGTGCTCAAGGGGTTGATTTCGCTTAAGGAGGTCATCGGGGTAGGGCCTCGATCACGACGAAGGCCTGCGCCCATGGATGGTCGTCGGTTAGGGTGAGATGAATACGCGCCTCATGGCCGTCCGGCACCAATTCGGCAAGCCGCTTGGCGGCCCCGCCAGTCAGCGCGAGGGTGGGCGCGCCCGAGGGGGCGTTCACGACGCCGATGTCCTTGTGGAACACGCCCCGCCTGAACCCCGTGCCGACCGCCTTGGCATAGGCTTCCTTGGCCGCCCAGCGCTTCGCGAAGGTGCCCACGCGGGTAAAGGGGCGCTTGGCCGCCTTGGCCCGCTCGACATCGGTGAAGCAGCGCGCCTCGAACTTCTCGCCCCACCGCTCGAGCGAGTTGGCGATGCGGTCCATGTTGGTGAGGTCGCTGCCAAGGCCGATGATCACCGCATGCCCCTCATCGCGCCAGGTCCATCAGCTCCCGCATCCGCACCACCGCCGCCTCGAGCCCGACGAACACCGCTTCGCCGACGAGGTAGTGGCCGATGTTGAGCTCGGCGAGCTGGGGGATGGCGGCTACGGCCAAGACGTTGTCGTAAGTCAGGCCGTGGCCGGCGTGGGGCTCGATCCCGTTCTTGGCGGCGAGGGCGGCCATGTCGGCAAGCCGCCGCAGTTCGCCCTCAACCTGCTCACCCGTCGCGTGGGCGTATTCGCCCGTGTGCAGTTCCACCACCGGCGCACCGAGAAGTAGCGCGGCCTCGATCTGGCGCTCTTCGGGGGCGATGAAGAGGCTGACGCGGATGCCCGCGTCTGCCAGGCGGCTGACGATCGGGGCGAGCCGATTGTGCTGCCCCGCGGCGTCGAGCCCGCCTTCGGTCGTGCGCTCCTCGCGCCGTTCGGGCACGATGCACGCGGCGTGCGGTCTGTGGCGCAGCGCGATCTCGAGCATCTCGTCGGTCGCGGCCATTTCCAGGTTGAGCGGCAAGTCGGTCGCCGCCTGGATACGGGCGAGGTCGTCGTCGCGGATGTGGCGGCGGTCTTCACGCAGATGCGCGGTGATCCCGTCGCCGCCGCAGCGTGCGACGATCTCCGCCGCGCGCACCGGGTCGGGGTGGTCGCCGCCGCGCGCGTTGCGGATCGTCGCCACGTGGTCGATGTTGACGCCGAGACGGAGACGCTGGGTCAATTTATTTGCGGCTCCCCGGCTTGGACACCGGAATCGCGGCGAGTTCAGGGGGAACTTCGTCTTCGGCATAGCTGGGAAAGTTGATGTCGATCAGCGGGTAGAACGGCACGCCCAGATCGACCGTCCCGTTCGAGCGGTCGACCAGTGCCGCCTCGGCAATGACCTCGCCGCCTTCCCGGCCGACCGCGGCGATGGCTTCGCGGCTGGAAAGCCCCGTGGTGACGACGTCCTCGACCATCAGGACTTTCGCGCCCGGCTCCAGCCGGAAACCGCGACGCAGTTCGAACGTGCCTTCGGGGCGCTCGAGGAACACGGCGTCCTTGCCGAGTGCGCGGCCCATCTCGTGCCCGATGATGAGGCCGCCCATCGCGGGACTGACGACAACGTCGATCTGGCTTCTGAGATCGCGCGGCAGCTTCTGCGCGAGCGCGATGGCGAGCCGCCCGGCGCGGTCGGGGTTCATCAGCACCCGGGCGCACTGCAGGTAGTGCGCGCTGTGCCGTCCGCTTGACAGCTTGAAGTGCCCTTCCAGCAGGGCATCGCAGCTACGGAATTCGTGCAGGACTTCTTCGTCGGTCATCGGCGGATCGTGCGGGCTCGGTTGAGGGTGGGGAAAGGCGGGCAAAAATCTCCCTAGAAGCGCTTGAGGCATGGGGCAAGCGCGCGTATAGGCCCGCCCAAACCCCCGTCAGCGGGGTTCATCCGGCCTGCCATGAGGGCGGAAAACCGGGCACCAAGAACAGGCATAAGACGGAAAGCTTCGCACCGATGATCCTCGGCAAATCGACCGCCCGAATCCTTGCCCCGCTGTGGGCCGCGCTGCTCGTGGCGCTCGCCCCGCAGGCCGCTCTGGCGCAGGACGCCGCACCGGCGGTCGAACGCGCCGCTGCGACCGAGGCCGCTCCGGCAGCCGCGGAAACCGGTGCCGCCGCGATCGGCGCGGTGGACGACAAGGCCGATGCCTCGACCACCGACGTCGCCGAAGGGGCCTCGGCCTACAAGCCGCTCGGTCCCGAGTGGATCAAGGGCCAGCCGACCCCCGGCGGCCTCGACGTGCAGAAGCAGTATTCGCCCATCGGCGAGCAGGCGGTGCCGTTCCACAACGCGCTCGTCTGGATCATGGCGATCATCAGTGCCTTCGTGCTGGGCCTGATGCTCTACACGATGATCCGCTTCCGCCGCTCGGCCAACCCGGTTCCTTCGCGCACCACCCACAACACGCTGATCGAGGTCGTTTGGACGCTGCTTCCGGTCCTTATCCTCGTCGGTATCGCGATCCCGTCGATCAGCCTGCTGTCGGCACAGTACCAGTCGGCGCCGAAGGATGCGGTGACGGTCAAGGTCACGGGCTACCAGTGGTACTGGGGCTACACCTATCCCGACAACGGCGGGTTCGAGGTCATCTCGAACATGCTGCCTGAAGACGAAGCGGAGCGGCGCGGCGAACCCGGCCAGCTCGCGGTCGACAACCGCATGGTCGTGCCGGCCGGCGAATGGATCCGCATCCAGACCACGGCCGCCGACGTCATCCATGCCTTCGCCGTGCCGAGCCTGTGGTTCAAGCTCGACGCCGTTCCCGGCCGCCTCAACGAGAAGCGGCTGATGATCAAGGAGCCGGGCATCTATTACGGCCAGTGCTCGGAACTGTGCGGCGCCAAGCACGGCTACATGCCGATCGCGGTCGAGGCGCTGCCGCGTCCGCAGTTCGAGGCATGGGTCCGCGCGCAGGGCGGCACCGTCGGCAAGCCCGAGGAAGCCGCCGCGCCCGCCGTCGCGCCGCTCCAGCAGCCCGAGACCGCCGCGCAGCAGCCTGCCGAAGGCGCCGAAGCTCCGGCGACCGAAGCCGCTCCCGCCGCCTGATCACCCTATTCGAAGCGTAGAGACCAAAACGATGGCCACCACCGCCGATACCAGCCACTTCCAGGCCCACGACGATCACGCGCATCACGATGCCGATCACAAGCCGGGATTTTTCGCCCGCTGGTTCATGTCGACCAACCACAAGGACATCGGCACGCTGTACCTGATCTTCGCGATCATCGCGGGCATCGTCGGCGGCGCGATTTCCGGCGTGATGCGCATGGAACTCGCCCAGCCGGGCATCCAGGTGCTCGGCGGCTGGGTCAGCATGATGGGCGGGGCGGAAAGCTTCGAGGCGAACCTCCACGCGTGGAACGTCCTGATCACCGCGCACGGCCTGATCATGGTCTTCTTCATGGTCATGCCGGCGATGATCGGCGGCTTCGGCAACTGGTTCGTACCGCTGATGATCGGCGCGCCCGACATGGCCTTCCCGCGCATGAACAACATCTCGTTCTGGCTGACCGTGGCGGGCTTCGCCTCGCTGTGCATCAGCCTGTTCGTGCCCGGCGATGCGACCGGCAACGGCGCGGGCACCGGCTGGACGGTCTATGCGCCGCTCTCGACCAGCGGCTCGCCGGGCCCGGCGACCGACTTCGCGATCTTTGCGCTGCACCTTGCCGGTGCCGCCTCGATCATGGGCGCGATCAACTTCATCACCACGATCTTCAACATGCGCGCGCCGGGAATGACCCTGCACAAGATGCCGCTGTTCGTGTGGTCGATCCTGGTCACCGCGTTCCTGCTGCTGCTGGCGCTGCCGGTGCTCGCCGCGGCGATCACCATGCTGATCACCGACCGCAACTTCGGCACGACGTTCTTCGCGGCCGACGGCGGCGGCGACCCGGTGCTCTACCAGCACCTCTTCTGGTTCTTCGGTCACCCCGAGGTGTACATCATGATCCTGCCGGGCTTCGGCATGATCAGCCAGATCGTCGCGACGTTCAGCCGCAAGCCGGTGTTCGGCTACCTCGGCATGGCCTATGCGATGGTCGCCATCGGCGTCGTCGGCTTCATCGTCTGGGCGCACCACATGTACACCGTGGGCCTCGACGTGAACACGAAGATGTACTTCACCGCGGCTACGATGGTCATCGCGGTGCCGACCGGCGTGAAGATCTTCAGCTGGATCGCCACGATGTGGGGCGGATCGATCGAGTACAAGTCGCCCATGGTCTGGGCCCTTGGCATGATCTTCCTGTTCACCGTGGGCGGCGTGACCGGCGTCTACCTCGCCAACGGCGGCATCGATGACGTGGTGCACGATACCTACTTCGTGGTCGCGCACTTCCACTACGTGTTGTCGATGGGCGCGGTGTTCAGCCTTTTCGCGGGCTTCTACTACTGGTTCCCGAAGATGAGCGGCCGGATGCACTCCGAGCTTCTGGCCCACCTGCACTTCTGGGGCTTCTTCATCGGCGTGAACGTGATCTTCTTCCCGCAGCACTTCCTTGGGCTGCAGGGGATGCCGCGCCGTTACCCGGACTATGCCGAAGCCTATGCGTACTGGAACGACATCAGCTCGCTCGGCTACACGATCATGGCCGGCTCGATGATCTTCTTCTTCGTGAACGTGTTCTACGCGCTGTTCGCGGGCAAGAAGGCCGAAGCCAACTACTGGGGCGAGGGCGCGACGACGCTCGAGTGGAGCCTGTCGAGCCCGCCGCCGTTCCACCAGTTCGAAACGCTGCCGGTGATCGAGGACGACCACGATTACCACAACCACATGCCGAAGGGCACGGCGACCGCCTGAGCGGTAGCTGCTTGACGAAAAGCGCGCGGCCGGTCCCTAAAGGGCCGGCCGTTTGCTTTGGAGGATCGCGATGCCCGAGATGCGCCTGATCGACACCGGCGAAGTGAAATTGCGCTGCGCGATCGAAGGTACGGGGCCGTTGGTGATCATGGTCCACGGCTTTCCGGAAAGCTGGTACTCGTGGCGGCACCAGATCGGGCCCGTCGCCAAAGCCGGTTTTACCGCCTGCGCGATCGACGTGCGCGGCTACGGCGGGTCGGACAAGCCTCCTGAAATCGCCGATTACTCGCTTCAGAAGATCGCCGGCGATCTCGTCGGCCTTGCCGATGTCCTCCAGCCCGATGCGCCCGCGATCCTCGTCGGGCACGACTGGGGCGCGCCAATCGTCTGGAACACGACGCTGACCCACCCCGAACGCTTTCACGCGGTCGCGGGCCTCTCCGTGCCCTTCGCCGGGGTGCCGAGCCGTCCGTTTACCGAGGTGTTCCACGAGCACTTCACGTCGAAGGGCAAGTACTTCTACCAGGAATACTTCCAGGCACCCGGCGTCGCAGAAGCCGAAGCGGAGGCCGATCCGCAGAACTTCGTCCACCGCATGATGTATTCGATCTGCGGCGACGTGCCGCCTGGCACCTACTGGGACAAGCCCTACGGCGCGAAGTTCCTAGAAGGCCTGCCCGACCCCCAGCCGGTGCCATGGCTGACCGACAAGGACATCGCTTTCTACGGCAACGAGTTCCGCCAGAGCGGCTTTCGCGGGCCTCTCAACCGCTACCGCAACCACGAGCGCGACTTCGAGTGGCTGCAGGGCTGGAAGGGCAAGCGCATCGAATGCCCGGCGCTGTTCATCGGCGGCAGTCGCGACCCCGCGACCTTCCTGTTCGGCGCGGTGACCGATCCGGTAGCGATGATGCGCATGTTCGCGCCCAAGGTGGAGGGGCATGTGCTGCCGGGCGTCGGCCACTGGACCCAGCAGGAGCGGCCGGGAAAGGTGAACGCACTGCTGCTCGATTGGCTGGGTCGGGTCTAAACAGTGAACTGACGCACTCGTACTCGAGATTTTTCGTCCCCAAACTTGGCGAACCGACCAACGTGGTATGCGGGCAAGAAGATTAGACCTAGCGAGATCACAACTCGCTCAGCCTGAGCTTGTCGAAGGCCACGCGCGAACGGCAGCCTCGCGCGATGGCATTCCACGCTTACCTCCAGCGCTGCAGTGACGGCAGCTATTACGCTGGCCACACCGACGACATCGACCGGCGGATGGCGGAGTACATGACCGGGGCGCTGGGCGGATACACGGCCAAGCGGCTGCCGGTGCAGCTTGTCTGGTCGGACAATTTCATGCCGCGCGACGAGGCGTTTGCTATCGAGCGCACGCTCAAGGGGTGGAGCAAAGCCAAGAAGGAATCGCCGATCGCAGCGGGTGGGCCCGGATTTCTGTGCTGGCTCGGGGACGCGAGCGCTGAGGGCCTTGGATCGGGCGTGGGCGCGGGGCCTTCGACAAGCTCAGGCCGAGCGGGGTGGAGAGTGTTGGGCGAGGGCTTAATAAGGCGGCTTTTCATTTTCCTACAGGCACCGCGATGTGCCAACGTGGCACTGTGTCCTGCTCCCCTTCCTCTCGCTGCGCTCGCGCTTGCGAAAAACGAGCCGAGGTCAGTCCGCCAACCGGCCGGTTTTTGGTGTAACTTTCGTGTGGCCTTTCGCCCGAGACACCGTGACAGGTGTGACAAGCCCTCGACGCGCTTCCCCTTTTCGCCTCTCGTCCCTATAGGCGCGCCAGCCCCCCGATGAGCGACTCACCCGCCCTCTACCTGCCGACCGACTGGCGCGACTTCCTGTCGCTGACCAAGCCGCGCGTCATGAGCCTGGTGATCTTCACCGGACTGTGCGGGTTGCTCGCCGCCCCCGGATACATCCACCCGCTGATCGCCTTTACCGCGGTGCTGTGCATCGCGATGGGCGCAGGGGGCGCGGCGGCGCTCAACCAGTGGTGGGAAGCCGACATCGACGCCGGGATGAAGCGCACTTCCGGGCGTCCTATTCCCGGCGGGCGGCTGCGCAAGGACGACGCGCGTGACTTCGGCATCTTGCTGTCGGGCGCTTCGGTCATGGTCATGGGCGTGGCCGTCAACTGGCTTGCCGCGATCATCCTTGCGATCTCGATCGTCTATTACGCGGTCGTCTATACGATCTGGCTCAAGCCGCGCACGCCGCAGAATATCGTGATCGGCGGCGGCGCGGGGGCCTTCCCGCCGATGATCGGTTGGGTCGCGGTGACCGGCGACGTCACGCTGATGCCCGTCCTGCTGTTCGCGATCATCTTCTTCTGGACGCCGCCGCACTTCTGGGCGCTCGCGCTGTTCGTGCAGACCGACTATGCCAAGGTCGGCATCCCGATGATGCCGGTGGTGAAGGGGGAGGCGAGCACGCGCCGCCAGATCCTCGCCTACGCGATCCTGCTGCTGCCGATCGCCGCCGCGCCGTGGTTCATCGGCGGGACCGGGGCAGTCTATGGCGGGGCCGCGGTGCTGCTGAGCCTCGTATTCCTCGCGCTCGCCGCGCCGGTTGCGCTGCGCCGGGCTGAGGCGGGTGACAGCATGAAGCCCGAAAAGCGCCTGTTTGCTTTCAGCGTGCTCTACCTCTTCGCGCTGTTTGCCGCCCTGGTAGCGGACCGGGCCGTTTACGGACAGGGAATTTTCGCATGACGCCGGAAGAAGAAGCCGAGTTCAAGCGTCGCCGAAAGGGCCGCAACACCGCGCTCGCGCTGGTGCTGCTGTTCTTCGTGGCGCTCTTCTACGCGATCACCTTCGTCCAGTTCGGATAAGTCGATGGCCACCGCACCAAGCCTGCAGAGAAACAACGCCAAGGTTGCGCTCTATGCCGCTCTGCTCGCGGCGGCGATGCTCGGGCTCGGCTATGCCTCGGTGCCGCTCTACCGGATATTCTGCCAGGTGACGGGATTCGGCGGCACGACCCAGCGCGCCAGCCTGAGTGACGCGATCGCCGCCGAATTCGCGGGCAAGCAAGTGGCCGGGGCGACCGTATCGGTCCGCTTCGACGCGAACGTCGATTCCGATCTGCCGTGGACCTTCCGGCCCGAGCAGGTGACCCAGACGGTCAAGCTGGGCGAGCGGCAGATGGCGTTCTACTACGCCCGGAACAACTCGGACGAGCCCGTGACCGGCACCGCCAGCTTCAACGTGTCGCCGGTCCAGACGGGACAGTACTTCAACAAGGTCCAGTGCTTCTGCTTCGTCGAGCAGACCCTCCAGCCGGGCCAGGAAGTGCAGATGCCGGTGCTGTTCTTCGTCGACCCGATGATGAAGGACGATCCGAACGCGGCCGGGGTCGAACAGATAACCTTGAGCTACACTTTCCACCGCTCCGAACCGGAGAGCT
The DNA here is from genome assembly GCF_001698205.1 of Tsuneonella dongtanensis. Lineage (NCBI taxonomy): Bacteria > Pseudomonadati > Pseudomonadota > Alphaproteobacteria > Sphingomonadales > Erythrobacteraceae > Tsuneonella > Tsuneonella dongtanensis. The sequence continues at coordinate 1,654,866 of NZ_CP016591.1, forward strand.
AGAAGCCCTCTGGACCCCGCGCGTCCGGGGCACTAAGGGCAGGGCGAAATTCGCTCGACGCGTTTCAGTTTTCAGGGACGAGAATCCTCATGGCCGGCGCCAAGAACCACCAGTATCACATCCTTCCGCCCGACATCTGGCCGCTCCTCGGCTCGCTTTCGGCGCTCACCTTCACCAGCGGTTTGGTGCTGTTCATGCATCGCGAGAGCATGAGCGGCTGGCCGATCGTCATGGGCCTCGGCATCGCCGGTCTCATCGCGACCTTTTTCAGCTGGTTCTCGAAGATCGTGAAGGAAGCGCAGGCGGGCGACCATACCCCGGTCGTGCAGCTGCACCTGCGCTATGGCATGATCCTGTTCATCGCGTCGGAAGTCATGTTCTTCGTGGGGTGGTTCTGGGCGTTCTTCAGCTTCGCCCTTTTCCCGAACGAACTGGTCGAAGTGATCGGCGGACAGTTCCCGCCCAAGGGGCTCGAAGTCCTCGACGCGTTCGACCTGCCGCTGCTCAACACGCTGATCCTGCTCTGCTCGGGCACGACGGTGACCTGGGCGCACCACTCGCTCATCAACGGGGACCGCGAAGGCCTGAAGAAAGGCCTGTGGCTGACGATCCTGCTCGGCGCGCTGTTCACCTGCATCCAGGCTTACGAGTACTCGGTGGCACCGTTCCCGTTCGGGACCAACACCTATGGCTCGGCCTTCTACATGGCGACGGGTTTCCACGGCTTCCACGTGCTCGTCGGCACGATCTTCCTGATCGTCTGCCTCATCCGCACCTACAAGGGCCACTTCACGCCGCAGCAGCACTTCGGATTCGAAGCGGCGGCGTGGTACTGGCACTTCGTCGACGTCGTGTGGCTGTTCCTCTTCGTCGCCGTTTACGTCTGGGGCGGGTGGGGCGCGCCGATCCACTGATGGACCCTGACAGGCCCGACACATCGAAGGGGCAGCCCGGGATCGCCCTGGCTGCCCTTTTCGGTCTCTGCCCGCAGTGCGGCGCGAAGACGCTTTATGCCGGGGTCGCCCGCTTTGCGCCGAAGTGCCGGGTCTGCGGACTCGATTTCGCCAAGTTCGATGTCGGCGACGGGCCGGCGGCGTTCCTCATCCTGATCATCGGCGCGTTGATTGCGGTCCTGGCGATCTGGGTCCAGCTCGCTTTCGAGCCGGCCTACTGGGTCCACGTCGTGCTGTGGGTGCCGCTCGCGACGCTCATGACGATCGGTGGCTTGCGGGTCGCCAAGGCGGCACTGCTCGCCAGCGAATATCGCAACAAGGCAGGCGAGGGTCGGCTGAAATGAAGCGCCGGGTGCCGTTCTTCGCGACGCTCGTCGTGCTGCTCGCGGTCGCGATTATGGTCGCGCTCGGCTTCTGGCAACTCGGGCGCTTGGTCGAGAAGGAAGAGGAACTTCTGAGGTACGAGCGCGCGAGCGCGATGTCGTCGGAAGTCGCCTGGCCCACGCGCAAGGTCGAGCAGGAGGCGGCGCTGTATCGGCGCGCCCGGATCGATTGCGCATCGGTAAAGGGCGTCGATGTCGTTGCGGGAAATTCGACCACGGGCGAGACGGGCTGGGCGCACATCGCGCAATGCGTTCTGGCGGATGGGGCAGCCGCTGCCGTAGCCCTGGGCTGGTCGCGCAACCCGCAAGCCGCGACCTGGGCTGGCGGAGCGGTGGGCGGTTTCGTCGGTCCGTATCGGGACGGCGTCAAGCTCGTCGCGTCGCCGCCCCTAGCGGGTCTGGAGCAACTCGCGGCACCCGACCCGCGCGACGTGCCGAACAACCACCTCTCCTACGCCGTCCAGTGGTTCCTGTTCGCGCTGACCGCGCTCGTGATCTACGCGCTCGCGCTGCGAAAGCGGTGGCGCGCTACGCCCGCGTAAAGCCGCGCTTGCTTGCCGCGTCCGCCACGCGCCGCTAACCGCCCGATACGATGGAATACGTCTCTACCCGCGGCCAGGCCCCAGTCCTCGACTTCGAGGGCGTGACGCTGGCCGGGTTGGCCAGCGACGGTGGTCTTTATGTCCCGCGCGCCTGGCCCTCGTTCACCGCGGACGAGATCGCCGCGATGCGCGGCCTGCCTTATGCGGAACTCGCTGCCCGGGTGATGGCCCCGTTCGTCGGCGAGAGCCTTTCACCCGACCGGTTGCTGGAGTTGACCCGCGAGGCCTACGGTCGCTTCGCGCACCAGGCCGTCACTCCGCTCTTCCAGCTCGACCAGCAGAACTGGTTGCTTGAGCTGTTCCACGGGCCGACGCTGGCGTTCAAGGACGTGGCGCTCCAGCTCCTCGGGTTGCTTTTCGAAGAGTTTCTCGGGCGTCGGAAAGACACCGGGGCGGACGGCGCCCTGACGATCGTCGGGGCGACGAGCGGCGACACCGGCAGCGCGGCGATCGACGCGATCGCCGGGCGCGAGGGGGTCGAGATATTCATGCTCCACCCGCTGGGCCGCGTCAGTGACGTCCAGCGTCGCCAGATGACGACGGTGCTTGCGCCGAACGTGCACAACATCGCCATCGACGGCAGCTTCGACGACGCGCAGGCGACGGTAAAGCGCATGTTCGGCGACCCCGAAATGACCGGACGTTTCCGCCTGAGTGCGGTCAATTCGATCAACTGGGCCCGGTTGATGGCGCAGGTGGTCTACTACTTCGCCGCCGCGCTCCAGCTCGGCGGGCCCGATCGCAAGGTCGCCTTCAGCGTTCCGACGGGCAACTTCGGCGATGTGTTTGCCGGCTACGTCGCGGCGCGAATGGGATTGCCCATCGAGCGACTGATCGTGGCGACCAATGTCAACGATATTCTCCACCGCGCCTTGTCGGCAGGTGATTACTCGGCCGGGACCGTCACGCCCACCGCGGCGCCGAGCATGGATATCCAGGTCTCCTCGAACTTCGAGCGGTTGCTGTTTGATCTCGGCGGACGCGACGGCATGGCCATGGCCGAACAGATGCGCGGTTTCGAAACCTCGAAGTCGATGCGGCTGACCAACGCGCAGCAGCAAGGCGCGGCGTCGCTGTTCACGAGCGCCCGCGTCGAACCATCCGAAATGACCGCCACCATGCGCTGGGCGCACGAGGAGTGCGGCGAGACGATCGATCCCCATACCGCGATCGGACTGCACGCTGCCATGGCGTCGGACCTGTCGGCGGACGTACCGGTGGTGACGCTGGCCACGGCGCACCCTGCCAAATTCCGCGATTCGGTCGAGCGGGCGACCGGTCAGCGTCCGCCGCTTCCCGCGCGTGTCGGGGACCTCTTCACTCGCGAGGAGCGCTACGCAGAGCTTCCTGGGACCTACGAAGCGGTGCGCGACTACATCGCCGAACACGCTACCCCTTCGGCCTGATGGCGGAGCTCGTCGAAGCGCCGGTGATCCTCGCCGGGGATGGGTGGGCCGACTATGGCCTGGTAGACAGCGGTCACGGCCGGAAGCTCGAGCGGTACGGGCCGCATCGCTTCATCCGGCCCGAGCCGCAAGCGATGTGGTCTCCCCGCCATGCTGAGTGGCAGGCCGACGGCGAGTTCGTTCCCGGCAGCGACGAGGACGGGGGCGGGCGCTGGCAGTTCGATCGCCCTGTCCCGCGGGACGGCTGGCCGCTGGCATGGAACGATGTGCGGTTCACAGCGCAATGCACGCCCTTCCGGCATCTCGGCTTCTTTCCCGACATGGCGCCGGTGTGGGACTGGATGCGCGCGCAGCTTGGCGGCAAGGCCGACGCGCAGACGCTCAACCTGTTCGGCTATACCGGGGTTGGGACTTTGGCGCTTAGCGATTGTGGTCCGGTCGCCCACGTCGATGCGAGCAAGAAATCGGTCGCGCAGGCGCGCGAGAATGCGCAGGCTTCGGGGATGGCCGAGCGACCGATCCGCTGGCTTGTCGACGATGCCGCCAAGTTCGCCGCGCGCGAAGTGCGGCGCGGCAGACGGTACGATGGGATCATCCTCGATCCGCCCAAGTTTGGTCGGGGTCCCGACGGCGAGGTCTGGCGCCTGGAAGAAGGGCTGCCGGGGCTTGTCGGCGATTGCCGCCGACTCCTCGACGGCGACAGCCGCTTTCTTTTCCTCACCGTCTACGCCGTTCGCATGAGCAGCCTCGCGCTCGCAGGACTCCTCGCCGAGCTCTTCGCCGATCTCCCCGGGATGATCGAGCACGGCGACCTCGCGGTCCGCGAGGAAGGCGAGGGCGGCAGGCTGCTTCCGACGGCCATCTTCGCACGCTGGTCGAATCCGGGCTAAGTGCGGGGCGCATGGACGATTCGCTGATCCTTGAAGTCGCCGACCTCGAAGTCGATGTCCTGACCGGCATCTACTCCGAGGAGACCGGCAAGCCGCAGCCGCTGCGCATATCGATCGCAGCGAAACTCAAGGCGGCGCCTCGCTACGAGCCCGACACGCACCTGTCGGCCAGCAAGAACTACATGGACCTCAAGTTCGCCGCGGGCGAAGCGCTGCCGCCGGGCGTGCATTTCAAGCTCATCGAGGCGGTGGCCGAGCACATTTGCGACACGCTGTTCGTGCAGGACGATCGGGTCGAAGCAGTCACCGTCAAGATCGTGAAACTCGCCATTGCCGAGGCGAACGAGAAGATCGGCATCACCCTGACCCGGCACAGGCGCTGACCGGTGATCGTTCGAATTGAAGGCTTGCCCAGTTCACCGGTCGAGGCCGCGGCGCGTTTTCATTCCCGCGATCTGCCTGAGGTGCTCTCCGCGATCGAGACTGGCGATGTCGTCATCGTCTTCGAACCTGCCGGGCATGACCATCGCGCCTGGCGACTCGCCGCTGTCCAGGGCTTGGCGCGGGAACATGCCCCGCGGCGTGTGAACGCGATTGCGTCGGACAAAGAAGCCGCGATCGCTGCAGCCACCGATTATCTTGGCCGCGCGCCGGGCGTAACCGGTCAGTATTTCGTGCTCGACGCGGGCGGCGCCGGAAATCCCATTACCGTTTGACGCAGATCAAATCGCTCTGTGCGCGATCGGCTTAAGCCCGCTTCGTACCCAACGAAGGAGCTTTCCAGATGTCCAGGCACCTGACCCGCGAGATCGTCGCCGAGGCCGCCACCGTTCGCACCGAACTGCTTCACCCGGTCACGGTCGACCGCACCTTCGAACTACCGCGCGGGCTCTATCTCTCGACCGTGGGGCTCTATCTCGGCTTCCTTGCCGTGATGGCCTTCGGGATGGGGAGCCCGGAATTGATCATCCCGATGGTCATCTTCGCGTTCTTCATTGTCGCCGGTTTCGCAATCCCGGCGATCTGGACCCGGATGCGGCCGAACAATCCGGCGGGGCCGCTCGACTGGAATCGCTTCCGGAGCAAGGGCGTGATGACCGCGACCGGACGCCTGAGCGCGGGAGAAGCGACGGCCCAAATGCTCGTCCTGCCCGTCCTGATCTTTGCCTGGGGCATCGTCTGCGTCACCATCGCGGCGCTCGTCTAGCCGGCGTTTCCTGCTTCGAGAGGGGGAGCGCGCGGGATCGGTTCGTCCGGTTCCGCGCGTTTCCCCTTGCGCGTCAGATACGTCCGCGCAGGCGGGCGAGCACTGTGTCTTCCTGCACCACGAGAGCTTCGACGGTCGCGCGCGCCGAGCCGATCGCTTCGCGCGGACCGGCTTCCACGGTTGCGTCGACCCACAGCGAATCGAGTTCGGCGAGAGCGACGGCGACGCGGCTGCGAATCGAATCGAGATCGGCGAGCGCGACCTGCGCTGCGGCCCAGCTGTCCGACGCGGTGCCTCCGGAGTTGCCTGCCAGGCGCTCGGCGGCGGGGGTCGATGCCTGGAACTCTCGGTGGCCGGCTTCCGCTTGGGCGACCAGATCGGCAAGCCTTGCTGCCAGGTCGGCCGATGGCTGGACCGGGGCCGGGACTTCAGAGACGGCATCGTCGGGCTGAAAGGTGCCCTCGACCCTCTCCGCCGGCCTCTGGGCGAGCGAGGGGTAATTGCCAGGGGTGGCGCAGGCGGCCAGCAAGGCGGCGGGGATCAGGGCGATTGCGGGCTTGGCGACGGTCACGCGCCGGTCCTTACCACGGGTTGTGGGCGAGGGAAGGACTTACGCGTCACGGGTGGCCCGCTTGAGCCACTGGGGCGTTGACTTCGCGGGAGGCTTCCCCTAACGGCACCCATCTTTCCGGGACCCCATGTCGGGGGCTTCCGGTTTCGTCGCCTTCCGAAGGCGGCCACACACGTAAAGCGGAAGTGAAAATCCCATGTTCGCAGTAGTGCGCACGGGCGGCAAGCAGTACCGGGTTGCCGCCGGAGACAAGATCGCGGTCGAGAAGCTGGCGGGTGACGCCGGTGACACGATCACCCTGGGCGACGTCCTGCTCGCCGGCGAAGGTGAAAAGCTCGCCGACGCGGCGAAGACCGTCGTCTCGGCAGAAATCATCGCCCAGGCCAAGAGCGAGAAGGTCGTCGTCTTCAAGAAGCGCCGCCGGCACAACTATCGCCGCAAGGCGGGTCACCGCCAGCAGATGACCCTGCTGCGCATCGTTTCGGTCGGCGATTCGAAGGCCGAGAAGAAGGCTGCGCCGAAGGCTGACGCCGCTCCGAAGGACGAGGCTCCCAAGGCCCCCAAGGCGGATGCAGCTCCGAAGAAGGAAGCCGCGCCCAAGAAGGCTGCTGCTCCGAAGAAGGAAGCTGCCCCCAAGGCCGCTGCCGAAAAGAAGGCCCCGGCCAAGAAGCCGGCTGCCAAGAAGACCGACAAGTAAGAGAGTAGGACGAAACAATGGCACATAAGAAAGCAGGCGGTTCGTCCCGCAACGGCCGCGACTCCGCGGGCCGTCGCCTCGGCGTCAAGAAGTTCGGCAGCCAGGAAGTGATTCCGGGCAACATTATCGTGCGCCAGCGCGGGACGAAGTTCTATCCCGGCAACGGCGTCGGCATGGGCAAGGACCACACGCTGTTCGCGCTCGTCGAAGGTCGCGTGCGATTCCATGCCGGCAAACTCGGCCGCAAGTACGTATCGGTCGACATGCCGGCAGTCGCCGCGGAATAATCGGACGACCCGATAAAGGGGCCGTCCACGGGATGGCCCCCCGCCGGAGGTAGAAATCCGGCACGAAGAGGGAGATGGGGTCAGCCCGTCTCCCTCTTGTCGTATCTCCCTCACCCATCGTCGCTCCCGCCGGAGCGGCGCAACGAGAGTGTCACGTGCTCCGGCTAGCGCCCGGACGCGGATGAGGAGGAGAAGGCTGGTGTTCCACGTTACCGAAAGGCTGCTGCTGCGGCCCGCGTGGCCCGAGGATTGGGAAGCTGTGCTCGAGGGCGTGGCCGACGAAGGCGTGGCGATGAATCTCGCTCGCGCGCCGTGGCCCTATGGCCCTGCGGAAGCGAGGGAATTCGTCGCCCTGCCGCAGGATCCGTGCAAGCCGCACTTCCTCGTTGTCGAATCGGCGAGCGGACAAGTGATCGGATCCGCCGGTCTCGGCGATCGTAACGGCGAGATCGAAGTCGGCTATTGGCTGGCTCGCCCCTACTGGGGCCGCGGCTATGCGACCGAGGCAGCGGCCGGCGTGCTCCGCGTGGCACGGATGCTCGGTCATCGTCGTGCCCTCGCTGGCCATTTCGCCGACAACCCCGCGTCGGGGCGGGTCTTGCGCAAGCTCGGCTTCATCCCGACTGGTCGCAACGCAATGCGTTACAGCCGGGCGCGAGGGCGGGCCGTCCGGTCGGTCGAATATACGCTCGATCTTGCCGAACCGTCGGCACCTGTCATGCGCGCCGCTTGAACCGTCTCGTCAAAGAAAGAAGCGCCGCTCCGGAAAAGACCGGTGCGGCGCTTCGTACATCTTGAGTTGTTGGATCAGGCCGGGAGCAGGGCGTCGCTGAAGTCGCCTTCGTACTTGCTGATCAGGTGGCGATCGTCCTCGTTCCACGGGTGAAAACCGGGAAGGAAGAAGGCGAGCCACGGAAGCGCGATGCGGCGGAGAAAACCGGGCCGGAAGAGGAGGTAGGCCCAGATCCGGGCAGTCACCTTCCAACCGGTAAGGCCGTCCTGCGCGAGGAGGTCCTTCATGTCCTTCACGCGGTTGCCGATGAACCGCTTGGTCACGAGCACCATCATCAGGCTCTTGAGCTTCCAGCGGCGCCAGCGGCTCCAGTCGCGGGTCGCGTGCAGCCAAGTGTCGTAAGCGACACCCTTGTGCTCGATCTCCTCGACCGAGTGCCAGCGCCAGATGTCGCCGAGATCGCCCTCGGCGCCCTTCAGGTGCGCAGGGTTGGCGAGAAGTTCCTGGCCGAACATCGCGGTGAAGTGCTCGAGCGCCATCGTCGCGGCGAGGTTGAGGTAAGCCGGACGATCCTTGAGCAACGCGAGCAGTTCTTCGACGCGCTTGTCGATGAAGGCGATGTCGTAACCGCTGCTCTCCGCCAGCTTGTTGAGCACGATGTGCTCGCGGGTGTGGTTGATTTCCTGCTTGATGAAGGCGCGAATTTCGCCGGCAAGCTTGGGGTCGGCACCGTCGCGGAAAGCGCGGACGGATTCTATGAAAAAGGCTTCTCCGCGCGGAAAGGTCGCCGAAAGGGCGTTGAACCAGGCGGTCGCAATCGGATCGCCGTTCAGCCACCAGCGCTTGGCGGTCTGGCCGCGCAGGAACCGACGGTCGCGCACAACGATGTCCAGATCGTCGGGCGTCGCGGTTCCGAGTGCCGGAGCAGATGCTTCGATATCGAACTTGGCAGGAGCATTCATCGAATCGGATCCTTTAACTGACACTGATGTAAGTAGCTGCTGCTGACATCAGTGTCAATAAGGTTTGGGTTGGCGAATGGTTCCTTGTCGTTGCGTGCCGCACGGACTAGTCGCATTCCCGTCATGGCCACTCGCAAGCGCCTCAGCCCCGAAGAATCGCGCACCAGCGCGCTCGAAGCCGCGCGCCATCTCCTGATCGAAACGGGCCCTCAGTCGGTGACGCTGAAGGCGGTTTCCTCTCGGATCGGCCGCACCCATGCCAACCTCCTGCACCATTTCGGTTCGGCATCAGGGCTGCAGAAGGCCTTGGCGCAGCACCTGGCCGAAACGGTCTGCGACACGATCAAGGATGCTGTGCAAGCAAGCAGGGCAGGCTTGGGTTCGCCGCGCGAAGTCGTGGATCTCACTTTCGATGCCTTCGACAAGGAAGGGGCCGGAGCGCTCGCCAGTTGGATGCTGCTGACGGGCAACGAGGATGCGCTCGACCCGATCGTCGAGGCGATTCACGAGCTGGTGGATGAGATCGCGCCGCAGGAGGCCCAGTCGCATTCGGGCGTCCTCGCTCTTCACGAAACGACGCTGACTTTGGTGCTTATGGCACTTGGCAATGCGCTGATGGGCCCGGCACTGGCGCGTTCGCTCGGGCTGCCCGAAGCGACTGCGCGCGAACGTGCCGAGCGACTTCTCGTTGTAGCGCTTGCCCGCGACCCCGAGCCGCAACCCTAAATTGTCAGAACAGGCCCGGCGTATCCCGCTGTGCGGCCGACGGTGCCGCAGGATAGATCAGCTCCCTCGACGGCTGCACGGATAGCGTGCCCTGTCCCGATACCCCGGCGATCGGCGTGCAGGCGCGCCCTGCAAGAAAATCGAGCGCGGTCTTGATCGCGACCTCGTTCGGATCGCCGAGCTGCTTGCTGATGTCGTCGGTCGCACGGCACGTGCGCGGGAACACGCTCGCCAGACCGGTGTAGTAGTCGCCCTGCCGGTTCGAATTCTCGGTCCGGAAGGCAACCACACGCATCCGGTCGTCGCATTCCGCCTTGTCGATCGCGATCTGACCCACCGGCTTGCCGAAGGTATTGCTGCCGATCAGCGCGGTATTCGTGCCGAGGTACGGGATGAAGGAGTTCGCGACGAGTTCGCTCGCCGATGCTGTGCCGCCATAGCCGATGAACGCAATCTTCGTCGCGGCAATGGCCTGGGGCTGCGCCATGACGAGGTCGGTCGAGTTGTTGCTCGCCTTGCTGTCGCGGAATGTGGTGTAGCTGAAGACCTGGCCGACACGGTCGGCAGCCATCAACTCTCCGAAAAGCTCGGCGATCCGGACCAAACCACCGCCATTATAGCGCACGTCGACGATGACCTCGGTCACGCCCTGCGACTTGAACGTTGCGAACGCGCTGCGCAGGTCGGCATCGGCGGTATCGATGAAGGTGCGCAGGTTGATGTAGCCGACCCGCTTTCCGCCATCGTTCAGGATCTGCGCGCCGTAGCGGTTCGAGACCGGATCGAGCGCGAAATTGGTTTTCGTTACCGTCACGGTCGTGCGCGTGCTGCCGTTGACGATCTCAAGAACGCGAGTGACGCCGGCGTCCGACGGACCCAGCGCATTCGAAACCGCCGACGACCCGCCGCTCGCCATGAGCGAAGCGACCGATTGCAGGTTCGACGCGCTTGTCCCGATCGCAACGATCTCCGTGCCGCGGTCGATGCCGGCAGCAAGCGCCGGCGCGCCTTCGAACGATTCCACCACGAACACGCGGTTCTGGGACGTGTCGTACGCCAGGCGAATGCCGAACCCCGCGCTCGACCCGGAATTGATGAACGCGTTCTCTTCGGCGATCGAGGTGATGTAAGTGAAGAAACGGTCGCGCGACTGCACGCGCGCCGGCGCGACGAGTGCGTCGATGTACGACTGGACGGTCGAGTGGCTGGCCTTGCTGACGGTGTTATCGACGAGGCTCGGAAAGAGATACCATTCGTCGATCACCGCTTTGGCGAAATCCTGGCGCGATGACAGCGTGCACGCGCTGGTGGACGGAGTGGGGGTCGGCGCATTGCCGAAGGTTCCGCCACCACCGCCCGATCCGCCGCCGCCACATGCTGTCAGCGACAGGGCAATTACAAGCGAGAGCGAAGTGCGACCCATGCTCATCGTCTAACCCCTCCAAGAAATGTCGTGGAAATCCCCTCGCGAACCCGCGCAGGGGCCAAAAGCGCGAAATGCAAAATGCCGCCTGAATAGCGGCTGAGCAAACAAATCTTGTCGAAAGGCACTGTTTCGAGGGCGATTCAGGCTGAAATGCCCTTCGCGCCTGTCGAAAACTCTTCTCCGGGGGCCTTGCGCCCTCGCCGTAAGGCGGAGGAGCGCCTAGGATTGCCGCCATAGCCAAGCAGGAAAGGACCATTGATCATGGCTGGCAAGAACAACGCGCTGCAGAAGCCGGTAAACCTGACCGGGGACCTCGAAGCGGTCGTCGGCAAGGGCCCGATGACGCGCGCCCAGGTTACCTCGAAGGTGTGGGACTACATCAAGAAGCACGGCCTTCAGGATTCGAAGGACAAGCGCATGATCAATCCCGACGCCACTCTCGGCAAGGTCACGGGCTCTGAGCAGATTTCGATGTTCAAGATGACCGGTGCTGTTTCGAAGCACATGAGCTGATCCGCCAGGATCACGCGTGATTGCGGGGATACGCTCCGCGAAGCACTACTTCGCGGAGGCCCCGTGGCGGGCGAAGGGCCAATCGGTCGCTTCGCCCGCCCACATCGCGAGCCAGATCAGTACCGGCTGAAAAGCGAGCCGGGGAAGATGATAGGCGAGCCCCAGGCCGCCATCCGGCCGCGCCAAATCGATCAGGAAGTGGTTGAAGTTCGCCGGCCAGACGCACAGCGCATAGAGCGCCAGTCCCATGCCGGCATAACGGCGGAGGCGCTTCGACCGCCACTGGACGAGCCCGGCGGCTCCCAGCAGTTCGGCCACCCCCGTCAGCGCGACGACCGTTGCCGGTGCAGGTACCCAGTCGGGCGTGATCTTCAAAAACGGATCGGGGGCGGCCAAGTGGAAATAGCCCGCGGCCGCATAGAAGGCAGCCAGGATCCAGCGGAGCGCCGAGCGGATCACCTTCAGTCTTTCGTCACTCTCGGGTCACCGCCACGCCCTTCCAGAATGCCAGCCTGTCACGAATTTCGGCTGCGGCCGGTTTCGGGTCGGGATAAAACCATACGGCGTCCGGATTGCGCACACCGTCAACTTCGAGCGAATAGTAGTGCGCGGTGCCTTTCCATGGGCACACACTGGTCGTGGTGCTAGGGACCAAAAAGCGTTCGTCGACCGCTTCGCGAGCGAAGTAGTGATTGCCCTCGATCTCGACGGTGTTTTCGCCCTCGGCAATCACGCGCCCGTTCCATACGGCTTGCATCGGCATCTTGCTGCCCTCCCTGACCAACAATGCGATGCAGAAGCCTAGCGGGCTTGTTTGCAGGCGGATAGACGTCATACCACAGCTTCATCCCACCGGGTTTCACCGGTCGCTCAAAACCCGGAGTTTCGAATGCGCCTTACTTTCGCGTCCTTCACAGCCTTGTGCCTCGTGACTGCAACATCGGCAGCATTTGCCCAGACACCGGAACAGGTTGCCGAAGCGGCGCTTCGTTCGACCCCCGTTTGGGACGGACACAACGACGTGCCCGAGCAGCTGCGCGAGCGGTACGACAACATGATTGCCGATTTCGACTTCGCCGATACGACGGACACGGCCGACCCTGAGAAGAACAAGGGCGCGATGCACACGGACCTTGCCCGGATCGCCAAGGGGCGGCTGGGAGCGCAGTTCTGGTCGGTCTACGTCAGTGCGGGGCTGACAGAGCAGCAGGCCGTCCAGGCTACGCTCGAGCAGATCGACGTGATGAAGCGGTTGATCGCTCGCTATCCCGATCGCCTTGAGCTCGCCACCACCGCCGACGGCGCGGCCAAGGCCATGAAGGCGGGAAGGGTGGCTTCGCTGCTGGGTATGGAAGGCGGCCATTCCATCGGATCGAGCCTGGCGGTCCTGCGTCAGATGCACGCCCTTGGCGTCCGGTACATGACGATCACGCATTCGAAGAACACGCCGTGGGCCGACAGCGCGACAGATACGCCGAAGCACGACGGGCTGACGCCCTTCGGCAAGGACGTGATCCGCGAGATGAACCGGCTCGGGATGCTGATCGACCTCAGCCACGTCAGCGAGAAGACGATGATCGACACCCTCGACCTGACGAGCGTGCCGGTCATCTTCAGCCACTCGGGCGCTCGTGCTGTCAACGGCCACGCGCGCAACGTGCCCGACAGCGTTCTTGCGCGCCTCAAGGCGAACGGGGGCATCGTGATGACTGTCGGCTTTCCCGACTTCCTCAGTGAGCGGCGGCGGCAATGGAGTGCAAACCAGGCTGCCGAAAAGGCGCGGCTCGAAGCGCTATGGCGCGGCAATCCGGTCGCGGTGGAAAGCGGAATGGCGGCCTGGAATGCCGCCAACCCGGAGGTGAAAGCGACCGTGTCGGACTGGGCCGATCACATCGATCATGTGCGCAAGGTGGCCGGGATCGATCACATCGGCATCGGCGGTGACTATGATGGCATGCCGAGCGGTCCGGTCGGCGCCGAAGACGCAGCCGGCAATCCGGCCCTATTCACGGAACTTGCGCGTCGCGGTTACACCCGCACGGAGCTCGAGAAGATTTCAGGCGGCAACATCGCCCGCGTCATGCGGGCGGCCGAAGCCTACGCCGCCGCGCACCGCGATGATCGTCCGATTGAGAATCCCAGCTTGTTCTGAAGGTTAAGCGATGCTCTTGCGGCAGGCTCTCTAGCCCGCTTCCAGTTCGGAACCGAGCTTGAGAGCCTTGCTGCCATCGTCCTGTTCAACGAGGTACGCCGGGTTCTCCTCGCTCCCGTTGCGCACGATCTTCGAGCCTTTGAGTGTGCGTTGCACGCGCCTTTCGAATCGCTCCGCGACACGGCCCTCGGCGTGCCCGCCGCCCCACTGCCAGCGCACCGTCGCGCCAGTCCGGAAACTGTTGGCGGACTTTGCCAAGATCAGTTCGCGTCGGGCTTCGGATCGCCGGCGGGAGCGTCGCCGGGTTCTTCCCCGGTGTCCGCAGCTTCTTCCGGCCCATCCATCGCGGGCGCGATTGGTTCCCCGCGGTCCTCGTCGGCAGCTTCCTCGACAGCGATCGTGTTGCTGACGCTGGTTTCGCTATCCGCGCCGTCGTCCTGCACTGCCGCGCCGGTCACCCAGATGATAGTCAGAAAGCCGACCGCGAGGATCAGGCCGATGATCAGGACCCACCTGACCACGCCTTCCTTCGATCCGCCGCTGACCTCGGTCTCGCTCGCGTGTACTTCGTCGCCCCGCTTTTCCATCTGAGTGGCTCCCTTGTTGATTGTCAGCTTCTACGGTCTCGGTTTGCTCCGGTTCCTAATCACGCAGCAATTCGTTTATACCCGTTTTCGCGCGCGTCTGCGCATCGACCGTCTTCACTATCACGGCGCAATAGAGGTTGGGACCCGGGCTGCCGTCAGGCAGAGGCTTTCCGGGCAGCGAACCAGGGACCACCACCGAATAGGGCGGCACGCGGCCGACGTGAACTTCGCCAGTCTTGCGGTCGACGATCTTTGTCGAGGCGCCGATGAAAACGCCCATCGACAGCACAGCGCCTTCGCAGACGCGAACGCCCTCGACCACCTCGGACCGGGCGCCGATGAAGCAACCATCCTCGATGACGACGGGCCCTGCCTGCAGGGGTTCCAGCACCCCGCCGATGCCGACGCCGCCCGAAAGGTGCACGTGCTTGCCGATCTGGGCACAACTGCCCACGGTCACCCAGGTATCGACCATCGTCCCTTCGCCGACGTAGGCGCCGATGTTGACGAAGCTGGGCATGACCACCACGCCCTTGTCGATGAAGCTCCCGCGTCGAACCACGGCACCCGGTACGACCCGGAAGCCGGCTTCACGGAAGCGGTTCTCACCCCAACCGGAAAACTTGAGCGGTACCTTGTCGTAAGCAGGCGCGCTTGCGCTGCCGCCTTCGATCACGGCGTTGTCGGCGAGGCGGAAGCTCAGCAACACGGCCTTCTTGAGCCACTCGTTTACACGCCATCCGCCGGCGCCGTCGGACTCGGCTACGCGTGCCGTACCGTTGTCGAGCATCTCGAGGGCCGCATCCACAACCTGGCGAACTTCGCTGCTGCCCGGATTTACCTCGCTCCGGCTTTCCCATGCCGCCTCGACGGCGGATTGGAGTTCGGCTGACATTCCTGCTGCTCCCGTTTGGCTACGGCCCCCTGGGCGCTAGCGGGGCGCGGGAACGGGGGCAAGGGAACATGTGGGCTTTGGCCGTCGTTGGCGGATCGTCCGAAAAATCGGCGTTCAGCGATTCTTCAACCATGGTGCGCAAGATGGCCGTAACTTTCGGGATTGCTGCAATATGACCGGTCGACGCCTGCACAGATTGCCGTGGGAAGTTGGCTCCGCTCTGGCGGTCCTTCTGGCCATGTCGGCGTGTGGTGGCGGTGGGGGCGCCGGCGGGGGCGGGGTAATCAGTACCCCGGGACCGACGCCGAGCCCGAGCCCGAGCCCGAGTCCAACTCCTGCCCCGACTCCGACGCCGACCCCCACTCCAACCCCGACAGCCACGACTGCCGCGTCCTTCGATACGGCGGAATTCCGCCGCTCTGATGGCCCCGGCTTTCACAACGCGACGGCTGCATGGGCGCAGGGCGCGACCGGCGCTGGTGTAAAGGTTGCAGTGATCGATACCGGCATCGACACGGACAGTCCCGAGTTCGCGGGACGTATCGATCCGGCAAGTTCCGACGTCGCCGGCAATGGGACGGTCGAGGCGGTGGACGACCATGGTACCAACGTAGCCATGATTGCGGCAGCCGCGCGCAACAACACCGGGATCATGGGAATTGCGTACAACGCGACCATCGTCGCGCTGCGAGCCGATCGCCCTGGAAGTTGCTCGAATACCTCGCCGTCGAACACCGACGGGTGCGTTTTTTCGGATCGCGACATTGCGACGGGAATCGATCGTGCGGTTGCTGCGGGCGCTTCGGTGATCAATCTCAGCCTGGGTGGCGAGAGCCCCAACGGCACGCTCGTCGCGGCGGTCCAACGCGCGGCGGCTGCCGGAACGGTCATCGTCGTCTCTGCCGGAAATGAAGGCGATGGCAGCGACCCTGCGGTCGATCCCAACCAGCCAAATCCGTTCGCATCTGGTGTCCGCAACGCAGGTGGCGGAAACGTCATCATAGTCGGCTCGGTCAACGATGTCGGGACGTTTTCCCGGTTCAGCAACAAGGCCGGCAGCCAGGCGAGTTTCTTTTTGTCGGCCCTCGGCGAGCGGGTCTGCTGCGTCTACGAAAACGGCACATTGAAGGTCGAGTCGACCACCAGCGGCACTTTCGTCACGGTGATTTCCGGCACCAGTTTCTCCGCGCCACAAGTTGCGGGAGCCGCGGCACTGCTTAAGCAGGCCTTTCCTAACCTGACGGGTACGCAGATCGTCGATATCCTACTGACGAGCGCACGCGATGCCGGCGCAGCGGGCACCGACACGACATACGGGCGGGGTATCCTCGACATTGCTGCGGCCTTCGCGCCCCGCGGAGCGACGACGCTGGCCGGCAGTACGGCACAAGTTCCGCTCGGCGACGATACCGCGATTGGGTCCGCCCCGATGGGCGACGCTTTCGCCGGCATCACGACCCGGGCAATTGTCCTCGATTCCTATGGACGCGCATACGGGACGGACCTGGGGCTTGGCATGCAGCAGGCAACGCAGGTGCCGCGACTATTGGGCGCGCTCGAAGAGCGATCGCGTCGGGTCGGTGCGCGAACGGATGCGTTGAGCATGGCGTTCTCGATTGCCGAAAGCACGGATGGTGGCAGCGCGTGGCCGGCCCAGCTTCGCCTTAGCCGCCAGGATGCGGATGCCGCCAAAGTGCTGGCCGGGCGCGCGGCGCTCGCACTCGCGCCGGGCAAGCAAATCGCATTCGGCTTTCGCGAACGGAGCGATGGCCTGGTGGCCGAACTCCAGGGGCATGAGCGCCCGGCGTTCATGATTGCAGGCGAGGCGCGAGGCGACTTGGGCTTTTCCGCGGGCGCGGACGTAGCGGTTGCCTATCGCCAAAGGCTGGGTCCGTGGGGACTGACTGCCACCGCCGAGACCGGAGAGGCCTGGCTCGGCTCGCTGCGGATGGTCGATGGAACCCTCGGGAGGAGCAGGGAAAGCCGCGATACAGCCGCCTTCTCTCTTGCTGCAGACCGGCATTTCGGTGCGGTCGAGACGGCGCTCGGACTGACGTGGTTGAGCGAGGACCGCACCATCCTTGGGGCCTATTTCAGCGACGCGTTCGGCGCAGGCGGGGCTGGCACCATGTTCGTGGATGCGAGCGTCGGCTGGAAGTTCGCAGATGGCTGGCGCCTCGGCGGAAGCGCGCGCCAAGGGTGGACCCGCGCCGAAAAGGTCGGCGCCATCGCAAGCGGTTCGCACTTCACCAGTCGTGCATGGTCGGCAGACATAGCCAAACGGGGCGTTCTTGGGCGCTCCGACAGCCTGAGTTTCCGCCTGTCGCAGCCGCTGCGGGTTGAAAGCGGAGGCCTGGCCCTCAGCCTACCGGTCGATTACGACTACGGCAGTCTCTCGCCCACGTATGCCGTGCGGGCCATCTCGCTCTCGCCCAGCGGACGTGAACTCGACGGCGAGATCGCCTGGGCAGGGCGCCTGTTCGGCGGAAGCGCCGCGGCGAGCCTCTATTATCGCAAGGATCCCGGACACGTGGCGAGCTTGCCCGACGACAAGGGCATTGCGCTGAAATGGGCGAAGTCGTTCTAGGAGCTTAGCCTGCGCCGGCTTTCTCGGCGAAGCTCCAGGCCTTCTGCGCGAGCGGGTCAACCCGCGCACTCATCGCTTTGGCGTGCGCGGAACTTGCGGTTCCGTCGATCACCCGTTTCTTGATGCCCTGAAGGATGCCTGCGAGCCGGAAGTGGTTGTAGGCGAAATACCAGTTCATGTCCGGCACATCGGTGCGCCCTGTCGCCGCGCAATAGCGCTCAACCACTTCGTCGAGCTCGGGAATGCCGAGGTCCGCGCGGTCGAGGTCCATCACCCCCGACCGGCCGCCGTTCTCGGTGACCCAGGCCATGCAGAGGTAAGTGAAGTCGGACAGCGGATCGCCGAGCGTCGAGAGCTCCCAATCGAGCACGGCGAGCACTTCGGGCTGGTCGTGCGCGAAGATCATGTTGTCGATCCGGTAATCGCCGTGGACCACGCTGGTGCGGGTCTGCTCGGGCAGCGTTGCCGGAAGGTACTCGATGAGCTTCTCCATCGCCGGCATGTGCTCGGTCTCGGAGAGGCGGTACTGCTTGGTCCAGCGATCGACCTGGCGGCCGAAGTAGTTGCCGGGCTTGCCGTAGTCCTCGAGCCCGGCTTCGGCGAGATCGACGTTGTGGAGCGCGGCCAGCGTATCGGTCATCGCGAAATAGACCGCGCGGCGCTCGTCGGCTGAAGCGCCCGGCATCGCGCCGTCCCAGATCGTGCGACCGTCGACCATGTCCATGACGTAGAACCACGAGCCGACCACATCGTCGTCGGTGCACAGCCCGTATTGCCGCGCGACCGGGAAGCCGACCTTGTGGAGGCCCGACTGGACCTTGAACTCGCGGTCGACCGCGTGCGCGCTGGGCAGCAGTTTGCCGAACGGTTTGCGGCGCAGGACATAGTTCCCGCTGGGGCTGGACAGCTTGTAGGTCGGGTTGGACTGCCCGCCCTTGAACTTGCCTTGGGACAGCGGTCCGCGGAAGCCCGGGACATTGGCTTCCATCCACGCGGTAAGGCGTGCCTCGTCCAGCCGGTCGGCCTCCGATGGCTCGATCGTACCCGTGAACGCCGCCTGCGCGTCCTGAACTGCGGGCGCCTCGCTCATTGGTCGAACACGATCACGCTGCGCGCGCTGTCGCCTCCCTTCATCCTCTCGAACCCGTCATTCACTGCGCTCAGCGGGATGCGTTCGGCGATGATTGTGTCGAGATCCAGCAGTCCGCGCATGTAGAAATCCACCAGTCGCGGCAGATCGACGGGGAAGCGGTTCATCCCCATGATCGCGCCCTGCAATTTCTTGCCTTGCAGCAGATCGAGTGCGCCGAGGCCGACCTTGCAGTCGAGCGGCATCATCCCGAGGATCGTCGCGGTGCCGCCGCGCCGCAGGACCTTGCAGGCGAGATCGGCCGACGCCTGGCGTCCCACTGCCTCGATGGCGTGGTGGACGCCTCCCTTCGTCATCTCGATGACCTGCTGCGCCGCGTCGTCTGCCAGCGCATCGACTGCATGGGTCGCCCCGAGGACCTTGGCGAGCTCGCGCTTCGAAGCCACGGGATCGCAAGCGATGATCATGCCCGCGCCGGCGATCTTGGCCGCATTGATCGCAGCCAGGCCGACGCCGCCGCAGCCGATCACGGCGACCGTCTCGCCCGGCACCAGTTTGCAGGCGTTGAAGATCGTTCCCGCGCCGGTGGTCACTGCGCAGCCGATGACCGCCGCCCGGTCGAGCGGCATCTCAGGATCGATGCGCACGCAGGCATGCTCGTGAATCAGCATCTGTTCGGCGAAGGCCGAAAGATTGAGCATCTGCGCGATCGGGCTGCCATCGGGCCGCGAAAGCCGCGTCGGCGCGCCTTGTGCACGTCGCGTGTCGGCACCGAGGCACAACGCCATGCGTCCCGTCACGCAGAACTCGCAGTGTCCGCAGAACGCGCTGAGACACGATACGACGTGGTCGCCGGGTTTGACCGTCCGGACTTCGCTGCCAACCGCTTCGACCACGCCCGCCGCCTCGTGGCCGGGAACGGCGGGGAGGGCGTGCGGATAGGTCCCCTCGATGAAGTGGAGGTCGGAGTGGCAAAGTCCGCAAGCCGCAGTGCGGATCAGCACCTCGTGCGGACCCGGCTTGGAAATCGAGAGCTCTTCGATCTCCAGCGGGGCCTTCGGCTGAATGAGTACCGCAGCCTTCATCGGGTCACCGCCAGGTCGCCGGAGCTGAATTCGGGCTCGCCCGGGGGCTGCACGTTCGGGGCGTGTCGGGCGAACTCCATGCGCGCGATGGCCCGCGCGTGGACCTCGTCCGGACCGTCAGCGAGTCGCAGCGTGCGCTGGTGTGCGTAGGCATTGGCAAGACCGAAGTCGTCGCTCACGCCGCCTGCACCGTGCGCCTGGATGGCATCGTCGATGATCCGCAGCGCCATGTTGGGTGCCTGCACCTTGATCATGGCGATCTCCTGCGCGGCCGACTTGTTGCCGACCTTGTCCATCATGTCGGCCGCCTTGAGGCAAAGCAGGCGGGTCATCTCGATGTCGATGCGGGCACGGGCGACGCGCTCTTCCCAGACCGAGTGCTGGTAGATCGGCTTGCCGAATGCCTCGCGGATCTGCAGCCGCCTGCACATCTTGGCGAGCGCCTCTTCCGCGACGCCGATCGTGCGCATGCAGTGGTGGATGCGGCCGGGCCCGAGCCGTCCCTGCGCGATCTCGAACCCACGCCCTTCGCCGAGCAGGATGTTCGAGGCCGGCACGCGCACGTCCTTGAGCACGATCTCCATGTGTCCGTGCGGACTGTCGTCGTAGCCGAAGACCGGCAGGAAGCGCTTGATGTGCACGCCTTCGGCATCGAGCGGGACGATGATCTGCGACTGCTGCTGGTGGCGCTTGGCTTCGAAATCGGTCTTGCCCATCAGGATCGCGACCTTGCAGCGCGGGTCACCGGCGCCGCTCGACCACCATTTGGTCCCGTTGATGACGTAGTGGTCGCCGTCGCGAACGATGCGGCATTCGATATTCGTGGCGTCGGACGAAGCGACCGCCGGTTCGGTCATCAGGAAGGCCGAACGGATTTCGCCTTCCATCAGCGGCTTCAGCCACTCGTCCTTCTGCTCGCGGGTGCCATAACGGTGGAACACTTCCATGTTCCCGGTATCGGGTGCCGAGCAGTTGAATACCTCGCTGGACCAGCCCACCCGGCCCATTTCCTCGGCGCAAAGCGCATACTCGAGGTTGGTGAGCCCGGGCCCGTCGAAGTCGAACGTGTCGTCGACGTGAGGGCGGCCCGACTGCGGCGGCATGAAGAGGTTCCAGATGCCCTGCGCCTTGGCGCGCGCCTTCTCCTCCTCGAGCACTGGATTTACGCCCCAGCGATCCTTCTCGTGAGCGGCCTTGTACTCGTCGCTTCGCGGTCGGATGTGGGTGTCGATGAAGTGGCGGACACGGTCGCGCCAATGCTTCTGGCGGTCGGTGGGTTCGAAATCCATGACGGTTACGTCCTTCCTTGCAATCGATCGTCTGGTGGCAGAGCGGGGCGCGATAGCCAAGCCCCGCCGGGTGAATTCACGGGTGCATTGTTCGCGCCTCTGGATCTGCGAGCGCGGCATCGGCCAGCAGCGCGAGCCGCGCCTCGTGGTC
Source organism: Tsuneonella dongtanensis (assembly GCF_001698205.1). Taxonomy (NCBI): domain Bacteria; kingdom Pseudomonadati; phylum Pseudomonadota; class Alphaproteobacteria; order Sphingomonadales; family Erythrobacteraceae; genus Tsuneonella; species Tsuneonella dongtanensis. The sequence goes on from NZ_CP016591.1 coordinate 1,676,058, forward strand.
TTCGCGCGTGATCGGGAAACGGCGGATGACGAGCGCCACCACGATCGCCAGCACGGCGATGCAAACGACATAGGCCAGGGTAAGGTGGGCAATCACCGAAGGCGCCACATCTCCGGGACTGGCGTTGGTTGGCATGCCCGAAAGGCTGAGCAGGAAGCCGGTTACGAATATCCCGACACCCGTCGAACACTTGGCCGCGAAGAACGCCCCGGCAGCAAAGGTGCCTTCCGATCGGCGTCCCGTTTGCTCCTCCGACGCTTCGACGACATCGGCGAGCATCGACCAGAGCGACATCGTCATCACCACGCTGAACATGTTGGAAATGAAAGTGGAGGCGAACATCATGGTGAGCGATGCGGTCGACCCGTCCGGCCACCACAGGCCCAGGTAGCGCAAGGTCAGCGGCAGCGCCCAGAATACCATCCCTACGATCGCGCCCCCGATCGCCACTTCGCGCTTTCCGAAACGCCGGTGAAGCGGGGTGACCAGCAGGAAGCTGCCGACGACGCTGGCGAACAGCATCAGCGGATAAAGCTGGAGCGCCACGGGGGGGAAGCGCCAGACGAAGATGTAAAGGTAGTTCGACAGCGAAAAGGTGATCCCCTGGCTGGTTATCGCCGCGATGAGCGCAAACATCAGGACCAGGAACGCAGGGTGGCCCAGGCTCTCGCGGATGTCCGACACCGCGCCACCGATCCCCTTCAGTTCGTCTGCCGGGCGCGGAGGCGGGCGATGCGCGACCCATTTGTGCTGGCCGATTGCCGACACGAGGACGGTGATCACCATGAGGGCGGCGCCTGCGATTCCGTAGAGCTGGTAACCGTCGCGCGCGAGCATCGCATTCGGCAGGAAGACGCCATAGGCCAGCAACAGCATCAGCAGACCGCCGCCCCATGCAAACAGGAAACGCGTGCGCGTCAGCCGGGTCCGCTCGTCGTAATCGCGCGTGATTTCGGCGACGAGCGCGGCTGAGGGGACTTCGCAGAACGCGACCGCCGCGCGGACGGCGATTGCCGAGGCGAGCAGGACCGGGAAGCTCGCCGCGCCCACCGGAGACCACAGCAAGACCCACAAAAGGCCAAGCGGGATCGCTGCCAGGTACAGATACGGCAGGCGCCGACCCCAGCGCGTATCGGTGCGATCGCTGATGTGACCGACAACCGGGTCGATGAGCCCGTCGAATACCAGCGCGATCAGCAAAGCCAGGCTGACGAGCCGGGCATCCATCCCAAGGACCTGGTTGTAGAAAAGAAGGAGGAACGTGGAAAATCCGTTGTCCTTGATTCCGTAAGCGACGCTGCCGAGGCCGTTGGCGAAGACGAGGCGGCCCGGAACTCGACCCGCGACCTGATGCGTCGGCGCGGCCGCCACGGCGGTCACGAGGGCGACCCGGCCCTGGCCTGCTCTTCCAGAGCCATAAGCGCGGCAAGGGGGCTTGGCGCTTCGGGATCCCAGCTCGGTCGCTGCCCGATGGTCAGGCCCCCGTCGACCAAGAGGCCGGTGCCATTCACGAAGCTGGCGGCTTCGCTGGCGAGATAAGCGCAGGCCTCGGCGATATCGCGCGGTTGCCCGCCGCGCCTGACCGGCTGCGCGTTTGCGCTCGCCTGCGCGATCATCGCCTTTGCGATAGCCTTCGTATCGTCGGGAACTTCGAGAGAAGCGGTAAAGATGTTCGTGTTGATAAATCCCGGCAGGATCGCGTTCACGCGTATGCCGAACTGTGCAAGGTCTGCCGCGGCGACCTTGCTGAGATGAAGCACCCCGCACTTGGCGACCGCATAGGCCGTTGGCGAGTAACCCGACCCTGTCGCGGCCACGCTTGCCGTGTTCACGATCGCTGCACCCTGCCGCCCGATCATGTGGGGCACCGCATAGCGAATGCCGAACGCGACCGACCTCAGGAGGAGGTCCATCGTCCTGTCCCACTCGTCGGGCTCGATCTCGTGAATCTTCGCCCGCGCGCCTCCGGCCCCGGCATTGTTGAAGACCACGTCGATGCCGCCGGTTTCGGCAGCTGCTCGGTCCATCAAGGCCTTGATGTCATCGGTCGAGCAGACGTCGCACTGCTGGAAGCGAATGTCCCCTGCGCCTTCCGACACCAGCCGCTCGACGCCCGCGCCGTCGATGTCGGCGGCGAACACGACCGCACCCTCGCGGGCGAAAAGACGTGCTGTTTCCGCCCCGATACCCGAGGCCGCACCGGTCACGACCACGGTCTTGCCAGAGAATCGCATGGCCCCTCCCAGCTGATTTGTATGAGCGGTAGGGTAGGCGGATAGCGAGGTTCGTCAACGGGCCAAATGCTTCCGTTACGGCATCCTCGTAAAAGCGGTATGGCCGAAATCGGGTCTTGCCCCGACTCTGGAAACGGCTTTACGTGTGCGTCAACGAGAGGAGACCCGGACATGGCCGATCTTGAAGCCTTCCGCGCCGAAACCCGCGCGTGGCTCGAAGCGAATTGCCCACCCGAAATGCGCCAGCCGGTGCAGGACGAATCGGACGTCTACTGGGGCGGTCGTCGCGCGACCTTCAAGAATGACGCGCAGAAGGCATGGTTCGAAGCGTGTCGGGACAAGGGCTACACGGTTCCAGCGTGGCCGAAGGAGTATGGGGGCGCCGGGCTCTCGCCGGCGGAGGCCAAGGTTCTGCGCGAGGAGATGGCGCGCATTTCCGCTCGTCCCCCTCTTTCGAGCTTCGGCATCTGGATGCTTGGGCCGGCGCTGCTGCACTTCGGCACCGAAGGGCAGAAGAAGCACTTCCTGAACCAGATCGCCCGTGGCGAAATCCGCTGGTGCCAGGGCTATTCCGAACCTGGCTCGGGTTCTGACCTCGTGAGCTTGCAGACTTTCGGCGAGGACAAGGGCGATCACTGGATCGTGAACGGTCAGAAGATCTGGACCAGCTACGCCGACAAGGCCGACTGGATCTTCTGCCTCGTGCGCACCGACAAGGCGAACAAGTACCAGGGCATCACCTTCATGCTCTACGACATGGAAACGCCTGGGGTCACTACGAAGCCCATCCTGCTGATCAGCGGTAACTCGCCGTTCTGCGAGACATTCTTCGACGACGTGAAGGTGCCCAAGTCGTATGGCGAGGACATTCCCGCGCAGGTGGGTGAGGTCAATCGCGGCTGGGACGTCGCAAAGTACTTGCTCGGCCACGAGCGCGAGATGATCTCGGGGGCCGACGGCGGCGCGCGCACCAGCGCGATCGGCGCTGCGATGAAGCGCAGTGCGGGCGAACTCGACCCGCTCCTCCGCGCCGAGCTGGCGATGTTCGATGTCGACGCGCTCGCCTATGCCTGTATGGGCGAAAAATTCCTCGACGAGATCAAGGTCGGCAAGGCGCATCCGGCCCAGCCGAACATGATGAAGTACGCCGGGACCGAGCTGAACAAGCGTCGCCACGAATTGTTCATGGCCGCGGGCGGCTCGACCGCGCTCGAATGGGATAGCGAGGAGACTCGCGGCGGAGCGCGGGCGCGCGAGTGGCTGCGGACCAAGGCCAATTCGATCGAGGGCGGTACCAGCGAAGTCATGCTCGGCGTCGTCGCCAAGCGCATTCTCGAACTCCCGGGGGCCTGATCGATGCCACTCTATCACACCGAAGACCAGGCGATGCTCGCCGAAACCGCCGCGCAGTTCATGGGCGAGGAAGGCGCGATCGGGAAACAGTTGCGACACTGGCGCGACCGGGGCTGCAAGGACGGGTTCGGCCACGACCTGTGGAAGCAGATGGCCGAGATGGGCTTCACCGGCCTGCTGGTGCCCGAAGCGGACGGCGGGCTCGGCATGGGCCACGTCGAAGCCGGGATCGTGCTTGAGGAAATCGGCCGCAACCTCACTCCGTCGCCGTTCCTGACCAGCTCGGTCATGGCCGCGAGCGCGCTCGCCCACGCCAGCGCGGAAGGCAAGGGGCGTTGGCTCCCCGGGCTGATCGCGGGCGACAGCGTGTTCGCTGTTGCGATCGATGAAGGCGCCAAGCACCGGCCCGAGCGCATCGCCACCCGCGCCGAGAAGTCGGGCAACGGGTTTCGCCTGACGGGCAAGAAGGACTTCGTCGTCCACGGCGCCAGCGCCGACATGATCGTGGTCGCCGCACGCACCGCGGGAGCCGACGACGACGAGGACGGCGTCACGCTGTTCGCGGTGCCGAAGGATGCGGCGGGCCTCGGTCACAACTCGGTACGGCTGGTCGACAGCTCGATGGCCAGCCACGTCACGCTCGACGGGGTGGAACTGGACGGCGATGCGGTGATCGGCGAGGTCGACGGCGGGCGCACCGTGCTCAACAAAGTACTCGACGCGGGGCGCGTCGGCGCGGCTGCCGAGGGGATCGGCGTCGCGCGCGGATCGATGGACATGACCGTCGACTACCTCAAGCAGCGCAAGCAGTTCGGCAAGCTGATCGGCGAGTTCCAGGCGCTGCAGCACCGTGCCGCGCACCTCTATTCGGAAGTCGAGATCGCCCGCGCCGCGACGATCAAGGCGCAGCAACTGCTGGATGCCGGAAGCGAACAGGCGAGCCTCATGGCGTCGGTCGCCAAGGCCAAGGTCGGCAAGGCGGCAGGACTCGCGGTCAAGGAAGGCGTGCAGATGCACGGCGGCATCGGCATGACCGACGAGTACGACATCGGACTATACATGAAGCGCGACCGCGCGCTCGCCGAGTTCATGGGCGATGTGTACTACCACGCCGACCGCGTGGCGCGGCTGAGCGGCTACTGACCGGAGAAGATGCGATGACCCTCGAAGACATGTTCAGCCTCAAAGGCCGCGTCGCGCTGGTGACCGGCGGCAGCCGCGGGATCGGCAAGATGATCGTCGAGGGATTTCTCGCGGCGGGCATCGACAGGGTCTATATCTCGGCCCGCAAGATCAACGAGATCGAAGAGACCTGCACAGAGCTTGGCGACAAGGTCATCGGCATTCAGGGCGATATCTCGACGATGGCCGGGATCGACGCGCTGGTCGAAGAGATTTCCGCGCGCGAGTCGAGGCTCGACATCCTCGTCAACAATGCCGGCGCTGCGTGGGGTAACGATTATCTCGACTTCCCCGAGGCCGGTTGGGACAAGGTGATGGACCTGAACGTCAAATCACCGTTTTTCCTGACACAGAAGCTGCACAAGCTCCTGACCGCGGGCGCCAGCCAGGCTCATCCTTCCAAGGTCATCAACATCGCCTCGGTGGACGGTCTCCGGATCAATCCGTGGGAAACCTACAGCTACCAAGCGTCCAAGGCCGCGCTGATCCACCTGACGCGCCGGATGGCCGCGCGGCTGGTTAAGGACCACGTCTACGTCACCGCGATCGCGCCGGGCGCGTTTCCCTCAAGCATGAACAAGGTCGCCCGCGACCATGCCGATACCAGCAGCAAGGGCATTCCCAACAAGCGGGTCGGCGACAAGTACGACATGGGCGGAAGCGCGGTCTACCTGGCGAGCCGGGCCGGCGACTACACTATCGGCGAGACGCTCACCGTGGACGGCGGCATCGTCAACGCACACCTCCCGAGCCATTTTGCAGAACCGTCATAGTGGCGATGTGATTGCCATTGGCGTAATCGGCTACTAGCAAGGCGATAACGCGCACCGGAGCACCGAGGTCGGGAGTGCGAACATCGGGTCGCAGCAAGAAGCTGCTCGGGGGACTGGGGGGTTCCTGATGACCGATGCCGAGATCGCGGCCACCGCCGCGCCCGTCAAGAAATCCGATCGCATAGACTCGCTGGATATTCTGCGCGGGATCGCCGTGTTCGGCATCCTGCTGATGAACATATCGGCGTTCGGCCTGATCTGGCAGGCCTACGGAAACCCGTATGCCGCCGGCGGGACCGATCCGCTCAACCTGCGCCTTTTCGAGATCATGAATGTCGGCTTCGAGGGGACGATGCGGGGCATCTTCTCCCTGCTGTTCGGTGCTGGCATCGTGCTCATGACCGAACGGATGGAGAGCAGCGGCGCCGGGCTGACGACCGCGGAAATCCACTTCCGCCGGATGAGTTGGCTGATGCTGTTCGGCTTCGTCCACTGGGCGCTGCTGCTGTGGACCGGCGAAATCTTGTTCGCCTATTCGCTGTGCGGGTTCCTGCTGTTCGCCTTTCGCAAGATGGCGGCGAAATGGCAGTTCGCGATCGGGATCGCTGCGCTGGCAGTGGCAGCCGTGGTGCTCAACAGCGACTATCACGATACGGTCGAACTGTCCGAGACTGCAGAGCAGCTCGAGGCGGTGGTCGCCAGTGGCGGGACGCTCGATCCCGAGCAGCAGATGGCGCTCGACGAGTGGAACGAAATGGTGATGCACACCACTCCAACCGCGGAGAGCACCGCCATGTTCGAGGCGTGGCACTCTGGTTCATACCCCGAGGCTGTCGCGGGGCAGTGGGAGTTCAGCCGCGACTTCCAGTGGAACGACCTGCCGTTCTGGCTTTTCACGGACATGATGCCGTTCATGCTGATCGGCATGGCCCTGCTGAAATGGCGCGTGCTTTCGGCCGAGCGCGAAGCGAAGTTCTACGCGCTGATGATGGGGGTGGGCTACGCCATCGGAATCCCCCTCGGGATTTACGAACTCGGCATCCTGCAGGCGGGCGACTACGGCGCCGTGGCGTCGGCCGAGGCGTCGCGCACCTACGAGTTCAGCCGGCTCGCGATGGTTTTCGGCCATCTGGGACTGGTGCTGCTCGTGATCCGCCTTGGCGTGCTCCGCTGGCTGCAGCGCGGATTCGCGGCGGCGGGGCAGATGGCGCTGTCGAACTACATCGGCCAGACGCTGATCTGCACTGCGCTGTTCTACGGCTTCGGGTTCGGGCTCTACGGCCAGCTCGACCGGTCCCAGCTCTACCTTCTGGTGCTGACGATCGCGGCGGTCGAGATGACGATCAGCGTCATCTGGCTGAAGAATTTTCGCTTCGGCCCGCTCGAATGGGTCTGGCGTTCGCTGACCTACTGGAAGCCGCAGCCGATGCGGCTGTCCGGCGGCGGGAGCGGCCCGGTGCCGGGGCAGATGCTCGGCGCGACCTAGTCCATCGCGGGGGATTCGTCGGCCGACAGATCCCCGGCCATGCGGAAGCGGACGATCTGGCTGCAGCCGGTCGTTCCGTTGCCCTGCACGACCTTGGCCTGCCGCAGCATCATCTGCGCCTGCCGGCCGAAATCGGCGCTCGGCTGGCTTTCGACGACGCGGACGTTGTCGATCGCTCCCCACGGCGCGACGTCGTAGGTCAGCTTCGCCCAACCCTCGATCGAGCGCAGGCGGTAGTGCTCTGGATAGACGAGGCGCGGCTCGACCTGCCAGTTGCCCTTGCCGCCGCAAGCGCCCTCCGGCGATTCATCGCGCAGGGCGTCGGGAAGCTCGGGCGCATCGAGTGTGCCTGCGCGGCGGACGAAAGGTTGCAGGCATCCCTCGCGCGCGCCGCTGGCGAAGCGGTTGCCGGCGGCGGCTTCCAGAGCTGCGTCGTCCAACACCTTGGACCCGGTCCCCGCGGCGATCCGTGCGTTCGTCGCCGCGCCCGACTGGTCGAGGTCGAACGCCACCAGCGTCCATTGCTGCTGACCGGGCGTTTCGGGGACGCGGCGGGGATCGGGATATCGCCGCACGAGCGCCTGCGGACGCGGAGACTTGTTGCATTCGAATGAGGCGGCGATCCGGTCCCAGCCTTCCTTGGGTAGCCGCATCGGCCCCGGACGAACCGAGAACTCGAGCAGGTCCGCGATCGGCGCGACGGACAGGGGCGTCGCGTTCGGCGAATAGGTGACGAGGCACGTTTCGTGCGGCTGCCCCGCGGGAAAACGACTGGCCACGAGCGAAGGGCCCAGGTCCGTTCCGCCTACGGAGCCCTGTTGCCCTAATGGCGTCACTGACCGGACACGGCCCTGAGCATCGATCGCGAAGCTGAATGTGACATCGGCGATGCGCACAGCCGGACCTGCGAATGTCGAGTCCGGCCAGGTGCTTCGCAAGCCGGACATGTCCGGCCGTGCATCGCCGCAGCGCACCTCACCCGAAATCCAGCGCACGATCGTGCGCTGGGCGGGTGCGGTGACGATCGGCGAAGGAATGCTCGCCGCAGCCGTTGCCCCGATGGCGGATTGCGCCAGCAGAACCGAGAAGGATGCGAACAGACGTGTCATGAAGCGTGCTCCGTCTCTGCGTTACTCGCCGCCGTCCATCAGCTGCTGCATCAGATAGACCCACTGATAGGCCTGGATTTTCGCGCGCTGGGCGTTGTCGACGCCGCCCGAGTGGCCGCCGGTCATGTCCTCGAAATAATAGTACGGCTGGCCGTTCGCGCTCATCCGGGCGGCCGCCTTGCGGGCGTGGCTCGGATGGGTGCGGTCGTCGGCGGTGCTGGCCCAGTAGAACGGAGTGGGGAAATCCACGCCCTTCACCAGCTTCTGGTAGGGGGAGTAGGCCTCGATCCACTTGCGCTGTTCGGGAATGCGCGGATCGCCGTATTCGCCGATCCACGAAGCGCCGCGGCCGATGTAGGGCAGGCGCAGCATGTCGAAGAGGGGGATCTGCACGATCGCGGCGTTGAACAGGTCGGGCCGCTGCGTGAACGCGGTTCCGACCAGCAGGCCGCCCTGGCTGCCGCCCATGATGCCGAGGTGCTTCGGACTGGTCAGCCCCCGCTGCACGATGTCCTCGCCGATGGCGATGAAATCGTCCCAGGTGCGCTGCTTGTTCTCGCGCATCGCGGTCTGGTGCCAGAGCGGGCCGAACTCGCCGCCGCCGCGCATGTTGCCCAGCACATAGGCGCCGCCCTTTTCAAGCCAGAGCTTGCCGATCGTGCCCGAATATCCGGGAAGTTCGGACGACTGGAAGCCACCGTAGCCGTAGAGCAGGGTCGGCGTCTTGCCGTCGAGCTTCACACCCTCCTTCGCGACGACGAAGTAGGGAATCCTGGTTCCGTCCTTGCTGGTCGCCTCGTGCTGGCTGATCGCAAGGCCGCTCGCGTCGAAGCGCTCGGGACTCGTCTTGATGACCGCCGGGGCGGCGCTGCCGTCCGAATACCAGAGCTGCGAGGGCGTGAGGAAATCGGTCGAGGAGAACATGATCTCGCCGGTCTCGTTCGAGGCCGCGGCAATCCCGACGGTGGCATTCTGCGGGAGAGCGACCGGAGACGATGTCCACTTGCCGTCGGCGAAGTCGAACCGCAACACGCGTCCGCGCACGTTGTCGAGCAGACTGACGTACAGCGCGTCGCGGGTGATCGCGCTGCCGCGCGCCGTCTGCTTCGGGCCGGGCGCCCAGACGAGCGACTTCGCAGCGCCGTTGGGGTCCGCCAGGAATTCCGCCAGGTCGGCAGAGAGGATCGTGTCCGGAGCATAGGTGGTGCTGCCGATCGTCCAGGGCTCGTCGGTGCTGAAGATGATGCGGCCGTCGACAATGCCGCCGAAGCCCGCCTTCTTCGGCATGTCGAGCTTGAGCCAGTCGCCGCCGTGCCAGATGTAATTCTCGCGTTCGAAGAACGATACCCCGCGCCGGGCGGCGCGCGCGTGGATCTTGCCGGTCGCATCGCGCACGAGATAGGCGCTAGAGGACACGTCCTTGGCGTCGCCGCGGAAGATCTCCGGCGCATCTTCGATCGGCGTGCCGCGCTTCCATTCGCGGGTGGTGAAGGGATACAGGCTCTCGGTCACGGTGCCGTTGCCGAAGTCGCGGCTGACGAGGAGGGTATCCTCGTCGACCCACTGCACGCTGCCCTGGCTTTCGGGCAGGTAGAACCCGTCCTTCACGAAGCTGCGGGTGGTCACGTCGAATTCGCGCAGTTCGGTGGCGTCCTTGCCGCCGTCCGACAGCGCGACCATGCATTTCGTGCCAGCGGGCGGCAGGCAGCTCATGCCCTTGTAGACCCACTCGCGGCCCTCGGCCTTGGCGAGCGCATCGATGTCGAGGATCGTTTCCCACACCGGATTGTCGGTGCGGTAGCTGTCGAGCGTGGTCACCCGGACGAGGCCGCGCGGGTTCGTGGCGTCCTGCCAGTAATTGACCATGCCGTAGCTGGCGAAGCCGACGCCGGGGATGCGGTCCTTGGCGTCGAGGATGGCAAGCGCGTCTGCCTGCAGTTGCGCGAACCGCGGGTCCTCGCCCAGGGTCTGTGCGACCCTCTCGTTCTGGGCGCGGACCCAGGCGAGCGCTTCCTCGCTACGGGTTTCCTCGAGCCACAGGAACGGGTCATCGCTGGCCGCTTCGGTCGGGTCGACGGTTTCGGCGGGGTTGTTGGTCTGCGCGTTGGCGGCGGCGGAAAAGGTCATGGCAACCGCGATGGCGGTTGCGGAAACGAGTTTCAACGGGGATCTCCCTGCGACTGGAAGCGGCACCCTAGCGGCGCGTCCGCGAGAGGCAACCGTCGTTCGTCGATCGGCCCTGTCACACCGAAACGGGTATTCGCGAAAACTCGCCGGTCCTCCTCCCGCTCGTCCCGGTCGATGCTCGCGCACACCGCATCGTGCCGCCGCAAGGCGCGCAAGAGCGTTGTATTATCGGCCTTTCTCGCGATACCGACGACTTGCCCCATGTGCAGCACCGGCTTGACGCGGCCGATCTCCACGCGGTGCCGGAGCGTTGGATTCGTGACCTTGCGGTAATCGATCGGGGGCGGGGTGGGCCGCCCGGTGCCCGGGTGGGTCAGCACCCGGTCCCATTCGTAGGCGAAGCCTTCGGCTCCGTCACGCGCGCGCAGTCGATACGCCGACTTCGGCGACATTCCGACGCCACGCGCCGCAGCAGTAACCGACCCCGTGAGGTAGAGATACGCCAGGAAATGGCACTGCCGCACGATGCTCCACCCGTCGCACCGGGCGCGAACCGGCACCGGATGGAAGAACCCCGGCTTGCGGCGGACACGATGGGCAGGCGAGTGCGACATCCACGAGGGTAGGGCACAACGCGTGGGGTGTAGGAAAGCGGTTTTCGGCGGCTATTGGGGTGGAAAGCTGCCATTCTTGTTAGGTAGAGAACTGCACCTCTGCCTCACTCGCCAGTCCATCTGCCAAGCTTAGCAGGGCAGCCGCAAATGGGGCCAAGTCGCTATACGCTCCGAGGAAACGAAGCGTGGCTTGGCATTCGAGAGTTTGTTCAGACGCACCCCAAACCTCATTCGCTAAGCGAACGGTGAAACGTAACCTGCCAAGTGCGTCGTATGGGGCAACATCAATCCCGAGGTGCACTTCCGTGAGACCGGCAGCATCCGCCCCGTCTGTCCAGAAACCGCCAGCCAGCGAAGGCGGATTATTAGCATCGAGGGGGTAAGCGGCAAGTGCTTGCGCGAAAGCCCGGATGTCATCTCTGTTAAACCAAGCGCTGCCCCGACCCGAATAGTGGTCGTGCGAGCACGTCGCGATTAGCTCACCGTGCCATTTGTCTTCAGGTGCAAAGCGCAGATGGAGCAAAGTCATGAGGCAAGCTTACGGTCTCACGCCATGTCCGCAATGGGGTCGTTTACTGACAAGCGGCTTTCGGGTTGCGAAGCGCGAAACCAGCCTGTCGGCTTCTGGCTTGCGCCGGACTCGGTGCGAACGTCTGATGAGAGGGTGGAAGGCCGACATTAGTCAGTGGCCAGGCCCCCGCCGCCCAGCGCGATCACAGTAAGGCCGTTCTGGCCTCCGATCACGGCTTGCCAACCTTCGTAACCGGACGAGTTATTGAAGAAGTCGAGACGGGCACCGCCGTCAAAGACCACGCGCAAATCGGCTGTGCCTGCATCAACTTCAACGCCCACAACCTTTTGGCTGTTGAGCAACTCGTTGCTGCGGGCCTGTCCGTCCACCGGCTGGCCGAGGCCAAACCATTGACCATCATCTTCGTGGCCGTGTGCAATAATACCATCGGCGGTTACAACGCGCCAAGGGACCGAGGCAGCGATGCTGTTACCTTCGCCGAAGTCAAAGACCCAATCAGCTTCTCGGCGCGCGACGCGGCACTCCCGGTCTCGAAGGGCAGCGGCAAGCGTTACAGCAGGTGTTTGCATCCCTCGAACATCCCACGCGTCCCCAATGTCCGCAATGGGAGTCGTTAGCGGACAGTCCGCTTTCCCGCCCAGTAGCAGCCCTAACTCCCCATCAGCTCCCGCACGAACGGGATCAGTCCGGTCTGCCGCGTGCGTTCCATGCGTTCGGCGTGGAGGATTTCCTGCACCTTGCGGAAGCACGCTTCGACATCGTCGTTGATCACGACGTACTCGTACTCGGCCCAGTGGCTGATTTCGCCGCGGGCGCGGTCCATGCGGCTCTCGATGACGTCGGCGCTGTCCTGCGCGCGCGCTTCGAGCCGGCGGCGGAGTTCGGGAAGGCTGGGGGGCAGGATGAACACGCTGACCACGTCCTGCCGGTCTTTCTGGTAGAGCTGCTGGGTGCCCTGCCAGTCGATGTCGAACAGAAAGTCCTGCCCCTGCTTCAGCGCTTCGCGGATATGCCCCTTGGGTGTGCCGTAGCGGTGGCCGAAGACGTGCGCCCATTCGTAGAAATCGTCCTCCTCGACCATGCGGTCGAAGTCGGCGTCGCTCACGAAGTGGTAGTGGACACCGTCGATCTCACCCGGGCGGGGGCTGCGGGTGGTGCAGCTGACCGAAAGCTTGATGCTGTCGTCGGCGTCGAGCAGCATCCGGCTGATCGTGGTCTTGCCCGCACCGGACGGCGAGGACAAAACGAACATGAGCCCGCGACGCTTCAGGGCTTGCGATTGGGTATCGGCCATGCGCGCTCTTGCGCAGGGTGGCGGGCTCGAATCAACCCTTCCGGAAGGTTCAATCCTCCGCCATCTTCCTCAGCGTCTTGTCGCCCGACCGCTTTGCCGTGCGTTTGGACTGCCCGCGGTCGTAGAGCGTCTTAGCGACGAGTCCGCCGCCGACCAGCAGCGCGCCGGGCAGCGAGCGGGTGGCGAGCCGGGCGATGAGCGAGCTCACCAGCGCTTGCCCGATGCTGCGGTTCTCGATGATCGCCTTGGCCCCGCTACCGCCATAGCGGCCGCGCAGCAGTCCCTTTTCCATCGTATGGCGCACCACGCGGCCCGCCGCGCGCATTGCGATGTCGTGGATGATGAGGTTGGTGGCCGGGTTCTCGCTGGGGCCGGGCACATCGGTCTCGGCGTCGGTCGTCGCGGCGAGCGCCTTGCTCACGCCCTTCGCGCCGACGTCGGTCACCGCGCCGGAGCCTTCGCCGCTATTTTTCTTTAACGTTTTCGTGGACTTGCGCGCCATGCCGCTCCCCTGTGGCGCGGCGCCAATGGCCGCGCGGCTACTTCTTGCGGCCAAAATCGACCGTGACGACGTTGGAACCGTCGTCGCTTTCGGAAACGGCCGGGTGGGGCCCGCGTTCCGAACCGTCGTTTTCGGCTTCCTCGTGCGTTTCGGGTGCCATGTCGGCGACGGTCGCCTGGAACTGCAGCCCAAAGTCGACCGCCGGGTCCACGAACGCGGTGATTGCGCCGAACGGAATGTCGAGCTTGGCAGGCACCTGGTTGAAGGTGAGGCTGACGGTGAAGCCTTCCTCGTCCACCGCAAGGTCCCAGAATTTGTTCTGGAGCACGATCGTCATCTCGTCCGAGAATCGCTCGCGCAGGTGCTTGGGGATGTCGACCCCCGGCGCGCCGGTCTTGAAGGTGATGTAGAAATGATGGTTGCCTGGCAGCGTGCCGCCCGCGGCCTCGACCTCTCCCAGCACCCGGCCGACGACCGCGCGCAGCGCCTCCTGCACGATCTCGTCGTAGGGGATCAGGCTGTCGGGTGTCTCGTCGGTCATCGCCCGCGACGATTGGCGGTGCGGCGCGATGCGGTCAAGCCGCAAAAGCCCGATGCGCCGGCTCCCAAGCGCGGATTGCTTGCGCCCGCGCTGCTGCTGCGTATAGGCCGCAGCCCATGCGAACCGGACGGATCGAGCGCAACACGAGCGAGACGAAGATTCTCGTCGAGGTCAATCTCGACGGGACCGGCACGTACTCGGTCGAGACGGGGATCGGCTTCCTCGATCACATGGTCGAGCAGTTCAGCCGCCACTCGCTTATCGATGTGACGATGAAGGTCGACGGCGACCTTCATGTCGACCAGCACCACACGACCGAAGACAGCGCGATCGCGCTCGGTCAGGCGCTGCTCCAGGCGCTCGGCGACAAGGGCGGGATCGGCCGGTACGGGCAGGCCTTCTCCCCGATGGACGAGACGCTGAGCCGGGTCGCGCTCGATATTTCGGGCCGGCCCTACCTCGTCTGGCGAGCCGGATTCAGCCAGGAAAAGCTCGGCGAGTGGGATACCGAGCTGATCGAGCACTGGTTCCACTCGGTCAGCCAGGCCTGCGGCATCACGCTCCACTGCGAGCTGATCTACGGCACCAACAACCACCACATCTGCGAATCGCTCTACAAGGGTTTTGCCCGCGCGATGCGGCAGGCGGTCGAGTTGGACCCCCGCAAGGGCGGGGCGGTGCCCAGCACCAAGGGGCAGCTCGGTGGTTAGCGCAGCAACGGGCGCATCGCGCCCGCAAGGCCGAACGGCCGCCCGCAGCGGGGGCAGCTTCGCTGCCCGTCTAGCGAGGACCGCGCCCGCGGAGGCGGGTGCGGGAAACTAGGATGTCCGAGGCGATAGCGCTCATCGATTACGGCGCGGGCAACCTTCACTCGGTCCACAACGCGCTGCAGGCTGCGGGCGCGGGCCATGTCCACGTCACCGCCGATCCCAAGATCGTGCGCGGCGCGCGCCGGATCGTCCTGCCGGGGGTGGGTTCCTTCAAGGCCTGTGCGCACGGGTTGAAGGCCATTCCAGGGCTGGTCGAGGCGCTCGAGGACCGGGTCCTGCACGTCGGCGTCCCTTTCCTCGGCATCTGTGTCGGGATGCAGCTGCTCGCCACGCGGGGCAAGGAGCACGGCGTGACCAAGGGGCTCGGCTGGATCGCGGGTGAAGTGCGCCCGATCGAGCGTACGGATCCGGCGATCAAGGTGCCGCACATGGGCTGGAACGACGTTCGCCCGATGCCCCATCATGACGGTGCCGAGCTGATCGAGGCGGGAGAAGCCTACTTCCTGCACTCCTATCACTTCGCGGTGGCCGAGGGGCGCGACGTCGCCGCGATGACCGACCACGGCGGCGGACTCGTCGCCGCGGTCGCGCGCGACAACATACTCGGCGTGCAGTTCCACCCGGAAAAGAGCCAGGCCTACGGCCTCGGCCTGCTCGCCCGCTTCCTGGAGTGGAACCCGTGATCGTCTTCCCCGCGATCGACCTGAAAGGCGGCGAGGTCGTCCGGCTGGCCGAAGGCGACATGGCCCGCGCCACCGTCTATGGCGACGACCCCGCAGCGCAGGCCATGCTTTTTGCCGAGGCCGGGGCCGAACACCTTCACGTGGTTGACCTCGACGGCTCGTTCGCGGGGCGCGCCGAAAACCGCACGGCGGTCGAGGCGATCGTCGCGGCCTTTCCCGGCTACGTCCAACTCGGCGGAGGCATCCGCAACCGCGAGGCGGTGGAGGGCTGGTTCGACCTCGGCGTGGCGCGGGTGGTCATGGGCTCGGCGGCTTTGAAGGACCCGCAGTTCGTGAAGGACATGGCCAAGGAGTTCGAGGGCGGCATCGTCGTCGCGGTCGACGCGAAGGACGGCATGGTCGCGACCGAGGGCTGGGCCGATGTCTCCGACGTGGCGGTGGTCGATCTCGCCCGCCGCTTCGAGGATGCCGGCGTTGCCAGCCTGCTGTTCACCGACATCGGCCGCGACGGACTCTTGAAGGGCGTCAACATCGACGCGACGCTCGACCTCGCGCGGCGAGTGGACATTCCGGTGATCGCCAGCGGCGGCGTGAAGGGCCTCGACGATATCCACGTCCTCTCGCTTCACGCCCGTGACGGGATCGAGGGCGTCATCACTGGCCGCGCGCTTTACGAAGGTCGGCTCGATCTCGCCGCAGCTATCGCAATGGCAAGCCGGGCATGACCGTCCGCATCCGCGTCATCCCCTGCCTCGACGTGCGCGACGGGCGCGTGGTCAAGGGCGTCAATTTCGTCGACCTCAAGGACGCCGGCGACCCGGTCGAGCAGGCACAGGCCTACGACCGGGCGGGGGCGGACGAACTCTGCTTCCTCGACATCTCGGCCAGCCACGAGGGGCGCGGGACGCTGCTCGACGTCGTGCGGCGCACGGCGGAGGTGTGCTTCATGCCGCTCACGGTCGGCGGCGGGGTGCGCTCGGTCGAGGATGCGCGTGCGCTACTGCTTGCCGGTGCGGACAAGGTGGCGGTGAACTCGGCGGCGGTCGCGCGGCCCGAGCTGGTCGGCGAGATCGCTGCAAAATTCGGCAGCCAGTGCGTGGTCGCCAGCGTCGACGCGCGGCGCAGCGGGGCGGGGTGGCAGATCTTCACCCACGGCGGGCGCAAGCCGACTCACCTCGACGCGGTCGAACATGCGGTCAGGCTCGCCGAGCTTGGCGCGGGCGAACTGCTCGTCACCTCGATGGACGGCGACGGAACCCAGGCCGGTTACGACCTCGCGCTCACCCGCGAGATCGCCGATGCGGTTTCCGTCCCGGTCATCGCCAGCGGCGGTGTGGGGACGCTCCAGCATCTCGTCGAAGGCGTAACCGAAGGCCACGCAAGCGCGGTGCTGGCCGCCAGCATCTTCCATTTCGGCACCCACACCATTGCCGAGGCGCACGACGCGCTGCGCGCCGCCGGATTGCCCGCGCGCGCCTGATCGTCCCGACGTGGGACGAGCGCGACTGCGACATTGGCAAACCCGTCCGCCTGGCCATGGGGGAGGGGTCATGCGCGATGCCTTCACGCTCTTTCTGCTCGTACTGCCCGCGCCCGCGATGGCGGCCAGCACGGCGGTGGCCGAACCATCCAACCTGATGCTGTTCGGTCTAGGCGTGCTCGGCGTAGTCGTCGGGCGCCAGACTTCGCGCCGCAAGCGCGACTGATGGCTTGACGGCGGCACCGCGCCGCCGCCATGCGGGCGTCATGGATACGCTTTCGCGCCTCGAACGGACGATCGCCGGCCGGCTGGCCGATGGAGACGCGCAGTCGAGCTACGTCGCGCAGCTCCATGCGCGCGGGGCGGCGGTGATTGCCCGCAAGCTGGGCGAGGAAGCGGTCGAAGCCGTTGTCGCCGCGCTGTCTGGGAGCCGCGAGGACCTGACCGCAGAGGCCGCGGACGTCCTGTTCCACCTTCTCGTCCTGCTGGCGGAAAAAGGTGTTCCGCTGTCCGACGTTCTCGCCGAGCTCGACCGTCGCGAGGGTACATCGGGCCTCGACGAGAAAGCCAGCCGGAGCTCCTGATGCCGATCGACCCGACCCAGCCTTATGACGACGCCAACATCTTCGCCCGCATTCTTCGCGGCGAGCTGCCGTCCAACAAGGTCTACGAGGACGATTGGGCCTTCGCGTTCCACGACATAGCCCCGCAGGCACCGGTCCACATTCTCGTGATCCCCAGGGGCGCCTACGTGAGCTGGGACGATTTCTCCGCCCAGGCGAGCGATCCCGAGATTGCCGGTCTCGCCCGCGCGATCGGGCACGTCGCGCGCGAGGCCGGCTTGGTCGAGACGGGTTACCGGGTCCTCTACAACGTGGGGACCCACGGCGGGCAGGAAGTGCCGCACCTCCATGCGCACATCTTCGGGGGCCGCCCGCTGGGTCGCATGATCGGATGATATACCCCGATTAACGCAGGCGCGCTTGCCACGCGACTCTGCCATTCGCTAAGCGCCGCGACGCATGAGCGCGCAGCCAACATTGCCCGGGGGTGTCATCGACGGTCCTCGCCACCTGTTCGCGGTGCGCGCGTACTACGAGGACACCGACCTGTCGGGCATCGTATACCATGCGAACTACCTGCGCTGGTTCGAGCGCGCGCGCAGCGATCTCGTGCGGATGCTCGGGATCGACCAGCGGGCCGCAGTCGAGAGCGGCGAGGGCGCCTATGCCGTGGCGGACCTGCACATCAGGTACGCCCGTCCCGCCAGGCTCGACGACACCGTGGTGATCGAAAGCACCTGTTTGGAACTCGGCGCGGCCAGCGTGCGGATTCATCAGCGGGCAATGCGGGGCGATGAATTGATCGCCGAACAGACCGTGCGGGTCGGGTTCATCGATCCGAACGGTCGCCCGCGCCGCCAGCCCGCCGCATGGCGCGAAGCATTCAACAGTTTTTCCGAAGGACGCGAATGACCGACCTCCTGCTCCTCGCCGCCGCAACGCCTGAACTTCCGGGGCGGCTCAACCCCGTCCAGCTGTTCCTCGACGCCGATATCGTCGTGCAGGCGGTCATGATCGGGCTGTTGCTGGCGAGCGTATGGACCTGGATGATCATCGTCGGGTTCTCGATGCGCATGGCCTCGGTCCGCAAGCGCTGTGCCGAATACGAGGAGGCCTTCTGGGAAGCCGAAAGCTTCGAGGCGCTGATGACCCAGCGCGGCAAAAAGGACATCGCCAGCGCGCGGGTCGCTTCGGCGGCGATGCGCGAGTGGAAGCATTCGGTGAAGGGGGGCCGGGTGGCCGACCGCGACGGCCTGCGCCAGCGGCTCGCCGCGGCGATGGAAAGCCAGGTGGCGACCGAGGCGGACGACCTGTCGGGTCGGCTCAACTTCCTTGCCACGGTGGGCTCGGTCGCGCCCTTCGTAGGCCTGTTCGGCACGGTCTGGGGCATCATGAACAGCTTCTTCCAGATCGGCCAGCAGCAGAATTCCTCGCTCGCGGTGGTCGCGCCCGGCATCTCCGAGGCTCTTTTCGCCACCGCGATCGGGCTGTTCGCGGCGATCCCGGCGGTCATCGCCTACAACCGCTTCGGCCACGCCGTGAACGCGATCGAGGCGCGGCTGCAGCGCTTCGCCGACAGGTTCCATGCCAGTCTCAGCCGCGAGCTGGAGGGCATGTAATGGCGATGGGCCTGCAGGCATCGCGGCGCGGCAGGCGGCGCGGGCGCGCGCCGATGGCGGAAATCAACGTCACGCCGTTCGTCGACGTCATGCTCGTCCTGCTGATCATCTTCATGGTCACCGCGCCCCTGCTCACGGCCGGTGTCCCGGTCGAGCTGCCAGATAGCCGCGCGAACCCGATCGACCAGGATCCGCGGCAGGTAACCGTGTCGATCGACCGCGAAGGATACATCTTCATCGACAAGGAGCGGGTGCCGGTGGGCGGCTTCCCCGCCGCGCTGGCCGCGCTCGACAGCGGCGGCGAGAAACCGGTCGTTACCCTGCGCGCCGACAAGGCGCTCGACTATGGCCGGGTGATGGCGGTGATGGGCGAGCTCAACCGGGGCGGGTTCAATTCGATCTCGCTGGTCACCAACAGTTCAGTTTCGGCCCCATAGCGACGACTACAATGGTTTTCGCTAACCTCAGGCGGGAAGAGCGCATCGGCCTCGGCATCGCCGTGGTGCTGCACCTCGCGCTCGGCGCCGCGTTTCTCGTTCAGTCGTCGAAGCGCGAGGCCGTCCCTGCGATGGAGCGGATGACGGTCAACCTGGCGACCGACGTGGGCTTGTCCGCGACCGCGCCCGAACCCGTGCCCGAGAGCGCGGCCGCGATCGCCCCCACTCTGGCGGAAGAGCCTGCGCCCGTTGTCGAGCCGCTTCCCGCGCCTCCTCCCCCCAAGCCCTTGCCCCGGGCGACCCAGGCGCCCAAGCCGAAGCCCACCCAGGCCTCGAACGAACCGCGCCGCCGTCCCGACGCGCCGTCGACGCGCGAGCGTTCCACCCCCAAGCCGGCGGGCGGCAGCCGCATCGGCAGCGACTTCCTTCCCGGTGCGGGCGACAGCACGACGACGCGCGAGACCCGCGTACCCGCGAGCCAGATCGGCGCGAGTGCGAAGGCAAGCCTCCTCCAGGCGATCTCGAACGAGATCCGGCCGCGCTGGAAACCGCCGAGCGGACCCGAGGTCGACCAGATCACGACCTACCTGCGCTTTCGTTTGAACCCCGACGGCAGCCTTGCCGGCGCGCCGACCTTCGTGCGCCAGACCGGCGTGAACGACGTCAACCGGCCGCAGTCGGACAGGCACAGGGAACTGGCCATCCGCGCGGTGCAACTGGCTGCCCCGTTCGACTTGCCCGAAGAGTATTACGAGGCATGGAAGGTCGTCGGACCGCTCGGCTTCAACCTGGAACTGTGATCATGCTCAAGAAATTCGCCATCCTGTTCCTGCTCGCGACGCCCATACCGCTCGCCGCGCAGGACCTCGGCCAGAAGCCGCCCGAAACCGTCGCGGTCGAAACGACCGAGGAGGAGGGGCTGACCGGGATGATCACGTACCAGGGCAATCTCGACGACCTTGGTATCGCCATCCCCACTTTCGCGACCGACCGCAACGCGCCGACCCCGGCCAACACCAGCGGGACGGCCGCGCTCGGGCGTGCGATCGCCGACGTGGTCTACAACAACCTGCGCAACAACGGCCTGTTCAAGCCGACGGGGCCCGGCGCGCTCCCGGTGCCGAGCTATCCGGAGATCACCAGTCCCGCGTGGGGCACCTGGTCGAGCCGTGGCAGCGAGATGCTCGTGCACGGATATGTCCGCGCCGGCGCCGATGGGCGTCTCACGGTGGGCTGCTACCTTTACGACGTGGCGCTGAACAAGGAATTGGCCCGCGCCGGTTGGGTCGTTCCGCCGGTCGACTGGCGCCGCGCCGCGCACAAGTGCGCCGACCTCGTCTATTCGCGGCTTTCGGGCGAGAGCCCGTTCTTCGACAGCCGCATCGCCTACATCGCCGAAACCGGGCCCAAGGATAACCGCGTCAAGCGGCTGGCGATCATGGATTCCGACGGAGCGAACCACCGCTTCATCACCAACGGCCGCGCGACCGCGCTGACCCCGCGCTATTCGCCCGATTACCGTCGGCTGCTCTACCTCAGCTACGTCGACGGCAACCCGCGCATCTACGTTTACGACATCGGCACGGGTCGCCAGACGCTCGTCACGCAGAGCCGCAACCCGACCTTCGCCCCGCGGTGGTCGCCCGACGGACGCTGGGTGCTCTATTCGATGGCGGTGAACGGCAACACCGACATCTATCGCGTGTCCGCGAATGGCGGGGCGAGCACCCGCCTGACCGACGGCCCGGGCATCGACATCGGCGGCTCGTACTCTCCCGACGGCAGCCAGATCGTGTTCGAAAGCGACCGGTCCGGCGCGCAGCAGTGCTACGTGATGAATGCCGACGGTTCGAACCAGCGTCGGATCAGCTTCGGCGGCAGCCGCTGCGCAACCCCCGAGTGGAGCCCGCGCGGCGACCAGATCGCGTTCACCAACGCCTCCAGCTTCAACATCTCGGTCATGTCGCCCTCGGGCGGCGGAGTCCGGACGCTGACCAACGGCTGGCAGGACGAAGCACCGACCTGGGCGCCCAACGGACGGGTCATCCAGTTCTTCCGTACCGAGCGCAATTCGGGCCGCACCGCGCTCTACCAGGTCGACCTGACGGGCCGGAACGAGCGCCGCCTGTCGACGCCGGTCGACGCATCGGACCCCGCGTGGGGACCCATCCTGCCGTAAGTGCATTCGTTAATCGAGCGGGTCGCCCTGCTGCCAGAATACTACCAAGGAGTTGCCTGATGAACCGCCGTATCCTCGTCGCCGCGCTACTTGCAGGGACCGCCGCGCTTTCCGCGTGCAAGAAGGAACCCCCGGCTTCGCTCCCGCCCGAGCCCCAGGCCACCGCGACCAGTACTCCGGGCGACACCATGGCCGGCGTCGCGCAGCCGGGCACGCAGGCGCACTTCATGCAGGGCGTGAACGGCCAGAACGTGATCTACTTCGACACCGATCGCTACAACATCGATAGCGCCGACGCCGCTGCGCTGCAGACGCAGGCGCAGTATCTCGGCCAGTATCCCCAGGTGAACATCACCATCGAGGGGCACGCCGACGAGCGCGGAACGCGCGAATACAACCTCGCGCTCGGTGAGCGGCGGGCCAATGCGGCGAAGAATTACCTGACCGGGCTCGGCATCGCGGCGAGCCGGATCAGCGTGATCAGCTGGGGCAAGGAGCGCCCCGTCTCGCTGGGTTCGAACGAGACCGCTTGGGCGCAGAACCGCCGCGCGGTTTCGATCGTGGTCAACTAGTCGGAAGAAGCACGGGCAGGGCGGGGGCCGACGGCAGGTCGATCCCCGCGACCGCACCGATCGGCGACACGGCCTCGACGCTCGAGGCATCGAGAGTGGGCGCGCTCAACGCCAGCGCGGCCAGCGCCAGGGTGCTCGCGGCGGCGGACAGGAGAAGCTGGGGACTTGTCTTCGGCATCTTAGGTTTCACTTAAGGACTTTGATTCCGCAATGCAACATACGGTGGGCGGATTGGTTCCGGCGCTTCATTGCATTTCCCCGGATGGTGCCTAGGAAGGATCGATGGTCGGCGCACGCAGATCGATGGACTGGGGTTTCCCGCGCTGGCGCGGGTACGGCTCTGCACGCGAGGCGACCACGGTCCGCCTGTGCGACCGGCATGGCTGCGACGAGCCTGGAAACTGTCCCGCGCCCAAGAGCCCGAACAGTCCCGAACGCTGGCAATTCTGTCAGAAGCACGCGGCCGAATACAACTCGAAGTGGGACTATTTCGAAGGGCTGTCGAAGGAAGAGGCGGCCGAGCGGGCGGCGAATGAGAAGCGCGACAACGATGGCTTCGCGCAGGCTGGCCATTATGGCTGGGCCGGTAGTGGCGACGGAAGCCGCAGTGCCGACGAGATGCGTGCGCTGGAGGTGTTCGACCTATCCGCCGATGCCGACTTCGCGGCGGTCAAGAAGGCCTACCGCGAGCGGGCGAAGAAAGTGCATCCCGACGTGAAGCCCGGCGACGCGGAAGCGGCAGCCGAGTTCCAGAAAATTCAGGTCGCCTACGAAGTGCTGGTGCAGGCCGAGGCCCGGCGCGAGTGGAAGGGCTGAGGCCCTAACCGAACGCTAACCGCTTCGCGCTACACCCCCCGCAACACTGCTGCGGGGAGCCTTCGATGTTCGGACTGTTCAAGCGCAACCGGCCCACGCTCCTCCCGGATGAGCCGATCGAAATGAAGGTCTCGATCGAGATCGACCGTCCTGCGGACGAAGTCTACGCGCTGCTCGACTTCGCCGACGCGCGCCACCAGCTCCGCGCGCGCGGCAACGAAATCCGCGAGATTTCGAGCAATCCGCTCGAATACCGCCTGTGGTACGACCTCGCGCCCGACCTTAACTTCCTGTTCCGCGTGACCGAAGCGGTGCCGGGCCATTCGTATGCCTACGCCTGCTCGATTGTCCCGCCAGTCGGCCGCCGCCTGGGCAGCCACGAAGCCTACACGATCGAACCGACGGGCGAGGGGTCGTGCACGCTCACGTTCGTCAACACCATCACCCACCGCCCCGGCCTGACCGAAGAGGAACTGGGCGACGAGGTCGCCAAGTCATCGGTCGCCGCAGCGGACGCGCTCACGAAGCTGAAAATCCAGGCCGAATTCGGCGTCGAGGCGGTCGAGGGCTACGAGCGAGAATTGGGGCAGCGGTGAGCGGACGACGCTTCGATGCGGAATGACTGCTAGCGACCCCATTGCGTACTATCGGTCCTTCGCAATCTCTGGTTGAAACTTGGTCAAAACTACATCGATTTGTTGAATGATGCTCTGAAGCTGATGGTCGCCCTTGAAGCGGAGGCGGGCCGTTGCATTCGTCCCGAAATTGGGATTGCCAATGCTCGCTGATCCTTCGACCAAACCAGAAGGCATCGTGCCTAGTTCAGCAACCAAGCTGCCATTGACTCCTGACAGTTTCGCAACTGAACCCTCTCGTTTGCCGAGACCGTCGATTGAGTCACGAAACGTCTGAAGTTCGGCAAGAGTAAAGAGCTGGCCCCCAATTTTGGCATCTAGGTCAACAGCGACAAGTCTGGCTTCGACATCAAGCCGGTCTGGTTCCAATTCGGGCCACGAACTCGGCCTTTTGGTGCCTCTAGATTTGGCGAGCCCAGTGATCCAAAGTCTGAGGCTTCCTACTTCAACGTCTGGCCTTGTTCGATTGACCCCCGGAAACTCAGAAAGCGTTTTGCTGGCCGACGCGCCCGCAAACGATTCACGAATGAGTTCGATGTTAGACATTTCAAGGTCATCCAGCGCCTCAAGCGCACATGCCTTCTGGGTCCAAGTGCCTCCACTTCTGTCCGGAACAAGCAAACCATATTTGGCCAAGAGACTTACGGCATGTTCGCCTGCCGACATGAATCCATGGTCTATGTATGAAAGGCTTGAACCTCCCATATATTGGACACAGACCCCTTGCAGGATTGCCAGCAGGCGTAGTTCTTCGTCGGTGGGTGCGTTCGTTGACATTCAACGCCGATAGCGCCGCTGCGGTTAATGTCCGCTTGCCATCCCAAGTGCGGACAAACCACTTTCCTACACGCCCCTCCTCGCGCTAGCCTCGCGATTGGCTCTTTGACCTGATCCGATCCTTCTGCCGATTTCGCGCTCCGGCGGCGCGAAGTGTGGTGAACATCGCATTCGGCTCCGCGATGCGCGGGATAGACGATGTTTGCGACGATCCCGCCACCTAGCGGGCAAACGTGGCGAGGCGTTTTGGTGTGTACTTCGTGTCACCTTTCGCGCCGTTCCGCACCAGCCGCGACCTACACCGCGTCGAGCGCCTGCGCGAAATCGGCGATGAGGTCGTCCGCGTCCTCGATGCCGATGCTGATGCGCACGAGGTTGTCGGTGATTCCGAGCGCCTGCTTGCGTGCATCGGGCACCGACAGATGCGTCATCGATGCGGGGTGGCTGGCGAGGGTTTCGGTACCGCCCAGACTGACCGCGAGCTTGGCGATCGTCAGCGCGTCGAGGAAGCGGAAGCACTCGGCCTCCCCGCCCTTGATGAAGAGCGAGAAGGTGGAGCCCGCACCCTTGCAGTGGCGGTCGAAGATGTCCTGCTGGCGCGGATCGGCAATCATACCCAAGTAACCCAGGCCTTCGACCTTGGGATGCCGGGCGAGCCACTCGCAGACCTTGGTGGCGTTTTCGCCCGCGCGGCTCATGCGCAGTTCGACGGTTTCGAGACTGCGCAGGAGCATCCACGCCGTGTTGGGGTCGGCGATGCCGCCCATCGTGTTGCGCAGCATCCTGACCGGCGTGAGCCACTTGGTGGCACCCGAAACGCTGCCCGCGACAAGGTCCGAATGGCCGCCGACGTACTTGGTCAGCGAATAGACGACGAGGTCGGCGCCCTGGTCGATCGGCTTGGCCCAGAGCGGGCCGAGGAAGGTGTTGTCGATCGCAATCGGGCAATCGGGGCCCAGGGCGGCGTCGCGCGCCGCGGCAACCGCCTCGACGTCGACCAGCGCGTTGGTCGGATTGGCCGGGCTTTCGAGGTAGATCATCGCGACCTTGCCGCCGTTCTCGTCGGCCTGCGCCTTGGCCTTCGCCAGCACCGCGTCCAGCTCGGCACGGTCGGCGCCGGCCGCGAAATCGATGTAGGTGACACCGAAGCGGCTCATGTGCTTGGCGACGAAGCCTTCGCTCGCGGCGTAGAGCGGGCCCGAGTGGACGATCACGTCGCCCGCATTGCACAGAGCCAGCATCAGAACGCAGATCGCGGTCATGCCGCTGGAAAAGCACAGCGCCTCTTCCGCGCCGTCCCAGATCGCGAGCCGCTCCTCAAGGATCTGCTGGTTGGGTCCGTTGAACCGCGAATAGACGAGGCCCTCGGCGCCGCCGGGGCGCTTGCCGGTAATGCCCTCGAAGTGGTGCTTGCCAGCGGCCGCGCTTTCGAAGGCGAAGGTGCTGGTGAGGAACATCGGCGGCTTGAGGCTGCCCTCGGACAGCTGCGGATCGTAGCCTGCGCCCATCATCAGGGTGGCGGGCGAAAGCTCGCGGTTGCCGATGCGGGTGAGGGTGGGCTTGGGCTTGCGCCCGGGGGTCTTTTCGGTGGTGTCGGACATGGAGGTGCCTTCCGCTCATGAGCCCCCAGGAAGGCGGGGGCGACGAGAGGGGCCGGGGCGCTCGCGACCTAACCTCCGCAGGTCGCATCTCCGCCGGCTCGCCGGACGGAGCGCCGGTTAGCGCGCGCGCAAACCGATTTCAACCGTAACCAAGTAGTCCGTGCATTGCCCAGATGACCGAGGCGATGAGAATGGCTCCCGCCACGTCGAGCCAGAACCCCGCCGCGATCATCCGCTTGAGCGACAGGTGTCCGGTGGCCCAGGCGAGCGCGTTGGGCCCCGTCCCGGCTGGCAGCATGAAGCCCCAGGTGGCCGCTATCGCCGCCGGCAGCGCGATGAGGATCGGGTCGGCGTGCATCGAGGGGGCGAGGGCGGCGACGACCGGCATGATCCCGCTCGCGGTGGCGATGTTGCTCGCGAATTCGGTAATCACGATGATGAACGCCACGACCACGAGGACCAACAGGAACGGCGGCAGGCTGGCGAGCGGGAGCAGCGCCTGGCCGAGCCATTCCGCCAGTCCGCTCGCGGTCATCCCCATTGCCATCGCGAGGCCCCCGCCGAACATCAGCACGACGTCCCAGGGCGCGCGGTTGGCTTCGGGCCAGGTGAGCATCGGACGGCCGGTCCCGTCGGGGAGCAGGAACATCGCCAAGCCGGCGGCCGCGGCAATCGTGCCGTCGGTCAGGCCGCCCTTGGGCAGCAGGGGCTCGGTCCACGGCTGCGTGACCCACGCGAGCATTGCCAGCACGACAACGACCATCAGGCGCTTCTCAGGCACCGACCATGCACCCCCGCCATCGGCGATCGATGCTCTCGCAGCGACAGGGTCGAACGGCGAGCTGCCGATGCGCTGGACCTTCGCGATAAGGAAGGCTGCAAGCGGGATCGCCAGCGCTACTAGCGGAAGCGCGTAGAGGCTCCACTGGAGGAAGCTGATCTTCACCCCGAGCGCCTGCTCGATGAGGCCGACCCCGATGACGTTGGTGGGCGTGCCGATCAGCGTGCCGAGACCGCCGATCGAGGCAGCGAAAGCAATACCCATGGGCAGCGCACCCGCAAACCCGTCGGTCTCTCCCGGCTCCACACCGCCCGCGGCGAGCATCGCCACCGCCATCGGCATCATGATGAGAGCGGACGAGGTGTTGGAGATCATCATCGACAGGATCGCCGTGGCGGCCATGACTCCCAGCAGGAGCTGCCACGATTTCGCGCCCGTCATGCCCATGATCCACAGGGCGAGCCGTCGGTGGAGGCCCGTCCGCTCGATTGCCAGAGCCAGGAAGGCGCCGCCGATGAAGATGAAGATGATGGGCGAATAGTATGCCGCCGCGGTCTTGTTGGCATCGGCCACTCCGCCAAGCGGCAGGACGATGAACGGCAGCAGCGCGGTCGCGTAGAGCGGGATCGCCTCGGTCATCCACCAGGCGGCCATCCACATGACCAGTCCCGCCGCGGTCCATGCTTCTCGCGACATCCCGTCCGGCGGGGGCAGGACGACCGTCAGGAGGAACAGGACGAGCCCGGCGACAAGGCCGATGCGGCGTGCGGTCATGCGGTTTCGTCCCTCCCTGGGTGAGAGACTAGCGCAACCTTAAGCGCAGGCAACCGCCCGGTTCAGAGGCTTGCAAGCGTGTTAGCGGTAGTCACAATCATATGAAGACGATCCTTTCAACGATGGCGCTTGTCGCCGGAGCAGTTGTTGCCACCCTTGCGGCGGATGTTGCCATCGCGCAGGCACCGCCTGCCGAGGCGTGGCAAGTCGGCCCCACCATTCGCGGGAGGAACTACTCCGTGGGCGTTCAGCGGACGCTCGACGCGACGCGCGACGGTGCAAGCTTCGCCATGCCCGGGCCGACCCGTGCGCAAGGGCATGTCCACGCCGTGACCGTCCCGGTGGGCTCTCTCGAAGGCGCAAGCCGAATTACCTTGCGCTATCGCATCGATGCAGCGCCGGGAACGCGTTTCTACGGCCAGGAGAATGGCGGGCCGGGCTGGCTGTCGCTGTTCATCCAGCAGCGCGGCGACAACTGGACCGCCAAGGGACGTTATTCGACCTACCGCTGGTACTCGCCGGACAACCGCATCGCCAATCTCTCGCCGGGCACGCACACCGTGTCGATCGGTCTGGACGAGGACTGGAACGCGGTCGTGGCGCACAAGGCGTTGAAGAACCCGGCTGCCTTCCGCGAAGCGCTCGCCAACGCGGGGTCGGTGGGGTTCGTCTTCGGTTCCAGCTCGGGCCTCGGCCACGGGGTCTATGCCACTGCGCCGACGCGCTTCACGATCCTCGATTTCCGGATCGACTGACGCGATACGAAGCGACCCCGGCGGCGTGGCCACCGGGGTTGGCGTTGTCACTTGGGCGCGAGCACCATGAGCATCTGGCGCCCCTCGAGGCGCGGATAGGCCTCGACCTTGGCGACTTCGGCCACGTCTTCCTGCACCCGGCGAAGCAGGTCCATGCCGAGTTCCTGGTGCGCCATTTCGCGTCCCCGGAAACGGAGCGTCATCTTGACCTTGTCGCCTTCGCCGATGAACTTCATCACGCTGCGCATCTTCACATCGTAATCGTGATCGTCGATGTTCGGACGCATCTTGATCTCTTTGATATCCTGCGTCTTCTGCGTCTTGCGCGCGGCGTTCGCCTTTTTCTGGGCCTCGTAGCGGTACTTGCCGACATCGAGGAACTTGGCGACCGGCGGGTCGGCGTTGGGCGAAATCTCGACGAGGTTAAGGCCGACGTCGGCGGCCTGCTCGATCGCCTCGCGGGTGTACATCACACCGAGGTTCTCACCGTTCTCGTCGATGACGCGAACCTTGTCGGATTGGATCATGTTATCAAAGCGCGGGCCGCTCTTGACGGGCGGCTGAAGCATGCGCCGGGGGGGACGGGCTATGGGGCGTTCTCCTGGAAATTGCCGTTCTGTTAGCGCGGCTACTTAGGGAGAAACACGCCGAGAAGGAAGGGGGTCTGCGATTGGGCCCCGGTGCCTGTGCCTATTCGGACACAGAAGCCAGGCTTCGCCCGATTACCGTCCGCAGCAACGCCATGGCGGCCTGCGGATAGGCATGCAGGAACCGCTCCAGCCGATCATACTCAAGTTCGAATAGCTCGGTGTCCTTTGTCGCCACGAGCGCTGCGGTGCGTCGCTGTTCACTGAACAGTCCGTACTCGCCGATCAGCGAACCATGACCGAGCGTGGCGACGATCCGTCCGCGCTGCTCTACCGCAAGGTTACCCTTGTCGACGATCCACGCGTGCTGGCCCGCTTCCCCTTCTTCGCAAAGCCGTTCGCCAGCTACCAGCCTGCGCGGTTCGAGCATGCCCGCAAGGACCGCGAGATCGGGCCGATCCACCTCGGCAAAGATCGCGCACCCTTGAAGCAGTGCAAGCCGGCGGGCGCTTTCATCGGGTGAAAGGGCCGCGCGGCCGAGCGCGAAGAAGCGATTGGCGCGAAGCATCTGCGCGCGCCAGCGGCGATTCTCGGTGAAATGGGCGGGCGGCACGATGGTCCAGTCCCCGGTGATTTCCGCCGCGGCACGCAAGCCGGACAGATAAGCGCCGTGAATGGTGCCCCAGTGCTCGCGGCTCGTCGCCTCGCCCGAGAAAAACAGCCGGCTGCCGAGCGGCTGGGCCAGATGCTCGATATCGCGCGGATGGCTGCCGCAGGCGATGTAGGCGTAGCAGCCCATTGCCAGAGGATCGCGCGACCACTGCGAACGCTTCATGCTCACCGGTCGCGGCAGCGCAGAGCCGATCATCTCGCTGAACTCCGCGTGGGCCCAAGCCTCCGCTTCGGCTTCGGGCATCTCTTCGAGAGCCCGGCCTAGATCGCCCCCGGCGAGGAGGATCACTTCGGGCGTCCCGTCGATGCTGGCGCGATTGATCGCCATGGCAGCACCGCGTCCCCTGTTGGGGGGAAGTGCGAAAACGTACTGCTGCCGGGGCCAGGCGACCGCGGGATAGCGCAAGGCGATCTTTGCAAGGCATCCGACGCCAAGACGGTCGATCGCCTCCTGTCGTTCGGCCGGAAGAGGGGGGGCGAACGTCACCGTGCCGGCTTTCAGAACGCCGAGGGGCAAGGTCACGATGACCTGCTCCGCTTCGTAGACCGTGCCATCGGTGCATCGGACGGCGACTGCATCGGGTCCGACCGACACGCGATCGACCGTTTTTCCGAATTCGACCTGCAGACCTTCGGCCAGGCGCGGAGCGATCGATCCGATTCCTTCCAGCAGGGTGGAATCGCCGTAACCGTAGAGTTCGTACCCCTCGTCCCAGAAACGCGCCGACACCCGATCCGGGTCTTCGGCAAGATCGTCGCGCGACAGCATGCGCATGTGCCAGCGCGCCGCTTCGGCGTCGGGCTCTGCGAGCGACAGTTCGGCGATCGCGCTTTCGAGCGCCTCGGCAAGGGATGGGTCGCCTTCGGCGCCGTGCACGGCCGCGAACGTGCGATCGAGTGCCCGGTCTCCGGCAAACAGGAGGCGATCCTTCTCTTGCCGCCCGCAACCGGCGATTGCCAGTCCGTCCCAACCCCCGGTGCAGCTCGAATCGCCTCCGGTGAAATAGGGCGTGAAACCCAGTCGCCGCACGAGGTTGGTGATCGGGTTGCCTTCGGTGCCGTGAATCCAGCCCGCCCCGACATCGAACCCGTCGACCACGTGCGTCCGGCCGCCCACCCGATCGCGTGCTTCGAGGATCGTGACATCCTGGCCGCGGTCGGTGAGGGCGCGGGCCGCCGCCAGCCCGGAAAGCCCAGCGCCGATCACAAGGACCGATGCATGCGTCATCCTTCGGCATTTTCCCGGGCGCGCCGCTTTTCCCAGAAGAAAATGGCGAGCAAGTAAAAGACCGCGTCGGCCGCGAACTTTGCGATGCCGACGCCCCATCCCTGTCCGAACAGCGCAACCGCCGCGACAGTGAAGCCAGGACGAACGATGAAGGAGTCGAGGACTTCGGCGATTCCGAAGTCGTGGACCATGGCTTTTAGCACCGGAACGAGCTGGCGCTTCTCCTGCGGAAGCGCAAACCAGTCACGCAGGAAGACGACGGTATAGTAGCCGCAATTCTCGCCGAATGCCGCGCCATAGGCTGCAAGGATCGGCGAGACGCCGAGGTCGGCCACCAGCAAGTAGCCCGCGTAGCTCCCGGCAATGCCGGCCACCTCGGCGGGCACGAACCGCGTCAACCAATCGCGCCAGTTCTTGAACACGACGTCCCCCCGGTCTTCGTTTTATGATGCCCCGAGCCGGCATTCGGCGGTCGGTCCGGAGGGATTGGGTCAGCTCGATCGTTTTTGCAAGCGGATCATGCCCTTATGCCGCCGCGCGCCAGAGCGGGAAGGTGGCCAGCCGATCGCCCGCCGAAACGACGGCGTCGATCGCGCGGGCGGGTTGCAGTGCTTTGAGGATCGCCGGATCGGCCGCGTCCATTCCCCCGGTCAGCGCGCCATAGGCGGGAAGAATCATGCGGCCCGATCCCTCGCGATCCCGGCTGATCACCGCGCAGGGGCGACGGATGCGTCGATGGCGTACGGTCAGGTGAAGGCGAGGGTGGTAGTGACCCGACAGTTCCGGGCGCGTCTCGCCGGGTTTTGCACGGTGGCGCAGGAGCAGGCCGGCGATGTCGAGCTCATCGGCAAGCGTTCCTCCAATCGAGGCTTCCATCGCGTGGTCGTGATTGCCGGTGATCCATACCCAGTCGGTCGCGCGGGTCAGCGCTGCGAGCATCCCGGCAGCGTGCGGTTCGAGCCGCTCGGTGCCCGCCGAGTCGTGGAAATTGTCGCCCAGCGTATAGACCCGCCGCGCACCCGTCTCCCGGATCGCCAGTGCCAGTCGCTCGAGCGTCTCGCGGCTGTCGTAGGGCGGGAGCATCTGGCCGTGCCGTGCGAAGAAGCTTGCCTTTTCAAGGTGCAGGTCTGCCACCAGCAGGGCGCGTTCGCGCGGCCAGTAAAGCGCACGGCCCTGGGTCAGGGCGAATTCCTCGCCTGCGAACGAAAAGGGAACCATGGCCCGCTCTTGCCCCAGCGGATTCGGCTTGGCAAGGGGAGTGCACCATGACCGACTGGACCCCCCAAACCGCCCGCGCGAAGGACTGGTTCGAAAGCCTGCGCGACCAGATCTGCGCCGCATTCGAGGCCATCGAGCGCGAGGCCGGCTCCGATGCCGCCTTCGAATACACGCCGTGGAATCGCGAAGAAGACGGCAATGAAAACCCCGGTGGCGGGGTGCGCGGGGTGATGAAGGGCAAGGTGTTCGAGAAGGTCGGCGTCAACGTGTCCACGGTGCACGGTGCCTTCGCGCCCGGGTTCGCGGCCACGATCCACGGCGCGGACGAGGACAATCCCGGGTTCACCGCGACAGGCATCAGCCTGGTAGCGCACATGGCCAATCCGCACGTGCCCGCGGTGCACATGAACACGCGCTTCCTGACGACCGGCAAGGCCTGGTTCGGCGGCGGTGCCGACCTCAATCCGCCGATCCCCTACGAAGAGGATACCGCTGAATTCCACGCCGCATTCCGCGCCGCCTGCGCCGGACACAACCCGACTTATTACGACCGGTTCAAGAAATGGGCAGATGAGTACTTCTTCATCCCCCACAGAGGCGTTCATCGGGGCGTGGGGGGGATATTCTACGACCACCTCGAGTGCGCCGACGAAGCCGCCTGGGAGCGCAACTTCGCATTCACGCAGGACGTCGGAAAGGCTTTCCTCGACGTGTTCCCGAAGCTGGTGCGGCGGCGGATGGCATCGGAGTTCACTCCGGAAGACAAGCTCCGCCAGCTCGAATGGCGCGGCCGTTATGCCGAGTTCAACCTGGTCTATGACCGCGGCACGCTGTTCGGCCTCAAGACCGGGGGCAATATCGACGCGATCCTGATGAGCCTGCCGCCCGAAGCGGTGTGGAGCTAGCGCACAGCGACTTTCAGCGACTTGTACCCGTTGAAGCCGGGCGCGATCTTGCGCTCCGGTGCTTCGACCAGGCGCAATCCGGGGAAGCGCGCGAGCAATAGCGGGATGGCGATCTGCGCTTCGGCGCGTGCAAGCTGGGCGCCCAGGCAGAAATGCGCGCCACCTCCGAAGGCGATATGCTTCGGCTTGTCGCGGGCGATGTCGAACCGGCCCGGATTGGGATTGAGGTCGGGGTCGAGTGCCGCCGAATGAGTGGCGAGAAACAGGTTCTCCCCGGCAGGTACCGCGGTATCGGCGACCGTGACCGGCTGCGACGTAATGCGCGCGACCGCCGTCACTGGCGGGTCGAGGCGCAGCACTTCCTCCACCGCGTTGTCGATCAATTCCGGTTCCGCTTCCAGTCGCCTGCGTTGCTCGTCGTCTTCGAGGAGCAGCCGCACCGCATTGCCGATGAGGTCGGTCGTCGTGACGTTGCCCGCCACGAGCAGCAGCCGCGCCGACACGACGATCTCCTGGTCGCTGAGGCGATGCTGGCCGTCGGCTGCTTCGATGAGCGCGGAAAGGAGATCGTCGCGCGGCTCGCGCCGGCGCTCCGCGATGGCGGCGTAGAAGTAC
This sequence comes from Tsuneonella dongtanensis, assembly GCF_001698205.1. Taxonomy (NCBI): domain Bacteria; kingdom Pseudomonadati; phylum Pseudomonadota; class Alphaproteobacteria; order Sphingomonadales; family Erythrobacteraceae; genus Tsuneonella; species Tsuneonella dongtanensis. Next base: position 1,709,472 of record NZ_CP016591.1, read on the forward strand.
TCGGACATGCTGTCGCGCGCGGTTATCAGCTGGCGGTTCTGGTCCTCGGTTCGCATCGGGCTGAAGGCGACGTCGGTCGCCTGGGACCAGCGGATGAAGTCGTCCTTGTCGGCAGGATCGACCCCCAGCATTTCGGCGATAATGATGATCGGCAGGGGCGAGCTGAACTCGGAAATGACGTCGAACTCGTCTTGGCCCTCAAGCTGGTCGAGGAGTCTGTTGGCGACTTCGGCGATATGCGGCCGGAGTTCGGAAATGGCGCGGAACCCGAAGGCTTGCGTGACGAGCGATCGCAGGCGAGCATGGTCGGGATCGTCCAGGAACAGCATCGACTTCTCGAAGCTGGCCTCGTCGATGAAGAACTTCACATAGCTGTCGGGCCGTGCCTTGTCGGGATCCCGCCCCATCGAGCGATCTTTGAGGACTTCCTGGATGTCGGCGGCACGGGTGACGAAATAGCGCTGGAACTGCTCGTCGAAATGGACCGGGTCCTCGGATCGCAGGCGGTCGTAAATCCCAGCGGGGTTCTCGCGATACTCGGCGTCGAGCGAAGTCAACCGGATGCCGGTCGGCAACGGGGTAGTCTGGGCCATGGTGGCTCTCCCCTTCAGGCGCCCCAGTAGGCGCACAGGGGACCCTAACGGGTATGGCCGCCTAGCGCCACACCCGCACCCAATCGACTTCCATCGCCAGTTCGCCGCGCTTGATCCGGTCGACGGTGGCCTGCGGCAGGCCCTGGTACGGGCTCTTCACGCCATTGATCTTGAGCGGGTATCCGCCGCCGAGCGCGAAGTTGATCACGATCCGTTCGGGATTGTCGAACACCCACTTGCCGTACATTTCGCCCATCGGCCGGGTGATGCGGTTGTGCAGGCGGCCGTCGACGTAGAACTCGATCGAGTCCGGCTTCCATTCGGCGGCGTAAACGTGCCAGCCCGTGACATCCTCGCCCGGCGGGAAGTAGAACCGGTTGGAAAGCCCCGCGTCGCCCGAATAGCCGGGCCCGTGCACAGCGCTGCCGATCCAGTCCTTCTCGCCGACATATTCCATGACGTCGATTTCGCCGGTCGTGGGCCAGGGGCCGTTGCCGACCATCCAGAAAGCCGGCCAGACGCCGACCGCGTCGGGCATGCGGATGCGCGCCTCGATCCGGCCGTAACGCATGTTGAACTTGCCGTCGGTCTCGACGCGACCGGCGATGAAATCTGCGTTACGCTTGGTGTTGGTGTCGACGCCGGGCGCGAACCGGGGCGTGAGCACGAGGGCACCGTTTCTGACCTCGATCACGTCGGGCCGGTCGACATAGGCCTGCTGCTCGTTGTTCACCCAGAAATCGGGTCCGATCGTCACCCACTTCGACCGGTCGAGCGTCGTCCCGTCGAACTCGTCGGAAAAGATGAGCGCGCGTCCCTCGGCGGGGGCGGCTGACGCCGCTGGTAAGGTGGCGCAGCCGGCAAGGCCCAAGGCGGCAAGCGATGCCAAAATCCGCATGAAAGTCCTCTCTCCGAACATTCTTGTGAACGTTCTCATAGCGGCTCGCGGTCCGCATGCCAAGGCTGGCGATCGGTGATGCCGCGTAGCTGCGGAGAGTCAGGAAATCAGGTGATCCACGCGCGGATCGCCATCGCGACCAGGCCCAGCGCTCCGACGCTCAGCGCCCAGATCGCGACCATCCATGCGAGGCGCCTGCCGAATGAAGGCTCGGTCAATGGTAACCGTCCGCATCGACCTTGCCGCGAAAGACCCAGTATGCCCACGCGGTGTAGGCGAGGATGAGCGGCATCGTGATGGCCACGCCCACCAGCATGAACTGCTGGCTCCGCGCAGGCGCGGCAGCGTCCCAGATCGTCACGTCGGGCGGGACGATATTCGGAAAGATGGTCACGCCAAGACCGGCCATTCCCGTGAGGAACAGGCCGAGCGAGCATGCGAAGGGGGCCGCTTCACGGCCCTGCGCCAGTCCGCGCAGCAGGAGCAGGGCAAGCGCGCCGCTCACGAGCGGAATCGGTGCGGCGTAAAGCAGATCGGGCATGGCCAGCCAGCGTTCGGCATATTCCGGGCGCAGCACGACGTTGTAGAGGCTGACGGCCGCCATCAGCGCGATCGTCAGCCACGCCGCGCGCACGGCGAGCCTGCGCGCGTGGTCCTGCGCCGCACCTTCCAGTTTCCAGACCAGCCAGGTGCTGCCGAGCAGAGCGTAGCCCGCCACTGTGCCGACGCCGGTGAGCAGCGTGTAAGGGGTCAGCCAGTCCCACCACGACCCGGCATAGGACCGTCCCTCGACCGCGATCCCCTGCAGCAGCGCACCCAGGATCATGCCCTGCGCTAGCGCCGCAACCAGCGATCCGCCGGCAAAGGCAATATCCCAGAAAGCCCGGTGACCGGGGTCCCGCCAGCGGAACTCGAATGCGACACCGCGGAACACGAGCCCGAGAAGCATGGCGATGATCAGCGGGTAGGTCGCCGGGAGGACTATCGCGTAGGCGAGGGGGAAGGCCGCAAACAGGCCGCCGCCGCCGAGTACCAGCCAGGTCTCGTTGCCGTCCCACACCGGCGCGATCGAATTCATCGCAGCGTCGCGCTCCTGACCCACCGCGAAGGTCGGGAAAAGCACCCCGATGCCGAGGTCGAAGCCGTCCATCACGACATACATGAACACCGAAAAGGCGATCAGGAACGCCCATATCAGCGGCAGGTCGAGGGTCATCGCTCGACCTCCCCCTGCTCGCGCGGCTCGCCGTCGCTGGCCGCCTGGGACGCGGGGGTGATACCGGCGGCACGGATCGGCCCGGCGACCCCGGTCGCGGGACCGCTCTCGCCCGTCTGCACCCCGTCGGCCATGAGCTTCAGGATGTACCAGACGCCTGCGCCGAAAACGGCGAAGTAGACGACGACGAAGGCGGCAAGGGAACTCGCCACGGCCGGCGCGTCGAGCGGGCTTGCGCTGTCGCTTGTGCGAAGCAGGCCGTAGACCGTCCAAGGCTGGCGACCGACTTCGGTGGTGATCCAGCCGGCGATGACCGCGACGAAGCCCGACGGCGCCATGACGAGTGCCGCCCGGTGCAGCCAGCGCCACTCGTAGAGCCGCCCGCGCCAGCGCGCGAAAAGGCTCCACAGGCCGATTGCTAGCATGAGCATGCCGATCCCGACCATCACGCGGAAAGACCAGAAAACGATGCCGACAGGGGGCCGATCCTCGGGCGGGACGGTATCGAGCCCGGCCAGGGGCGCATTGAGGTCATGCTTTAATATCAGGCTGGAAGCCTTTGGAATCTCGATTGAGTACTTTACTTCACCGGCCTCGCTGTCGGGGATGCCGAACAGAATCAGGGGGGCGCCATCCGGGTGACTCTCGAAATGGCCTTCCATCGCCATGACTTTGGCCGGCTGGTGTTCGAGCGTGTTAAGGCCGTGCAGGTCTCCCAGCACGATCTGCACGGGCGCTACGACCGCCGCCATCCACATGGCCATCGAGAACATCGTCCGCGCGTGTCGCTGGGTGCGGTCCTTCAGCAGGTGCCACGCGCCCACACCGCCCACGACGAAGGCGGTGGTCAGGTAGGCCGCGGTGACGGTGTGCAGCAGCCGGTACGGAAAGCTGGGATTGAACACAATGTCCCACCAGCTCTCGCCGGGTAGGAACTGGCCGTTCGCGCCCATCACGAAGCCCGCCGGCGTTTGCATCCACGAGTTGACCGAGAGGATCCAGAACGCGCTGATGAAGGTGCCGACTGCGACCATGCACGTGGCCGCGAAGTGCAGCCCCTTGCCGACCTTCTTCATCCCGAACAGCATCACGCCGAGGAAACCGGCCTCGAGGAAGAAGGCGGTCAACACCTCATAGGCCATCAGCGGGCCAATCACCGGCCCGGCCTTGTCGGAAAATACGGCCCAGTTGGTCCCGAACTGATAGGACATGACGATCCCGCTCACCACGCCCATCGCGAAGGCGACCGCGAAGATCTTCAGCCAGAAGCGGAACAGGTCGAGGTAACGCTGCTCGCCCGTCTTCAGCCACAAACCTTCGAGCACCATCAGGTAGCTGGCGAGGCCGATCGAGAACGCGGGAAAAATGAAGTGGAAGCTCACCGTGAAGGCGAACTGGATCCGCGCGAGGAGCAGGGCGTCGAGGTCCGGCATCGGCACTGCGGTATGGCCTGACCGGCTTCGGCGCTCAATCGGTCATTTGGCAAGCCGAGTTGCGTGCAATGCAACGCTGCGAGTGCGAAAAGACTTGCCGTTCAGCGTGCAATCCGCACATCGTGCTCGCGATGCTGCGCCAATACGAACTCGTGGAAAGGGTCAAGGAGTACGATCCGGACGCCGATGAGGCGTTGCTCAACCGCGCGTACGTCTACACCGTGCAGAAGCACGGCACCCAGAAGCGCGCATCGGGCGATCCCTATTTCAGCCATCCGGTCGAGGTCGCGGGCCTGATGACCGACCTCAAGCTCGACCAGGAAACGATCATCACCGCGCTGCTCCACGATACCGTGGAGGATACGCTGGCGACGATCGACGAGGTCGAGGACCTGTTCGGCAGCGACGTAGCCCGGCTGGTCGACGGGGTGACCAAGCTCTCCAAGATCGAGGCGATGCCCGAGAACGAGCGGGCGGCGGAGAACCTGCGCAAGTTCCTGCTCGCCATGAGCGAGGACATCCGCGTGCTTCTCGTGAAGCTGGGCGACCGGCTGCACAACATGCGGACGCTCCATTTCATCAAGAGCCCGGACAAGCGCAAGCGCATCGCGCGCGAGACGATGGAAATCTATGCCCCGCTGGCGGAGCGGGTGGGCATGTACGAATACATGCGCGAGATGCAGATGCTCGCGTTCGAACAGCTCGAGCCGGAGGCCTATGGCACCATCACTGGCCGCCTCGCGCAGATCCGCAGCGCCGATGGCGGGCAGGTCGATGCGATCGCGCTGGCGATCAAGCAGGCGCTTGCCGAGGCGGGCCTGAAGGTCGAGGTCTCGGGGCGCGAGAAGCACCCTTACTCGATCTGGCGCAAGATGGCCGAACGGCACGTCAGCTTCGAGCAGGTGACCGACATCATGGCGTTTCGGGTCATCGCCGACACCGATGCCGACTGCTACCGCGCGCTCGGCGTGCTGCACACGACCTGGCAGTTCATTCCCGGCAAGTTCAAGGATTACATCTCGACGCCCAAGACGAACGGGTACCGCAGCCTGCACACCTCGCTGATCTACGAGAATTCGATGCGGGTGGAGGTGCAGATCCGCACCAAGCAGATGCACCGCACCAACGAATTCGGCCTTGCTGCGCACTGGGCCTACAAGCAGGGCGACCGGCCCGACGGACAGGTGGGCTGGCTGCGCGACCTGATCGAGATCGTCGACGCAAGCCACGACGCCGAGGAACTCCTCGAGCACACCCGTCTCGCAATCTACCAGGACCGGATTTTCGCGTTCACGCCCAAGGGCGCCCTGTTCCAGCTTCCCAAGGGCGCGACCCCGGTCGACTTCGCCTTCGCGGTCCATACCGACCTTGGCGCGCAGACCGTCGGTGCCAAGATCAACGGTCGGCATATGCCGCTGCGCACGGTTCTGAACAACGGCGACGTGGTCGAGATCATCAAGGGCAAGAACGCCGAGCCGCAGATGAGCTGGCTCGGCTTCGTGAGCACCGGAAAGGCGCGCGCCTCGATCCGCCGCTCGGTGCGGCTCAAGGAACGCGAGGAAGTCGCCACCCTCGGCCGCAAGCTATTCGACGAGATCGCCGCGCGGCTTCCGGCGAAGATCGGCAAGAAGGCGGTGCGCGAGGCGGTGAAAAGGCTGGAACTCGAGGACGAGGACGACCTCATGTACGCAATCGGCGCCAACAAGCTTGGCGACCGGGCGGTCATGGAAGCGCTCGTCCCCGGCAGCACTGCCGACCTCGACGAAGCCGACGAAGAGCCGCGGCAGGACAAGGCTATCTCGATCCGCGGGCTCACGCCCGGCGTGGGGTTCCACCTTGCCGAATGCTGCCACCCGGTGCCCGGGGACCGCATCGTCGGCCTGCGCAAGACCGACGCTCCGGTAGAGGTTCACACGATCGATTGCCTCGAGCTGGCCAGCGGGATCGACGCCGACTGGATCGACCTCAACTGGGGCAAGCGCAGCCACGGCGCCGTGGGTCGGCTTCGGGTGACCCTTTACGACCGGCCGGGGACGCTTGCCGAGATGGCGGGACTGTTCGCCCAGAATCACGCGAACGTCGTTGCCCTCGACCAGACGCAGAAGGACCATCCGTTCACGACCTACGACGTGGAATTGGATGTCGACGACCTTGCGCATCTGACCCGCATACTCAGCGCGCTGCGTGCCAGCGACGCGGTGGCGCAGGCGGAGCGGCTGTGAGCGATTGCCCGATCGTCGGGTTCGACCACGTCCAGCTCGCCATGCCGGCGGGCGGCGAGGACGCGGCGCGCGCATTCTATGCCGGCGTCCTCGGGCTCGCCGAAGTGCCCAAACCTGCCGACCTCGCAACTCGTGGCGGCTGCTGGTTCGAAGGGGGCGGCGTCAGCGTCCATCTCGGAGTGGACGCGAATTTCCGCCCGGCGGCCAAGGCGCATCCCGCGCTGCTGGTTGAAGATCTCGCTGCGATGCGCGACCGACTGGAGGCGTACGATGTCGCTTTTACCGACGGATCGCCTCTCGACGGGTACCGCCGCGGCGACATCTGCGATCCCTTCGGCAACCGCATCGAACTGATGCAGAAGCTTTGACAGCCGCATGCGCGTCGCATTGTTCGAGCCCGAGATCGCGGGCAACGTTGGTGCGGTGTTGCGGCTCGGCGCGTGTCTCGGCGTGCCAGTCGACCTGATCGAGCCGATGGGTTTTGTGTGGGACGACAGGCGGGTGCGCCGCACTGCAATGGACTACATCGACCATGTCGAGGTGGTGCGCCACGCCGGGTGGGAGGCGTTTTGCGATACGCTGGGGGAGGGGCGGCTGGTGCTGTTCACCACCAAGGCCCAGCACTCGCCCTATGACTTTGCGTTCCGGCCCGACGATGTGCTGCTGTTCGGCAAGGAGAGCACCGGGGTGCCGGACCACGTGCGCGATGCCAGCGGGGCGCAGGTTCGATTTCCGATGCGCCCCGAGGTCCGTTCGATGAACCTCGCCTCTTCGGTCGCGCTGGCGATGGGCGAGGCACTGCGCCAGACGGGCGGGCTCCCGGGCTAGAGCAGCTCCAGTTCGACAGTCAGCGGATCGCCCTCGGCGAGATCCTCCGCATGCAACACTTTCTTGCCGATGAGCAGCCACCAGTCGCCCGACTTGGAGGGAAACACCGAGGTCTTCCAGCGCGTTTCGCCGACCAATGCCATGACCTTCACCGACCCGAAGCCGCGCCGGGCGCCGAACTCGAGCCGTTGCAGCCGCTCGGCTTGGGTGATCGCCTCTGCAGCCTCGCCGGTGATCGTGACGAGGTGGTAAGTCCCACGCTCACCGCGCCAGCACTCCAGCGTCGTGGTGTGCGTCAGATCACTCAATGGGCGCGCGCCGCACCGGCACCGGGATGTTGCACACGTCCGCACCGCCTGCGGGCACGATGAAGAACGGATCGCGCCGGTTCGCACGCGCGTCGGCATAGCGGGCGAAGGCTTCGCCGTCGGTCGAGAGGTACTGGAAGGCGGGTAAGTCCGCGACCTCGCTGCCGAGCCGGATCGCGGCGATCGGCACGCGCTCTTCCGGCGTTTCGTAGAACCCCAGCGGTCCTGTGCCGCGCGGCAGGGTGGACAGGTGCTCGATCCCTTCGATCACCCGGCCGACGACGGCGATGTTCCGGTCGAGATGCCGAGGTGCATGGCCGATCACGGTGTAGAGCTCGGCGCCGGTTCCCGCATCGGGCGGCATGTTCCGACCGACGCCGACGCTGCCGTAGCAGTGGACGGGCCAGGCATCGTAAGCCATCGAGTGGCTGCTTGGCCATTCGACCGCCACCGGCCACCCATCTCGCATGATTGAAAACTGCGCATAGCTATCGCGAAACTTTGAATATCTCAGCACATCTTCCTCAATCTTCGCGACGTAGCGATTCTCGCTCGTCACTTGCAGACCCTTCGGAAGCGTCTTCGCCTTCGCCGCATCCTCAGCGTCCGGATCGCCCCACTGGACGACGTAGTTGTCTTGGGCACGCCCAATCGCGAGGCCGTCCCACCAGTGCGCCTTTGCCAGTGTGCGGATGTTGGCGACCCACGGGTGGCTGAAGGGCGGCGGCATGAACTGGATGACCACGCGGCGGGCCTTGCCATCACGGTCGGGGGCGAGATCCATCACCAGCAGGTCGTCCGGCGCGATCGCAACCCACTCGCTCGCGGGCGCAGCGGCGACGATTTCGTTCGGGGAGGGCGCCGCGGGCTTCTCCGCTTCCTGGGCGAGGGCGGGCGCGGCGAGCAGCGCGGCGGCAAGGAGGAGTTTCGCTGTCATGGGAGAGGGTTGTGCCACGCCCACGCGCCAAGGCAAGCGTCAGTCCGCGGCGTCTTCCAGCGCGTGCATGTCCTCGTCGCTGAGGCCGAAGTGATGGCCGATCTCGTGGACCACCACGTGCGCGATGAGGTGTTCGAGATCGTGCCCGTCGGCGATCCACTCGTCGAGGATCGGTTGCCGAAACAGGCGCACCCGGTTTGGCATCTGGCCGCTGTCCGCGATGGATTGCTCGGTCAAGCCGATGCCTTCGAACAGGCCGGTGAGCTCGAACGGGTCCTCGATCCCCATCGCGGCGAGGGTTTCCTCGTCGGCGAATTCCTCGACACTCATCACCAGGTCGCCGAGATGCGCGGCGAACTCCGCGGGCAGGCGGGCAAATGCCGTCCGGGCAATCGCCTCGAACTCGGCGGGGGAGGGTGGTGGGCCGAAAGTGCGGTTCATGGGTGGCGATATGGGCAGCTTCCGGGCGCTTGTCACCATCCCCGCAGATGGCTAGGGGCGCGCTTCCAGTGCATGCGGAGCGGTGGCCGAGTGGTCGAAGGCGCTCGCCTGGAAAGTGAGTATACGTCACAAGCGTATCGAGGGTTCGAATCCCTCCCGCTCCGCCAGCCACCCCCTCGCCATCCATGCATAGAGCCTAAATCTCCAATCGCTTCCTGCGGAATCGCGCTTATCTGGTTGACACCGGTGTCAGCAAATGACACCGGTAGTCCATCGAGCGACACAAGATCGTCGGACAGAGGGAGAGTTTCATGATTGCCACGCGTCACCGGTCGCCGGTTTCTGCCGTTCTTCGACAGGGCTTCCTTGGAGGAGTGGCCTCGCTTGCGCTCGCGATGCCCGCCGTCGCGCAAGACGTCGGGACCGGTCAGGCGGGTCCGGCAACAGAGTCGAGCGACGACGGCATCGTGGTCAGCGGTGTGCGCGCCACGCAGCGCAATTCGCTCCAGACCAAGCGTAACGCGGACCTCATCGTCGATGCGCTCGTCAGCGAGGAAATCGGCGCCACGCCCGACCAGTCGGTCGGCGAGACGCTCGAACGCATCGTCGGCGTGACCGCCGATCGCTTCAAGGGCAGCGCGTCCGAGATCTCGATCCGCGGACTTGGGCCTTTCCTGGGCTTTTCCACGCTCAATGGCCGCGAAGTCACCAGCGGCAGCGGCGACCGCGCGGTTTCGTTCCAGCAGTTCCCGTCCGAACTCGTCAACGGCGTGCTCGTCTACAAGTCGCAGAACGCTTCGCTGGTGGAGGGCGGGACCTCCGGTGTGATCGACCTTCGCACCCTGCGTCCGCTCGATTACGGCAAGGCGCGCGTGACGATCGACGCGCGCGGAGTCTACGAGCCCCACGATGCCCGGATCGAAGGTCGCAACGGTCTCGGCTATCGCATTTCGGCGAGTGTCATCGACCAGTTTCAGGTCGGCGATGGCGAACTCGGCATTTCGATCGGCTACGCCCGCGCCGACGAATCCGCGGCAGAGGACTTTTACACGGAAAGTTCCAGCGTCCGTCCGTGCAATTCGATCGGCACCAACACCAGCGGCAACTGCAGTTACAGCGCCGCCAGCGCCAACCCGGTGTATTTCGTGCCCAATGCCTTTCTCTATCGGCAAATGAACAACGACCTGACCCGTGACGCGGTGATGGGCACGATCCAGTTCAAGCCCCGACCGGAACTGGACATCAACATCGACGGGCAATTCTCGCGCCGCAGCTGGACCGAGAACCGCGTCGACTTCTCGCTGGCCGAGGGGCGCCGCGGGATCATTCCGCTGTCCGGCGGCCTGCTCGCCGACGGAACGCTGCTGGCATTCCAGGGCAATAGTTACCTCGAAGCGCAGCCACGCAACCGCGAGCGCGACGAAGACTACTACGGAGGCGGCTTTTCCGCCGAATGGACCGACGATGCGGCCAAGATCGGCCTGGACCTGTCGTATTCCGAAACCCAGCGTGACCAGGTCGACCGCTCGACCCGCCTGCGCTCGACCGGAACCCGCATGTTTGCGGTCACGAATCCGAACGGAACCACGAGCAACGTCAATTACACATCGGGCCGGGTCCCCTACATCCTCGACAAGTCGTCGGGATACCCGGTGCTGTCGATCTTCCCCTTGGCCAACGGAAGCGCGTTCGACTTGGACGACGCGTCGATCTACCTAGGAAACGGGCGAGCCCAACGCCAGGCCGAGTACCGGACCGACAAGATCTTCGCAGCGAGGCTCGACGGAACGGCGTTCGTCGCCGACAGCTTCATTACCGCGATCAAGGGCGGATTGCGCTATTCGAACCATCTTCGGTTGACCGACCTCGACAACGACAACGATATCGATCCCGTTTCCGCCACGGTGACCGCCGCGGGCAATGCGGCCTGCGCCATACCGTTCCGCGAGAAGAATTACTTTGGCGGAACGCCGATCAACGTCAGCAGCTTCGCCTCGTTCGACCCGCTGTGCCTTTACGAGGCGCTGGCCGGCACACCCGATGCCGGTCCGCTGGCCGATCCGCGGAGCATCAGCGACCTCAACGTGCGCGAACAGATCATGGCGGCCTATGCCATGGCCGATTTCGGCAATCCGTCGGGGACCTTCGGCGGCAATATCGGCGTGCGCGTAGTCAACACGCAGGTGACGTCGAAGGGATTCCGCGGGTCGTTCAACGCCACGACCAACACGGCCGGTGTCGTTACGCTGGCTCCGGTCGCCGGCGCATTCGAAAACGTGACAGGCAAGAACAACTTCTGGAGCGTCTTGCCGAGCGTCAATGCGCGGCTCGACCTGTCCGACGACTTCCTCGTCCGCGGCGCGATCTACAAGGCGATCTCGCGCCCCAATATCGAGGACATGGGTGCGGGTCGCTTCATAAGCACCGACAGCGCAGGCAATCCAACGACGATCCTGGACGCGATTTCGGGCATCTCGGGCGGCAACCCGCGGCTCGAACCGCTGGAAAGCTGGAACGCCGACGTGTCGTTCGAATGGTATCCTTCGGCCGACAACGCGATCACCCTCGCAGGCTTTTACAAGCGGCTTCGGGCGGGGATCGTGCCGGCCACCGGCGGCGCGATCATCGAGCCGTTCACGATCAACGGCCAGACGATCCTCTATCCCGTGGCGCAGCAGACGAACAGCGACGATACGTCGAAGTTGTGGGGGTTCGAGGCAACGCTCAACCACAGCTTCTCCTACCTCCCGGGTCTGCTGGGCGGCTTTGGCGTGATCCTCGGCTACAGCTACGCGGACACGGACTTCGAGTATCCCGATCCCAGCATCGTCGACGGGGTCAACCCGCTTGCCAACTTTGTCGCCCCGGCAACTTTCGTGGGCCTATCGAAGCACACGCTGAGCGCAGAGGGGTATTACGAGAAGGGGCCGCTCGCGCTGCGTCTGATCTACAAATACCGCTCGCCTTACTTCAAGCCGTTCCAACTGGCCGCGAACCGCTATTCGTCCGAGCAGAAGTCGCTCGACGCGAGTGCGAGCATCGACCTCACCAAGAACGTCGAGCTGCGCTTCCAAGCCCTCAATCTCACCAACGAGGACTACATCCTGTCCCGCCCGACGCTCGATTCCGTCAGCGAGGTCAGTTCGTCCGGCCGCCGGTATTACGCCGGCGTGAAGCTCCGTTTCTGAGCTGACATGCCTGCCGGTCTATCGCTGCTGAACATCGCTTTACGAGTGCTGGCGGCCCTTTCGATTACCGCCTGCGCCGCCCCTGCGGCGGCGCAGGTGTGTGACGGATCGAACGGATACGAGGCTGCGGCGGGAGGTGCCCGTACGTTTCTGTGGACGCCGGGCATGCTTGCATCGGCCAAGGCGACCGCCGCGTCGGACCCGGCGGTGCTCGCCCGACTGAAGAACGATGCAGACGCCGCGCTGGGGCGGGGCCCCTATTCGGTCACCCACAAGACCAAGCTGGCTGCGAGCGGTGACCGGCATGACTACCAGTCGATCGGACCCTACTGGTGGCCGACGGCCGGTAAGCCCGGTGGGCTGCCCTATTCGCGGCGCGACGGACGGATCAATCCCGAGCGCAGCGGCCCTCAGTTCGACCTCGACCGTCTGCAGAATTTCAGCAACGATGTGTCGCTGCTTGCTCTCGCGTGGCATCATACCGGCGATCGCCGCTACGCCGAACACGCTGCCGCTCTGGTGCGCGTGTGGTTCGTCGATCCCGCAACCCGGATGAACCCCAATTTCGACCATGCGCAAGCCGTCCCCGGTCGATCGCTGGGGCGGGCCGAAGGGGTCATGGATGCATTCCGCTTCGTGCAAGTCGTCGAAGCGATCGGTTTGCTGGGCCCCTCGGGTGCGCTTTCCGATGGCGACGGAGAGGCCGTGGAAGCCTGGTTCGGCGATCTGGTCCAATGGATGGCAACCAGCCCGATCGGCCGCGCGGAGCGTGCGAAGACCAACAACCACGGCGTGTATTATGACATGCTGATAGGTCAGTTCGCCCTCTATGCCCGTCTCGAACCGGTGGCGAAAACGATTGCAGAGCGCTTCGGACCGGCGCGCATCGAGCCGCAATTTGCCGCCGATGGCACACTGCCGGAAGAGCTCTCGCGGACGCGGTCGTGGCACTACACGCTCTGGACTCTCCATGCCGCCGCACGAATGGCGCAGATCGGCGCTTGCATCGGCGTCGATGTGGCAGGCTATCGCAATGGGGCCGGCGCGGGGCTGCGTACCGCGCTCGACCGGACTGCTGCGGTGGTCGATCCGGAAAAGGACTGGGGCTACCCGGACATCGCCTTCGGAGATGCCAAGGCGATGCGCGAAGAGGCCGAGCTGGCGGTTGAGACGTTCCGAACCGCCGCTTGGTATCTTGCCGATCGGCGCTACGAGGCCGCAGCGATGCGCTATGAGGAGTCTGCCGGAAAATCCCCGGCGGCGTACTATCTGGGCCCCCATCGACCCTGAAGCGCGTCCAGAGTTTCGGTTAATCCATCTCCCTGCGGCCTCGCATTCGTTCGGCCGGCCAACCTTCCTGCGACCCGCGCATCGTATATTCTTCTGCGACGGGGTGTGTCTTTCTCGAAAAAGGACCGGTATTGAGCCGCGAAACGGAAGAAAGGATGGCATGTGAGGGGAAGCACGGGCGCCAAGGGCGAGGCGCCTACCATCAACGATGTCGCGGCGCTCGCCGGAGTTTCGAAGAAGACCGTCAGCCGGGTCATCAACAAGTCGCCCCTGCTCACCGAGCCCACGCGGAAGAAGGTCGAAGCCGCGATCGTCGAACTCGGCTTCGTGCCGAACCCGCAGGCACGCGCACTGGCACTTCGCCGCAATTTCCTGATCGTGCTTCTGCATGACAATCCCAACGCCCAGACGGTGCAGAACTTCCAGAAGGGGGTCTTGCAGACGATCGGGGACAGCGACCTCGCGCTTGTTGTCCGCCCCGTCGATCGCACGTCGGACGGTATGCTGGAGGATGTCCGTGCCTTCCTCGAAAAACACCGGCCGCTCGGTGTCCTGCTGCTGCCGCCGATTTCGGAGCGCGACGATCTGGCCGAGGTGTGCCGGGCGTGCGGCGTCGAATACGTGCGCGTCGGTTCCGCGCCTCTGGACGATGAAGCCCATTGCGTCGCATCGAACGACCGCGAGGTGGTGCGCGAGGCTTGCAAGGCGTTGATCGCCGCAGGACATCGCCGCTTCGGTTTCGTTCGCGGCCCGGCCGGCTTTCGTTCCGCACTCGAGCGTGAGGAAGGGTTCCGCGACGCGATGAACGGGGCAGGGGTTGCCATCGACGACGTGCTGTTCGCGCAGGGCAACTACCGCTTCGATTCAGGCATCGCCGCTGGCAACCAGTTGCTCCTGGCAACGCCTCGTCCAACGGCCATATTTGCTAGCAACGACGAGATGGCGGCGGGTGTCATGCATGCCGCAAAGGCCCGCGGAATCGATGTTCCCGACGACCTTTCGATCGTGGGCTTCGACGATTCCCCGACCGCTTCGCACCTGTGGCCGCCGCTCAGCACGGTGCGCTGGCCGATTGTCGAAATGGGGCGCGTTGCCGCCCGTAAGCTGGTGGAGCGTTACCTTCCCGATATCGACGATGACGAAAAGGAACTGCCGACCAGGCTGCCCTCGACCTTCATCGACAGGGGATCGATAGCGCCGCGCCCCGACTAGCGATCAGCGCACGACGTCGGCACTGCCGGGCGCAAATGCCGCGAGGCGCGCACGGTCGATGAGCGGCATGTCGCCGGGAATGCTGTGCTTCAGCGCACACAAGGCGAGGCCGCCTTCCGCCATGGCCTTCTCGTCGCCGCCCTCGATCCAACCGTGGATCGCGCCCCCCGCAAAGGCATCGCCTGTGCCGATGCGATCGACAATGCCTGTCACGTCGATCTCTGCCGTCTGATGCGCCGCATCGCGGCCGTCGACGCGCGCGGCGATGCGGTGGTGCCCACTCGAGACGATCTGCCGTGCGGTCGAAGCGATGAGCTTCAGATTGGGAAATGCGTCGAAGGCGGCTTCGGCGGCCTCGCGGCGTCGGTCTGCACCATCGCCGGAGAACGCGCGACCGAGAAGCAGCGATATGTCGCGGTGGTTGCCGATCAGGATCGTCGCGTCGGACACCAGGTCATACAGTATCGCGCGCGGGTTGCTCTCCCATGCGCTCCACAAGGCGCCGCGATAGTTGCCGTCGAAACAGATGGGGACGTTGGCTGCCTTGGCTGCCTGGTGGGCTGCCTTGGCGAGCGCCACGCCTTTCGGACCAAGGGCCGGTGTAATCCCTCCGCTATGCAGGAGACGCGAGCCGTCCAGCGCCGCGGCGAAGTCGATCGACGAGGGGTCCGCTTCGGCAAAGGCACTCCCGGCGCGGTCATAGGTGATGGTCGACGGTCGCGAGCCGGCACCGTTTTCGAGGAAATAGAGCCCCATCCTGCCCGGCGCGCGCGCGAGGTGGCGCACATCCACCCCGGTGCTGCGCAGCGCGGCCAGCGCCCGGTCCCCGAGCGGGTTATCGCAGACCATGCCGGTGAACCGCACCGCATGGCCCAGGGAAGCGAGCGCGACCGCTACGTTCGCCTCGGCACCGCCGACCGTCAGGTCGAGCGAATCGGCCTGGACCATGAGGCGGTTACCGGGCGGCGTGAGCCGGACGAGCAGTTCGCCGAAGCAAGTGACAGTCATGTCTGGATCGCTAGCGCGCCATCCATCCGCCGTCGACGGCGATTATCTGTCCCGTCAGATAGTCGCTGGCGGGCGAGGCGAGGAAGACTGCCGCGCCGGCGATATCCTCGGGCCGGCCCCAGCGTCCGGTCGGGATGCGCTCGAGGATCTGGCGGTTGCGGGTCTCGTCGGCCTGCAGCGCGGCGGTGTTGTTGGTCGCGATGTACCCGGGCGCGATCGCGTTGACCTGCACCCCGGACGGCGCGAGTTCGTTCGCCATGGCCCTGGTCACGCCGGCCACGCCGCTCTTCGCCGCGGCATAGCTCGGCACCCGGATACCGCCCTGGAAGCTCAACAGACTGGCGATGTTGACGATCTTGCCGCGGCGCTGGGCTACCATGTGCCGGGCGGCCGCCTGGCTGAGGAAGAACAGGCTCTTGAGGTTGGTATCGACGACCGCGTCCCAGTCCTCCTCGGTGAAGTCAGCAAGGTCGTTGCGGCGGATGATCCCGGCGTTGTTGACGAGGATGTCGATCCCGCCGAGACCTTCGACCGTTTCGGCCACGACCCGCTCGACCGGCTCGATCGAGGACAGGTCCGCAGCGATGTTCACGGCCTTGCCACCGGCGTCGGCGATCAGCCGCAGCGTCTCGGCCGGCTCGCTCCGTCCTGCCAGCGCGACGTCGGCACCGGCCGCTGCAAGCGCCACCGCGATGGCCTGGCCGATCCCGGTGTTGGCCCCGGTGACCAGCGCCCTTCGACCCGAAAGACTGAAGTCGATCATCGGTGCGCTCTCAGGACAGGGCAGGTTCGCTGACGCCGGTCAGCTCGCGCAGATAGGCGCTGATGCCTTCGTCCTGGGAGTTGGCATAGAAGTACTCGGCGAACCGCTCGCCCGCGACAGCAGCCTTCAGCAGGTCCTGGTCGACCGACTTGAGCACGGTCAGCATGTCGTGCGTCGATGCGGCCTTCAGGTCCTTCAGCTTGGTGCGGTTGGCCGCCATCAGGTGCGCGCGTTCCTTCGGATAGCCCGCGCCGCCCTCGTTCTCGAAGATCTTGCGGTAGCAATCCTGCAGGTTGAGCTCCGCGGCCCAGCCGAAGCCCTTGGCATAGGGCATCGACATGCAGTTGCCGTCGTTGATCTGGCTGAACAGGAACGCGTCGGTCGGATCGATCACCAGGCCGCAGAACACGCCCGGCATCGCGTTGCACGCGAGCATCGAGCCCATGCCCGTGCCGCACCCGGTCACCACGAAATCCGCAGCCCTGGAGTTCAGCAGGATGCCCGCGAGCAGGCCGTTCATCACATAGGTCAGCGATGCCGCGTCGTCCGGCGTGTACATGCCGTAGTGGTGAACCGCGTGCCCCATCGGCTCCGCCACGCTCCGCAGCGCATCCTCCACAACCGAACTCTTGGCCGCCTGGCTGTTCTCGATGATAAGCGCGATCTTCATGGGGTAGTCCTTCCGGTGTCTATCTGTTCTTGCCTGAGGCGTTCGGTCAATCGGCCCGGTTTGTGCGCCGATTGAGCTGATATTCGTAGAGCGACGGGATGGCCGGGATACGGCCGCTGTCGAGGATCCGTGCTGTCGGACGATAATCGACTTCGACCGGCCGTCCACTTGCCGAAATGCCCACAACCGTGCCGCCAGGCCCTTCGAGGCCGCTCATGACCTTGAGGGTTTCTCCCTTCGCGGGCCCCCCATCGAAGACGAGTCGGGCGTTCCAGGTCGTGTTGCCGATCCCGTGGCCCGGCTTCCAGTAGGGTGCGCCGCCGCCCTCCCAAAGCCGCCAGGTCCACGCACCTCCGGTCCACTTCGGTGCGATGCGCAAGGTGACGTCGTCGAACAGGTTCTGGTGGTTCGAGCCGCTATGCTGATCGAGGATGGCGCCCTGGAGCACCTGGGCATGGGTAAAGACCGAGCGCGTCGAGCGCGTGTTGACCGTCAGTGGATGCACGACCGGATTCTCCACGCGCAGGTCCCGCACGAGGACGTTGTGCACCGCGCCGACATGTACCGCGTAATGCGCCAGCCGGTCTCCGGTGGTCGTGACGTCGGCGATTGTCAGGCTGGCCGCATTGTCGGTGAGGATACCGCTGTCGGCATTGTCGATCACGACGTTGCGAACCCACCCGTCGAACACGCCCGTCATGTAGATGCCGTTGAAACCCTGCTCAAGGTGATGGCCGTAGGCCGCGCCCTCGGGAAACCGGATCGCCAGGTTCTGGATGCCGACGTTGGTCAGGTGCTCCCAGTTCGCGACGACAGCGGGCTGGTCCGGCCGTACATCGTGAAGCAGCGGATCGCCGAGCGTGACCGTCTTTCCGCTGATCGCCACGATACGCGTCGACTGCGAAACCGTGGGCCGGTTGGGGAAGGTCCAGTGATGCGAACCGATCGGCAGCTCGGTGTCGCCATAGAGCGACTTGATGATCGCGCTGTCCTTGCCCCGGGTCGCGAACCATTGGAGCTGGATCACCTGGCCGGTGCGAAGCTTGCCCGGGTCGGCGACGGTCAGCGTGCGCTCGAACTGCCTGCCAGCAACGCCATCGGTCAGCACCGGATCGCGTACGTCCTTGCTGCCATCATAGCTGACCGGGCGCGTGTCCGGCGGACCCGTGAACAGGAATCCGCCGCTCCAGCTCCACTCGCTGAAGAGGTAGTCGATGTTGTTTTCCGGCTCGATCTGCCGCTTATCTTCCTTGACCAGATACTCGCGCAGTTCGTCCCATTGCGGCGATGTGTCGACCAGTTCGAGGGGGCGGGGAAACCACAGCTCGCTGCCGCCCGCATCCGAACCCGTTCCTTCGAGGACGATATCGCTCCGGTCGATGCGCAGCATTTCGGTGATCTGTGTCCGGCCCGAAGGGAAGCGCAGAGTGACCGGTCCGGGAACCTTGCGTGCGGCCTCGAGCGCGCGCTGAACGGCCTTCGTATCGTCGAGGCCGTCGTCGGGCACGGCACCGTGATCGGCCACGGCGATCGAAGTGGGCGGGGCAGGGGGAATATCGGCGGTGCCGAACCCGTACCCTGCATAGCTGTAGTCGGGCAGCCCGGCCGGCACTCCGCCTGCGGCTTCGCTGGGCCGCTCCTGGCCAGCGGCAGGAGCGGCCAGGGCGGCGGCGAGGACGGGCAATGCGAGATATTTCATGGCTGCCTGTTTTCCCCTCTTTCTGGCGTTTGAATCGCCGGATTCAAAAACGTCGAATGGCCCATGCAGTGGCCGTGTTGCGCGGCAGGGCTTGTAGAATCCAATCATTGGAACGCTGCGGGCAACGCCAGCGAGATCGCGGGTACGTAGGTCACCAGCAGAAGCGCGGCGATGAGCGCGAAGTAGAATGGCCATATCGTCCGGATCGTCTTCTCGACGCTGATGCCGCTCACCGCCGCGCCGACGAACAGCACCGATCCGACAGGTGGCGTCACGAGTCCGATACCGAGGTTGAGCATCATGATGATGCCGAAATGGACCGGATCGATGCCCAGCGGGGCGACGATCGGAAGGAAGATCGGTGTCGTGATGACGATCAGCGGCGACATGTCCATGAAAGTGCCGAGCAACAGCAGCATCACGTTGATGATCAAGAGTACGAGAATCGGTTCGTTCGTGATCGAGCCGATAAGGCTGGCCATGCCCGAAGGGACTTCGAGGATCGCGAGGACATATCCGAAACTGCTCGCCGCGCCGATGATGAGGAGGACCATGGCGGTAATCCGGACCGATGCCATCGCACTGTCCTGGAACTCACGCCAGCCGACCGTCCGATAGACCAGCACGCCGACCGCAATGGTGTAGATCACCGCGATCGCCGATGATTCGGTGGCGGTGAAGATCCCGCTCAGGATGCCGCCGATGATGATGATCGCCGTCATCAGGCCGGGCAGGGCATAGAGCGTTGCCTTCGCGAACGCCCGCCATCCGGGGAAGACGCCCGCCGGATAGCCGCGCGCCACTGCAACGCGCCAGGCCACGAACATCAGCAACAATCCGGTGAGAATGCCCGGGAATACCCCGGCAAGGAACAGATCCGCGATCGACACGCCCGTCCCCGCGGAAGCCGCGTAGATGATCATGTTGTGCGACGGCGGAATAAGCAGGCCGACGATCGCGGCGGTCACGTTCACGTTGGTCGCGTAATCGCGGTCGTAGCCTTTCTCTTGCATCATCGGGGAAATGGTGGACCCCATCGCCGAGGCATTCGCGATCGGCGAACCGGACACCGCGCCGAACAGCATGGACGCACCGACGTTGACCTGTCCCAGGCCACCGCGCGCGCGCCCGAGCGAGGCTTCGGCAATGCTCACCAATTGGCCGGCTATGCCGGATCGGTACATGAGGTCGCCGGCAAAGATGAAGAAGGGGATCGCCAGCAGCGAGAACACGTTGATCCCGGCTGCAAGCCGCTGGAGCGATACTGCGAGGGGGATATCCAGCAGGACAAGCGCCGCGGCGGTCGACAGCAGCAACGCGAGTGCCACCGGGGTGCCGATCACGAGGAGCACCGCAAGGGCAAGCAGCAGGACGACGAGTGCCGGATCCATCAGCGGCCTCCCGCAGCGGAGATGGTAGTATTGTCCTGCGGCTCGACATGATCAGGGTCTTTATGCGCAGCGAAGCCCGGTCGCACGATCTCGCCGACCAGTCGCGTCGCAGAGAACAGGACTATGCAAGCCCCCGCTATCGGCAGGGGAAGATATGCCCATGCTCGCGACAGCGACAGCGACGGGATGGTGTGCGTTCGCACTGTCTCGGCCAGCTGGATTCCCCAGACCACGAAGAGCACACCGGTCATCACAACAAGCGCCTCGACCACGATGCGCAGCCAGCGCGCCTGACGCTCGGGGAGGCGCGCCTGGAGGGCGGCGATGCGGATGTGGAAGCCCTGCTGGAAGCCTGCCGCGGCTGCGAGCAGAGCGTACCAGAGCATGAGCAGCAAGGTGAGCTGTTCGGCCCAGCTCGGGCTGTTGTTGAGCACATAGCGGGCAAAAACCTGCCATCCGACGATCGCCGTCATCAGGACAAGGCCGGCGCCTCCGATCCACATGAGGAATTGCGCCAGACGGTCGTTGAAGCGCGTCAGCCTTTCAAGCACCCGACCCTCCCATTTCGCGGATCTGCGCGACAAGCGCCTTTTGTTCGGGCGAGGTCACGAATGCGTCCCAGACCGGTCGAACGCGTTCGACGAAGGCGCCGATCTCGGCGATCTCGTTAACGGCCACACCCGACTTCTCGACGATGGCGCGCGACTTTCGAACCTGGGCGTCCCACAGTCCGCGCATCAGCGGCACCGATTCGATGGCGCTTTGCTGTACGATCGCTCGATCGTCCGGCGAGAGATCGTCCCACACCGCGCGCGACATCACGAGAATCTCAGGCGCGATCACGTGCCTGGTCAGGCTGAAGAAACGGGCCACCTCGTAATGGCGCGTGCTTTCGTAGCTGGGCCAGTTGTTCTCCGCGCCATCGATGACGCCCTGGACCAACGCCTGGTAAATCTCCCCGAGCGGCATGGGGGTCGGATTGGCACCGAGCGATTCAACCAAGTCGACATAGAGGTCGCTGTTCTGGACCCGCATCTTGAGGCCGCGCATATCGTCGGGCGTGCGGATCGGGCCGCGCACGTTGTAGAACGACCTCTCGCCGCTGTCATAGAAGCAAAGTCCAACCAGGCTATGCGGCACGAGCGACTGGAGCACCTTTCGACCGGGCGCTCCGTCCATCGCACGGCGCATGTGGTCCTGGTCGTCGAACAGGAACGGCAGCGACGGGACGAGCGTCAGCGGTTCGATGCTGTTGAGCGGGGCCAGCGCGACGCGGTTGATGTCGATCCCGCCGAAGGTGGCCAGTTCCAGCGTATCGCGCTCGGCGCCCAGTTGGCCGCCCGGGTAGAGCTTGAGCGTCAAGCGGCCGTTGGAATAGTCCGCCATCCGGCGGCCCATATCGAGCAATGCTTGCGACGTGGGATACTCTTCGGGGTGGAACTCGGCGGCGCGCAGGGTCCGTCCTGCAGATCGATTGCATGCGCCCAGGGCGAGCGTGGCGACCGAGCCGACGATGAAACCGCGCCTTCTCACAGCGTGACCAGCATTGTCCGGCGAGCAATCGCAAGTGCCAAGACGGTACCCTCTCCAGTCGCATCCGCTTTCGGATCGAAAACGGTATTGCACAGAATGACACCGGTTACCAACAAAAAAGGGCAGGCTAACTCGGATTAGTGAGGATTGGGGCGCTATGCCACTCCTGCAATCCAGTTCGTCAAACCGGTGATCATATATTCGCAATCTTCCTAACACGGAGGATTGGGCGATTTGCCATTGACACCGGTGTCTAACAGGGACACGATGGCTCAAACATTCGGGGGTTGGGGATTGGCTGAGTTGAGCGAACTGGCGCGAATTGCGGCTGCCTTTGTGTCGGCCCGGCGCGAGGACGAGGTGCTCTCGCGCTATCCCGGCGCGCACCCGGAGTCCCTGGAAGAGGCCTATCGAATCCAGGATCTTGCGTTGTCCCTGTGGCCTGACCGGGTCGTGGGCTGGAAGCTCGGTCGGATCGCTGACGGCTTAGTCGATCGCTTCGGGGCTCAACGACTCGCGGGGCCGATCTTTAAAAGCCGTCTCGTTCGCAACGAGAGCGGTGCGATGGTCGACGTGCCGGTCCTGCGCGGCTTTGCGGCCGTGGAAGCAGAGATAATCCTGCGCGTTTCGCGACCGATCCATTCGGCGCTGTCTTTCGCCGAAGCGTCCGCGGCCATCGACGAGATACGCCTTGGTATCGAGGTAGCGAGCTCCCCTTTCTCCGGAATCAACGACGAGGGCCCGGCAGTTACGGCATCCGACTTCGGCAACAATTACGGGTTGGTCCTCGGGCCGGAGCTTTCGGGCTTTGCGCCGAACGAATTGTTGACCGCTCCGGTCGAACTCGCCGTCGATGGTGTGCAGGTAGGCGAGGGGCGGGCCTCGGACATGCTCGATGGTCCGATTGGCTCGCTGGCCTTCCTGACTTCGGTCCTGGAAGCCCGCGGCATTTCTCTGGAGGCGGGTTCGTGGATTTCGACCGGGGCGTTGACCGGGGTGCACACGGTCACGCCCGGCAGCGTCGTCACAGCGACACTTGCCGGATCCCATACGGTTTCATGCAGGACCGTCACCAGCGGCGAGCGGCCTCACGATGCTTGACCTTGGCATTTCTTTAAATTGGTATGACAAAAATAGCCACAATAGGAATGGTCTAGAGGTTTGACAAACAGGCATAGTCGAATTAGCTGCAGGTACTAAGGCAACGCGCCCTGTGGCGCAGCTTGCAGCCCCGTCGAAGCGGGACCGCCAAATGGGAGGGAAACATGGCTCGTAGGAATCACAACGGCAGTGCGCGCGGGTCTGCTCGCCGCATGGGGTCGCTCTTGGTCGGGACGGCCATGGCCGGCTGCATGTTCGCATCCTCGGCGTTTGCGCAGGACGCGGCCGCGGGATCCGACGATGACGGCGGCGAGGCTATCGTCGTCACTGGTATTCGCAGTTCGCTGCAAAGCGCGCTCGGAGAGAAGCGCAACGCGGACAACCTGGTAGAAGTGATCCAGGCGGAAGACATCGGCAAGCTGCCCGACCAGAACCTCGCGGAAGTGCTCGAGAACGTCACCGGCATCCAGATCACCAGGCAGGCGGGCGTCGGCAACTCGGTGCAGATTCGCGGCACCGATGCCAACCGCGTCGAGATCAACGGCGTGTCGACCGTGGGTTCGGGTTCCGGGCGCTCGGGCATCAGTTTCGAGGATCTTCCCGCTTCGCTCATTTCTTCGGTCGAGGTCGTCAAGGTTCCCGAGGCGAAGACCATCGAAGGTTCGGTGGGCGGCACAATCAACCTGCGCACCATCCGCCCGCTCAGCTTGCGTGAGCCTCTCGTGGCCGCCCGAGCCCAATGGGAGCGCAGCGACCTTGCGCAATCAACCTTGCCGCGACTGTCAGCGACGGTCGGCAACCGGTTCGATACCGGCATCGGCGAAATCGGCATCGTCCTGAGCGGCAGCTATGCGCGGCAGGACGTCGCCCAGTTCGCCCCGCGCGTCGATCTCGACAACCTGCGCAAGGCATCGACGGCCCCGAACTTGCCCGGCAGCAACGCCAACCAGCCATTCGATTACCTGCAAGTGCAGTTCCTTCAGCAGGAAACCAACAATTACGAATACGAAACCTACAACGGTACGGCCGGCCTGGAATGGAAGCCAACCGACAGCCTGAAGCTGTACTTCGATGCGACGCTGAACAACCAGCAGCGCTCTCAGGAAAGCAATCGCGTGCAGGTGTCGGGAACATCGAACGCGGTCAACACGGCTTTCCACGAAGGTTTCCAGACCATCGACCTCGGCACCCTCATCGGTCCGAACGGTCCGATCGATCTCGGGACCGTGGAGGCCACGACGCACGGGACCATCGGCGTCGTGGGGGCGAGCGGCGGAACGCTCGATCCGAACCTGCGCATGTCCAGCGACACCGGTTCGCGCGTGACGAAGAGCCGTGTCTACGACGTCGGCACCGAATGGGAAGGCGAAAAGCTGCGCGTCCGCGCCGAGCTTTCTCTGTCGACTTCCAATACGGTGAATCCGAACTTCTCGACGACGCTCGACTTCATCAACCCCAGGTCGGTCCAGCCGGTGTTCGGGCGGGGGACGCTGGACAACGGATCGCCGGTGCGCTTCGACTTGCGCGACAATGTCGTCCAGTCCGGCATCGACACCTCGAGCCCGTTCGCCCCGACGACGGATGACCTGCTCAACCCGGCCAACTACCAGCTCAATCAGGTAGCGCAGGGCGCGAGCACGGCGAGAAACAAGGAAAGGGCCGCAAGGCTCGACTTTACCTACGACACGCTCGACCTCAACCCGATCGTGCCGTCGATCGACTTCGGGTATCGCTGGAACGAGACGACCGCGATCAACAACGACATCTCGAACAACATCAGCCTGACCAGCAACTCAACCGGCTCGGCGGGGCGCTTCAACCGTCCCGAGGGCAACCTGTTCTCGGATATCCTGATCAAGGCGCCGAGCAATTTCAACGCGGCCGACGGCCGCGAACTGTACTTCTCGGATTTCCTCATCATCGATGGCGGACTGTCGTTCCGCGACCCGGGCGCGGTGCTCGATGCGCTGAACGCCGCGATCACCGCCAGCAATACGGCCAATCCGCAATTTCCCGCGGTGCCGCTGTTGAGCGGCCCAACCGAGTCGGCGGCCGGGTTCTTCAGCGTGAAGGAACGCACCAACGCGCTCTACTTCCAGGCCAATCTCGATCTGGAGCCGATCGGAATCCCCGCGCGGGGCAACATCGGCGTGCGCTGGCTCACCACCACGCTGTCCTCGACGGGCAACAACATCAGCAACGGCGTGGCAGCCGGACAGACGACCAGCACCGCCAAGTACAGCTTCCTGTTGCCGCGGTTCAACCTGGTGCTGGAACCGGCGCGCAACGTCCTCCTCCGCGGAGGCATCGCGCGCGACATCCGCCGCCCGAACTTCGACGACCTGTCGACCTCGCGTTCGTATTCGACTTCTGCCGAAGCGATCGTGCAGGGCGGCAACCCCAACCTGGTGCCGGAATCGGTCTATTCGTTCGACCTGTCGGGTGAGTGGTACTTTGCGCCGTCGAGCCTGCTGAGCCTCGGTTTCTTCCACAAGATCCGCAGCAACCTGTTCTCGCCCATCGTCGATTTCCCGACGCCCATCGGCTTCGTGAACGGCAACCCGCAGTATTCGATCGATCCTGCGTGTCCGGGCGGCGGCGTATTCAACCCGCTGGCCAACCGGAACATCAACAGCCAGACGCCGGGCAACGGCATCTGCGCGCCGCTCGGATCGACCTTCAACGTTGCTGGGACGACCACCCAGACAGGCGTCGAAGCCGCATTCCAGTATGACCTGTCGCAGTTCGAGGACGCCCTCGGGTTCGCCTCGGGCTTCGGCTTCATCGGCAATTTCACCTACCAGAAGCCGGGTGGATCGGCGGAAACGTTCTACACCGGGCTGACCACGCGTAACCTGGACACGGGTCTGGGCTTCCCGGCCGGGTCGGTGCAAAGCAAGGTCACGCTGACGAGGCTGTCGAAGTACGCGTACAACACCACGCTGTTCTACGACAAGTACGGTCTCAACGCCCGCCTCCGCTACACTTGGCGCTCGTCCTACATCACGACCGAGCAGTTCCGCTGGAACCTGCCCGTCATCGCTGATGCGCGCGGGCAGCTCAATGCCAGCATCAACTACGACGTGACCCCGAACATCAACATCGGCGTGGAGGGCATCAACCTCCTGAGAGGTGACCAGCGGCTCTACTGCGTCAACAACAACGCGGTGCTGTGTTTCCAGGGTCTTACCGATCGGCGCATCACGGCGGGGCTCAGCATTAAACTGTGACGACGTTGCTCGGTCGGCGGATGGGGGCGCCGGCCGGGCTTCTTGCTGTCCCCTGACGGCGGTGATGACAAAAGCGGCGTCAGTGGGCTAGGCGAGTGGTCTGCAACACTATGGGGATCGTCACCAACATGGCAGAGCCACGCCTCTTTCAGAGCATCGCCGAGCGCATAAGCGCGCTGATCGACGATGGCACCTTCCCGCCGGGATCGCGGCTTCCGGGCGAGCGCGAGCTTGCGGAGCGCTTCGATGTCAGTCGGGTGACCATTCGGGAAGCCGAG
The DNA here is from genome assembly GCF_001698205.1 of Tsuneonella dongtanensis. Taxonomy (NCBI): domain Bacteria; kingdom Pseudomonadati; phylum Pseudomonadota; class Alphaproteobacteria; order Sphingomonadales; family Erythrobacteraceae; genus Tsuneonella; species Tsuneonella dongtanensis. The sequence goes on from NZ_CP016591.1 coordinate 1,735,711, forward strand.
ATCGCCCTCCAGGCCATCGGACGCATCGAGATCAAGACGGGCTCCGGTGTCTACGTCAGCGAGCGCAAGGGTGGTGTGCCGGGAGCGCTTCCGCAGGTCAGCCCGTTCGAGGTCACCGAAGCACGGTCGCTGGTCGAGGCGGAAGCGGCGGCGCTTGCCGCGAAACATATCGGTGCCGACGAGATCGCTCGCCTGGAAACTTTGATTGCGGCGATGGAATCGAGTGACGAGGAGGTCTCGACCGAGGCGGATCGCGAATTCCACGCGACCATTGCGAGGGCATCCGGAAACGGGGCCCTGCTGCACCTCATCGAAACCCTTTGGCGCATGCGCGAGGACATCGTGCCGGTGAAGCGCGCTTACGAAGCCGTTTGCGACGACGATCCCAAGGCGCGGGCAAACGAGCACCGCGAAATTCTCGATGCGCTGCGCGCGCGCGATTGCGACCGGGCGCGATCTGCGATGCGCGCGCATTTTCATCGCCTCATTGCAGCGATGCTCGACGCCACCGAGCGCGAGGCACTCCGCGAGTTGCAGGAGCGCGTATCACAGAGCCGCGAACGTTTCCTCGCTGGCTCGGTGTGATTGGTATGACCGATTGGACTGGCAATAATTCTGCTTAAGGTATTCGAGATTGGTTGACTCGATGCGTTTGCCTAGCTAATCGATATTTCGGTTCGGGATCGAGGGAGCGGCAACAGTGCGAGTGGAGACGTCTCTCATTGCAGGCTTGCTGGTCGCCTCCGCTCCCTTAAGCGCCGAAGACTTCCTCGTTCATTCGCAGGCAGAGTATGCCGCCGCTGCAAGCAAGGTTCGCGCAGGCGATGCGATCGTGTTGGCGAATGGCGAATGGCGCGACTTCGAGATCGTTCTGTCCGGTCGCGGCACCGTGGAACGCCCGATCGCCCTTCGCGCCCAATCGGCCGGGAAAGTCGTCCTGACGGGCCGGTCCAACCTGCGGATCGGCGGGCAGTTCATCGTCGTCTCCGATCTCGTTTTCCGCGACGGTTACAGTCCGACGGGCGAGGTGTTGTCGTACCGCACCAGCAAGGACGATCCGGCGCACGACAGCCGGATGACCGGGATCGTTATCGACGGCTTCAGCAAGCCCGGTCGATACGACGATGACTACTGGATCAGCATGTATGGCCGGAACAACCGGTTCGACCACGGCTATGTTGCCGGCAAGACCAACAAGGGCGTGACGCTCGCGGTTCGCCTCGACAGCGAAGGCAGTCGGCAGAACGGTCATCGCATCGACCACAACTACTTCGGCAAGCGGCCGGTGCTGGGATCGAACGGCGGCGAAACGATCCGGGTGGGGACCAGCCAGTTCTCGATGCACGATTCCGGCACGGTGATCGAAAACAACTACTTCGAGGAATGCGACGGAGAGGTCGAGATCGTCTCGATCAAGGCGGGCCGCAACGTGGTGCGGGAGAACGTCTTCGATGCGAGCCAGGGGGCGGTGACGCTGCGCCATGGCGACGGCAACCTGGTCGAGCGCAACGTGTTCCTCGGCCGCGGGAAGCCGCACACCGGGGGCATTCGCGTCATCAACCGCGATCAGACGGTGCGCGGCAACTACATGGAAGGGCTTCGGGGCACCGGGTTCGCCAGTGCGCTGGCGGTCATGAACGGCGTGCCCGATTCCCCCGTCCACCGATACGTCCAGGTCACCAACGCCGTCATCGAGTACAACTCGATCTTCGATTCCACACGGATCGCGCTCGCGGCCGGGGCAGATGCCGAACGGTCGGCACCGCCGACGGCGTCGCTGGTCGAGAACAATTTGCTCTCAGGGGAGGGCGACGGCCTGTTCGTGACCGTGGATGACGACGTTTCCGGCATCGCGTTTGCAGGCAACGTCGTTCTTGCCGGATCAGCTGCCGCCGCGGTGCCCCAACTGGACCGGCGCAAAGTTGCGCTCGAACGGGCGGAGAACGGTTTGCTGTATCCCGTCGGCAAGGAGACACCGAACCTTGGTGCGCCGCGCGACCTGAAGCCGGTGACGCGTGCCGAAGTGGGGCCGGGTTGGTATCCGAAGCCCGTCCCCGCCGTGGAGGAGACGTCTCGCACGGTACGCGTATCGGCGGGCCCGGCAGCGCTGGAGCGCGCGATATCGAACGCGCAACCGGGCGATGTCATCGAACTCGCTCCCGGGCGCTATTTCGTCGAGAAGACCCTGGTTGTGGACCGGGACGTGTCCGTCGTCGGCGCGGCTGGCCCGAACGATGCAGTCATCGCCTTCGCGCGCCCGAGCCTGTTCGAGATCGCGGATGGCGTGGCGCTTCGCCTCGCGAACCTCGCCATCACGGGTGACGAGGCGCCCGACAACGTCGGCAATGCCGTCATCCGCACCAGCGCCACCCCAATGCGCGGCAATTTCACGCTGGAACTGGACCGGGTCGCCGTGCGCGACCTCAATGTGAACCGCGCGTTCGATGTCGTGGTCGTCGGAAAGAGCGCCTTTGCGGATTCGATCGTGGTCCGGAACAGCAGCTTCTCGAACATCACGGGTGCGGTGATCCGGGCTGATGCGGAAAGCGACGATTTCGGTCAGTACGGCGTAGAATTCGTCACCGTTGCGAAGTCGAATTTCAGCAACGTGGGCGGAGGTGTCGCCGTCCTTTATCGGGGCGGCCGCGACGAAAGCACGTTCGGTCCCCATTTCGCGATGACCGGGTCGCAAATCTCAGGCAGCGGGAAGGCAGGAGCAGACCAGCCGTCCGTGCACCTTCACGGCGTCCAGGAATCGCGAATATCGGGCAACACGTTCTCGGCATCCGGGCCGGTCCGCGTCGTCCATACGGTCGGGGTGCCAGACACCGTCATAACGGGCAACACGTTCGACACGGCCGCCCCGATCGAAGTGATCGAACTCGAGCATCGCGGCGCACCGCGGGCCGACACGTCGGGCAACCTCTTGCCCACGGATGGCCGCAAGTGATCTTGCGCAGCGCACCGCTGGCGCTCGGCCTGGCCCTTTCTGCGATCCCGGCTGCGGCAGTTGCCCAGCCAGTGACCGACGCGGCGAGCGGCACGGCAGAGCAGACTTCGCTGTTCGCCGCAGAGCTTCGCGACGCCCGCGCATTCGTCGACGGGATGATCGGAGAAGGCGTCGTGGTGCCGGTGCCGAAGGATCCCGGCGGTGGCTACACGCACGAACAGCACAAGCGCAATTACCGTGCCCTGCAACTGGGCGGCAGGCTCTATTCGCTGACGGGAGAGCGCAAGTACGCCGACTATGTGCGCGACGTCCTGCTGGCCTATGCAAAGCTGTATCCGAAGCTGGACGACCATCCGGCGAAAGCCAACCAGCACCCGGGGCGCCTGTTCTGGCAAGTGCTGAACGATGCCGTCTGGCTGGTCCATGCAGCGCAGGGATACGAGGCGATCCGCGACATTCTTCCGCAGGGCGAGCGGCGCATCATCGACGAAAACGTCTTCCGCGCCGCGGCACGATTCCTTGCCGTGGACTCTCGTGCGACCTTCGACCGCATCCACAACCATGCGACCTGGGCCGCGGCGGGTGTCGGGATGACGGGTTACGTGCTGGGCGACCAAGCGCTTGTCGACCTTGCCTTGCGCGGGTCGGACGGCACCGGACGCACCGGTTTCCTGCGGCAGGTCGACGAGCTTTTCTCGCCCGACGGATATTACGCTGAAGGTCCGTATTATCAGCGTTACGCGCTCTTGCCGTTCTTGGTTTTCGCTGACGCAATCGAGCGCCGCGAGCCGGGCCGTCGCATTTTCGAACGGCGCGAAGGAGTGCTGCTGAAGGCACTCGATACGACGATCCAGCTGACTTATGGCGGCTGTTTCTTCCCGCTCAACGATGCCCTGAAGGACAAGTGCCTGCGCACCGACGAGCTCTACGAAGGGGTGGCAATCGGCTATGCGCGGACGAAGGCCCCGGGTCTTCTGTCCATTGCCCAATGGCAAGGCCGCACCGTCCTGACGGCGGCAGGGCAAGCCCTTTCCATGGACCTTGCCGATGGCAAGGCACGGCCCTTTCCGTTTCGCACGACACTGCTTCGGGATGGACCGGGCGGCGAGAAGGGCGCGCTGGCCGTGCTGCGTGAGGGGGCGGGCTTCGACGGGTCCGCGCTCATCGCCAAGAACACCTCGCAGGGAATGGGCCACGGCCATTTCGACAAGCTTGGCTGGCAGTTCTACGATAACGGCAACGAGGTCGTGACCGACTACGGCGCCGCTCGCTTCCTGAACATTCCGGCGAAAGAGGGCGGTCGATATCTCCCCGAGAACGAGACCTGGGCGAAGCAGACCATCGCGCACAACACGCTCGTCGTGGACGGTAAAAGTCACTTCGGCGGCGACCCGGAACTGGCCGAACGGCATGCTCCGCGACAGCTGGCTTTCGTCGAAAGCGACCGCCTCAAGCTGAGCGCGGCCGAGATCGACAGCGCCTATCCCGGCGTGAGGATGCAGCGGGTGCTGGCGCTCGTGCGGCTGTCCGACATTGCGGAACCGTTGGTTGTCGACGTGCTGAGGTCAGAGTCGGAAACTGCTCATGTCTATCAGCTGCCGCTGCACTTCAACGGGCACATCATGCGGAGCGGTTTTGTCAGGACGTCGTTCACGCAGGCTCGCCCCGTGCTGGGTGACGCGAATGGCCTGCAGCACATCTGGATCGACGCTCGAGGTCAACCGAAGTCCGCCACGGATGGCTTCCTGACATGGCTGACCGGCGACCGGTTCTACACGGCTCGATGGATTCCCCAATCCGGCGCCACGGTGCTGATCGGCGAAAGCGGCGCGAACGATCCCGACTTCAACCTTCGACGCGAACCGATGGTGATCCAGCAGGTCTCGGCCGTCCGCTCGCCGGTGTTCGTCACCGTCCTCGAACCGCACGGTCGGTACGATGGGGCCGCTGAACGCACCGATGAAAGCGAAAGCCGGGTTGCGTCGCTTTCGCACCAGCGGTCGGGCCAATACGATCTCGTCACCGTCGAGCGCCGAGATGGACGCAAGCACACGCTCGCGATTTCGTGGGTCGACGACCCCGATCGCGATCACACCGCTATCATCGAAGGTCGCGACGTCGTCTGGCGGGGATTCGCGGCGCTGGTTGATAACCCCAGGGAAAACGCGCCATGAAACCGAACGGAAAGCTGCGCTGGATCGTCGTTTCCCTTGTCGCACTGGCAACGGTGATCAACTACGTCGACCGCGGCGCGCTGGGATTTCTCTGGCCCGAAATCTCCGAAGACCTTGGGCTGTCGAAGCTCGACTACGCGATCATCCTGAACTTCTTCACGTTCGCATATGCATTCGGGCAAACCCTGTTCGGCAAGATTTTCGACTGGATCGGTACGCGCCTCGGCTTCGTGCTGTCGATTGCGGTCTGGTCGGCGGCAACGATGCTCCATGCCGTTGCGACCGGGCTGGCAGGCTTCGCCTTTTTCCGCACGCTGCTGGGTCTCTCGGAAGCGGGGAACTGGCCCGGTGCAACCAAGGCCAATGCAGAGTGGTTCCCGATCGACGAGCGCGCTCTGGCGCAGGGCATATTCAACTCCGGCGCGGCGATCGGCGGGATCGTTTCGGCTCCGGTGGTGGCCTACCTGTTCGTCTTTCTCGGGTCGTGGCAGGCGACCTTTGTCGCGATCGGTCTGCTGGGCTTCCTCTGGTTGGTGCCGTGGCTGATCGTCTACAAGTCCGGGCCTGAGGCGCACCCCTGGATCTCCGCTGAAGAACGCCACTACATACTGACCGGGCAACGCCACCATGCCGCGACGGACGATGCGCCGGCCTATGCGCCCGGCGCGCGGGAAATCCTGTCGCGCAAGGAGAGCTGGGGTGTGATCCTCGCCTCGTTCTTCCTGGACCCGATCTGGTGGCTCTTCGTCGGCTGGCTGCCGCTATACCTCTCGGAAACATACGGCTTCGGGGTGACCGAAATCGGACTCTACGCCTGGGTGCCCTATGTGGGCGCGATGCTTGGGGCGTGGGCGGGCGGCCTGCTGGCGCGCAACCGGATCGGAGCGGGCTGGTCTGTAGACCGCACACGCAAGATGGTGATCGCGCTCGGCGGGGTGATCATGCTTGTGTCGCTCCTGCTGACGATCAAGGCGGCGACGCCGACGGCGGCGGTGCTGCTGATGGCGGCAATCCTCTTCGGGTTCCAGGTTTCGGTCGGCAACATCCAGACCTTGCCCAGCGACTTCTACGGCGGGGCGTCGGTGGCGACCCTGGCGGGTTTTGCGGGGACCGCAGCCAAGCTGGCGGTCGTCGGGCTCAACTTCCTGATTCCGGTCATCACAGTCCAGAGCTATGCGCCCGCATTCGCGGTGGGGGCGGGGCTCGCCATCGCGTCGGTCGCTTCAATCTACCTTCTGTGCCCCTCAATCCGACCTCTTCATCCGCGCGCGTGAGCACCGGCTGACAATCATCGAACGAAAGTGAAATCATGGGAAGACTGACGAACAAGGTGGCGATCGTGACGGGGGGCAGCCGCGACATCGGGCGGGCTGTTTCCGTGGCCCTGGCTCGCGAAGGTGCAGCGGTCGTCGTGAACTATCTCCATGACGAGGATGCCGCCAGCGACACCGTGGCGGATATCGTAGGCGCCGGGGGAACTGCGAAGGCGGTGCGGGGCGACATGACCTTGCCCACGGACGTCGATAGCCTGGTTGCAGAAGCCCGGTCTGAATATGGCGAGACGATTCATATCCTCGTCAACGTGACCGGCGGGATGGTCGAGCGGCGAACTCTCGAGCGGATGGATCTCGATTTTCTCGAGCACGTCATGCGGCTCAACCTGACGTCGACGTTCCTCGCAACGAAGGCGGTCGTGCCGCACATGCCCGCTGGCGGGGCGATCGTAAATTTCGCTTCGCAGGCCGGCCGCGATGGAGGTGGTCCGGGAGCTTCGGCTTATGCCACCAGCAAGGCGGCCGTGATGACCTTTACCCGGGCCATGGCCAAGGAGCTCGGGCCGCAAGGCATCCGCGTGAACGCACTGTGCCCGGGCATGATCGCCACCACCTTCCACGACACCTTCACCAAGGACGAAGTTCGCGCGAACGTGGCGGCCGCTACTCCACTCCGTCGGCAGGGAGATGCGCGTGAGCCGGCGGATGCAGTCGTTTTCCTCGCCAGCGACGAGTCGTCGTTCATCACCGGGGCGAACGTCGACATCAACGGCGGAATGTTCTTTTCGTAGGATTGTCGCGCGAGATGGCGCTCGAGCAGGGTCGCTTCCCGGCTCTGGCGCTGTCCGGCCTAGATCCTCTCGACGACGATCGCCGCGCCGACGCCCATGGCGCCGGTTGCGACGACCAGGCCCAGCCTTCCATCGCAAGCATCGAGAACGTCCAGCAGGGTTGACGTCAGGATTGCGCCGGTCGCGCCCATCGGATGCCCCTTGGCGAGGTGCCCGCCGCTCACGTTGACGCGCTCGGGTTCGACCGGGAAATCCCTCAGGAACCTTGCGATCGTGACGGCGAAGGCTTCCATGAACTCGATGCGGTCGATTTCCGCAAGCGAGAGGCCAGCTTGAACAAGCGCCTTGTCCATCGCCGCCAGCCCGGCGGTCAGCGATGCGGCCGGGTCGCCGCCGCTTTCCGCATAGGCGAGGACGCGGGCACGGGGTGCGGGACCGAGGTTTGCGGCTCCAACAAGCGCAAGTCCGGCGCCGTCGCAGACAGGCGGTGCGTGGGCGAGGGTATGCAGCGGATCGAACCGATTGCCCCCCAGCGCCTCGGCATACTCGGTTTGCAGCGCGGCGAACGCGGACGGCATGGCGGCGAGCGCTTTGGCGGTCGTGCCCGGACGGGTGCATTCCTCCCCCGTCAGCGATCCAGCAGGGATGCGCGACGCCTGCAGCACCGGGTCTGCGTCGCTCGCGGCGGCGCGCTGTTGTGAGACGAGCGCAGCGGCGTCGAGCTCGGCCCGGCCGATCCCCAGCGTATGTGCGAGGCGGTCGGCGGCCAGCACCGGTGGAACGAAGCGCCGAGAAGGCGGCTGATCGACAGACGTATAGAATTCGGCTCGGTCGCTCAGGAACGGAGCGTGGCTCATCATCTCGACGCCCCCGGCGACGACCGAACGCTCCTGTCCCGATGCCACCTTGGCGATCGCGTGGCCGATCGCGCTCAGCCCGGACGCGCAGTAGTTGTTGATCGTATGCGCCGCGCAAGTGTCGGGTAGGTTCGCCGCGAGCTTGGATGCCAGCGCAATGTGCCCTCCTTGCGCGCCCGCCTGGGTCACGCAGCCGAGCAGCAACGCGCCGGGTTCGGCCATCGCTTTGTTCGTACGCTCGCGAAGCGAATCGACGAGGACGCCGACAAGAGTTTCAGGCTTCAGTTCCGCCAGCCCGCCATCAGGGCGTGCCTTGCCGCGCGGGCTCCGGACAGCGTCGTAAAGAAAGGCAACAGTCACGCGGTCAGACGCCGACGACGAAGCTCACCGAAGTCGTGGCGCTGCCGCCGACATTGAAGGTGGCGAAGTTCCTCGCTCCTTCGACCTGGTAGTCGCCGGCGTTCCCGGTCACTTGGCGCCATGCATCGAGCGTCATGCGTACGCCCGTCGCGCCTACCGGATGGCCGAGCCCGATGAGGCCGCCCGACGGGTTGACCGGTAACCGGCCGCCAAGCGCGATGGTGCCGTCCTCGACCGCGCGCCAGCTCTCGCCGGGGGGAGTAATGCCGAAATGATCGATGGCCATGTACTCGGTAATCGAGAAGCAGTCGTGCACCTCGACGCCGTCGCAAGCGTAAATGTCGGCCATTCCGGCCCGGCCGAGTGCATCCATCATCGCCTTGCGCACGGTGGGGAACACATAGGGTTGGCCCCGGCTTCCGCTTACCTTGGTCGAGTAGAGCAGCGGCGCGGTGGAATGGCCCCATCCCTTGATCCGTGGAATGCTGTCGAGCGCGATGCCGCGCCGCTTCGCATAGGCTTCGGCCACTTCCTTAGAGGCGAGGAAGATGGCCGCCGCACCATCGGTCACCTGGCCGCAGTCGGCCTTGCGCAGGCTCCCCTCGATGGGCGGGTTGAGCGTGTCGTCGTCGCCGAGGTGGTCGGGCGTGATTGCCCACTTGCGCGTCTGCGAGTTGGGATTGCGCTTTGCGTTGGCGAAGGCGATCTCCGAAATCCCGCGCAAGTGGGCACGGTCGAGCCCGAAGCGCTCCTCGTATTCCGCGGCGACGTTGGAGAACATGTGCGGCCAGAGGTACCGGGCCTCCTGCGCCTCGCGGCCGGCCCAGGCAGCGGCACCCAGGTACTCGGCCGCGCGTTGCCCCGGCACGTTGCGCATCAGCTCGATGCCGAGGACGAGCGCCAGGTCATACCGGCCCGCTTCAATCTCGGCGCTGGCGGCAAGGATGGCGATGCTGCCCGAAGCGCAGGCGGCTTCGTGACGGGAAGTCGGGATGCCCGCCAGGTCGGGGTGGACATGGCCGAAGAAGCCGCCGAGCTGGCCCTGTCCGGCGAACAGTTCGCCGACGAAGTTGCCGACGTGCGCGGTCTCGACCTCGTGCGGCTCGATCCCGGTCGCTGCGAACGCGGCTTCCGCGACGTCGCGAAACAGTTCGAACATGCCGCCGCCCTCGCGCTCGAGATTACGGGCGAAATCGGTCTGGGCGCCGCCCAGGATGAACACCTCTCGGGCCATGTCAGGCCTCCTCCTCGATCGTGGCAAGCGCCATTGCACGCACTTCGCTGCGCATCACCTTGTTGGTCACGTTGCGGGGCAGGCTGCCCATCACGAAGAGCCGCTCGGGCAACTTGAAAACCGCCAGGTCGTGCGACCGCAGATAGTCGGTCACCTCGTCGAGGGTGACGTCGGTGCCGGGGCGGGGGACGGCGGCGACGCCGATGCGCTCGCCCATGACCGGGTCGGGCAGCGCGAAAACACACGCTTCCGCCAGAGAAGGGTGCCCGCCGAGCAGTTGGTCGATCTCCTCCGGCGAGATGTTGACGCCGCCGCGGATGATCAGGTCCTTGCACCGGCCAACAAAGCGCAGGAAGCGGCCGGCTTGTTCGATCTGGAACAGGTCGCCGGTCCGGAAATAGCCGTCCTCGGTGAGAGCTGCGGCGGTCTGTTCGGGCGCGCGCCAGTAGCCGTCGAATACGGCGGGTCCGCGGATTTGCAGCTCGCCCGGAATACCCTCTGCCGTGATCGGGTCCCCGCCCTCGGGTGGTACGAGGCGCGACTCCATGATCACCTGCGGTTCGTCGCGATAGTACGGCGGCAGGTTCAGCAACCGAGGGAAGAAGCTCGCCCGTTCGACGGGGTCGGGCACGTCGTCGGGTCCGGTAATCAGCGACATGCCCTCGTTCGATCCGAAGATGTTGATGACCGGAATGCCCAGCCGCTCCTGAAAGCCGGCGACCATCGCCGGGGCGAGCGGTGCCGAGCCCGATCCGATCGTGCGCAGGCTCGACAGGTCGACCTGGGCCAGCAGAGCCTCGTTCTGCAGAAGCATCGTCAAGACTGCAGGCGGCGCGATGGTGAAGGATGGCCGCTCGGTCGCTATCTGGGCGAGGTAAACTTGCGGATCGAACGGGTGGTGGAGGACCATCGTGCCTGCAATCCGGAGCCAGCTCATCGTTACCCCGCCGATCGACGCCATGTTGATCAGGGGGAAGGGGTTGAGCAGCACGTCGCCATCCTCGAGCCGCGCGGTGACGTACGTGCCGGGAGCGATGCCGACCCAGTGATTGTGGCTGCGCGGAACGCCCTTGGGGACGCCGGTCGTGCCCGAGGTCCAGCAAATCGTGAAGACGTCGTCCGCGTCGACCAGGTTCGCAGCGCGGTGGGCCTCCAGCCGACCGGGAACGGCCTGTGCCGCGGACAAGTCGATCGCATCCGGCGGCGCGTCGGGGCCGACCGTCATCAGCATGGCATCACCGAGCAGAGGCCGCGCGACGCCGACGTGGTCCATGCCCTTCGCCTGGGTCCCGCAGACGAAGGCCCTCGGCTCGACGATACCGAACATCGTCGACAGCTCGTGGCTGCGGTACTGGATGGCAACGGGGCTGACGATCGCGCCGATGGTGGCGCATGCGAAGTAGAGTGCGACGAATTCGCTGATATTGGGCAGCTGGATGACCACCACGTCGTCCTTGCCGATGCCGGCTTCGAGCAGCGCCCCGGCCAGTCGCTCCACCTCCGCCGCGAGTTCGGCATAAGTCATCCGCCGCGCGTCCCCGAAGGCGAAGTCGCCTCGGTTGGGCGCGTCCACAAGTGCCACCCGCTCTGGATGCGCCGCCGCGTTGGCGAAGAACAGGTCGGCGAGGGTCTTGTCCCCCCACCATCCGGCTTCGCGGTATGCCCGGCGCCTGGCTTCCGGCGACACGATCATCTAGGCGCCGAGGACCGTGTTGGGGCCCATGCCGATGTCGTTGCCGTTCGCCCAGACCGAATGCGTGCCCGAGCAGAACCGTTCGGGGAGGACGATCCGGCAGACCGGGCCCTCGCTGAAGCGCTTGGCGTCGATCAGCACGCATTCGGAGCGGTCGTTCTCGACGTCGGCGATGAAGGATACCAGGTAACCGTCGTCCTCGTCCGTGGCGCCAATGCGGGGGGCGAAAGGTGCTTCGCTGCCATAGCGGCCGGGGCCGAATGCAATCTCCTCGCTCGTGCCGTTTTCGAGGTCGTGCTTCACCAATCCAGTGAACAGGAACCAGTAAGGCTCCGGCACGGCGGAGTACGCGTAGCGGTATTTCTGCCCGGCATATTTCTGGTTCATCATCCCGAATTCGAGAATGCGGTCGTCCAGCCGTTCCTCGGTGGTCTCTCCGGTCTTGAGGTTGAAGCGCCAGCGATGGAGCTTCGGCTTCATGAGGCCCTGGCTCAGGTAGGCCATCATGCGCTCCAGCCCGTCGGGGGCATCGGGATGCGACTTGGGCTGCGGCTCTTCCTGGAAGTATCCGTCGAGAATGACTTCGTCGCCTTCCTCCCAAGCGTTGAGCCAATGGAGGGTGTAGGTCGGCTCGGCCTCGAACCAGCGGATATCCTCGGGCTGCCCCAACCGCGGGATGATCCCGAATCGGGTCTTCTGGTCCGGATGGAACTGGACGACGTGCAGGTTGCGCTTAAGCAGTTCCGGGTCCCAGTAGAGCGGCATGTCGTTCACGATCGCGTAGTTCTTCGTGAACGCCATGTCGTGTGGCAGCCGTGGCCCGGCGAGCGGAACCGGAATGTAGTGCTTCAGCTTGTTGTCCGGTCCGACGACCCCGTAGTGCATGTACGGCGCATGCTTCGAATAGTTGAAGAACATAAGCTCGCCGGTCGCGGGATCGAACTTGGGATGGGCCGAAATGCCATCTTGCGGCACCCACGAGTCGGTGCCGAACTGCTCGAGCGTGAAAGGGTCGAGCCGGTAGCCTTCGCCGCATTGGTAGAAGGTCGAGAGTATCTGGCCCGCATGGACGACGACGTCGGTCGAGGATGAATCCTTGAGCCATTCCTGTGCGCCCCAGCCGGGGCGCGTGGACTTGTGCGGGGGTTCCATCAAGCCGGCCCACAGCGCTCTGCCGGCTTCCTGCTCGGCTTCGAATCCCTTGGTCCGCACGAAGCGGCTGCGATAGCTCGCCCGGCCGCCCTTGAAGCTTATCGCGTGGATGAAGCCATCGCCGTCGAACGGGTGGTAGCGGCCGATCGGCTCGTGCACGGGCACCTCGCCGGTGCGGACGTAGACGCCGTCGATGTCGTCGGGGATCGTGCCGATGACCTCGACGTCGCCGTTGGCGAAGATCGCGTTCCATTCGTTGAACGTCGGACGCCAGGCGCCCTGCATGTAGGGATGGTCGGTGCTCTTGAGCGTCGAGCGCACCTTTCCCACGAGTTCGACCGTCATCGCTTCACTCCTTCGCATCGAAGCGCGGCAATTGGCATGCCGCATCGTATTCCCGTTTGAGCCGCGCGACCACCTCGGCCACCGGCTTGATCGCCGTCACCGCACCGACGCCCTGGCCCGCCGACCACACGTTCTTCCACGCCTTGGCGTCGTCCTGCGCATTCTCGAAGTTAGGCGTCTTGTCCTGCGGCATGTTGTCGGGATCGTAGCCCGCCGCCAACAGGCTGTCCCGCAACCAGTTCGCGGTGACACCGGTGATGCCCTTGCTGGGCACGATGTCTTCGGCACCCGCGGCGACGACCATCGACTTGTACGGTTGCGCCGCGAGACTTTCCTGCGTGGCGATGAGGGCGGTGCCGACATAGGCTAGGTCGGCGCCAAGGACCTCCGCGGCGCGGATGGCATGGCCGGTCGAGATCGCGCCACCGAGGACGATCGGACCGTCCCAGAACCTCCGGACCTCCTCGACGAAGGCGAAGCCGGCGGTCATTCCGGTGTGACCGCCTGCTCCTGCCGCGACGAGCACCAGCCCGTCGACCCCGGCCGCCGCCGCCTTGCGCGCGAAAGCCACCGAGTTGACATCGGCAAAGACCAATCCGCCGTATGAATGGACCGCCTCGATGACGCGGGCCGGACTCCCGAGAGCCGTGATGACGAGCGGTGCCTTGTAGCGGGCCACAGCCTCAAGGTCGGCCGCCAGCCGCTCGTTGGACGGATGGACCACTAGGTTCGCAGCCCACGGAGCGGCAGTCGGGTCAGTTGACAGGGCGGACGAAATCTCGCCGAGCCAATCCGCGAGATCGGCGCTCGTCCGTGCATTGGGAGTGGGGAAGGCGCCAATCATCCCTGCGCGGCAAGCGGCGATGACCATCTCCGGACCGGTCACGAGAAACATCGGAGCCGCGATCGCGGGCAGCGCGAGGTTCCGTTTCAAGGCTTCCGGGACTGCCATGATCCTCCCTGTGGTAGCGCCAATGGCTACTTGCGCAAACAGACTTACTTGTTTAAACATACTTCGCACGCCGACACAAGCAGCGGAAGCGATCTGCGCTGGCGGTGGGCGCTTTGGGGAGGAGTTCATCATGAGGAATTCGATCAAGCTGCTCGCATGCACCGCGCTTTTCGCGCCGCAGGTCGTCTTCGCGCAGGATTCCGCGGTGGAGGAGGAAGGCGGGCTCAAGGAAATCGTCGTGACCGCCCAGAAGCGCGAAGAGGGGCTTTCCGACGTCCCGATCTCGATCTCCGCGGTGACGGGCGAGCAGATCGAGGCCTATGGCCAGACCAACCTTGAATCGGTTTCCTCGTCCATCCCCAACCTCAAGATCACCCAGACCGCAATCGCCAACCGCATCGCCATCCGCGGCATCGCCTCGGGCGACAACAAAGGGTTCGAGCAGTCGGTCGCGATGTTCGTCGATGGCGTCTACTACGGGCGCGACCAGCTCAGCCGCATGCCGCTGGTGGACCTCGAGCGGATCGAGGTGCTGCGCGGGCCCCAACCGACCCTCTTCGGCAAGAACGCGATCGCGGGCGCGGTCAACGTCGTCAGCAGACGGCCGGGCAACGAGCTCGAAGGCTCGGTTAACGCGCTCTACGAATTCAATCACGACGAAGCCAAGATCACCGGAGTGATCTCATCACCATTGACCGATAGCGGGCTTGGGGCGCGGGTCGTCGGCTACTACCGGACGATGGAAGGCTACTTCTTCAACACGCGCCAGGATCGCCGCGAGCCGAACGTGCGCGAAATCTTCACCCGCGGAATTCTCGCCTACGACGGGGATTCGCCGCTCTCGGCCGATCTCAAGCTCGAATACGCGGACTTCAAGACGAAGGGGCAGCCGCGCGAGATTTTCGGTGCGGTCGGCAGCTACAACGCGATCTTCGCGGGCCCGCTCTTCGTCGACACGCGGGAGGATTACGTCCGCGCCGACGGCGGCTACCAGAGCCGGAACAAGGTATTCAACGCGGTGCTGACCGCCAACCTCGAACTCGGCGCGCACACGCTCACATCGGTCAGCGGGTATCTCGATTACAACGTGAACGAGATGATCGACGTCGATTTCGTCAACCCGGTGTTCCTCGACGGTACTCTCCAGACCGAAGACTATCGCCAGCTGTCGCAGGAGTTGCGCATCGCCTCTCCGGGCGATCAGCCGTTCAACTACATCGCGGGGGTCTACTACCAGAACACCAAGCTGGGCGTGACCGACCAGGTCCGGTTCAATCCGACCTTCCTGGGCTTCGGCCCTCCATTCAACGCGCTGGGCGATACCACCAACGACCGCGTCTACAGCCAGAGCTCGGACCTTATCTCCGTGTTCGCGCAAGGCGAGCTTTCTTTGTCCGATGCGATTCGTCTGACGGTCGGCGCGCGGTTCAATCACGAGACCAAGGACGGCAGCCGCGTGCTGACGGTCAACCGCGGCCCGCTCAATACCTTCAACCCTGCCGTGGTGGTCGCGACTTTCCGGGCCCTCAACATCGAGGCGCATTCGATCGCGGGCAGCCTGAGCGAAGACTCGTTCAACCCGATGGCGAACATCCAGTTCGACCTGACGGACGAGCTGATGCTGTACGGCTCCTTCGCCCGCGGCACGAAGGCCGGCGGTTTCGACGTGCGGTCGAATTCCTTGCCGAATTCGACCACCGTGGCGCGGCCCGGCTCGTTCCAGTTCGATGCGGAGCGTGCCGACAACTTCGAGGCCGGCCTGAAATACAAGTCGCGCGACCTGGCGATGAACGTCTCGTTCTATCGCACCGAGTACAAGGACCTGCAGACGAACGTCTTCGACGGCACGTTGAACTTCAACGTCCGCAACGCGTCGGGGGCGACCACGCAGGGAGTGGAGGGTGACTTCCGCTGGGCGGTGGATCGCCACCTGACCCTGAGCGGCGCGCTGGCCTATCTCGATTTCAAGTTCACCAACTTTCCCAACGGCCAGTGCTTCTTCCAGCAGGTGCCTGACGTGGCCGGCGGGTTCTGCGACTACACCGGCAAGCGCAACACCCTGTCGCCGAAGTGGTCGGGCAACCTCAACGGAGACTTCAGCCACGAAGTCGGCCGGTCGCTCAAGTTCGGAGCGAACCTCAACTTCGACTTCTCGTCGAGCTATATCGCCGCAGCCAACCTCGATCCGCGAACCCGGCAGGACGGCTTCGTGAAAGTCGGGGCGAGGGTGTCGATCGGCGATATCGATGACCGGTGGGCGATCTCCTTCATCGGCCGCAACCTGACCAGCGAGCGGATCAAGCAGACCGCCGGCGCGGTGCCGCTGGCGACCACGATCACGCGCAACACCGGTATCGCCTACAACGCCATCTACGATCGTCCCGCGAGCGTCGCGGTCGCGGTCGACTTCAAGTTCTAGCCGATGCGCACGGTCTTGACCGCCATCACCTCCGGGTTGCTATTGCTCGCTAGCCCTTCGGCACATGCGCAGCAGGCTCCGGCTAGTCCGGCGGAAAGCGATCCTGCCACGCTCGGCTGGATGGAAGGCAGTCCGCCGCCACCGGAAAAGCGCGTTCTTTTCCGCGACGGCGGCCATCTGCAATTTCCCAAGACCCGCTGGGCCTTCGCGCACTTGCGCGAACTGATGCCGACGGCCGTGATCGCCAGGGGAGGGGAGCGTGTGTCGGCGCTCCCGAAAGCGCTGCGCACGGACCTCGATTCCGTGACGTTCACGCCGCTCGGGCGATCGGGCACGATGACGTGGTCGCAGGCATTCGAAGACGTTTACGGCGATGCCGTGCTCGTGTTGCACAAGGGTCGCATCGTCTACGAACGCTATTCGGGCGTGATGAAGCCCGATCAGCCGCACATCGCGTTCTCGGTGACCAAGTCGTACTTCGGCACACTGGCCGAAATCCTCATCGCGGAAGGGAAGATCGACGAGCAGGCGCCGGTCTCGCGCTATGTGCCCGAACTGGCGAGCAGCGGCTTCGGCGACGCGACCGTGCGCCAGGTGCTCGACATGACCACCGGCATTGCCTTCAGCGAGGATTACACCGACCCCAATGCCGACATCGCGCGCTTCTCGCTCGCCGTCGGCGCGGTACCGGCTCCCCGCGGTTATACGGGGCCGCTTTCGGCCTACGACTATTTGCTCACCATCGCGAAGAAGGGCTCGCACGGTGAGGGCTTCACCTATCGCTCGGCCAATACCGAGGTGATCGGCTGGATCATCGCGCGGGTAACCGGGAAGCGCGCGCACGAAGTGATGAGCGAACGCATCTGGTCGCAGATCGGCGCCGAGCACGATGGCGCGATCCTGGTGGACAGCGCGGGCGCTCCATTCACCGCCGGGGGCCTCAATCTGACGCTGCGCGACATGGCGCGGTTCGGCGAAACCATGCGGCTCGGCGGCAGGTTCAACGGTCGCCAGGTCGTTCCCGCATCCGTGATCGCCAAGATCCGCGAAGGAGCCGGAAAGGCCGACTTCGCCAAGGCGGGATACCGGACATTGCCCGGCTGGAGCTACAAGAGCCAGTGGTGGGTCTCGCACAATGCGCATGGTGCCTACATGGCGCGAGGGATTCATGGGCAGGCCATCTACATCGATCCCGCGGCCGAGATGGTGATCGCGCGGTTCGCCTCGAACCCGCAGGCATCGAACGTCCGTTTCGACGATATCTCGCTTCCCGCCTATCACGCGGTGGCCGAAAGGCTCATGGCGAAGCGGTGAAGCACCAGTCCATCCGGGCCTGCTCGATCTGGCGCGCGCTCGACGTGGTCGGCGACGTGCCGGTTCTGCTCATCCTGGAGCAGGCCTTTCGCGGGCAGCACAGGTTCGACGAAATGGTCACCGGAACCGGGCTTGCGCGGTCCGTGGTCAGCAACCGGCTTGCGAAGCTGGTGGAGGCCGGCGTGCTCGTAAAGGCGCGCGAACGGCAGAAAGGCTATGCGCTGACCGACATGGGCCGCCAGCTCTATCCGGTGGCGCTGATGATCCTGCGCTGGCAAGCGAAATGGGAACCCGCCAGCCGGAGCATCAATGTGCGGCTCGTCCACCGCGCGTGTGGCAAGGTCACAACGCCGGTACCGGTTTGCCAGGCGTGCCATGGCCTGATCGATCCTCGCGAGGTCGATTGGGCGCCCGGGCCTGGGCTGACGCAGGTCACTCCTGTCTATGCCCGCCGCCGCCAACAGACCGCGGCCGCCAGCGCAAAGCGCGGCAACGTGACCATGGTCGATTCCGTGATCGAGCTGTTCGGTGATCGCTGGGCAACCCTTGTCGTGCGCGCGTGCTTTACCGGCATCCACCGCTTCGACGAGATCCAGCGGGATACCCTGATGGCCACGAATATACTGTCCGGCAGGATCGAGCGTCTCCTGGCGCAGGGCATCATCAAGGCGGTTCCGTATTCGGCGCACCAGGACCGGTTCGAATACCGGCTCACGGCGAAAGGTCGCGATCTCTATCCGGTCCTGCTCGCCCTGCTCCAGTGGGGCGATGCGTGGTTCGCCGACGATAAGGGACCGCCTCTGCTGCTGACCCACCGCCTGTGCAGCAGCGGCTTGCGTCTCGAAGCCGTGTGCAGCGAGTGCGGTGATGAGGTGCGTCTGGACAACACGACCTTCGAGGCCTGATCGAACCAAGCGCGTGGTCGTTCGTTCGGCGTGAAGCCGTGTTCCGGCATGTCAGCGAACGGCCCAGCGTCGACTTCTTCGGTCGCCCGATATCCCCGGATGCGCCCCCTACCGTGGGAGCGGCATTGCCCGATTGACGCGGGAACCGCGCCCCAAAAACTCCCGGCCATCCATATACTTGCGCCACGCCGAATTCTGAAGCACGAGTCTTGCATGGGGGTCGGCGAATTTCAGATAACGGCCATTGTCGGCGGGCCGCGGGCGGTCGATCTGGGTGCTGCGGGTGTCGCGCCGGAGCTTTCCGCTTCCGACTGTGACGACCTGATGGCGCTTTTGGGCCATGGCCAGCGCTATCGTTTGCTGCCCCGCTCATGGGGCAATGGCTGGCCGGGCCGGGGCAACCTGTTCCTCGTCGCCGGCTCTTCGCTCAGCGACAGGTGGGCCGAGGTGTGCGGTGTCGACTTGGACCATCAGCGCCCACAGGCCCTCGTGCTGCGGTTCTCGGATGCAGCCTGGGACAAGGCTATCCGGCGTGTTGCCGAAGGATATGGCCTTTCTCCCATCGAGGCGTCGCTGGCGAGTGCGCTGGCGGAATTCGGCGATTTCGAGCAGGCGGCCGTCGCCGCGGGCCTCGCTACGGTGCCCGCGCGCAATGCCGTCATGCGGCTGCGCGCCAAATTCGGCACGCGCAACCTGGCCGAGACGGTTGAACACGTTCTGATGATCATGTTCGGGCCGAGGGCCGACGACCTGAAGCCGGTCGACGAGCAGGTGGCCGATATGCTCGAGATCAGCCTTCGCCACCTCGAAGTCGCGCGGGCGATGGCCGGCGGAACGCCGCGCAAGACTATCGCCCGCAACGCGAAGACGTCGCTTGCGACGGTGAAGGTACTGCTGGCCGAAGTCTACGAGCGCATCGGCGTCGCATCCGCCGCCGAGGTCAGCTGCGTCCTTGCCCAGGCGGTCAACGTTGTAGAGGCATTCCTCGAACGGCCTGACGGCGCTCTCGCACCGGCGCCCCGTCCGCGCCACGCCGAGATCGTGGCCGAAGACGGGCGCCGGATCGCCTATTCGGTCTTTGGCGAGCGTGGACGCCCGGCGGTCGTGCTGCTCCACAGCTCGATTTGCTGCCGCCATCCGCCAACCCGGTTCGTCCGGCGGCTCAACCGGCTGGGGTGGCAGGTGATAGCTGCGGATCGACCGGGGTTCGGCGGAACCTGCGTAGCGCGTTCATCCGGAGCCGACGCGCATTTCGCACAATCCGCAGACGATCTCGGCCAGATCCTCGACGCGGAAGACCTGGAAGACTGCGTCCTGGTCAGCCGCAGCGCGGGGCAGGGCTCCTTCACTTTCACCGACCGCCTCGGCGATCGGATCAGCCGCACCATTCTGTTCAATCCGACGCCGCCCATCTCGCATACGCCCGTCGACAAGGGACCGCTCGGTGCGCTCAAGCGCCGCTATGCCCGCAGCCCTGGTTCCATCCGACTGCTCATCGGCCTCTTACTGCGCTATGCGTCGCCTGAACGGATAGTGATGGGGATGCGGCGATCGTTCGCGCAGAGCGAAGCCGATTTGCGCGCACTCGACGACCCGAAGGTGGCGGAGGACTATCTGCTCGCCGCCATGCCGCTTCGCGATAATCTCGCCGGCTACATCACCGAGAATGTCGAATGGGCCGAAGGGTGGGAGCCGCGCCCCCAAGGGAGGACCGACCGGTACACTCTCGTCTTCGGAAGGCACTTCGTCCTTCACGACCCGCAGGTTTCCCGGCGGTATTTCCAGCAAGTGTTACCCGGTGCGGAATGCCACATCCTTCCGACTGCCGGCCAGATGCTCCTCTATTCCCATCCCGAAGAGGCGGCCGGCTTCGTTGGCGCGCCAGCCGCCTGATCCATTCCTTCGCATTTCGCTTGCCAGCCGGTCGTGCCCGCGCCACGTTGACGCAAACGTAAAGCGAGCGGGAGTGGCGTGCGATGGCTTTCAAGACGCGGATCACCGAGATGTTCGGGGTCGAGACCCCGATCCTGATGGGGGGAATGACCGGGGTCGGATACGGCGAACTCGTAGCGGCCGTGGCCGAAGCTGGCGCGTTGGGTTTCATCACCGCGCACATGTTTCCCAGCGGCGCCGCGCTCAAGGAAGAGATCGACAAGGTCCGCAGCCTCACCAGCAAGCCATTCGGCGTGAACCTCACGCTGCTGCCGTCGATCAACCCGATCCCCTACGACGAGTACCGCGAGGCGATCATCGAAAGCGGGCTCAAGATCGTCGAGACTGCCGGCCGCGCGCCGACCGATCACCTGCCCGCGTTCAAGGAAGCCGGGGTGAAGGTGATCCACAAGTGCACCAGCGTGCGCCACTCGGAGAGCGCGGTCCGCAAGGGCGTGGACGTGATCTCGATCGACGGTTTCGAATGCGCCGGCCACCCGGGCGAGGACGATGTCGGACTGGTCGTGCTACTTCCCGCCACGGTCGATGCGCTGCCCGACACGCCGATCGTCGCGAGCGGCGGCATGGCCGATGGTCGCAGCCTGGTCGCCGCGCTCGCGCTCGGGGCCGACGCTGTCAACATGGGCACCCGCTTCTGCGCAACGCAGGAGGCCGCCATTCACCCCAACGTGAAGAAGCAGATCGTCGAGAATACCGAACTCGACACGGTCCTGGTCGGTCGTCCGTTCCGCAACACCGCGCGCGTGGCGCGCAACGCGGTGTCCGAGGAAGTCGCCACGATCCAGCGCAACCCGAACACGACCTTCGAGGAGGTCAAGCACCTGATGGCGGGGGCGCGGGGGCGCGAGCTGGTCTACGCACAGGGCGACATGGACGGCGGCATCTGGTCGAGCGGGCAGAGCCAGGCGCTGGTGCACGACATCCCGACCTGCAAGGAGCTCGTCGCCAACATCATGGCGCAGGCCGAAGCGGTGAGGACGCGGTTACAGTCGATAGCGGGATAAGGCTGGCTGGGGCGGCAGGATTCGAACCTGCGAATGCCGGTACCAAAAACCGGTGCCTTACCACTTGGCGACGCCCCAGCAGCGAGGCGCCCCTATAGCGGGCTTGCGGGCTAAGAAAAGACCGGTTCGGACTCGGAGGTGTGCAACACCGAAGAGGACGCCGAAGGCGGTAATCCTGCCGCCCCAGCCAATCCTTCAAAATTGATCGAGATCAAGGCCGTGTCGAGCCAGTTCGCGCATGGTGCTTCCATGATGCGATCCACCATTCTCAGTCTCGCCGCGCTCGCTCTCGCGAGCGGCTGTGCCGAGATCCCCAGGCCCGCCGCGTCCGCCAGCACTGCTGAAGCCATCCGGTTCGACCGGAAGTCGCCTGAATGGCGCGGGGAACGCCTGGCAAAATATCGCTGCGCGGACTGCCATTCCGTCGATCACGGCGAGACGTCACCCGTGCCCGATGCGCCGAGTTTCGGCGCGATCGCGAACACGCCGGGCCTGAGTTCAGCCATGCTCGCGCAGTGGCTCCGCGATCACGGGAATTACCCGGACGAGATGTATTTCGAGATTCCCGCCGAGCATGTCGACGACCTGGCCGCCTACATGGTCACCTTGCGCCGGAATTAGCCTGCCGCAACGGGGGCCGTTTTCCACGGCACCTGGTCGAGCAGCGAGGGGTTCTCGATGGCGTCGAAGTCGGCCGCCGAATGGCGTTCGCGCATGTTGGCGGTGTTGACGATCCGTCCGCGCCGCACCGCCGGTCGATCCTCGAGCAGGCGGACCCAACGGTTCACGTTCGCGTACTCGTGCATCGAAAGGAACGTGACCGCGTCGTTGTACGCATCCCCGCGGGCCAGTGCGCCGAACCAGCCGTATGCGGCCATGTCGGCGATGGAGTAATCGTCACCCCCGAGATACTCGGTCTCGGCCAGGCGCAGATCGGCGACCGACAGGATCCGCTTGGTCTCCATCGTGTAGCGATCGATCGGGTATTCGAACTTTTCCGGGGCGTAGGCATAGAAGTGCCCGAAGCCGCCACCGATGAACGGCGCCGTGCCCATCTGCCACATCAGCCAGCTCAGGACCTCTGCCCGCGCCGGATTGTCTCGCGGCAGGAACGCGCCGAACTTCTCGGCGAGGTGCACCAGGATCGCGCCGCTTTCGAACACGCGGAAGGGAGCGTCGCCGCTGCGATCCTCAAGCGCCGGGATCTTCCCGTTGGGATTGAGCGCGGTGAAGCCGCTGCCGAACTGGTCGCCTTCGCGAATGTTGATCAGCCACGCATCGTATTCGGCGGAGTGACCCGCCGCGAGCAGCTCCTCGAACATGATCGTCACCTTCTGCCCGTTCGGCGTGCCGAGCGAGTAGAGCTGGAATGGATGCGCGCCGACCGGCAGCACCTTGTCATGCCGCGACCCGGCGGTCGGACGGTTGATGCCTGCGAACTGGCCGCCGTTCTCCTTGTCGTGGGTCCAGACGGGGGGCGGGGTGTAGGCGGCGTCGGGCATTGCGGTGGTCTCCCTCGATCGGATGTGGCGCACATGGGCACAGGCGCGTGGAACCGCAAGGCAAGTCCCGCCGTTGCGCGATTCATGGTCGCTCCCTCACAGCTCATCTATGTCGACGACGACATGCCCGGCATCACGCGCAAGCGCAGCGGCAAGGGATGGGCTTATTACGATGCGAAGGGCGATCGGGTTACAGACCCGGACGAGCGGGACCGGCTGAATCGCGTGGCCCTGCCGCCGGCGTATACCGACGCGTGGTTCTGCCCGGCCCCCAACGGCCACATCCTCGCCACCGGCATCGATGCGAAAGGCCGCAAGCAATATCGCTATCATCCCGATTTCCGCACCGCGCGCGAAAGCGAGAAGTTTGATGGATGCCCTGCTTTCGGCCGGTTGCTGCCGCTCGTCCGCAAGCGCGTCGAGGAAGACCTGAAAGCGAACAAGCTGACCCGCGAGCGCGCGATCGCGAGCGTGGTGCGCCTGCTCGATCTCGGCGCGATTAGGGTGGGTAACGACGTCTACGCGAAACAGAACAAGAGCTTCGGGGCCACGACGCTCCGGCAGAAGCACGCGCAGGTGAACGGCCAGACGCTGCGCCTTCGCTTCAAGGGCAAGCACGGCATCGAGCGCGAAGTGGTGCTGAGCGATCGCAGCCTCAGCCGGGTCGTGCGCGCGATGCAGGACCTGCCGGGGCAGCGCCTGTTCCAGTACATCGACGAAGACGGCGAACAACGCTCGGTAGGCTCGGGCGACGTCAACGAATACCTGTGCGAAACGATGGGCGAACGCTTCACCGCCAAGAGCTTTCGCACCTGGCATGCGAGCGTGCTGGCCTTGAGGGTCCTCGCATCCGCGGACGGTCAGCTGACGCTCAAGGCGCTGTTGCAGGAGGTGGCGGACCATCTCGGCAACACCCCGGCGGTGACGCGCCGCAGCTATGTCCACCCGGCGATCATCGCACTCGTCGATCGCCAGCAAAAATGGCGCGGGAGTTTGAAGATGCCGCGCTCCACGCGCTGGCTGAGCCGCGAGGAGCGCACGCTCATCGACCTTCTCGAAGGCGCCCCCAGGGCCGCGAAACTGCTCGCCGCGGCATGACTTGCACGTGGTATCCTTTTGGGATACTCGCCACCCATGCACCTCGCCGGCCTCAAATTACGCGAATGGCGTGAGCGGCGGGGCCTTTCCGCGGTCGTCTTCGGGGAAACTTACGGCGTCCCGCAGCCCTGGCCGAGCCGAACGATCTACGGCTGGGAAGCAAAGGGCAAGATCCCGCGGCCGCCCGTGCAACGGCGGCTTGCCGACCTCGGGATCTGCACCCCGGAAGACTGGCTGATCCCGGCAACCAACTCCTCCAACACCAAGGACGGGCCGCTTATGAGCGCCGCTACGCACCCCTTCTATTCGATCCACGCTCACGGGCTGGTCCGCGTCGCGGCGAGCACGCCGCAAGTGCGGACCGCCGATGTCATCTTCAACCGGGACGCGATCATCGCCGAAGCGCGCCGCGCCCACGATGCGCACGTCGACCTGCTCGTCTATCCCGAGCTGTGCCTGTCGTCCTACGCGATCGACGATCTGCACCTGCAACTGGCGATGCAGGACGCGGTCGAAGCTGCGGTTGCGGACGTCGTCGCCGCCAGCTGCGACCTCGGTCCGCTGCTGCTGATCGGGGCGCCGCTGCGGCACAACGGCCGCATCTACAACTGCGCGCTTGCCATCCACCGTGGCCGACTGCTGGGCGCGGTCCCGAAAAGCTATCTGCCGAACTACCGCGAATTCTACGAGAAGCGCTGGTTCGCCAACGGGCGGCAGATCCAGGGTTTGGAGATCGCCGTGGGCGACGAGACGGTGCCGTTCGGTACCGACCTCATCTTCGCCGCCAGCGACCTGCCCGGCTTCCGTGTGGCAATCGAAATCTGCGAGGATTACTGGTCGCCGATCCCGCCCTCGACCTACGCCGCGCTTGCTGGTGCGACGATCCTGGCGAACCTTTCGGCGAGCAACATCACCATCGGCAAGTCGGACGAGCGTCACCTGCTCAGCCGTGCGCAGTCGAGCCGCGCGGTCGCCGCCTACGTCTATTCCGCGTCAGGGCACGGCGAGAGCACGACCGACATGGCGTGGGACGGGCAGGGGATGATTTACGAGTTGGGCGACCTCCTGTGCGAGAGCGAGCGCTTCGCCCTTCACCCCGAACTGTGCCTCGCCGACGTCGATTGCGACCGCATTCTGTCGGAGCGGATGCGGATGCAGACCTTCAACGATGCCGCGGAGGAGGCCGGTCGGCCCGAGGATCACTTCCGCGTCGTCTCGTTCGACCATCGCCCGAGCTTCGCCGACGTCGGCCTGGCAAGGCCGGTCCGGCGCTTCCCGTTTGTCCCCAACCGCCCCGACAAGCTCGACGAGGATTGTTACGAGGCGTTCAACATCCAGGTCGACGGACTGATGCGCCGGATCGAGTCCACAAAGGCGCGATCGCTGGTCATCGGCGTTTCGGGCGGGCTCGACAGCACCCATGCGCTGATCGTCGCGGCCAAGGCCTGCGACCGGCTGACGCTGCCGCGCACGACGATCCGCGGCTACACGATGCCCGGCTTCGCCACCTCGGAAGGTACGAAGTCCAACGCATGGCGGCTGATGAAGGCGCTCGGCATCACAGCCGAGGAAATCGACATCAAGCCCGCGGCCATGCGCATGCTCGAGGACATCGGCCATGCCTTCGCCGATGGCGAGCCGGTCCACGATACGGTGTTCGAGAACGTGCAGGCAGGCCTGCGCACGGACTACCTCTTCCGCCTCGCGGGCCAGCACGGCGGCTTCGTGATCGGCACCGGAGACCTGTCGGAACTCGCGCTCGGGTGGTGCACATACGGCGTCGGCGACCAGATGAGCCACTATGGCGTGAACGCGGGCGTCCCCAAGACGCTGATCCAGTATCTCATTCGCTGGACCACGCGGACAGACCAATTCGACCGCGAGACCGACGCCGTCCTGGAGGATATCGTGGGGACCGAGATCAGCCCCGAGCTCGTACCCCCGGGCGCCGACGGAGCGATCCAGAGCACCGAGAGCATCATCGGGCCGTATGAGCTGAACGATTTCTTCCTGCACCACACCATCCGCTGGGGCCAGAAACCGTCGAAAGTCGCCTTCCTGGCCTATCACGCATGGCGCGATACGGCGCGGGGCAAGTGGCCGCTGGCCTTTCCGGAGGACGCCAAGCACGCATACGACCTTGCGACGATCAGGCATTGGCTGGAGAACTTCCTCCGCCGCTTCTTTGGCTTCAGCCAGTTCAAGCGCAGCGCGTTGCCGAATGGTCCCAAGGTGTCGGCCGGGGGTGCGCTGAGCCCTCGCGGCGACTGGCGCGCGCCGTCGGACGCGGTAGCCGACGTTTGGCTCGACGAGTTGCGCGCCAAGGTGCCGGAAAGCTAGGAATCGCGCGAGCCTTCCCCACATTGTACGTTTCATCGAACAACCATAATCGGACGCCGCCCCCTATGCCCCGCATCGCTGCGATCGCCACCGCGGTCCCGGACCTCGATTTCGAGCCCGACTACCGGCGCTGGGCGCTTTCGCGGCTGGGCGAAACCCGCGAGGCGAAGCTCTTCGAACGGATGGCCAACCGTTCGGGCATCGAACACCGCTGGTCGGTCCTCGAAGAGGAGGACGCGCGGCTGGACGAAGGCGTCGGCTTCTACGGCGGCGAATCGCCGAGCACCGCGGCGCGCATGGCGATCTATGCGAAAGAGGCGCCGGAACTGGCATTGAAGGCGATCGGCGGGCTGCCCGAACTGGGCGCCATCACCCATATCGTCGTCGCCAGCTGCACCGGCTTCATTGCGCCGGGCATCGATCAGATCATCGCCCGCCGTCTCGGCCTCGGTAACGACGTCGAGCGCGTGCTCGTCGGCTTCATGGGCTGTTATGCGGCGGTGACGGCGTTGCGGACCGCGCGGCACATCGTGCGATCCGAGCCTGCGGCGCGTGTCTTGGTGGTGACGGTCGAGCTGTCGAGCCTGCATCACCAGGAGGAGATGGACCTCGAGCCGCTGCTGATGGGCGCGCAGTTCGGCGACGGCGCTGCGGCCGCCATCGTTACCGGCGGCGAAGCCGGTCTCGAACTCGGCGAGGGTATCTCCGCTGCTCTCGAAGACAGCGAGGACCTGATCACCTGGCGGATCGGCGACACGGGTTTCCACATGCGCCTGTCCGGGGAAGTGCCCGGTCGCATCGCCAGCGCTCTCGCGGACCCGGCGATCCAGACGCGCATAACCGGCGGCAGGACGCCGCAGGAGATCGCCGCGTGGGCCGTGCATGCTGGGGGTCGCTCGATTCTCGATGCGGTGGAAAAAGGTTTGCACCTCGCGCCCACCGCGCTCGACGAGTCTCGCGAAGTCCTGCGGATGTGCGGCAACATGAGCTCCTCGACGCTGATGTTCGCGCTCAAGCGAATCATGCGCGTCCGTCCCGAAAGCGGGGTGGCGCTGGCGTTCGGGCCGGGCCTTGCGATGGAGGGCTTCCGGTTCGGCTGGGCGGATGCTTGAACAGCGCGCCATTGCCGAAGAATTGATGGACGACCCTGCGCTCGACGCGGGGACATACACCGCGGTCCTCCACGACCTTGCGCGAGTGAACACACTGACGCTGGCCCGGCGGCCGACGCTGGCGTTTCTCGAGCGGGCGATCGGCACGCACAAAAGGTTCAACCTGCTCGATGTCGGGTTCGGTGATGGCGATATGTTGCGCGCCATAGCCCGCTGGGCCGAGCGCCATGGAATCGAAGCGCGACTGGTCGGAATCGACCTGAACCCGCGCAGCGCAGTGGCAGCGAAGGACACTTCGACATCATCGCGTATCCCTATCGAATACCGAACGGGGGATTATGCCGATTGTGCGGGCGAAGGCTGGGACTGCGTCATTTCCAGCCTCGTGGCGCATCACATGACCCGCGAGCAGCTCCTGACGTTCCTGCGCTTCATGGACCGCGAGGCGAGAGCAGGCTGGCTGGTCAACGACCTGCATCGCCACGGCTTCGCCTATGCCGGGTGGCCGCTTCTGGCGGGACTGATGCGCTGGCACCCGATCGTGCGGCATGACGGGCACCTGTCCATCGCGCGGTCGTATCGGCCGGGTGAATGGCCGCCATTGCTGGCCGACGCCGGGATCGACGGAGCCCGCGTGTTCCGCCAGTTCCCCTTCCGGCTCTGCGTCGAGAAGATCCGCTGAACGCCCCACTCATCCTTGGCGCGGGGCCGGCGGGCTGCATGGCGGCGATCCACCTCTGTCGTGGCGAAGTACGGCCGGTGCTGCTCGATCGCGACGAAACCGTTGGCGATGCCCTGTGCGGCGGCTTCCTGTCGTGGCGCACTGCCGAGCGGCTGCGCGCGGTGGGGATCGGCCCGATGCAACTCGGGGCGCATCCCGTGGAAACGCTGGCGCTGATCGCGGGCAAGTCTGAGGCGATTGCGTCGCTGCCTTCGCCCGGTTTCGGCCTGTCGCGCCACGCGCTCGACACCGCGCTCAGGCGAAGGGCGGTGGGCGAGGGTGCGCGGTTGGTGATCGACAAGGCCCGCTCGGTCGCACCGGGCGTGATCGAAGGCGAAGAGGCGGAGCATCGGTCCGAGGCGATCTTTCTCGCCAGCGGCAAGCACGACGTGCGCGGCGCAGTGCGCCCCCGGCAGGACAAGGACCCCGCGCTGGGCATTCGCATACGTCTGCCCGCTGCCGAAGGCCTTCGGACACGTCTGAAGGGCCGGATTGAACTGCACCTGTTCCGCGGGGGTTACGCTGGCATCGTGTTGCAGGAAGACGGCAGCGCCAACGTTTGCCTTGCCTTGCGCAAGTCGCTGCTGGCCGAGGCTGGCGGCAACCCGCGCGCACTGCTCGACCGGCTGGCATCGCGGCATCCGCGCTTTGCCGATCGCATGGCCTTCGCGCCTGCCGACCTGCCTGTCGATAGTATCGGTGCCGTGCCCTATGGCTTCGTCGCGCAGACCACCGAACCGGGCATCTGGCGTCTCGGCGATCAGGCGGCGGTGATTCCGTCGCTCGCGGGCGAAGGCATGGCGATCGCGATGGAGAGCGGCGCGGCCGCCGCCCAGGCGTGGCTTGCCGGGCATGATGCCGCGCGCTTCCAGCGCGAGTTCGCATTGCGCGCCGCGCGTCCGATCCGCGTTGCGAGACTGATCTGGCATATCGCCGAGATCGAGCCCGGGGCGCGATTGCTCGCCGGTGTCAGCGGTGCAATGCCCTCGCTCGCCCGGGCGGCGATGGCGCTGACCCGGATCTAGAGCTTCATCACCCAGCCATGCGGGTCGGGCGCCTGCCCGCGCTGGATCGCGACGAGCCTTTCGCGCAGCTTCCCGGTGAGCTGGCCCGGCCCGCCCGAACCGATGGTGAAGGACCCTTCGGGCCCCTCGACCTTGCCGACCGGGGTGACGACCGCGGCGGTTCCGCAGGCCATCGTTTCGAGCAGGTGCCCGCTTTCCGCGTCGCGGCGCCACTGGTCGATCGAATACCGTTCCTCGCGGATCGTCAGGCCTTCGTCGCGCAGGAGCTGGATCAGGCTGTTGCGCGTCACGCCGGGCAGGATCGTGCCGGTCAGCGGCGGGGTGACCACCGTGCCGTCGGCGAAGGCGAAGAACAGGTTCATGCCGCCCAGTTCCTCGATCCATTTGCGCTCGACCGCGTCGAGGAACACCACCTGGTCGTGCCCCTTGGCGATGGCTTCGGCCTGGGGGACCAGGCTCGCCGCATAGTTGCCGCCGGTCTTCGCCGCGCCGGTGCCGCCGGGGGCCGCGCGCACGAAATCGCGGCTCACCCAGATGCTCACCGCCGGGACGCCCGACTTGAAGTAGTTGCCGACAGGCGAGGCGATCACGAGGAACTTGTATTCCCGCGCCGGTCGTACGCCGAGGAACGCCTCCGAAGCGAACATGAAAGGCCGCAGGTACAACGATCCGCCGTCGACCGTCGGAAACCAGTCGCGGTCCTTGAGGACGATCTGGCGGCAGGCCTCGACGAACAGGTCTTCGGGAATGTGGGGCATCGCAAGCCGGTCGGCGCTCGCATTCATCCGCGCCGCGTTCACGTGCGGGCGGAAGAGGGCGAAACTGCCGTCGGGATGGCGATAGGCCTTGAGGCCTTCGAAGATCTCCTGCGCATAGTGCAGGACCGCGCAGGCCGGGTCGAGCACCAGCGGCTCGCGCGGGCCGATGCGCGCATCGTGCCACCCGCGGTCGGCATGATAGTCGATAGTCACCATGTGATCGGTGAACACGTTGCCGAAGCCGGGGTCGGCGATGGCCTGTGCGCGGGTTTCGCCGGGCACGGGTGCGGGATGGGTGATCTGCGCGAATTCCATGAGGCGCGGTTAAGGTGCGTCGCGCCCTCGCGCAAGTAAGCCGAGCTTGCCGCGTCCCAAGCCGGCAAATGAGAAGGGCGGCATCTCATCGGAGATACCGGCCCCAATCGTTTGCCGAAATGAGAAGGGCGGCATCGCATCCGAGATACCGCCCCCAATCGTTTGCCGAAATGAGAAGGGCGGCATCTCATCCGAGATACCGCCCTTCGCATGGTCAGCGGCCGGTTCGGCCGCCCACGAAGCCTCTATCGGCGTCAGAGATTACCGATAATGCCTCGCGAGGGTCGTCACCGACCTCCCTGCTGAACCATGAGACATCGGATCACCTCCTTTCGCGCTTCTAGAGCCAGACCCCTCGTTTCACCGGGGGCCGAGAGCCGCGTGGGTCGCTGGCCTCGTCAGGGAATGTGAGTCTTTCAGCGCCGCAAGACAAGCCTTGAATTTTAGTTTTTCACTGTCAGTATCGACACTTCGGGCCCGCACGATCTGCGGGCCCTTTTTCATGTCAGCGGCAGTCCTCGATCACGCGCGTGATTTCCGGCCAGCTCGGGAGATAAAGCGCCGCCTGCCCCGGTACTTCGACCGCGAACCTGCCCTTCGAAAAGGCGATGGCGTCGAGCAGCGGATCGCTCGAGCCGAGCGTGGCGATAAGGGACGGCAGCTCGCCGGTGGCCGGCGTGGCCGTAATCGCCCGGTCGGTGGTCTCGGTGCGGATTCGCATGGGCATGGGCTCGGCTGCAGCCCCTGCGCGCGCAAGGGTGACGCGCCGCTGGCCGAGGACGCAAGTGATCGCAAAGCGCGCGTCGGTGCCCGATTCGCCGAACAGTGCCGCGGTGGTCGTGCCGCCCTTGCGATAGAACCAGTCCCCGGCGGTCTGCGGCGCATCCATCCAGTTGGCGTATGCAGTGGTCGGAGTCGGCGTCGGCGTCGGGGCGGGCGTCGGCCGCGCGATCGGCGGTGCGGGCGTGGGTTCGGGAGCCGGCGCCGAGCAGCAGGCGGTGGCGAGGCAGGCAATGGCGG
This sequence comes from Tsuneonella dongtanensis, assembly GCF_001698205.1. Lineage (NCBI taxonomy): Bacteria > Pseudomonadati > Pseudomonadota > Alphaproteobacteria > Sphingomonadales > Erythrobacteraceae > Tsuneonella > Tsuneonella dongtanensis. The sequence goes on from NZ_CP016591.1 coordinate 1,766,979, forward strand.
CAATGGATGCACGAAAGCGCATGAATTCTCCCGGGTTTGACAGCCGTTCAACGCACGCTAGGCGATGAAGGGTCCATGGGAAAGAAGCGCCTCGACCAATTGATCGTCGATCGCGGGCTCGCCGAAAGTCGCAGCCGTGCGCAGGCGCTGGTCATGGCGGGTCTGGTCTTCTCGGCTGGGCGCAAGCTCGACAAGCCGGGCCACCAGCTTGCCGAAGATGCCGAGATCGACGTGCGCGGGCGCGACCATCCGTGGGTTTCGCGCGGGGGCATCAAGCTGGCGCACGCTATCGAAGCCTTCGGACTCGATCCCGCAGGCGCGACTGCGATGGACATCGGCAGTTCGACCGGCGGGTTCACCGACGTTCTTCTGCAAGGCGGGGCGCGCCGCGTTTTCGCGGTCGATTCGGGCACGAACCAGCTCGCATGGAAGCTCCGGCAGGATCCGCGGGTCACGGTGCTCGAACAGACGAGCGCGCGGGTGCTGACGCCGGCGATGATCGACGCGCCGTGCGACTGGGTCGTCTGCGATGCCTCCTTCATCGGATTGTCGAAGGTCCTTCAGCGACCGCTCGAGCTTGCCGCGTCCGATTGCCGTCTGGTCGCCTTGATCAAGCCCCAGTTCGAGGTTGGCCGCGACGAGGTGGGCAAGGGCGGGGTGGTCCGCGATCCGCAGCTTCACGCGCGCGTCTGCGACGAGGTGCGCGAATGGCTCGAATCGGGCGGCTGGGCCGTCGACGGAATCGTCCCCAGTCCCATCACGGGACCCGAGGGCAATGTGGAGTTCCTCATCGCCGCGCGACGTGGCACCGTTGCGCCCGCATCGGTGGTCGGCCACACAACCATCGACGATTCGGTTTCGACGGAGAATCCATGACCGCTCTCGCCTCGCGCGGACAGTTGCGCGCCAGCTTCATTCGCTGGGCCCTGTTCACCGTACCGCTCGTCGTTCTGCTGGGTTTCCTCTCGGGACAGCTGTCGGGCAGCGGGGCAGGAAGCTTCTGGTTCCAGTCGCTCGAAAAGCCGGCGATCTTTCCCCCCCCGATGTGGTTCGGGATCGTCTGGACGATCCTGTACGTCCTCATGGGCCTGGCCCTGGCGCTGGTCTGCGCCGCGTGGGGCGCCCGCGGACGCGGGCTGGCGATCGCGTTCTTCGCGTTGCAGTTCGTGGTCAACCTCGCCTGGTCGCCGGTCTTCTTCGCGATGCACGATATGCGTGCAGCATTGATCGTGATCGGCGTTCTCGATGTGCTGGTGCTGATCACCATCGTGCTCTTCTGGCGCGTGCGAAAGCTCGCCGCGGTCCTGTTGCTGCCCTACCTGGCGTGGATCGTGTTCGCGACCGTACTCAACTGGCAGTTCCTCGAACTCAATCCCGGCGGCGGGATCGAAGGCCCGGCGAACGGTGCGGTCGAACGCTTCGAATTGTGACTTGCGGGCGGCGCGGTGCGCCGCCACATAACGCGCCATGCAAAGCGAAAACCCCCTCGTCGCCGATCTCGTCAAGCTGGCCAATGCCGCGGCAGGCACCTTTGCGGGTATGACGCGCGAAGCCCGGGACGGCGCACGCGAGCGTCTTCGCGAGGCGATGGGCGGCATGGATTTCGTAAGCCGCGAGGAATTCGACGCGGTCAAGGCGATGGCTGCCAGGGCGCGCGAGGACAGCGAGGCGCTGGCCGCCCGTGTCGCGGCGCTCGAAGCGAAGCTCGCCGACAGAGCCTGACATTACGCAAGATTGGAACGCTCCCACGCGCGCTCGGTTTGAGTGGGCGAAAGGGACCTTTTCATGTTTACCCAGCTCAACCCGCCGATCCCGCTGCACGTACTCGACAAGGGGGACGGGCTCGCGATCGGAATGATCGACTACGGTCCCGAACATAACCTGCTGTGGATCACGGCCATCGACGCTACCGGGGAAATCTGGTGCGCGCCCAATCCGCAGGTGCGCATGCAGGCCAACTGGAGCATGGGCCGCGGCAAGAGCGCGGCCGTTTCGGCGTCGCGCGAGCGCATGGCAGCCAAGAACGCGGGGTTGGGCGAAGTCTGCGCCGACTGCGCGGATGCGCTGGCCGAGCGCGTCTAGCCTTCGCGCGCCACCGTACCGCCGGACACCCGCCAGACCGTCGCTTCTCCCCCGATCGCGGCAAACGGCGCCAGTTCGGTTCCGGTGAACCACACCTGCGTCTTCCCCGCGGCGAGCCGTTCGTAGAGCGCTTCCCGGCGCCGGGGATCGAGGTGCGCGGCAACCTCGTCGAGCAGCAGCACGCTCGCCCGGCCTCGCGCAGCAAGCGCTGCGTGGGCAAGGGTGATGGCGATCAACATCGCCTTCTGCTCGCCGGTGGAGCACTGGGCGGCTGCGTGGCCCTTGCCTGCCATCGTGACGGTAAGATCGTCGCGGTGCGGCCCTGCAAGGGTGCGACCGGCGCTTCGGTCGAGCGCGCGGCTAGCCCGTAATGCCTCGGGCGTGCCGTCGCCGCCCGAAACGAGCGCGAGTTCCGGGCGGGCGAAGGGCTCGTCGGGCAGGGCGGCCAGTTCCTCGCCCAATGCAGCGACCAGACGCGACCGTCCGGCGGACAGTGCGGCTCCGGCCTCGGCCATCTGCGCTTCGATGCCGTCGAGCCAGACGGGATCGGGCGCGGCCTCTCCCGCAAGGAGGCGGTTGCGCTCGCGCAGGGCCGCTTCGTACCGCGCGGCAGCCCGGGCATGGGTGGCATCGAGGGCGACCGCCATACGGTCAAGCCAGCGCCGCCGCGCGCCGGCGCTGTCCATGAACAGCCCGTCCATCGCCGGGGTGAGCCAGGCAAGCGCCAGCCATTCGCCGAGGGCAAGGGCAGACGCTTCGGCGCCGTTGATGCGAACCGCGCGCCGGGTCGGCCGGGCGGGATCGGTGGATGTGCCGAGGCGCACCGGTTCCCCGTCGTTGGCGAGCGATGCGCCCACCGCGAAGCCGCCGGGTCCGTCGGCCGACGCCATCTCGGCGATCGCGGCACGGCGCAGGCCCCTCCCGGGGGCGAGGAGCGAAAGAGCCTCGAGAATGTTGGTCTTGCCGGCCCCGTTCTCTCCGATCAGCAGGTTGAACTGGGCCGCGCCCTCCAGCGAGGTCGCGGCGTGGTTGCGAAAGCCGTTCAGGGAGATGCGATCTATCGACATTCGATAGGAGAGCGATAGCCGTGTGGCAGGGACGCTGCCAGCAGGGAAAGTGCAAATCCCAACTCGTGGTAAAATTTCCCAATGTTGAGCAAAGCATTCATGTGAGGTTTATCAACTCGAAACGGAAAATGGCGGATTTCCGCCGTTTTCTGCAATTGGCACGGCCCTTGCGAAGTATCCGGCATCAGGCGGAATGATCCGCCGGAGTTTCGAAAAAGGGATACGACAATGCAAATTCTCAACAACAAGGCTGCCGCCGCGGTTTTCTCGCTTGCCTTCAGCCTCGTGATGTTCGCGACGGCGATCGCTCCCGCCAATGGCGGCGCGCTCCTGCCGGGTGGTATGCTGGCGTGAACGGCCTCGACAACCCCCGGCCCGCAGTGACCCCGGTCAAGAGCGGGTTCCACCTCGACCGCAGCAACGCCAAGGTCTTCGGTGTCTGTTCGGGCATTGCCCGTCACTTCGACATCGACCCCATGATCGTCCGCGTGGCCTTTGCCGCCGGCACGATCCTCGGCTTCGGCTCGCTGCTGCTGGTCTACCTGGCGATCGCGCTGATCGCCGACTGAGGGAGCCCTCTCGGGGGCTCCCTCCTTTCCCTCACATCGCGCTGATGCCGCCGTCGAGCTTGAGCTCGGCCCCGGTCATGAAGCTGCTCTCGTCACTGGCGAGGAACAGCACGCCATCGGCGATCTCGCGCGGCTCGCCGACCCGCTTCAACGGTATCTGGCGCGCCAGCTTGTCCATGATCACGCTCTTCTCGCGTCCGGTCGATCGCACCATCCCGTCGAGGATCGGCGTATCGACAAAAGTCGGATGGACCGAGTTGCAGCGGATGTTCCATCCCATCTTGCCGCAGTAGAGCGCGACGCTTTTCGACAGCATCCACACCGCGGCCTTGCTGGCATTGTAGCCGGGCATCGTGTCGCTCGCGATCAGGCCGGCGATCGAGCTGATGTTAATGATCGAGCCGGGCTGGTTGTCCTTCATCAGCGGCAGGGCCTTCTGGCAGCCGAGGAACACCGAATCCACGTTGATCGCGAAGCCCTTGCGCCATTCCTCCAGCGTGCATGTCTCGATATTGCCGCGCACTCCGACACCGGCGTTGTTGACGAGGACCGACAGCCCGCCGAGCTTCTCGCGCGCCATTTCGATCGCTTCGTCCCAGTGGTCGGGGTTGGTCACGTCATGGACCATCGAAAACGCGGTGTCGGCGCCGAATTCATCGTTGATTCGGGCGACGGTTTCCATCGCTCCGTCGCCGTTTATGTCGGTACACAGCACCCGCGCACCCTCGCGGGCGAGCGCTTCGCAATGCGCCGCACCCAGTCCCTGCGCTCCGCCGGTCACCAGCGCCAGCTTGCCCGCTACCCGTCCACCACGCATCCGAATTCTCCCGCTAGCAGCAGACCCATTATTCGAACGTCGATCCCGACGCCCGCGCTCCGGCGCTTTTCGACGAAACCGGAAAGTTCGGCAAGGGGCACGCGGTAGACGGTGATGTCCTCGCCATCGGTACCGCCGCCAGGACCGGTGCGAGTCAGTCCAGACGCGCGCACGAGCGTGAAGTGCTCGCTGACCATGCCCGGCGAACTGAAAAATTCGCCCGCGATTTCAAGCCGATCTGCGCGCCACCCGGTTTCCTCCTCAAGCTCGCGCCCCGCAGCATCGAGGACCTCCTCGTCGGGGTCATCCTGGTCGCCGACCAGGCCGGCGGGCAGCTCCAGACACGGCATGCCGAGCGGAACGCGGTACTGTTCGACAAGCAGGATATGGCCATCCTCGACCGCCAGGATCACCGCGGCGCGGATACCGCGCACCCGAGAGACATATTCCCACCGTCCGCGCTTCTTTGCGGCGATGTACTTGCCTTGCCAGACGGTCTCTTCGGGCTCGTCCGCAGTGCTCAATCGGTCCTCCTGAAACAGCGAAAGGCGACACGAAAGCGACACCTGGATCACCCGCCGCCGCCTTCCAAGCCCGGGATTAATCGTCAGTGCTTTGCCGGCACAGTCACTTCAACGCCCGGGGAGGGGAGCTTGGCACAGGTTCTGGTGTGTAGGAAAGCGTTGTCGCGGCGACAAAGCGGCGCGCGCCGATCAGACTTCGATAAGGCGGTCGGGCAGCTCGTTCACGTCGTTCTCGTGGCGAGGGAAGTGCTCGGCCAGCACCGCGCCGACGTCGGTGATCCCGGCGACGAGCCCGTCGGCCACACGCCCCTCGCGGATGTGGACGAGCATGTCGGCCATCGCTCCGCCCCAGACCTCGGCAGTCACCTTTTCGGCGATTGATGCGTCGGCGACGATCTCGGCCCGATGTTCGGACATCGACAGGTAGATGAGGACGCCGGTCCGGCCGTGCGTGCGGCGCTCGGCGCCGACCTTGAAGTGCCTGATCGCCGCCTCGCGAACGCGGGCCTTCTTGATGGGCGGCGGTATCAGGAAATACCTGAGCGGCTGCCAGAACTGGATCGCCCAGACCCCCACGAATTTCAGCACGACCACTGCCACCGCGAGCGAGAGGACCGCCTGCGGGTGCCAATCGTGATTCCATCCGCCGAGGACCCGATCGACAAGCGGAAGGTAGAAATCGGGAAACAGGGCGAGGAACGTCAGCGCAGCCGTCGATGCGAGCACCGCCCAGCCGAGCTGGATGTCGCTGTATCCGTCGGACCGATCGGCCAGCACGGTGACGATCTCGCCGGCAGTGTGCGCTTCGGCGGCCGCCACTGCTGCGGAGACCTTCGCATGTTCGTCGTGGTCGAGATAGCGCATGCCTGTCCTCGCCTTACCAGCCACCGGAGGCGCCGCCGCCCCCGAAGCTGCCGCCGCCACCGGAAAAGCCGCCTCCGCCGCCTCCGCTCCAGCCTCCGCCACCCCCGCGCGAGCCGCCGCTGAGAACCGACCTGCCGACCTCCCACAGGATGATGTCGCCGACGCTGCTACCGGTCAGCGTCCCATTATGGCGTCCACCGCGCTTGCGCCTGCGCATCAGGGGCAGAATGAAGAAGAAGAAAATGAAGGCGAGCCAGATGAAGAAGCCAATCGGAAACTCGCCATCGCCTTCCGGTGCCATCTCGGCCTCCTGAGCAACGCGCGCCGCCTCTTCGGCAGGCAATTCGAGCTGCTTGATGATCGCGTCAGCGCCAGCCACGATTCCGCCGGGCATGTCTCCGGCCTTGAATGCAGGAAGGATCGTGTTCTGGACGATCAGGGTCGAATAGCCATCGGTCAGGTAAGGTTCGAGGCCATAGCCCACTTCGATCCGTACCTTGCGATCGTTGGGTGCGACCAGCAGCATCACCCCGTCATTGCGCTCCTTGTCGCCGATCCCCCATGCTCGGCCGAGCCGGTAGCCGTAATCGGCGATGTCGTAGCCTTCCAGGCTGGGGATGGTCGCCACGACGAACTGCCGCTGGGTGCGCGCTTCGAACTCCGTAAGCTTGGCGTCGAGCTGCGCCTCGACATCCGCGGGGATCACGTTTGCAGCATCGGTGACCCGCCCGGTGAGTTCGGGAAATGCCTGCGCCAACGCTGGCGACGCGAGCAGCGTCGCCAGCGCGGCGAAAAAAAGCGCGAATGCGCGCATCCGAACTATATCAGTTCGACTTGGTGGCCGAGCCCGACGGCGTCATGTCGAGCGTCGGCGCCACTTCCGCACCTGCGGTGACAGCCTTGTACGGCACCATCGGTTCCGACCCGTAGATCACGTTGGCACCGATCGCGCTCGGGAAGGTGCGGATCTCGGTGTTGTAGTCACGCACGGCCTCGTTGTAGTCGCGGATGGCGATGCGGACCTTGTTCTCGCTGCCCTCGAGTTGCCCCTGCAGCATCTGGTAATTGGTGATCGACTTGAGGTCGGGATACGCCTCGAAGTTGGCGAGCAGGCGCCCGAGCCCCGACGACAGCTGGTTCTGCGCCGCCTGATATTCGGCCATCTTCGTCTCGTCGGTCAGGTCGTCTGCGGTGATGTTGACGCTGGTCGCCTTGGCGCGCGCCTCGATCACGTCGGTCAGGATGCCACGCTCCTGCTCGGCAGCGCCACGAGCGACTTCGGCAAGGTTCGGGATGAGGTTGGCGCGCTCCTGGAACGCGGCCTCGACATCGGCCCAGCGGGCCTTCGCGGTTTCTTCCTTTGTCGGGATCGAGTTGATCCCGCACGATGCGAGTCCCAGGGCTGCGAACGCGACGATCGCGGCGCGGCGGACGGCGGTGAAGTTCATCAAGGCAAACCCCTTGTTACCAATCGGCAGGAAAGCTCCCGCCTGTATTGCGAATCTAGCACACCGCTGACCCCTTTCAAGAAATACCGGACGTTGACGCACCGATTTTCGCGCGCGAAACATGTCCGGGGCGCAGAGTGGAGGGACTCGCATGCTTTCGGAATTCAAGGCTTTCATCAACCGCGGCAACGTTCTCGACCTGGCGGTCGCCGTGATCATCGGCGCGGCCTTCGGCAAGATCGTGACGTCATTGACCGACAGTGTGATCATGCCGGTCATCGGCTGGCTTTTCGGCAACGTCGACTTCTCGAATTACTTCATCCAGCTTGGGCCGGTTCCGGAAGGTTATTCCGGTTCGCTGACCAACTACGCCGCGCTCAAGGAGGCCGGCGTGCCGATGATCGGCTACGGCGACCTGATCACGCAACTGGTCAACTTCCTGATCATCGCGTGGGTCATCTTCCTGATCGTGAAAGCGGCCAACAAGGCGGTTCACCACAAGGACGATGCACCCGCCGGACCGAGCGAAGTCGATCTGCTCACCGAGATCAGGGACGAACTGAAGCGCCGGCCCTAGAATTCGGACACTTCCCATTAAGCCGGCATCGCCTATATCGGGCGGTGCCGGTTTCGACCGGCTATGGCGATAAACTGCGGCGTGCAATAGGCGCAGCGGACCCGGGGGCAGTACCCGGCGGCTCCACCACCTCTTCCGGTCGTTGCGGAGGAAATGACGGGGCCGAACCAGGATCGACGTGTGCTGAAAAGCGCTGTTTTCGCCCGGGCTGAGTAACCCGCAAATAGGCTCACAACACACAAGTGCCAACGACAACGAAGCACTTGCTCTCGCTGCGTAATTCTAGGGCCTAACGGCCTGAAGTTACAAAGACTTGAGCACGGTTCGGACCGAACCGGGTAACAGAATCGGAAACCGGGCGTCCGGGGGTACGTAGCAACAGAAACCCCCACCTTTCGTTTCAGGTCAGATCAGGGCGTGCCGGCCGACGCCGCTTCGGCCTCGCTCCGCTCGCGCTCAAAGCGCAGGCAATCGAAGATCTTGGCGCCTGCGAGGAACACCGAACCGGTTGCGGCGACGAAAAGCGCCTTGCCGCCCCAGCCGGGGAATTGCTCCATGTAGTGCAGCCCGCGGTCGCAAGCGCCGAGCGCCAGCGCGTAGATGATCAGTCCCGCCTCGAACCGGGTCTTGATGACGAAGAGGCGACCGATCTTCTTCAGCATAAAACAGCTCTCGCAACCCAGTTTCAATCGTTAACGCAGCTGAGCAACGAGCGTGCCAAACCGAGGGCAGGCTGTCCCATTCGATGGTTAACAGGAAGCGAAGTGTAAACGAGCCCGACGAAGGGTCCAGCGCGTTAACCGAGAATTTCCAGGTCCAGCGCTTCCAGCAGCTTTGCGCGCGCCGAGACGACGTCGGCCACCAGCGCCGAACGACCCAGGTCGGCGGGGTCGATCTGTTCGGGCCAGTGGGCCGCGATGACCCGTTCGATCGAATCGGACTTGGCTTCGTCGAGCAGAAACCGTGGATCGACGGTCGCGGGATCGGCCACCACGCGCAGCCGAAGGCAGGCGGGCCCGCCTCCGTTGGCCATCGATTGCCGGACGTCCACGGGGAGGACGCGTCGGATGGGACCGTTGCCTGAGACAAGCGTGTCGAGAAAGGCCGCGACCGCAGCGACTTCGCGGCACTCGGTGGGCACGATGAGCGCGGTCTCGCCGTCGGGCAACGTGACCAGCTGGGCGTTGAACAGGTAGCTGCGGATCGCATCGTCGAGGGTAACCGCGGACGAGGGCACTTCGACGACCTTGAGGGCTGGAAACGCGCGGCGAATGGCGTCGAATGTCGCCGACTGGTCGGCGAAAGCCTCGGCGTGCGTGAACAGTATCCGGCCGTTCGCTACCGCGACGACATCGTTGTGAAACGCCCCGGCAGCGATCGCCGCTGGGTTCTGCTCGACGAACAGTACGCGTGAGGGATCGAGACCGTGCAAGCGCGCGACCGCGCGGCTGGCCTGTTCGTGCTGGCGAGCCGGGAATGCGCCGCCCGTCCGGCCATACACGAACACCTCCACCCCGGCAGCACCATGGCTTTCGCAGAAGCGCATGTGGTTGGCCGCGCCCTCGTCGCCGAAGCTCGGAGGAACCGGCTGGTGCAGCTTGAAATGCGCCTCGTCGGCGAATGCGACGGCGAGCTGGCGCGCGGTGTCGGGCCACTCCTGTGCGCGATGCGGCATCGTCACGAGGTTCGCGGGGGTGAGGTGACAGAGGCCATCCGCCGTGTCGGGCGAGGGGCTCACGGTCGCGGCATTTGCGGTCCACATCGACGAAGCAGACCAGGCAGCACCCGTCAGCGCGGGATCGGTTTTTTCGTCGGCGCCCAGCCGGTGCAGGTAGTCGGGATTGGGGCGGGGCAGGGGCACGAAAAACCCCTGCGCGAGGCCCAGGGCCATGTTGTGCCGCATCTTTGCGAGGCCCTGCAGCGCAGCAGCGCGCGGGTAGCTGACGTCACCGGCATGGGCGGTCGCGGCGAGGTTGCCGAGGCTGAGCCCTGCATAGTTGTGGCTCGGGCCGACGATCCCGTCGAAATTGATCTCGACGAGGTCCCGCGCAGGCCTCATCGCGGCACGCTCCACACGGTGTCGCCTTCGCCCAAGCCGAGAAGGCCAGCACTCTTGGCATCGATTGCCACCGAGCCGTCATCGATCGCGCGCATGCCATAGCAGGCGCGAAAGTCGCCGAGACGGCCGCAGGCGAGGATCGCGCGCTCACCGCCGTCGAGGTCCGCGCGGGCTATTTTCCCGGCGTGCGCCTCGCGGATGGACTTCACGTCATCGGTACGAGCGGTCATCGTCGGGCCGCCGTCGAAGATGTCGACATAGCCGTCGTGGCGGAACCCTTCGTGCTCGAGCATGCGCATGGCCGCGCGCCCCGTGGGGTGGGGCATCCCGATCACGTCGCGCGCGTCGTCGTCGAGCATGGCGATGTAGACCGGATGCTTCGGCATGAGATCGGCGATGAACTGGTTGCCGTTGATCGCGTTGAAATAGTCCGCATCCTGGAAGCTCATCCCGAAGAAACGGCCCGCGACCCCGTCCCAGAAGGGCGAGCCGCCGCGCTCGTCGATGATTCCGCGAAGTTCTGCGAGGATCCGGTCTGCGAAGCGGGCCCGGTGCATCGCGATGAACAGGTAGCGGCTGCGCGCGAGCAGCAGGCCGAGCCCGCCCGCGCGCTCGTTCGGGTGCAGGAAAAGGCCGCCGACCTCGCTCGACCCTTCGAGATCGGTGACGAGGCTGAGCAGGTCGGCGCGCACCGTGCGCTCAAGTTCCTGCGAATGCTGGGTCAGCGTATTCTTGCGATAGGAATAAAACGGCCAGCGCTGTCCGACCTGCGTCATCAACTGGCAGGTGCCGCGCACTTCTCCCGTTTCGGCATTTTCGAGCACCAGCACGAATTGTTCGTCGGCCAGCGTATCTTCGGTGCGCGCGAAGGCGCTTTCCGCCCGCTCCAGCTTGGCCGCGAGCGAGGCGCGGTCGGCGGGCAGGTTGGTGAATCCGCCGCCGGTGAGCTTGGCCATCTCGTAGAGCGGTTCGAGATCCCTCGGGTGTGCGGCGCGCAGGCGGAAGCTCAAATGTGTTCTCCGGAGGCGATGCGGGCGAGGACGAGCGCGGAAAGCGCCGCTCGCTCCGCAAGACTGGGCACGATCATGAACTCGTCGGGCGAATGGATCGCGCCGCCGCGCACTCCCATCGTGTCGACGACAGGCACGCCGCAGGCTGCGATGTTGTTCCCGTCGCAAACGCCTCCGGACGGTTGCCACGCGATCGACTGGCCGAGTTCGGCACCGCACTCGCGTACGAGATCGAACAGTCGCTGCGCGCGGGCGTCAACCGGCTTCGGCGGGCGGGTAATGCCCCCGTGGAGCCGCAGCGACACTTCATGTGCCTTCTCGATTTCCATCAACAAGGTTTTGAGATTGGACGTGAATTCATCGGCCGCCTCGGTTGATTTCGGCCGGATGTTGAACCGGAGCACGGCGTGGTCGGGCACGACGTTGTTTGCCGAACCGCCGTCGATCTTCGCCGGATTGATCGAGAGATCGGAGTGGCCCATCGCCTTGAGCCTGACAGCAAGGTCGGCGGCGGCGACGATGGCATTGCGTCCTTCGTGCGGGTTGCGCCCGGCATGGGCCGAGCGGCCGGTCACCACGATCGAGTAGTTGCCCGATCCCCCCCGCGCATGTGCCAGGGTGCCGTCGGGCAGCGCGCTGGGTTCATAGGTCAGCGCCGCAAACTTGCCCCGCGCCAGTTCCGCGATGAGGCCGGCGGAAGAGAGCGATCCGGTTTCCTCATCGGAATTGATCATCACGTCATAGCCAAGCGCCTGCCCTGCGCGCGTGCCTTCCAGCGACAGCAGCGCATGGAGGATCACCGCGATGCCGCCCTTCATGTCGGCGGTACCAGGCCCGTTCAGCGTCTCGTCGTCGATCCAGCGCAGGTCCTGGAACGGGTGGTCGACAGGAAACACCGTATCCATGTGGCCGGTGAGGAGCACGCGCCGCTGCGCATCTGGCCGCACCCGCAGCACGAGGTGCTTGCCATGCGCTTTCTCGACCTCGCTCCCGTCGGGGGACACGACGGTGACCGGGGTGGGCTCGGCCAGCTCGATCGAACCGGGAAGGGCGGAAAAAGCGTCGGCGAGGAGAGCCGCCTGCCTGGCGAGACCTTCCAGATTGGCGGTGCCGGTGTTGATCGCGCTCCACGCGAGCACGTGCTCCAGCATCGCATGGCCGTCGATCGCGGCGGTGAACTGGTCAGCGGCAAGTTTCATCGGTAACCGCTCCTAGCGGGCCGCGCGACACAGTCCAACCCCGCGCAACCGGCAGTTGCAATCGCTCCCCGGCTTGTGCATTTGCGCGGCTCGCTTCCTCCCCGGACGACAGTTACTCAACCCGTACCGAATCTCTTCGGTGCGCTGGCAACATGCGAGGGACGTAGTGAGCAATACCGTGACCAAGGCCGGACTGCAGGTGGACGGCGCACTTGCGCGCTTCATCGAGGGCGAGGTGCTGGCGCCTCTCGGGAAGGATGGCGACGCGTTCTGGAAGGGCTTCGCATCGATCCTTGCCGACTTCGCTCCGCGTAATCGCGCCTTGCTGGAAAAGCGCGAAGACCTGCAGGCGAAGATCGACGATTGGCATGTCGCCCGCCGGGGCCAGCCCCATGAGGCAGGGTCCTATCGTGCCTTCCTGCAGGAGATCGGTTACCTCGTCCCCGAACCGGGTGATTTCATCATCGGGACGCAGAACGTCGATCCGGAGATCGCAACGATGGCGGGGCCGCAACTCGTGGTCCCGATCCTCAACGCACGCTTCCTGCTCAACGCCGCCAACGCGCGCTGGGGAAGCTTCTACGACGCCTATTACGGTACCGACGCGCTTGACGCGCCGCCTGCGCGGCCGGGCGGATACGACAAGGCCCGCGGCGACGCAGTCATCGCGAAGGCGCGCTCGTTCCTGGATGGAGCGGTTCCGCTCGCGTCGGGAAGCTGGAGCGACTTGACCGGGCCAGACGCGATCGCGCTCGCCGATCCGGCGCAGTTCGTCGGCGACACCAACCGCGGAAAGATGTTCGTCAACAACGGGCTCCATATCGAGGTCGTCTTCGATGCGAACAGCGAGGTCGGGCGGGACGACAAGGCCGGAATTGCCGACGTCGTGCTCGAGTCTGCCCTCACCACGATTGCCGATCTCGAGGACTCGGTTGCGGCGGTCGATGCGGAAGACAAGCTGGCTGCCTATCGCAACTGGCTCGGCGTGATCCGCGGCGATCTTGAGGATACCTTCGACAAGGGCGGACGGACCCTGACCCGGCGCCTGGCCGACGATGTGCAGATCGGCGATCGGGCGCTCCCCGGTCGTAGCCTGCTGTTCGTGCGTAACGTCGGTCACCTCATGACCAACCCCGCGATCCTCCTGCCGGACGGATCCGAGGTGCCCGAGGGGATCATGGACGCGGTGATCACCAGCGCGATCGGTGCGCACGACGTGCGGGGCCTTGGCCGGTACAGAAACAGCCGCACGGGTTCGATCTACATCGTCAAGCCGAAGCAGCATGGTCCCGAGGAGTGCGCTTTCACCAACGACCTGTTCGATGCGGTGGAGGACCTGCTCGGGCTTGACCGCCACACGATCAAGGTCGGCGTGATGGACGAGGAACGCCGCACCAGCGCCAACCTCGCCGCGTGCATCCACGCGGTCCGCAACCGGATCGTGTTCATCAACACCGGCTTCCTCGACCGCACGGGCGACGAGATTCATACCTCGATGCAAGCCGGCCCGATGATCCGCAAGGCGGAGATGAAGACGAGCTCCTGGTTGACCGCGTACGAGGCGCGCAACGTCGCCATCGGCCTCAGGCACGGCCTGTCGGGCAAGGCGCAGATCGGCAAGGGCATGTGGGCCGCGCCCGACATGATGCGCGACATGATGGAGCAGAAGATCGGCCACCTCAAAGCTGGGGCCAACACCGCTTGGGTGCCGTCACCGACGGCCGCCACGCTCCATGCGACGCATTACCACACGATGGATGTGTTCGAACGGCAGAAGGAACTCGGAGAGGCGCCGGGCCTCGATGGCCTGCTGGCGATACCCGTGGCGCATGGCACCAATTGGTCGGAGGACGAGGTTCGCGAGGAACTCGACAATAACGCACAGGGGCTGCTCGGCTATGTCGTGCGGTGGGTCGACCAGGGGGTGGGGTGCTCAAAAGTGCCCGACATTCACGATGTCGGCCTGATGGAAGACCGCGCGACTCTGCGCATCAGCAGCCAGCACATGGCTAACTGGCTCCATCACGGCGTCTGCACCGCCGAGCAGGTGATGGACAGCCTGCGACGGATGGCGGCTAAGGTCGATGCGCAGAACGCAGGCGATCCGTCCTATACACCGCTCGTCGGCAACGAGGACGGTCCCGGCTTCAGGGCGGCCGTGGATCTCGTGTTCAAGGGGGTGGAGCAACCCTCGGGCTACACCGAGCCGTTGCTGCATGCCTGGCGGCAGGTTGCGAAAGCCTGAGGTCGGCAAATTCGTTGCGTCTGAGCAACATACGTTCAAAAGTGCGCCATTGTGGAACGCAAGGCGGCTTTTGACGTTTCGTCGCACAGGAGCAACCTGGACCGTATTTATCGATGCGCGCGATTATCGTTGAAGATGAATTCCTTGCAGCCATTCACGCCGAGTCCGTGTTGGAACGGTGCGGCGTGCAGGTCATCGGCACGGCGGAGGACATGGAAGGTGCCCTCGCATTGAGCGACGAGCGGCCCAACCTTGCGCTTGTCGACCTCAATCTTCGCGACGGCTTCACGGGGCCGGCGATCGGTTCGTCGCTCGCGCGGACCGGCGTCGAGATCGTATTCGTGACCGCAAATCCGTCGCAGCTCGAAGGCTGCAACGAATTTGCATCGCCGGTAATCGAGAAGCCGATCGACGAGCAGCTGCTGGTCGACACCGTCGAGCGCATCAAGCGACAGGCCAAGCCAACCTCTCAGGCATATTGACCGGTCGTTCGTGAATTCTCGATATCACTGAGGCCCAGATTGTGAACGACGCCTCACACGCCGATGTGACCGCCTTCCTCGCCAGCGAAGCGGGGTTTCGTGTCTTGACCGATACGATGCCGCACATGGTCTGGTCGACGCTGCCCGACGGTTATCACGACTATTACAACGCGCAGTGGTACGCCTTCACCGGTGTCCCGCAAGGTTCGACCGATGGTGAGGAATGGAACGGGATGTTCCATCCGGACGACCAGGATCGCGCGTGGGAGCGCTGGCGCCACTCGCTGGAAACCGGCGAGCCGTACGAGATCGAATACCGCCTCCGGCGCCACGACGGGGAATATCGCTGGACGCTCGGCCGGGCACTGCCGGTTCGGGAAAATGGAAAGATCGTGCGCTGGATCGGCACCTGTACCGATATCCACGACGCAAAATCCTCAGCCGATCAGCTCGAGGTTCTGAGCCGCGAGCTGAGCCACCGTATCAAGAACATATTCTCGGTCATCATCGGCCTGATCGAGCTGACCAAACGAACCGGCCGGGATGGCTCCACTGCCCTCGGTGAATTGAGCGAAAGGATCCTTTCGCTCAGTCGCGCGCACAACTTCGCCCGTCCGCACAGCGAGCAGTCGCAGCCCAAGCTGGACAACAACGAGCTGCACGGCCTGCTCGTCGAACTTCTCGCGCCCTATCGTACCGATGATGACCGGATCAGGATCGTATCGGACACGATCCCGCTCGACGATCGTGGGGCCACGCCGATCGCGCTGGTGGTCCACGAGCTCGCCACGAACTCCGCCAAGTACGGCGCATTGTCCAGCGAAGATGGATCGGTCGAACTTCGCTCGACCCTCGACCATGGCCAGGTGTCGCTGCACTGGACGGAACTGGGTGGTCCGCCCATTTCGGGGCCGCCTGAGACAGACGGCTTCGGCAGTCGCCTGATCAAGATGAGCGTCGAACGACAGCTGGCGGGTTCACTGTCGAAGGACTGGCTCCCCGAGGGTCTCCGTGTCGTGATAACGGTACCTCAGATGAACCTCTGCCGGTCGCTCGACTGAGGTCGCAAGAGGAGCCTCTCAGGCGCTCAATATCCTGGCGATTGAGACGAATTCTGCCACTGACAGCGTCTCCGCACGCCGCTGCGTGTCGATGGAGAGCGTCTCGAGCGCTTCGAGCGCGCCAGGTACGCCCCGCAAGCTCTGGCGGAGCATCTTCCTGCGCTGGCCGAAAGCAGCTTCGGTAATCCGCTCGAGGATCCGCGCGGATACGCCTCCGGGCATCGCGACCGGTTCGACATGGACGATCGCGCTCATCACTTTGGGCGGAGGCGTGAACGCGCTGCGGTGAACCTTCATCGCCAGGCGAGCAGACGCGCGCCATTGGGCAAGAACCGCCAGGCGACCATAGGCGCTGGTGTCCGGTACGGCGACGACACGCTGGGCAACCTCCTGTTGGAACATAAGCGTGAGGCTGGTCCATCGCGGGGGCCACGATTCTCCAGAGAGCCAACGGGTGAAGAGCGCCGTGCCGACGTTGTAGGGCAGGTTGGCGACCACCGCGTAGTGTTGCTCCATCAACTCGTCGTGATCGAGCTTCATGGCATCGCCCGCGATCACCCGAAGTCTTTCGGGGTAGGCCTCCGAGAGTTCGGCGAGTGCTGGGAGGCAGCGACGGTCCATCTCGATCGCGGTCACGCGAGCGCCAGCCCGCAGCAGGGCGCGCGTGAGGCCACCGGGTCCGGGCCCGATCTCCAGCACCGCCGCGTCGTCGAGATCGCCCGGAACCGCGGCGATCCGGTCGAGCAGCTGCTCGTCGAACAGGAAATTCTGGCCGAGTGCCTTGCTTGCAGACAGGCCGTGACGTGCGACGACCTCGCGCAGCGGAGGAAGGCTAGCCATTGGCCGCACGCCGCATCGCGCATTCGCCGGCCATGCGGATCGCGGCGATCATCGCGCCGGGGTTTGCGCGCCCGGTTCCGGCTATGTCGAAAGCCGTTCCGTGGTCCGGACTGGTGCGGACGATCGGCAGGCCCAGGGTCACGTTGACGCCCGCGTCGAAATCGAGCGCCTTCAGCGGGATCAGCGCCTGATCGTGGTACATGCACAGCGCCACGTCGAAACCATGGCGGGCGTGGGGAGCAAACAGCGCGTCAGCGGGGTGCGGGCCGGTGGCAGCGATGCCTTCACGGCGCAGCGCCTTGATGGCCGGCGCGATGATCCGCGCCTCCTCGTCGCCGAACTTCCCGCCTTCACCCGCATGCGGGTTCAACGCGGCGACCGCGACCCGAGGGGCCTCGATACCGAAATCGCGCTCAAGCGCGGCAGCCGCGACGCGCGCGCGGCGGACTATGAGATCGGTCGTTATGCGACCCGGTACCTCGGCCAACGCGACGTGGACTGTCAGCGGCACCGTCCGCAATTGCGGTCCGGCGAGCATCATCACCGCGTCCTCAGCCGCCACGCCGCAAGCTGCCGCTACGAACTCGGTCTGGCCGGGGTGGTCGAAACCGACCTCGGCGAGCAATGCCTTGGCTATGGGAGCCGTCACGACGCCGGATGCCTCGCCCGCGAACGTCAACTCGGTGGCCCGCTTCAGGCTCGCGAGCGCCAGTGTGGCGCCCGCGGAGTCGGGAAAACCAGGCCTCCATGATCCGTCGAGTTCGCCCAGAACCGGGAGCGCCCGTCCGAACACTTCGGCAGCATCTTTCAGCGAGGCGATCGGCTCTACCGGCAGCTCGATACCGCGAGAGGCCCCGGCCTCGACAAGCAGGCTGGCCCCGCCGATCGCTGCGAACGGAGGTAAGGCGTGTTCGAGCCTCCGGGCCCATGCCTCGGCGATGAGTTCGGGGCCGACACCCGCCGGATCGCCCAGCGATACGGCGAGCGGGGCGGACCTCAGTTGTATTCGATCACCGCGTCGTTGCGCAGGTCGCGCAGGTATCGCTGTGCCCGCTTGTTGATGCGCTCGTCTTCGAGCTGCGCCATGAGCTCGTCGAAACTCGGAGCGCCGGCATCCACGGGATCGTCACGGCCGCACAGCATCAGGACGCTCACGCCTTCCTCGATGCCGCCAAATGGCGCGGTAGTCTGACCGACCTGGAGATCGAGAAGCATCGCCTGGATAGCCTCGGGCAGAGACCGCAGCACGATACCGTCGCTGCTCGCGACCTTGGCGCCGATCGAGCCGGCAACTTCCTCGGCACTGCCGCACCCGCGCATCTGGCCGAGCCCGGACACGAATTTCTGCAACTCGGCTTGTGCCTCCGCTTCGGTGATGCCGTCCTGAAAATCGTACGAGACCTGCTTGAGGCTGAGCACCGCGTCGCGCGGGTCCGCCGTGAGGATCGCCTTCTTGTCGATCAGCGCGAGGAGCGAGAATCCTCCCGAATTCTCGATCGGGCCAAGCAACTGGCCGACCTGCATCTGCCGTGCGGCGACAGCAAGTTCGCTGGGAAGCATCTCGAGCCGGACGAAACCGAGGTCGCCCCCGGCAGCGGCGGTCGAGGATTCGGAATATTGCCGCGCGTAACCCTGGAAGCTGCCGCCCTGACGCAGTTGTTCGATGATCTGGGTGATGTTGGCCAGAACCTGCTCGCGGTTCTCGGGAGTGGCGGCGATCCAGATTTCGCCGAGGCGATACTCCTCCGTGCCGCGGCTGGCCTCAAGCCGTTCGCGGATTTCGGTCACTTCCTCCGACGATACGTTGATGAAAGGCGCCACGTTGCGACGAAGCAGCCGCTGCCATGACAGTTCACCGAGAATCTGGCGCTTGAGCGACCCCGCCGACGAGCCGATCCGGGCGAGATATTCGTCCATCGCCTGGACGTTCTGACCGAAGTTCTGCGCCGCGACGCGCGCATACGTCTGGTCCACTTCCGCCTGCTGGACTTCGATTTCCTGCGCGCGCGCTTCCTGGATCTGCAGCGTCTCGTCGATCAGGTTGCGCAGAACCTGCGTTCGCAGCCGCTGCCGCTCCTGTTCCGATATCTCGCCGCGCGAAGCCGCGATGATCAGCGCAAGCCGCTGGTCGACGTCGGTACCGGTGATGATCTGGCCGTTGACCACCGCCGTGGGGCGGCGCGTGTTGGGATCGTTCTGGCCGATCACCGAGACATTGCTGGGCAGGTTCAATCCGCCGGTCGCCGCAGCCTCCTGCGCGGACGCGGCGATCGGTGAAACGGCAAGGCCGAGCGCGGCGACGCCGTTGAGCAGCTTGAAAATGGTTCTTTCGATCACGCCTTGGTCCGTTTGCATCGACGCTTTTGAATAACGCCGGATTGAGCCCGGGCGGGTGGGCCGAAGCGGCTTAACCCAAGCTGAGTGCGCGCGGCGGATAGCGCGTTAATCGGAGTCTGCCAACCGGCCTCGCATCAACGGAAACCGAGGTTCCGCAAGGCGAAATAGAACTGGAAGGTATTGCCCCGCCGCGCGTCGCCCTGGTCGAGGTAGTCGCGGCGCCACGTCGCGCCGATTTCAAGGCAGTCATCCTGGTAGGCGACTCCGAGCCGGGTCCGGATCGGGTCGAACCCGTCGGCAGTGAAGGTCGGGTCTTCCGCCCTGTCGGTCAAGTTGAACACCCCCGACCCGAACAAAGACCAGTAGCGCGCAAACGCGACCCGCCCGGCCAGCCGCAGTTCCTCGCGGTCGCGCAGGTCCTCGATCGTCGTCGAAATGTCGCGGTTGAGCCGCAAGTATCCCACCTCGAGGTAGGTCCTGCTCGAACCGACGGTAGCGTCGATCTCGTTGCGCCGCACCGCCAGGTTGTCCTTGTCGAGCCTGAAGCGGTGCGTAAACTTCACGAAATCCTTGAACCGGACATCCGTGCGTCCGACGAAGTCGGAAACCCGCTCGCTGAGGCCGGTGCCGTCGGGCAGGATCGTCGCCCGGTTGTTGAGCCGCACGGACTGGCCGATCGTGGTGTTGATGCGCCAGTTGGGCCGGGTCAGTTCCCAGTCGAGACCATAGGTCACGCGCGGCCCGTCCTCGATCCGGTCATAGCCGGGGAAGCGATTGAGCGCGAAGAGGTTCGAATCTTCGAGGTCGATCGCTCGCGCGTCCTCGTTGGGTACGGCCAGGTTGCGGATAGGCGGAGTGGCGACGAGCTGGACCCGCGGGGTGAACACCTGTGTTCCGCCGAATGCGGGGCCGACGAAGGGCCACTCGACATCCGCGGCCACGAGCGCAACTGCACGGGTTTCCCACCCGGGGTTACCGCGATAGATCGCGGTGGCGGTCAATCCGTTTTCGTCGGAATGATAGACATCGCCGCGCACGAGGCCGGTGACCGTGAGCAGCTGGCCCATTCCGGTCACTCGCTTGAGGTCCCACTTGGCACCCGCGAAAGCGCGCTGCGTGTCCTGACCGTCGGGCCGATACAGGGCCAGCGAGTTCGCCTGAAGTTCCAGCTTCCCGCCGCCGAGAAATTTCGTGTCGAGGCGGCGGCGATAGTCGATCATCGGCAATGCGATGGGTACTGTCCCCTGCGGCACGCCGAGCCGCAGCGTCTGCGTCGCATATCCGGCAATGGCCAGGTATGAATCGGCGTCGATCCGCTCCAATTCGATAAGCGAGCGCAAACGGTCGTCGCGACTGATGTCGTAGCGCCGGAGGAAGGTCCGGTCGGTGACCCGGCGTCCTGAAAACGTCAGGCTCCAGTTGGGATCGAACTGGAACTTGCCATTGGCGAACAGATAGCCGCGCAGACGGTCGGCGCCGGTCGATGACCCGCCGAAGGGGTCGAGGCGGCGACTATATGTGAGATAACCGGTCGCCTGATAGGCGCCGAGCGAGGTCAGGTGCCGCCACTGGGCCGATGCCATCGGCGGCGCGCCGGTGAATGCATACGCGCTGAGCGTCAGATCCTGGTTCGGCGCAAGATTGACGTAATAGCTGCCCGAGAGCTCGAGGCCGTTGTTGCGCGAGTACTGGATGTCCGGAATCAGGAATCCGGAAACCGGCCGTCCGTCGGTTCGCACGGCCAGTCCGGGTAGCGGTATGAGCCGTGCCCCGAACAGTTCCAGGTAAGCGCCCCGGAAGCGTACGATCTTGTCCTCGGGCGAGTATATCACCCGATCGGCCGTGATCCGCCAGCTCGGCTCCCGCGGGCAGCCTTCGGCATCCACGACCTCGCATCCGGTGTAGGCCGCTCGCGAAAGCTCGATGGTGCCGTCGGCCAGTCGCTCGCCGTTGGCCGCGGCAAGACGCCCGCCCTCGCGCAGGGACAGGAGCAGGTCTTCCATCGCGCCGGCTTCGAACTTGTCGGTCAGTTCGATGCGGCTGGTATAGAGCTGGTTGCCGTCCTCATCGACGAAGCGGACGTTGCCGGTGGCGACGATCGTACCGCTCGTCCGGCTCCAGGTTACCTGATCCGCGCGGACCGAGCGGTCCTCGCTGCGCAGGACGACGTCGCCGCTGGCGGTCACCGAATCGCTGTTCTCGTCGTAAGCGACCGAGTTGGCCTCGAAATTGATCTGGCGCTCGCCGGTCGGTGCAGGGGGCATCGTCGCCGCGTCGATCGGCGGCATCGGCGTGGAAAGGTCCGGCGGGGTCCCTTCGGGGCTGCCGGTCGTGCCCATTCCGGGCGCGGGGCCGTCCTGGGCCCAGGCAGGCGCGGCCAGCAGTGCGACGGCTATCACGGCCACGCTGGCGAACGCCCCACGTCTGGAGGCTGGCAAGCGGCGGCCCGATGCTTGCTGCAATCCGATCGAGGGGGGGAGCATCGCTTGCCTATCGCAGCACTGCCGCCTAATCGCAATCGCCATCCTGAGCCCGGATGCGCCGAAGTGCGTCGATAGCGGGACGAGCCTTATCCTCTGGAGTAAGCATGAAGATTGAATTCGCCGAGACCGTTCCCGCCGGCACCCCCGTTGTCGCCCGCGTAGTCGACAAGGATACGCTGCCCGCCGATCTCGAAGCCACGCTGACTGAAGGCGCGCGAGCCGCCCGCTTCAAGGGCCGCCCCGGGCAAGTTTTCGACAGCTTTGCCGAACGGGGTGGATCGGTGGTGCGAGTGGCGCTTGCCGGCGCGGGCGAGAAAGCCGACGAATCGCGTCTTGCCAATCTCGAAAAGGCCGGGGCCGCGCTGGCCGCGAAGTACGCCTGCTCGGGTGCGACCAGCATCGCGATAGAGTGTGAGGGATTGTCCGCGGAAGAAGCCGCGGCGGTCCTCATGGGCCTGCGCCTGCGCACCTGGCGCTATGACCGGTACCGGACCCGGATGAAGGACGAGCAGAAGACGACGCTTGCCAAGGCTGTTGCGGTCGGCGCGCCGGACGGATCGAAGGATGCCTGGGCGGATGCTGCCGCCGTCGCCGACGGCGTGGAACTGACCCGCGAACTGGTGACCGAGCCTGCCAATGTGATTTACCCGGAATCGTTCGTCGAGCGAGTTCGCGCCGATTACGAAAAGGCGGGCCTCAAGGTGATCGTGCTCGGCGTCGATGACATGACCCGCCTTGGCATGGGGGCGCTGCTCGGGGTCGGGCAGGGTTCGGACAAGCCTTCGCGCCTGCTGGTTGTCGAGTGGAACGGCGGAGAGAAAGGCGCGAAGCCGACCGCGTTCGTCGGCAAGGGCGTCACCTTCGACACGGGCGGGATTAGCCTCAAGCCGGGTCCCGGCATGGGTGACATGAAGTGGGACATGGGCGGTGCGGGTGCCGTGGCGGGCGCGATGCTCGCCCTCGCGCGCCGGAAAGCAAAGGCCAATGTCGTCGCGGTCATGGGCCTGGTCGAGAACATGCCCGACGGCAAGGCGCAGCGCCCGGGCGATGTCGTGACCAGCATGAGCGGGCAGACGATCGAGATTCTCAACACCGATGCCGAGGGGCGGCTGGTGCTGTGCGATGCGCTGACGTGGGTGCAGAAGGAATACGATCCGGTTGCGATCGTCGACTTCGCCACGCTGACGGGTGCGATGGTCATCAGCCTCGGTCATGAGCATGGCGGCGTGTTCGCCAACGATGATGCGCTCGCCGACGCTCTGCTCAAGGCGGGCCGCGAGACGGGCGACAAGCTGTGGCGAATGCCGCTCCATGCCGCCTACGACAAGCTGATCGATTCCCCGATCGCCGACATGCAGAACATCGGTCCTCGCGAGGGCGGGTCGATCACGGCGGCGCAGTTCCTCCAGCGTTTCATCGACAAGGGACGCGCCTGGGCCCACTGCGACATCGCGGGTACGGTCTGGGCGGCCAAGCCGGGCGCGACCTGGGGCAAGGGGGCGACGGGTTACGGCGTTCGCCTGATCGACCGCTACGTGCGCGACGTGCTGGAGAACTGAAGGCCGTAATGCCGAAAATGCGGCGCAAGGCGGACCTTCCGAGCAAGCCTTGCGCCACGTGCGGCCTTCCATTCACCTGGCGCAAGAAGTGGGAGCGGGATTGGGACAGCGTGAAATACTGTTCCGACCGCTGCCGGTCGGGGAAGGGCAAAGCGCAATGAGGCTCGATTTCTGGCAAGTATCCGAAGGCCCGGTCGAGCGGGTTGTCGCGCAGATCGCGCCGCGGGTTCTCGACGGTAACGAGCGCATGCTGGTCGTCGAAGCCGATGCGGAGCGCCGCGCGGCCATTTCCGGGGCGCTGTGGGCGGCAGACGGCTTTCTGGCCCATGGCGAGGATCACGCCGAGCGCCAGCCGATCCTCCTGGCCGAGACCTGCAGGCGCGACAACGGCGCAGCCGTGGCGGTGCTCGCGGACGGCAAGTGGCGCGACGAGGCCGCGGAGTTTGACCGCACGATCGTGCTGTTCGGAGAGCCGCAGGTGGCGGAGGCGCGCGCGCTCTGGCGACAGTTCGACGGCCGCGACGACGTGCAGCGCAGCTATTTCGCGCAAGAGGATGGACGCTGGGTCAAGAAGACCTGAGCCTTGCGCAGACCTGCTCCCGTCGCTAGGGGCGCGCGCAAATCTCCATCCCATTTCTTCCTGAGGATTATCCCATGGCGGTTACCCGCACCTTTTCGATCATCAAGCCCGATGCCACCCGCCGCAACCTGACCGGCGCGGTTACCAAGATGCTCGAGGATGCCGGCCTTCGCGTCGTCGCCTCGAAGCGCATCCACATGACCCGCGAACAGGCGGAAGGCTTCTACGCCGTGCACAAGGAGCGTCCCTTCTTCGGCGAACTGTGCGATTTCATGACCAGCGGACCGGTCGTCGTGCAGGTCCTCGAAGGTGAGGATGCGGTAAAGCGCAATCGCGACATTATGGGCGCCACCAACCCCAAGGATGCGTCCGAAGGCACCATTCGCAAGACTTACGCCGAGAGCATCGAGGCCAACTCGGTTCATGGCTCGGATTCGGACGAAAACGCCAAGATCGAGATCGAATATTTCTTCAAGCCGGAAGAAATCGTCGGCTGATCGGGAGCGGGGGCGGTTAATCCCGCCCCCGGCTCGCCTTAACAAATGCGTTAGCGCTGATCTGCACTGCCGTGGTATCCCCGGCGGATGCTCTGGGGTCGCGGTAGGAAGAGCAAGACGCTCGTTACGCGCTTTGTCGCGGCCACGAACGCGCATGACGTCGAGACCATGCGGACCATGGTCACAGACGACTACACCTACATCGATAGCTGGCACGAAGGCGTGAGCGGGCGCGAAGCGGTCATGGACGGCGCGCAAAGGCTGTTCGATGCCGATCCGGGTTTCCGCATCGATGTCGAGACGATCAGTTACAGCGAACCTTTCGTTCTCTTGCGAGGATGGGCCAACAGCTCGGTCGCCGAGTTCGGTCGTCGCCGCGCAGTGTGGCGTGCCCGATGCGAGAACGGCCTTATTGCCGAATGGCAATCCTGGGCGGAGGGAGGCCCTCCCGCGTTCAACCGCCGATATTCGGCGGGCCCCGTTATGGACATGTCGCAGCAGGCTTCGGGGGACTCGGCCGCCGCCTAGGCTTGCAGTTAGGCAATAGACGTCGTGCGTGGTAGGGTCGGCTTCACGAGGGTCGCCCCTGGGTCGCATCGCTTCCGGGGAGGGAAGAGATGTCGAGACTGCTCGCACTGCCTGTCGCATTGTTCTGCTACACGGCCTTTTTCGTATCCTTCGTCTATCTTGTGGGCTTCGTGGCCGGGATCGACGCGCTGCCCACCCACGTCGACAAGGGCTTGAGCGCATCGCCGATCGTCGCTGCTGCGATCGATCTGGGACTTATCGCCCTGTTCGGTGTCCAGCATTCCGTCATGGCGCGCCCCGCATTCAAGTCTGCGTGGACCCGCGTGATACCGGCCGCGATGGAGCGATCGGTCTATTGCCTGGCCACGGCACTGTGCCTCCTGCTCATCTTCGTTTTCTGGCATCCCATCGCGGGGACCGTTTGGTCAGTGCAGAACGAAGTCGCGCGAATGGCGCTGTGGGGGGTATTCCTGCTCGGTTGGGCGATCCTCTTCATATCGACCTGGCTCATCAGCCACTTCGAACTCTTCGGGCTGTCGCAGGCCTGGCATCATTTCAGAGGCCAGCCTGTGCCCGAGCACACCTTCAAGACGCCCTTGTTCTACAAGTGGGTGCGCCATCCAATTTATACGGGCTTCCTGCTCGGATTCTGGGCGACGCCGGACATGTCGTTGGGCCACCTTCTGTTTGCCATCGGAACGACCGTCTACATCTTCATCGGCATTGCACACGAAGAGCGTGATCTCGTCGCCCACTTCGGAGAGGAGTACGCGCGGTATCGGGCGCGGGTCGGTTCGGTCTTTCCGGGGGTGGGCCGACGCTAGGGTCGGGCGGCCGCAAAACGATCGAGCGACCTTGCGTGCGCGCGGTGGGGCGATCGGGCCGCTGCCGATTGCTCTCGCTCCATTGCCGCCAGCGCTTCCGCCGTCAGTGGCAAATCGAGGGTTGCGTAGAGTTCGGCGATCGCCGTGCGCCAGTCGGCATCGAGCGCGTCGAATTCCACGGTGGCGACGCGGCCCTCGAACAGTGCCAGCCCTCGGTCGATCCGTTGCTGGCGCAGAGCCAGCTTGCGCCGCCATTCGACGCGGATGGATTCAACAGATCGGATGTCCGACTGAAATGCGGACTGGCCGGAAACCATCGAAATGGTGCTCTCAAGTACGGGCTCGATCTCCCGGCTCGCAACGACGATGCGGCACCGGGGAAACGCTGCAACCAGGACGGCCAGGTCCTCGGCGAACTGCGGGCACTTGAGAACGCGCGGACGATCCGCGTCGCCCATCGTCGCAGCGTCGGTTCGAAGGATGCGCGCGAATTCCGCATAGACCGGGGCCGCATCGCGCGCCTCGCTCCATGAAACGAACGAGGGGATGCGCCACTGTGCTTCGAAAGCGCACGTGCTTAGCGCGGCAGACAGCCAGCCGATCTCCTCGTCCGCACGCGTGGCCCCGAAAGGGTGGAGCGTATCGAGCCAGGGATTGATTCGGCGCCCGATCGCGAGCGCTGCCGCCGCTTTGGCTGGGCGCAGGTCCGGACGGGAAGGAACGGGATCGAAGCTGTTGCAGAAGCGCGTAGCGGCATGAGCCGGGTCAGCGGCTAGAAGGCGGTGGAGGCGCGTGGTCCCGCTGCGCATCTGTCCGACGACGACGATCGGCGGGGCGATAGCGGTCTTGGCGAGCGCAGGTTTCTCACGCCACAGCCGTCCGAGCGCGTGGCGCTTGCGGATCGCCGCCGTGAGCTGCCCGTATGCCATCGTGTGCCCAAGGGCATTGAGCTCCGCTTCTTCGCGCAATGCGCGGCAAAGCCGGTCGAGCCGCTCGCGAAAGTCGGCCACCTCGTCCCGCGAGCGTCCTCCAGTTTCGTCATCCGCGGTGTAACCCCGAGAGCCGACGGCCCACAGATATTCGGGGTCGAGCGGAGGTTTCGGGGTAATGCCGCTGCGCCAGATCTTGGCCAGAGCCCGATCGGCCATGCGCGCGAACGGTGCGACCGCGAGGGGATGCGGACGTGGCGGTGGCATCAGAACTCGTCTGCGATGTCGAGCAGCCGGGTCACAGACCTCGGGGCCACGGCGCGCCAGCTTCGTTCGAGCCAGTCGGCGACATCGTCCCAATCGACGCCCGACCGGTTGAGGATCAGCCCGACCCAGCCGCTCGCGCCATAGTATGCCGGTTTGTGGTAGGCATGCGGCTGCGCCTCGACGAGATCCTCGAGCTCATCCATGCTGCCCGTCTTGACCAGAAGCGAGATGTGCGGCGTGCCGTGATGCTGGTCCGCGAAATGGGCGAAGAACTTGCCCGATTTTTCGCTTCCAGCGCGCCACCCGGGCGAGCCGTGACTTTCGCGCTCATGCGCCTCCGGCAGCGCGAGGGCGAGACTGCGGACCCGAGAGAGCAGCCACGCCGGGTCGTTCGACCGCGAGACGTAGTCGCCCAGCACGCGGGGGTAGAGCTGGTGCTCGGCAATCAGGACCCGGGCGGCGAGCGTCGCTTCCGAATCGCCGGGCAGGATCGCCACTTCGGCCTGGCCAAGGACCTCGCCCGCATCCAGTTCTTCCGACACAAGGTGAACGCTGCACCCCGCATGGCTGTCGCCCGCCTCCAGCGCAGCCCGGTGCGTGCCAAGTCCGCGGTATTTCGGCAGGAGCGAGGGATGGACGTTGAGCATCCTGCCTTCCCAGGATCGCACGAAGTCTCCACCGAGCACCCGCATGTAGCCTGCCAGGGCGACATACTCAGCGCCTGCGTTACGGATCGCCGCATCCATCGCCGCGTCGTGGAGGCCGCGGTCCATGCCCTTATGGCTCATAGCGAAGGTGGAAACGCCCTCGGCGGCGGCCAGCTGCAAACCGGCGGCGTCGGGATCGTTGCTGGCAACGAGGACTATCTCGAAGGCGGCATCAGGGAGGCGGCTGGCGTAGAGCAGCGCCGCCATGTTGGTTCCGCTCCCGGAGATCAGGACGGCGACCTTTGCCGGGTCAGGCAAGATGCCGTGCTTCCCATGCGTCGCGCGCCGACCAGGTCTCCGCCGAACCGCGAACCGTGCAGCCACGCGGCCCCTCGATCACCTCTCCGATCCGCCAGGCAATCTCGCCGTTCGCTTCGAGATCGGCGGCCACCTCGCGCGCCATGTCGGACGCGACCGCGAGCACCATCCCGATGCCGCAATTGAATGTGCGGGCCATCTCGCCTGGCTCGATATGTCCCTGCGCTTGCAGGAACGCCATCAGCCGCGGCTGTTCCCATGCGTCGGCGTCGATCACCGCATGGGCACCTTCGGGAAGTACGCGAGGAACGTTCTCGAGCAATCCACCGCCGGTGATGTGCGCAAGCGCATCGACCTTGCCCGCGCGGACAAGCGGCAGCAGGCTTTTCACGTAAATCTTCGTCGGAGCGATCAGCGCGTCGATCAGACGCGTCTCGGGATCGAACAGGGCAGGGCGGTCCATCCGCCAGCCCATGTCCTCGGCCAGACGACGGACGAGCGAATAGCCGTTCGAGTGGACACCCGAGCTGGCGATGCCGAGCAGGACGTGCCCAGGCGCGACCTTGTCACCGGTCAGCTGTTCACCACGTTCCACGGCGCCGACGCAGAAGCCGGCGAGATCGTAGTCGCCCGTGGCATACATGCCGGGCATTTCGGCGGTCTCGCCACCGATGAGCGCGCATCCGGCCTGTCGGCACCCTTCGGCTATGCCTGCGATGACTCGCTCGGCGACGCCGTTCTCGAGCTTGCCGGTGGCGAAGTAGTCGAGGAAGAAAAGCGGCTCGGCGCCTTGCACGATGAGGTCGTTCACGCACATCGCGACGAGGTCGATGCCGACGGTATCGTGGCGGTCATGATCGATCGCCAGCTTAAGCTTGGTACCGACACCGTCGTTCGCGGCGACGAGGAGCGGATCGGTGTAACCTGCTGCCTTGGGGTCGAAGAATCCCCCGAAACCGCCGAGTTCGCTCGTCGCTCCGGGGCGAGCCGTCGATTTCGCCAGCGGTCCGATCGCGCGCACTAGGGCGTTGCCGGCGTCGATCGACACCCCGGCGGATTCGTAGGTGTAGGAGCGCGGGGGCGGACCGTTCGTAGCCATGAAAGCGCCCTGACGCATTCGCGCTTGGATTTCCATGCCCGTTTGGGCAAAAGGCCGCCAGTTTTCCCCTATGGCACCCAACCCTTCATCACTGCGCGACCCGCGCCGCGCCGCCATCATCACCGTCGTCGTGCTTGCTTTCGCCGCACTTCTGGTGGTCGGCGGTCGCGCGCTGCTGGCGCAGATCGGGGGCGATCGCGGCATCGCGGCGGTAGCGGCTTCGGGCGACATAGAGGTCGGTGGAATAGCCGTCGACGTCACCGCCAAGTCTGCCGAAGAGGCGCGCGAGCAGGGCTGGCGGGAGGCTATGCGCCTTGCCTGGAAGAAGATCGGCGGGCCGGCGATTCCCGATGGGCAGCTCTATTCGCTGGTTTCGTCGGTCGTGATCGAGCGCGAACAGCTCGGACCCAACCGCTACATCGCGCGGCTTGGCGTCGTATTCGACCGCGCTCGCGCGGGCGGTATGCTGGGGCGCGGCGGGGACGTGCAGCATTCGGCGCCGCTTCTGCTGGTGCCGGTGACGTTCAGCGCGGGCACCCAAACCGTCTATGAAATGCGCAATCCGTGGCAGCGCGCGTGGGCCGAATACCAGCCGGGAGCAAGCAGGATCGACTATGTCCGGCCCTCTGGGGCCGGCAGCGATTCTATCTTGCTGACATACGGTCAGACCGGTCGGCGCAGCCGGACTTGGTGGCGCAACGTGCTCGACCAGTTCGGTGCTTCGGACGTGCTGGTCGCGATTGCCGACCTCAAGCATCAATACCCGGGCGGACCGGTTCGCGGCGAATTCACCGCTCGCTTCGGACCCGACAACGTCTTCCTCGACAAATTTACGATGACTGCGCCGAGCCAGGAAGCGCTGCCGGCGATGCTCGATCGCGCAGTGCTGCGGTTCAACACGATCTTCGAGGCAGCGCTGGAGGAGGGCAAGCTCAAGCCCGATTCGACCCTCAACCTCGGTGCGCCGCAGATCGACCCGGCGTTGCAGCGCCTGATCGAGTTCGGTCGGGCCGCCGAAGCGCGGGAGCGCGCCGCGCAGGCCGCGGCCAATGCCGCTCCCGATACGACGCCCGACCCAGCGGCCACTGCAACAGCAGCGCCGGCGGTCGTCTCGAGCTTCAGCGTCCAGTTTGCGACGCCCAACGCGGCGGCCTTCGACTCGGCCCTCTCTGCCGTCCGCGGCACTCCCGGCGTGCGGGGCGCGGCCGCAACCAGCACCGCGATCGGCGGTACTTCGGTCATGACGGTGAGCTACGGAGGCGACGTCAACGCGCTCGCCGCCGCGCTGCGGGCGCGCGGCTTCACGGTCCGGCAGGCGGGAGCCGGGCTGGCGATCAGTCGCTGATGTCCCAGATTGCGCTGCCGCTGACCGTCCGCCGGGCGGACGATCCGGTGCGCATCGTCGTCGGTAACGCCAACCGGGCGGCGATCGATGCCCTCTCCGATCCGGCAAGCTGGCCCTACGGCACGGCCATTCTCGCCGGACCGCCCCGCTGCGGCAAGTCGCTCCTTGCGCGCTGGGGCGCAGCGCAGGGCGAAGTGGAGGCCATCGACGGGGCCGACGCCTTTGACGAGACGGAGCTGTTCCACCGTTGGAACCGGGCGCAGGAACAGGGCCACGCATTGCTTCTGGTCACCGATCGCGACCCTTGGGAAATCACGCTGCCGGACTTGCGCAGCCGCATGGGCGCGGCGCTTCATCTCGAGATCGGCGTGCCTGACGACGATATGGTTGCCGCGATGATCGAGGCCCACGCGGAAGGGCGCGGCCTTGCGCTGGGCGAGGGCGCGCTTACCTATCTCGTGCCGCGGCTCGAGCGGAGTTTCTCCGGGATCGAGGCGGTAGTGGCGACGATCGACCGGCTCAGCCTCGAACGGAAGGTCCCGCCGACGCAAGGTGTCTGGCGCGATGCGCTCGAAGCGGTGCAGGGTGCTGAACAGCCGCGCTTGCTTTGACGGGCGATCGGTGGGAGATTCGCGAAGAATGTTCGACAAGCTGACACGCTATCTCGACTCGGTGCGGGCGCGCGATCCGGCGCCGCATTCGCGATGGGAAATTCTCCTCTATCCGGGTGTCCTCGCCCTTGGTCTGCACCGCGTCGCGCATTGGCTTTACGAGGCGAAGCTCTATTTCCTCGCCCGTTTCGTAAACCATCTGAGCCGCTTCCTGACCGCCATCGACATCCATCCCGGTGCCGAGATCGGCGAGAATTTCTTCATCGATCACGGCTTCACGGTCATCGGCGAGACCGCGAGGATCGGGAACAACGTGACGATCTACCAGTGCGTGACGCTGGGCGGAACGAACCCGACCAACGGCGTCGGTGGAAAACGGCATCCGACGATCGGCGACAACGTGATCATCGGCTCGGGTGCACAGGTGATCGGACCCATCACCGTCGGCGAACGTGCCCGCATCGGGGCCAACGCCGTCGTTACCGACGACGTGCCGGAGGGCGCGACGATGATCGGCCTCAAGGCCCGTTCGACGCTGGTGCCGGCGGAGGAATGGGTCCGTGAGTTCATCCCCTACGGAACCCCTTGCGACGAGCCCTGCGCGCCCAGTCGCGACTGCGTCGAGAAGCTGGAGAGCGAGCTCGCGGCGCTGCGTGTTGAAATGGCCGAGCTCAAGGCCGCGATCCCGACCGCCGAAGTCGCCAGGCGCAGCGGAGCCAAGCGCGGATGAGCTTCGGCCCAGGGAGCGGCTCGATCGTCCCGTTTCCCGGTCGTGCTCCCAGTCAGGTCGGTTTCGAGCGTGAGGAGCTGTCGCGCATCCTCGACCTCTACGGCCGGATGGTCGCCGCCGGCGAGTGGCGCGACTATGCGATGGACTTCACCCGCGATTTTGCTTCATTCGCGGCCTTCCGTCGCGCGGCGGAGCGTCCTCAGGCGCGGATAGAGAAACGCCCTTCATTGAGGGCGCGGCAAGGGATGTGGACCCTTTTCGGGGAGCACGGACAGATCCTGAAACGCGGTCATGAGCTCGCCGGGGTCCTCGCCCCGGTCGAGCGTCGTCTGGTCAAGGCAGTCGGCGACTAGCCGCGAGTGGAACTCGGCGCCGCGTCGCCCATCACCTTCTGCATGGCCTTGAGGATCGCACCCGATTGCTCGGCGCCCGAGTTGGGAGCGACGAGGTTGGTCTGAGAGGAGATTTCGGCCCAGTGGGCGGCGAAGCCCTCGACGGTGCGCTCGCCCTCGGGCAGCCACACGGCGTCGTTCATCATCACCCATGCCGAATGGTAGCCGCCGCCGCCCGCGCCGACGATGGCGTTGGTCGGTGCGTCCTCGCTGACGAGGTAGAGCGCGGCGGGGACGACGTTCTCGGGGGCGAACAGCTTAAAGGCCTGCTCCGGGAAGAGGTCCTCGGTCATCCGCGTGCCGGCGACCGGGCTCAGCGTGTTGACCTTGATGTTGTACTTGCCGCCTTCGAGCTGCAGCGTCTTGGTCAGGCCCGCCAGACCCAGCTTTGCCGCGCCGTAGTTCGCCTGGCCGAAGTTGCCGAACAGGCCGGTCGACGACGCGGTCATCAGGATGCGTCCGTAGGCCTGCTCGCGCATCGTTTCCCAGCATGCCTTGGTGACGAAGGCCGAACCGGTCAGGTGCACCTTGAGGACAAACTCGAAGTCTTCGGGGCTCATCTTGGCGAAGGTCTTGTCGCGGAGGACGCCCGCGTTGTTGATGAGGACGTGCACGCCGCCCCACTTCTGCTTGGCGTCGGCGACCATCTTTTCCATCTGCTCGTAATCGGTGACCGAGCCGCCGTTCGACATGGCGGTGCCGCCGGCCGCCTCGATCTCCTCGACGACCTTCAGCGCCGCGTCCGAATGACCGGTACCGTCACGTGCGCCGCCGAGGTCGTTGACGACGACCTTCGCCCCGCGGCGGGCGAGTTCGAGCGCGTATTCGCGGCCCAGACCGCCGCCCGCACCGGTAACGATTGCGACCTTGTCCTTGAACGAGATGGTCATGGCGAATGTGCTCCTGCTGCTGGGGCGCGGTTTACGCGCGCGTAAAGTCTGGGTCGGCGTTGGCACCATCCGCGCTGCGATGCAACAGGGGCGAGGGCGGGGCGCGATGCCGTAACGTCAGAGCGACTCGAGCGCCGGGATCAGCTCAGGGAGCGAATCGATCACGGCGTCGGCGCCCATCTCGTGCGGGTGCAGGTCGTGGTACCCGAAGGTCACCGCAATAGTCGGTACGCCTGCGGCGCGACCCGCCCTTACGTCGTAGGAACTGTCTCCGACGAAGGCGATCCGTCCGCCGCCGCATCGCTCGCGCGCTTCCCAGATGGGGTCGGGTGCGGGTTTGGCCCTGCCTTTGCCCAGGGTATCGCCGCCAATCACGCAATCGAACCGATCGTGCATGTCGAGCGCCTTGAGGACCCCACGGGCGAACTCCTCGAACTTGTTCGTAACCACTGCCAGCCTGACCCCGCGTCCCCGCAGCGTGTCGAGCATGTCGACAGCGCCGGGAAACGGCTGAGTGTGGTCGGCGAAATGCTTGCCATAATAGGCGAGCATCGCCTTGTAGAGCTCGCGAAACCGACCGTCTTCGCACCCCCCTTGATCGTCGATCGCGCGCCGCAGCATGATCTTGGCCCCGCCGCCGATGAGGTCCGTCGCGCTTTCGATTGGCACCGCGAGGAAGCCGCCCAGGGTGAGGGCATGGTTGACTGCGGTGCCAAGGTCGCGATGGGTCTCGAGGAGCGTGCCGTCGAGGTCGAACGCGACGATGTCGAACTGAAAATCGGCCATGCGTCACGCGGTAGCGGGGATTCTTCCAACCGCAAGCAATCGGTGGCATGGCGCCCGGCATGAACACACCACGCGAATTCGCCGCCGTCATCCTTGCCGCCGGCAAGGGCAGCCGACTCAAGAGCGGGCTGCACAAGGTTCTCCACCCCATCGCCGGACGTTCGATCATCGATCACCTGCTGGCATCGGTCGCAGCACTGGAACCCGCGCGCACGATCGTGATCGTGGGGGACGAACGGCAACAGGTGATCGACCGCGTCGGCGACAGGGCCGAATGCGTCGTCCAGGAGCCGCAACTGGGAACGGGTCACGCGGTCGCGCAGGCGAAGGACGCACTGTCGGGATTTACCGGGGACGTTCTCATGCTCCTCGGCGACGCACCTTTCATCAAGACCGAAACGATGTCCGACATGCTGGCACGCCTTCGGGCGCCCGATGCGCCGGCCGTGGTGGTGCTTGGCTTCGAGCCGTCCGATCCGCTCCAATACGGCCGCGTGATCACGCACGCGGACATGACGATCGAGAAGATGGTCGAGTTCAAGGATGCGAACGAGGCAGAACGGGCGTGCCGCCTGTGCAACTCCGGCCTGATGGCCGCGCGCGCGGAAGACCTGTTCGATCTGCTCGGGCGCCTCGACAACGACAACGCCCAAGGGGAATTCTACCTGCCCGACATCGTCAACGTGGCAGTGCGCGACGGGCGAACCTGTGCGGCCGTGCGAACCGACCACCCCGACGAGGTAGCCGGCATCAACAGCCGGTCCGAACTCGCCCAAGCCGAGGCGCAGTGGCAGCAGCTCAAGCGCGCCGAAGCGATGGCGGCGGGTGTCACGCTTCGCGCGCCCGAAACGGTGTTCTTCAGCTACGATACCGAGCTCGCGGCCGATGTGACGGTCGAGCCGAACGTCGTCTTCGGTCCCGGAGTGACCGTGGCGAGCGGCGCGACGATCAAGGCGTTCTGCCACCTCGAGGGTGCGACAGTGGGCGAGGGTTGCGAAGTCGGGCCGTTCGCTCGCTTGCGACCCGGTGCGGTGATGGAGAAGCGCGCCAAGGTTGGCAATTTCGTCGAGATGAAGAAGGCCGTCTTAGGCGCGGGCGCCAAGGCCAGCCATCTCACCTACCTCGGCGATGCCGAGGTCGGCGCTGGCGCGAATATCGGCGCGGGTACCATCACCTGCAACTACGACGGGTATTTCAAGCACAAGACGGTGATCGGGGAGCGGGCCTTCATCGGCTCGAACAGCGCGCTGATCGCGCCCGTGCGCATCGGGGCAGACGCCATCGTCGCGGCAGGAAGCGCGGTAAGCCGCGATGTGGACGACGGGGAATTGCGGATGGTCAGAGCCGAGCAACTCGTAAAGCCCGGCTGGGCGGACCGCTTCCACGACGCCATGAAAAAGAAGAAGGCGGCGGAGAAGAACAAGAGAGGCGGGCGTTGAGCGAACCTGCCACCTGCTGGCTCTGCGACCGTCCCCTGGGTGACCAGTTCGACTGGCACCATCCCGTGCCCAAGTCGAAGAAAGGAAGGGTGAAGGTGCCGGTTCACCCGATCTGCCACCAGGCGATCCATGCGAACTTCACCAACGCCGTGCTCGCGCGGATCGGCGGGGACCGTGCCGTCCTGCTCGACAACGCGGCGCTGGCGAAATTCGTCACGTGGGTAGCGGACAAGCCGCCCGACTTTCACGCCCCCACGCATCGCAAGGGCTAGGCGATTTCCTTCGCCTCCTGCTGGTCGACCTTTTCTTCCCAGGTGCGGAACTCGCTCCGGCTGAGGAGATAGCGCCAACGCGCTTCGTCGAACGTGATCAGTTTGTCCCGCACCGCGCGGACGACGTCCGCCTTGCGCTGTTCGGACCAGTGGACCTTGTGCGACTTGGGAAGGCCCGCTCGCTTGATAGCTGCAGAGACCGTGCTGTCATATGGGTACGCCATGCCAATTTACTCCTAGACGCCCCCCGTCTGAAGCAAATCTCACCGGCAACGGTTAATTACGGATTGTCGCGAATGGTTACTTTTCGGTTGAGCATCCCGACCGTGCGATACGAGCGACGAACCGAAGTCACTGGCGCGGAAGGACGATCCTTACCGCAGCGATGGCCAGCGCAGCCGCCCCCATGTCGGCTATCCAGTCGTACCAATCGGCATCGCGGTGAAGGGCGGGAATCGCCTGGAAGACCTCGATCGCGCCCCCGAAAATCCCGAGGGAAGCAAACAGGAGCAGGGCCGGGGAGGCGCGCCAGCCCGCCGCGGCGAGTCCGCCCAGGGTGAAGAAGGCCAGCATGTGCATGACCTTGTCCCCCTGCTCGATCGGAATGGTTGGCGAGCGGGGGATGAGCGCCATGACGAACGAGAATACGGCGCACACGAAAAACGCGCGCCGCAGCCAGGGCTGCGCACGCGCGTCGTTCAGGAAATCGCGGATGGTCAGGCTTCGACGTGCTCAGCGAGCACCGTCAGCCCGTTTTCGCCGACCTCGGCGAACCCGCCGCGGATCTCGATGTTCTCCGGCTGGCCACCTTCGGTGCGGAACACCTGCAGCGCGCCGTCGCGGATGGTCGACATCACGGGGGCGTGGCCCTCGAGCACACCGAAGTCGCCCTCGGTGCCGGGGACGACCACCATGTGGACGTCCTCGGACCGGACCAGCTTCGCCGGGGTCACCAGTTCGAAGTGGAGTGCCATTCGCTTAGGCGTCCTCGGCCAGCTTCTTGGCCTTTTCGACCGCTTCCTCGATCCCGCCGACCATGTAGAACGCGGATTCCGGCAGGTGGTCGTACTCGCCGTCGACGACCGCCTTGAACGACTTCACGGTGTCCTCGATCTGCACGAACTTGCCCGGGATGTTGGTGAACACCTCGGCCACGTGGAACGGCTGCGACAGGAAGCGCTGGATCTTGCGCGCGCGGGCGACGGTGAGCTTATCCTCTTCCGACAGTTCGTCCATGCCGAGAATGGCGATGATGTCCTGCAGCGACTTGTACTTCTGCAGCACTTCCTGGACGCGGCGGGCGGTCTGGTAGTGCTCTTCGCCGACGACGCGCGGTTCGAGAACGCGCGAAGTCGAGTCGAGCGGGTCGACCGCCGGGTAGATGCCCAGCTCCGAAATCGCGCGGCTCAGCGTGGTCGTTGCGTCCAAGTGGGCGAACGAAGTCGCCGGCGCCGGGTCGGTAAGGTCGTCCGCGGGAACGTAGATCGCCTGCACCGAGGTGATCGAGCCCTTGGTGGTCGAGGTGATGCGTTCCTGCAGGTTGCCCATGTCGGTCGACAGCGTGGGCTGGTAGCCCACGGCCGAAGGAATACGGCCGAGCAGCGCCGACACTTCCGAGCCCGCCTGGGTGAAGCGGAAGATGTTGTCGACGAAGAACAGCACGTCCTGGCCTTCCTGGTCGCGGAAGTATTCGGCCATGGTCAGGCCCGACAGGGCGACCCGGGCGCGGGCGCCCGGGGGCTCATTCATCTGGCCGAACACGAGCGCCACCTTCGAACCTTCCGAGGTCGCGTTGCCGTCGGCGTCCTTGGCGATAACGCCGGCATCGAGGAACTCGTGGTAGAGGTCGTTACCCTCGCGGGTACGCTCGCCGACGCCCGCGAAGACGGACACGCCGCCGTGACCCTTGGCGATGTTGTTGATCAGCTCCTGGATCAGCACGGTCTTGCCGACGCCGGCGCCGCCGAACAGGCCGATCTTGCCGCCCTTGGCGTAGGGGGCGAGAAGGTCGATAACCTTGATGCCGGTGACGAGGATCGACGCTTCGGTCGACTGGTCGATGAACAGCGGAGCCTCGGCGTGGATCGGCGCCTTCATGTCCGAGTTGATCGGACCGCGCTCGTCGATCGGCTCACCGATGACGTTGACGATACGGCCGAGCGTCTTGGGGCCGACCGGCACCGAGATCTGAGCGCCGGTGTTGCGAACGGCCTGGCCGCGGGTCAGGCCCTCGGTCGCGTCCATCGCGATCGTGCGCACGGTGCTCTCGCCGAGGTGCTGGGCAACCTCGAGCACGAGCTTGTTGCCGTTGTTGTCGGTTTCCAGCGCGGTGAGGATCGCCGGCAGTTCGCCTTCGAACGCGACGTCGACGACGGCGCCGATGACCTGGCTGATGGTGCCGGTGGTGGTCTGGTTGAGCACGGGGGCGGTGGCCATGTTCGTTTCCTTGCCTTCGATCTCTTAGAGCGCTTCCGCGCCCGCAATGATTTCAATGAGTTCGGTGGTGATCGCGGCCTGGCGGCTGCGGTTGTACTGGATGGTCAGCTTGTTGATCAGCTCGCCTGCATTGCGCGTGGCGTTGTCCATCGCGGTCATCGAGGCGCCCTGTTCGGAGGCCTGGTTCTCGAGCAGCGCGCCGAAGACCTGGGTCTTGAGGTAACGGGGCAGCAGTTCGGCGAGGATTTCTTCCTCGTCGGGCTCGTACTCGACCGCGGCCTGGCTCGTGGTGGCCGTCTCGGGGGCGGGGACGGGGATGATCTGGAGCGTGGTCGGCTCCTGCGTCAGCGCCGACTTGAACTTGCTGTAGAACAGGTGCGCGACGTCGAACTTGCCGGCCTCGTACATCTCCATCAGCTCGGCGACGATACGCTCGGCCTCGGCGTAGCCGGGCTCGCGCACGTCGGTCGTATCGAACATCTGGGCGATGTTCTGCGGGTGCGCGCGGCGGATCGGCGCGCGGCCCTTGCGGCCGACGAGGTAGAAGTCGACGTCCTTGCCCGCGGCACGCAGCTCACGCGCCTTGGTCAGCGCGGCGCGGACGATGTTCGAGTTGAACGCGCCTGCGAGGCCCTTGTCGCTGTTCGCGACGACGAGCAGGTGACGCTGGTCCTTGCCGGTGCCGGCGAACAGCTTGGGCGCGCCTTCGGCGCCCGCGACCTTGCTTGCGAGCGAGGCCATCACCGCACCCAGCCGCTCGGCATAGGGGCGCGCGGCCTCGGCCGCCGCCTGCGCCTTGCGCAGTTTCGCGGCCGCAACCATCTGCTTGGCCTTGGTGATCTTCTGGGTCGACTTGACCGAGTTGATCCGACCCTTGAGTTCCTTCAGCGAGGCCATTTCGGCTCC